>CAYSVK010000002.1:0-146536 GCA_964434455.1 uncultured Ferrimicrobium sp. | reverse complement strand
GATCGGTCACCTTCACTTACAACTCGTCGGCCAGTTCGGCCAGCTTCAGCGGCACGCTCAGCTTGGGCGTTGGTTCGCTCAGCTTGCCGGTCGCTTTTAGCTACACCGACTCGACGCACTGGAGCGTGTCACTCAGCGGCGCCACGGTCTCACTTGGTTCGGTCTCCCTCGGCGCGTCGGGGTCACTCACTGACACCGGCGGGGTCATCGCCGGCACGCTCACCTTGCAGACCGGCACCGGGGGTTCGCCGAGCGCGATCTCTCTCGGCGGCGGCGTGACGCTGACCGGATCGGTCACCTTCACTTACAACTCGTCGGCCAGTTCGGCCAGCTTCAGCGGCACCTTGACACTGGCGGTGGGTTCGGCGATGAGCCTCCCCGTGTCGTTCTCCTACACCAACGCCAACAACTGGTCGGTGGCGGTGACGGGCGCGACGCTGCCGTTCCTCTCCACCTCACTGTCGATCTTCGGTTCGCTCACGAAGTCCAGTTCGGGACTGACGGGTACGTTGTCGCTCGTCACCGGAACGACCGGGACACCGACTCCCATCTCGCTCGGCGGCGGAGTCACGCTCACGGGGTCGTTGACCTTTGTCTACAACTCCGGCGCGAGTTCACCGGCGTTCAGCGGCGCGCTGACTTTGACGCTCAGCAGTGGATTCACTCTCTCGGCCAACCTCAGTTACACCGACTCGACGCACTGGACCTTGACGGTGAGTGCGTCCTCGGGCAGCGGCGGATTCACGGTGGCGCCGGGCTTTGTGATTCCGGCAACGAGCATCACCGGGACCCTGACTGACGCGGGCAGCGGTGTGCAGTGGAGTTTGTCGGCCACTCTAGGTCCGATCACCCTGGTGTCAGGTGTTGCCACGCTGACGACCGTGACCGTGTCGATCGGGACGATCTGCCCGAGCGGCCACACGACGTTCTGCACCGGTGGTGGTGACTCGCTCTACTTCGCAATCTCCGGCAGCCTCTCTTTCATCGTGCCGGGCAGCACGACCACATTGACCGCCACCGTTGACGCGATTGTCGGCGTGCAGTCCAAGCGCTTTGAACTGGCGGCGACGCTCACAGGCACCGTCTCGCTCATCAACACGTCGGGGATCTCGGTCTCACTCACGAACCCGACCCTCGACATTGGGTACAACGATCCGAGCTTTGCCACGTTGGCGTCCGTCGCCGGCACCGTCTCGATTCCCGGTTCGGCCACTTCGAGCGGCCTCGCCTTGTTGCTCACCGGATCCAGTTCGATCTCAATCTTCGGGCACTCGCTCACCATCAACTTCGCGGTGCTGTTTACGAACTCCGGCTTCCTCGTCGCGGCGTCATTCACCGGCTTCACGATCGCGGGGGCCAACGCTTCGATCGACACCATCGCCTACTCGAGCTTCGCCACCACGCTCAAGATGGACGGACTCACCGTCCAGTTGCCAAAGGGCACGTTCATCCTCTCGGGCTCCATTGCGATCCCTGACTGGCTGGTCTCCTTCGCGCACATCCCGGCCGGCAACATCTCGATCTACCTGCAGTACACGTCGTCGTCGAGCTGGTCGATCAACGCCGTCTTCACCCAGAGCGCCGCGGTCAGCACCGGGTCGAGTGAGTTCGCGTTCTCCTTTAGCAACCTGACTCTGTCGGTCAGCGACCTCGGCGGGACGATCACGGTGTCGGCCGCGGAAAACGGCACCCTCACCATCTCCGGATCGGCCGACGGCGGCGCCACCACCGTCATCAATATCCAGCTGCGTATCGCTCTCGACACGACGGGCAACCTGCTGCTCAGCTTCTCGGCCAACGGCGTCAACAACCAACCGATCTGGTCCAACGTGATGGGCCTCACCGGGCTCAACATCAACTCGCTCACGCTGCAAGGCGGCATCAACCTCACCACACTCGTGCCCGAACTCGGTATCTCCGCCAGCGGCACGCTGCCGGGCACGTTGCTCCAAGAGCTGGGAATGGGCGACGGCAACGCGATCCCCATCACGTTTGCGCTCAACCTGTCTGACACCAACCCGTGCGTCCAGGTCACGATCGGCACACCGCCGAGCGGCGGGACGCCCGGACCGACGATCATCAACATCGGCGGGGTCGTGACTGCCAGTTACGCCAGCCTCGTGGCCGCGCCGGACGGCTGCACGATCGGCACCTTCACGCTCCAGCCGGGCTTTGAGGTCGCCTTTGACGGCACGTTCCTCGGCGTGGCCATCCATGTCGACGCCACGCTCACGCCAAACCCGTTCTCCTTTACCGCCAACGTCACCATCTCGAGTTTCAGCATTGGGCCGTTCAGCTCGACCGGCGACAGCCTCACGATCTCCATCACCACGTCGAGCTTCTCGCTGGCCTTCAGCGGCAACATCTCGATTGACAACGTCGGCACCGTCACGCTCTCGGGCTCCTTTGACTCCTCGGGCGACTTCACCTTTAACGGGAACGCCGATATATCCCTCGGCTCATTCACGCTCACCATGAACGTGGTCGCGAGCGGCAATATCAAGAACATCCTCTCGTCGGTCAGCGTGACCGCGAGCGCGACGGTCACGGTCGTCGGCGTCGTCATCACGCTGAATGGCAGCTTCACCAGCCCCACTGACTTCACGCTCACCGGCAACGTCGACTTCGCCCCCGGCGGCTTCGACATGGGCAATATCAACTTCACCTTCTCGGTCAACGGCTCGACGATCACCTTTAACGGCAGCGCGTCGGTGGATCTCGGCGGCGTCTTTACCGGCACGTTGGCCGGCAGCTTCGTGGCCTCGCCGAGCGGCGTGGCGTTTTACTTCTCGATCACCGTCGACTTCTCGATCGACGGCTACGACATCGCTGGCGGATCGCTCTCCATCGGTAACTGCACCGACGCGAGCTGCACGTCGGTCGGCGACATGTCGGCCGGACTGACCTTCACATTCCTCGGCGCGAGCGTCTCGGTCACGCTGTCAACGGACTGGTCGTTCAGTTTTGACGCGATTGCCGCGTCGCTCAAGAAGATCGCCGGCGAAACGCTGCAGGCGGTCGTGACCTTCATGAACGACATCGGGGCGACCGCGGTTGAAATTGGCGACGCGCTGAAGAACGAGTTCGACGCCACCGCGACCCAGATCACCGACGCCTTCGACAATGCCGGCGTGGCGATCGCCAACGGCCTGACCGACTTCGCCAACGCCACGGCCCAAGACGCCGCCCAAGTGCTCGAGGAGATTGGCTACACCGCGACCGAAGTCGCCAACGCCCTACAAAGCGCGTACTCCCAGGTGGCGGCCGAAACCGCCCAGATCCTCGATGACGTCGGCTACGCGATCAACGACATCGCCACGGCGTTGAGTGACGCCTACAACGAGGTCGCGAGCGGCGTCGCCACGATCCTGAACGACATTGGCTATGGGATCAACGAGATCTCCGGGGCTTTGAAAGATGTCTTCAACACGCTCGACGCCGACTGCGCCCAGATCTTGAAGGACATTGGCGCGACGGTCGACGAGATTGCCGGCGCGCTCGACTCCATCTACAACGACGCGGCGTCCGCGGCAGCGACGATCCTCAACAACCTCAGCTACGGCGTCACCGAGATCGCCTCGGCTCTGAAGGACGCCTTTAACGCCGCCGACACCGCGGTCGCGACGATTCTCAACAACCTCGGAAAGAGCCTCTCGGACATCGCGAGCGCGATGAGCTCGGTCTTCAACGACGCCGCCCAAACCGTCGCCAACATCTTTAACTCCATTGGTGCGGACGCCACTGCCGCCTACAACGCGTTAAAGGCGACGTTCTCCAATGTGTCCGACACGGTGTGGGCGGGCATTCTCTCGGCGGCTGGCTGGGCCAACAGCGCGATCCAGTCGATCGGCAGCGCGTTCAGCAGCTTCGGCGACGACATCTCTAATGCCGTGGACGCCGTGGGGAACTTCTTTAGCAGTCTCTGACCGCGCGCGAGAGCCGGTGGTGAGACTCGAACTCACGACCTGACGATTACAAATCGCCTGCGCTACCAGCTGCGCCACACCGGCGGTGCGCTCAAGGTTACTTTTGTCCCGCCTCGAGCTGTCGATGGTGCGCTCTAGGCTCGACGCGATGAGCGACGGCGACGCCGAGCACTCGCGCCACGCGCCGGCGCACTCGGGTAGCCACTACCAGCCATCCCCGCAGATTGCGGTGGGACTCCTCGTGCTGTTCATCGCGACGCTGGTGCTCGTCTTTCACTTCGTGAACCCCATTGCGGTGACCGGCAAGTCCGTGGCCCCGCCGTCCACGACCACCACGACCTTGCCGACGACGTCGACCACGGTGCCGCACCACGACGTGAAGGTCCAGGTGGCCAACGGCACCTCGACATCCGGGTTCGCTCGTGAAATCACCAACAACGTGCTGGTGACCAAGAACTGGGACGCGCTTTCGCCGATCAATGGCCCCCACGTCGCCGCGACGATCGTGTACTACAAGTTGGGATTTCGCTGGGCGGCGTTGTTGATTGCGAGCGAGATCCACGTGCCCGCCAGCGCAGCTCGTCCCTACAGCGGGATTGTCAACCAGATCCCGGGGTACGCCGGCGTTGACGTGGTCGTGATTCTGGGACCGAACGCTCGGGGCTAACTGCTCTCAGGGAAATGAAGGCCGTAGCGCTGCAGCGCGGCGCGCAGCACCTCCACTGACATTGGACGAAGTTCCTCGATCGGCCGGTTGCGGTGCCGACGGGTCCCGAGATCGACTTGGGCGATCGCACTCGTGCCGTAGTCGCGCGCGACGTCAATGAGCAGCGCAATCTCGACGCCGTAGGCGGCTTCGAACCCGCACTTTTCAAGCGTCTCGCGACGTCCCGCCGTCTCACCGGCGAGCGGTTGGCGAATCTCACCGAGACCCGGAAAGAGCAACGAGAGAATCGGACGCGCCGCGAGTTCGGTTACGCGTCCACCACCGGTCGGCATATCGAGCAGGGGACGCACGTAGTACGGCTTCACCAGTTCAATCTCGGGACGTTCGAGCAGTGGCTGCACCATCCGGGGAACAAAGTCGATCGTGGTGTTGGTGACGTCAGCGTCGAGAAACACCACGAGCGAGCCGGTGGACGCGGCGAGTCCGCAGCTCATTCCTTCGCCTTTGCCCGACGGGCCGTCCAGAGGAACCACGCGTGCGCCGTGACGCGCTGCAACCGTCGCCGTGTCGTCACTGGAGTGATCGTCAACCACGATGAGCTCGTCGACGAATGGTGAACCATTGACGACGTAGTGCGACGCCGCGTCGAGCACCGAACCGATCGTCAGTGACTCGTTTTGTGCGGGAACCACCACGCTGATCGTGTGTGAACCCTTGAGATTCACGACCCGTTCGGCGTCGTACTCATCGAGCCCGAGAGTCCAAGGGACCTCATTCGCGCTCACCGTGAAAGGTTACGACGAGTCGATGAAGTGCCGATCGCGCCCGACGTTGATTGGATCGCCACGCGCGTGAGTTAGAGACCTATCGTGGGCCCGCGCCGCACGACGATCGCGCGCACTTCACCACCCATGAAACTTCGACCCCCGGCCATCCTCGTTCAAAACGCCAATTTCCGGCGCTTCTACACGGGCCAAGCCGTGTCGATGCTGGGTGACCAGTTGACGGGCATTGCACTGCCGCTGACCGCAGTGTTGACATTGCACGCGCACGCCGCGCAAATGGGACTGCTTACGGCGGCGTACCTCGTGCCCAATCTGTTGTTCGCGCTGCACGCCGGCGTCTTTGTGGATCGACGAAAGAGTCGCCGTCGTGTGATGATCGTCGCGGACCTCGGTCGCGCACTGCTCACCCTCGTGGTGCCGGTGGCGTATCTCGCGGGACACGTGAGCTGGCCGATGCTGTACGTGGTCGCGTTCGCAGTCGGCACGCTCAGCACCTGGTTCATGGTCGCGTACGGCAGCGTCTTTCAGTCGATTGTGACCCGCGAGGAGTACGTGGCGGCGAACTCGCTCATCAACGGCACACGGGGAGCCTCAGGGCTGATTGGCACCAGCATTGGTGGAGCGCTCGTGCAGTTGATCAGCGGCCCGGGCGCACTAGTCGTCGACGCCGCGTCATTTCTGTGGTCCGCGGTCTGTCTTGGTCGCGTCAAAGCCAATGAGCCTCCGCCCGCGACGCGCGAGAAGGCCGCTCTGGGCGCGGGTGCGCGCTGGATCAGATCAAGTCCGGTGATTCGCGCCGAGTTAATCGGCATCGCGACGCTCAACCTCTTTAACTACATGTACGCCGCGCTCGTCATCTTGTACGCCGTCACATACCTCCACATCAATTCGGGGACTCTCGGCGTCGTGCTCGGCATCGCGTCGATTGGCACGGTGGTGTCGTCGTCGCTGGCCGGTCGCTACGCGCGTCGCTTCGGCTTTGGACCCGGACTCATCTGGGCGTGCGGGATCTTCACGGCCCCGCTCATCTTGGTTCCGGTGGCCAGCGGACCGAAGTGGCTCGTCATCTCGCTGCTCTTTGTGGCCGAGCTGCTCTCAGGCGTCGGGGTCATGTTGCTCGACATCCTCGCGGGAACGATCAACACCGCGATGATTCCTCCGACCATGCGCGCACGGGTCTCCGGCGCGTTCACCTTCGTGAACTACGGGGTGCGGCCGATCGGGGCGGTGCTCGGCGGCGTTCTGGGAGCGTCTCTCGGGGTGCGCTCCACTTTGTGGATCGCGACCATTGGCTCGCTCAGCGGACTCTTATTTCTTATTCCTTCACCATTGCGCACCATGCGCGAGCTGCCTCCAGAACCGATATCGGAGGCGACTGGACGGTAAGGCGGAATACCCGTCATAATGGATCCCAACATCAAGAGCGACTGAGGGACGGGCCCTACGACGTCGCGACAACCAGTTCGACACCAGAGCACCCCGCTCGTCGAACCAGGTGCCAAAGCCCGAACGATGACAAGGGAGATCATGAGCTTCGCGGTTGGACTCATCTGCAAGGAGTGCTCGACGACGTACCCGAGTGAGGCGCGCTACGTGTGCGATCTCTGTTTCGGGCCGCTCGAGGTGGCCTACGACTACGAAAGTGCGCGTGGCGTTATCACGCGCGAAAGCATCGCGGCGGGGCCACGATCTATTTGGCGCTACGGCGACCTGCTGCCCGATCCCGGTTCGGCACCGATTGATCTGGGCGCCGGCTGGACGCCGCTCGTGCGCGCGGACCGGCTGGCTCGCGTGCTCGGACTGTCCGAGCTGTGGTTAAAGGACGACACCCGCAATCCGACAGGGTCATTTAAGGATCGAGTGGTCTCAGTCGCGCTCTCGAGTGCCCGGCGACTGGGCTTTACAACGGCGGCCTGTGCCTCCACCGGCAATCTCGCGACGTCGGTGGCCGCGCACGCGGCGGCGATTGGTTGGCCGAGTGTGACGGTGATTCCGAGCGATCTCGAAAAATCGAAGGTCGCGATGACGGCGATCTTCGGCGGCACGGTGTTGGCCGTCAACGGTAGTTACGACGACGTCAACCGCCTCTGCGCCGAACTCGTGAGTGAGCATCCTGATTGGGCGTTCGCCAACGTCAATCTCCGCGCGTACTACGCCGAAGGGTCAAAGACACTGGCGTTCGAGATCGCCGAACAGCTCGGCTGGCGCTTGCCGGGCCAAGTCGTGGTGCCGGTGGCCTCCGGCAGCCAGTTAACGAAGATCGCCAAGGGGTTCGAGGAGCTCATCACGGTGGGACTGCTCGACGGTGAACGGCCCCGGCTCTTTGGAGCCCAAGCCGCGGGCTGCTCACCGGTGGCGACAGCGTGGCGCAACGGTGCCGACGTCATCACGCCGGTTCGTCCCGACACGATTGCGCGCTCACTCGCCATTGGCAATCCCGCCGATGGTCTCTACGTGCTCGACGAGTTGCGCCGCGGCGGCGGCGACTGCGCCGCGGTGAGCGATGACGAAGTGCTCGACGGGATCTCGTTGCTCGCGCGCACCGAGGGAATTTTCGCGGAGACCGCGGGCGGGGTCACCATTGCCTCACTTCGCCAGTTAGTGGAACGCGGCACGCTCGATCCCGGTCGACCGGTAGTCGCCATCGTGTCGGGCCACGGACTGAAGACGCTCGATGCGGTTGTTGCGACCGCGACACCCACCGCGACGATCGGTCCGTCACTCGAGGAGGCCGAGTTCGTGCTCTCTCCTCGCGCACTCGTCGGAGCCGCGTCGTGACGATCACGGTGCGACTGCCCAGCCAGCTGCGTCCACTCGCCGGCGGCGCGGCCGAAGTGACCGTGGCGGCAGCCACGGTGCGCGAAGCGCTCGGCGGGCTCAATGAGGAACTGGCCTCGCGAATTCTCGACGCCAACGGTCAGATCCGCCGGTTCGTGAATGTCTTTGTGGCTGACGAGGACGTGCGCTTTCTGGACGGTTTGGACACCGTGCTCGTCGACGGTCAAACGGTTTCGATCGTGCCCGCCGTGGCCGGGGGCGCGGTCTAGCAGTCGGGGTGGACGTCTGCTAGCACTCTCGAGAGGGGAGTGCTAGAATTTCTCCCGCATTGTGTCTCTGACCCACCAGGAGGAAGAACCGTGGCGAAACTGATCGCGTTCGACGAAGAGGCCCGCCGGGCCCTCGAGCGGGGAATGAACAAGCTGGCTGACGCCGTGCGCGTCACCCTCGGCCCCAAGGGCCGCAACGTCGTGCTCGACAAGAAGTGGGGCGCGCCGACCATTACTAACGACGGTGTCTCGATTGCCAAGGAGATCGACCTCGAAGACCCCTACGAGCGCATTGGCGCCGAACTGGTCAAAGAGGTCGCGAAGAAGACCGACGACGTCGCCGGTGACGGCACGACGACCGCCACGGTGCTGGCGTGGGCGATGGTCCGTGAGGGACTCAAGAACGTCGCCGCCGGGGCCAACCCGATGAGCCTGAAAAAGGGCATCGAGGCCGCGGTTGAGGCCGCGGTCAGCTCGCTGCACGAGCTCAGCAAGGAAGCCAACACCAAGGAGCAGATCGCCCAGGTGGCATCCATCTCCGCGGCCGACAACGAGATCGGCGCGATGATCTCTGAGGCGATCGACAAGGTCGGCAAAGACGGCGTCATCACCGTTGAAGAGAGCCAGACCTTCGGCATGGACATGGACCTCGTCGAGGGCATGCGCTTTGACAAGGGCTACATCTCGCCGTACTTCTCAACCGACACCGAGCGCATGGAGGCGGTCCTTGAGGACGCCTACATCCTGCTCGTTGGCACCAAGGTCGGCGCGGTGCGCGACGTCCTGCCGGTGCTCGAAAAGGTCATGCAGTCGGGTCGTCCACTCGTGATCATCGCCGAGGACGTGGAGGGCGAAGCCCTCGCGACTCTCGTCGTGAACAAAATTCGCGGCACGTTTAAGTCCGTAGCGGTGAAGGCTCCGGGCTTCGGCGAGCGCCGCAAGGCCATGCTCCAGGACATCGCGATCCTGACCGGCGCGACCGTCATCTCGGAGGAAGTGGGTCTCAAGCTCGAGAACACCAGCCTCGAACTGCTCGGCACCGCTCGCAAGGTGGTTGTGACCAAGGACGAGACGACCATCGTTGAGGGAGCCGGCAGCGACGACGAGATCAAGGGTCGCATCGCTCAGATCAAGGCCGAGATCGAGAACACCGACAGTGACTACGACCGCGAGAAGCTCCAAGAGCGTCTCGCCAAGTTGAGCGGCGGCGTGGCGGTCATCAAGGTTGGCGCGGCCACTGAGGTCGAGCTGAAAGAGAAGAAGCACCGCATCGAAGACGCGGTCTCCACGACCAAGGCGGCCATCGAAGAGGGTGTCGTGCCCGGAGGTGGCGTGGCGTTGCTGCGCAGCCAGACGCGCATTCTCGAAGCGGCTGAGAAGCTCTCCGGTGACGAGGCGACGGGTGCGCGCATGGTGGCGCGGGCCGTGGAAGAGCCGCTCAAGCAGATTGCGACCAACGCCGGACTCGAAGGTGGCGTCATCGTGGACAAGGTTCGCAACCTCCCGGGAGCCAATCACGGTCTCAACGCGGCGACTGGTGACTACGAGGACCTCATCAAGGCGGGCGTCATCGACGCGGCCAAGGTGACGCGTTCGGCGCTGCAGAACGCGGCCTCGATTGCGGCGCTGTTCCTCACGACCGAGGCGGTCATCGTCGACAAGCCCGAAGAGAAGGCTCCGGCGATGCCGGGCGGCGGGATGGACGACTACTAAATCGTTCGTCTCAATTTTCGATCGAAGCCGCGGGGTTCGTCCCCGCGGCTTCGTCGTTTCTGGCTTCTAAGGTTGGCTCAATGAGTGATGACGCCCTCGGACCCAGTCGCGGTCTCAATGTTTTGCACCTGTTCTGTTCCACCACCCCGCTCGTAGCGCGCGAGTCGGTGCGCATCGTCGTCGACGAAGCGATGGAGAGCGGTCTGCAGATCGTGCCCGTGGCGATCCTCGGGGCCAAGGCGGATCTCTGCTTCATGGCTCTCGGGCGTGACGTCTGGGAACTACGAGGATTTCAGACGATGATCCAAACGGCGGGACTGCAGATTCCCGCCAGCTACGTCTCGGTCACCGAAGTGAGTGAGTACGCCGCGGGAATGCCCGAAGAGATGCTGAACGAGCGGCTCTATCCGAAGCTGCCGCCCGAGGGTAAGAGCGCCTTTTGCTTTTACCCGATGACCAAACGACGCGGCGAGACGCATAACTGGTACCAGTTGCCCTACGAGGAGCGCGAGCGCATCATGCGCGAGCACGGCGCCAGCGGGCGCAACTTCCGCGGTCGCGTGCTGCAACTCGTAACTGGTTCAACGGGGCTCGACAACTACGAGTGGGGCGTCACGCTCTTCGGCGTGCACATGGACGATCTCAAAGAGTGCGTGTACTCAATGCGTTACGACGAAGGCTCGGCGCTCTACGGCGAGTTCGGTGAGTTCTACACCGGCATGGTCGGCGAACTCGATGAGGTTCTTGACATCACGTTTCAGTAATTGCGGTTGCTAGCGTTCGCGCCGTGGGGGAGCCGGTTACCGAAAAGGCTCTGCGACGATGGGCGGAGTCACTCGCCGGGGTTGCGCGCACCGGACTCGGTTTCACCCAGAGCCAGTACGAACGTGAGCGGTTCGAAGAGGTTCTGAAGATCGCCGGGGACATCAAGGCCGCAGCTGATGACGGTCTTGACGGGGCCCAAGACACGACCGGACACGTTGAAGAGTGGATGGGCCAGATCGGCGACGGCGTTCCGGGCTACGCGACGCCCAAAGTCGCCGTCGGCGCAGCCGTCACCAATGAACGCGGCGAGTTGCTGCTGATCCAGCGCGCCGATTCGGGAATTTGGTTGTATCCAACCGGTTGGTGCGATATCGGATACTCCGCCCCCGAAGTGGTCGTAAAGGAGGTCGAGGAAGAAACGGGTCTGCTCGTCGAACCAGTGCGACTGATTGGCGTGCTGGACGGCCTGCGCCTGGGAACATCACGGATTCCGCTGTACTCACTGCTCTTCTTCTGTCGGTATATCTCCGGTGAACTCAATCCGCATCCCCTCGAGTGCGCCGACGCGGGATGGTTCACTCGAGACGCCCTGCCGTCACCAATACTCGGCGCCGAACGTTGGGCCGAGCCGATCTTCGCCGCAATCGACGGTGAGCGCCGTGACGTGTTCTATGACACGTTGCGGCGACCAGTGTGGCGCGGCACATCGTGACCGTGCGCGTCCGAGAGATTCGCGAGATCGACGACGCTCTCGTTGATGCTCTGAACAGATTGATCCCGCAACTCTCCTCATCGGCGACGACATTGCGTGCTTCCGACGTGGAACGAATCGTGAGTGACTCCGGTACAACGTTGTTTGTTGCCGAGCGTGACGACAAGATCGTGGGAACTCTGACATTGCACGTTTTTGAGACGGCCACAGGTTGCCGTGCCTGGATCGAGGATGTCGTTGTTGACGAGTCGGCTCGTCGCCAAGGAGTGGCCGATCAGCTGACGGGGGCTGCACTTGAGCGTGCACAACAACTGGGAGCACGGACCGTCGATTTGACGTCGCGACCGACGCGAGAGGCCGCGAATCGGTTGTACGAACGGCTTGGATTTGAGCGACGTGACACGAACGTCTATCGAAAGTCCGTGAGTGATCGCTAGGCGCCGGCCTCGCAGTCTCAAGTAGGACCCCGGCGCTGAACTCTCATGTTCAGTCGCTGATGTGAGTTGCCGGCCAGCTCATGCGGGTGGCTGGCTCAACGACTTCCCACATCGATAAAGGTCCCGATTCAATGGATTGCGCTTTGAATAGGCCATTATTGGCACTGATGAGACATGTATGACGATACGTAATACACTTTGAGAACGCAGCACACCACATCGATCCCGATTTCAATTCGTCTCGATGAGGCGTCACAACGACACCTTCGGATCTTGGAGTCCGCGGGACTGAGTCGGTCAGAAGCAATACGAGAAGCTCTGCGAATTGGCGCGCAACATCTGCTTCGTCGAGATGAGATTTGGCGCGAGGCGGAAATGGTGGCGGCTGATCAGGTGGATCGAGCCGAGATGCTGGAGGTTGCGGCGTTCATGGAGACATTGCGTGCCGAGGGGTGACATCGTTCGGCTGATTCCCCCCGGGCAGGCGGGTCGGACACAACGAGGTGTGCGATTTGGCGTGATCATTCAAAGTGACGCGCTGACTCCACTCTCTACTGTCCTGGTGGCCCCCACATCCCAGAGTGCCATGGCGACTCACTTTCGACCTTCGATTCAAGTGGGTTCAGAATCCGCTCGCGTACTCGTCGAGCAACTCGCAGCCGTTGATCGCCGACGAATCAGTGACCCAATTGATCATGTCAGCGTCGAAGAAATGTGGGCCATTGATGACGCTTTAGCTCTAGTAGTGGGATTGATGTAGTACCTCGAGGGTCGACCGGAACGGCGGTCGTGATGTCAAGACCAGTAGCTGTTCGATGGCTCTCGAGTGATTCGATCGTGAACTTCACAGCAATTCGTCAACTTCGATGGCCAAATGAACTTCGGGCAAGTTCTCCTCAATCGCTGTCAACATCTGCTCTCGACTCTCATCGGACATGAAGGGCTGTTGGAACGCTGCCTGACGCGCGCTGTCAGAAGGCCATTGGGCGTAGGAGTACCAAATGCCGTCGTCGCCCACATGAAGACGCGAGCCGAGCGAGCCGAGTTTCAAGAGTCCACGAGTCCCTTCACTCCACGCCTCACGAAAGTCGTCCTCAAAGCCGGGTCGGATACGCCAGCGATAGAGAACGATGAATCCAGGTGTAGTTGCCGTCACGTATCAAGCCAATCACTGTCGCCTCGAACATTCAATGATGACGTGACCCACTCGAGTCGTATCGTCTCTAGATGGCCAAAGTCACTCCCTTCATCTGGTTCACCTCCGGCGCCAGCGACGCACTCGCTCTCTATGAAAAAGTCTTCACGGACTGCGAAGTTCTGGGCATTGAGCGAAACCCCGACGGCAGTCCGGCCAAATTCATGGCCGCCACGCTTCGTATCGGCGATGCCGAGATCGTGATCTTTGACGGTGGTCCGTTTGACAATTTCGCCTTCAACGAAGCGTTTTCGCTGAGCGTCGACTGCGTGGATCAGGCCGAGGTTGATCGTTTGTGGGAGGGCCTGACGGCCAATGGCGGCACGCCGGGTCAGTGTGGGTGGCTGAAGGATCCCTTTGGACTGAGTTGGCAGATTGTTCCGCGGCGGTTTCGTGAATTGACGTCAAGCAGCGATGGCGCCGTGCGTGACCGAGTGTTCGCCGCGATGATGAAAATGACCAAGTTCGTGATCGCGGACCTCGAGGCGGCGGCCGCGAGTAGCTAGTTCAGCGAACTATTCGTACGGGTCACCGCGGTGGCCCACGGTGGCGACCACGACGACCGACGGGTCTTCGTGCACGAAGTACAAGATCCGGTAGTCACCGATGCGCAAGCAGTATCCCGAGCGACCAGGGAGCTGGCGAGATGCCGGAGGACGCGGGTCTTCTTGCAGCATCGAGATCGCGCCGTAGATGCGCGGGCGCATCTGTTTGTCGATCTTGCGGAACTGACGTGGTGCGTCCGGTCGAAACTCGACGCGGTACCGGCGACTCACGTCCACCCCAGGTCAGCCCTCACCTGTTCCCAGGGGATGTTGCTCCCGTCGTCGTCTTCCATGGCCGCATCAAATGCGGAAACGTCGCGCACGACTTCGAGGGCGTGAATCATTTCCTCGTAGTGATCGGGGCTGACGAGGACGGCGGCGGGTTGTCCGTTGCGCTCGAGCACCACGGCCTCCTTGAGCGCGGTGTCGACCGCCTCGGAGAGCTTCTCCCACGCCTTACTGGCAGAGTGTTTCGCCACGTCCGAACTGTATACGGGTTGTGACAATCGTTTTGCGGTTGTCACATCGGTTGCTTGATTTGTAATCGTACGGAGAAATATCCCCGCGACACTCGCGGCGCGCTCCGCTCCCGTCACCGCACGCTTCTCAATCATCTCCATGACGTTCTCCACGAACTGACGAAATGGGTCAAGCATCGATCCCGTTCGCTGGATCATTACAATCCAATGACGACAACACAGTTGGGCTATTCCGGTTCAGTTGCAACGGTTTCGCCCCCTTAATCCTGGACGTTGACCATGCACATTTCGACCATAGCGACTCATGACGCCGCACGCATGGCAGGGAATCTGACAATCCGAATCGTTGGTATTGAGCGTCGCGCGCCGCGTGGCGAGCAACGCGAGAGCTCGCAACACTGCGACCTACACTGACCGTTCGCTCGAACGCGCGACCAACGGGGAGGACGTGGTGTCGTCGAAGTCCAGTGATCACAAGGGTCACGCGATGTATTCAAGTAGTCGCTTCCATTTGCGCGCAATGTGTGAGGTGAGTTCGTGAGTCCCGCGAAAGCCGTACCGATGTCGACGCCCGAGACCGCGCCGTACTGGGCGGCCGCTAACGAAGAGCGACTGCTTATCCAGCGGTGCTCGTCGTGTGCCACGGCCTTCTTTTACCCCCGGACGAGCTGTCCGCGCTGCGGATCGAGCGACGTCGTGTGGGAGGAAGCCTCGGGTCGCGCCACTCTGCACACCTACGTGATCAACCACCGACCGGCGCCCGGCTTTGAGGACCAATCGCCGTACGCGATCGCCGTCGTTCAGTTGGCGGAAGGTCCTCGGATGATGTCCAACATCGTCGGCATCGAGAACACCCCTGAGAATCTCGTCTTGGACATGGACCTCGAGGTGCGCTTCGAGGACCGCGGCGAGCAGAAGGTGCCCGTCTTTGCTCCGGCGGTGGCGTCATGATTCGCGGATCGTGCGTCATTGCGGGCGCCGCTGAGACTGAGCGCTTGGGCGTCATCAAGGACATGTCGGCGCTCGAACTGCATGCGGACTCCGCACGCCGAGCGCTCGCTGACGCCGGACTCACCATCAAGGACGTTGACGGTTTCGCCGCGGCCGGCATCTCACCAATCGCGGTTGCGCACTACCTCGGTGGCACGCCCGGCTACATCGACGCCACGACCGTCGGCGGTTGTTCGTTCCTCGTGCACGTGCGCCACGCCGTCGCCGCGATCAACGCCGGTCACGCTGAAGTCGTCCTTATTACTCACGGCGAATCGGGACGTTCGCGCGTCGGTATGGGACCGCGGATGTGGGACCCGAGTTCGCCGCAGGGCCAGTTCGAACTGCCGTACGGACCCACGGGCCCGCCGACGATGTTCCCAATCGGCGTATTGCGCTTCATGAAGGAGACCGGGCTCACCCACGAGCAGCTGGCCTCGGTGGCAGTGGCGCAGCGGCGGTGGTCGAACAAAGTGCCCCGCGCGATGTATCAGGAATTGATCACGGTCGAAGACGTTCTCGCTTCACCCTTGATTGCGTATCCGATGCACCTGCTCGAGTGCTGTCTCGTCACTGACGGCGGCGGCGCGCTAGTCGTGATGTCGGCCGAACGCTTTGCGGCGAACCCCGGACCAAAGCCTCCGGTGTACGTGCTCGGCACCGGTGAGGCGTCCGAGACTCCGCTCGTGTCGATGATGGAGGACTTCTCGCACTCCAAGGCATTTCAAATTTCGTCGCGCCAGGCGTTTAACGAGTCGGGCATCTCTCACAGCGACGTCAACCACCTCATGGTCTATGACGCGTTCGCGCACCTGCCGATCTTCGGGCTCGAGGACCTCGGCTTTGTGGGTCGGGGCGAAGGCGGAGCGTTCATCGCTGACGGGCACACCTCGCCGGGGGGATCACTGCCAATGAACACCAACGGCGGCGGACTGAGTTACACCCACACCGGGATGTACGGCATGTTCGCCATCCAGGAGTCGGTCCGCCAACTGCGAGGCGAGGCGGCGCACCAAGTAAGAGGCGTCGAGATTTCGGTGGCCCAGGGAGTCGGCGGAATGTTCATGGCCGCAGGCACCTTGGTGCTGGGTACCGCCGCCACGGTCTAAGCCGATTTTCGAGCGTCGCGCCATCGCGTAGAAATACGGTCGGCGAGCGAGCGGAGGGGCCAATGGACGTCGATCTCGGACCTCAGTACACGGAGTTCCGCGCAGAGATGCGCGACTGGCTCACGGCCAACGTCCCGGCAGGACTCGCCGAACTCGCCCCGTGGGGCGGAGCGCAAATGGCAGGTGGTCGACGCGGCCGCACGTTGTTTGAAGCGATGAAGGATCCGATCTACGCCACGTGGTCGCAGCGACTCGCCGACGCCAATCTCATCTGCGCGCAGTGGCCCGTTGAAGTTGGCGGCCGCGGCTGGGATGCCGTGCAGTTCTCGATCTTTAATGAGGAGCTGCGCCGCCACGGCGTGCCGCACGTGCGCCGCGGGATGGGCGAGACGCTGGTCGGTCCGGCGATCATCGTGCACGGCACGCCGGAGCAAAAGGCGCACTTCTTGCCGCGCATCGTCTCGGGCGAAGACGTTTACTGCCAGGGATACTCCGAGCCCAATCACGGCTCGGATCTCGGGGCCATCGAGACGCGCGGCATCGTCGACGGCGACGAAATCGTGATCACGGGTCAGAAGATCTGGACCAGCGGGGCGCGCTCGGCGAACATGATGTTTGTTCTCTGTCGCACTGATCCGGCTGCACCCAAGCACAAGGGCATCAGTTACGTGCTCGTGCCGTTCACCGAGCAAAACGGCATCACGATTCGCCCGGTGCGCCAGATGACCGGTGCGGCAGAGTTCTGCGAGGATTTCCTCGACGAATCGCGCGCCCCGTTGTTCAACATCATCGGTGGGCTGAACAACGGCTGGGCGCCGGCGATGACGACGCTCGGTCACGAACGCGGCGGCAACGCGACAACCGCGCACCTCGGCTTTGAGTCCGAGTTGCGCGACTTGATCGCGCTGGCGCAGCAGAACGGGACGGCGAAGGACCCAGTGATTCGCCAAAAGCTCGCGTGGTGCTACGAGCGCGTCCAGTTGATGCGGTACGCCGGACTGCGACTGTTGAGCACGCTCGTCGAAGGCCGCCAACCCGGTCCGGAGGCGTCGGGCTCGAAGCTGTTTTGGAGCGAGTACCACAAGATTTTTGGCGAAGTCGCCGTGGACGTTGTGGGTGCATCAGCGATGGTCCGCCCCGACGGCGAGGGCTACGACGTCACCACGTGGCAGGACGTCTTTCTCGCTTCGCGCGCGGGCACGATCTACTCCGGCACCAGCCAGATCCAAAAGAACATCATGGGTGAGCGAGCACTCGGTCTGCCGCGCGAACCTCAAGTCCAGGGGGCCAAGTCATGACGAAGTTGCTTGACGGTCGCGTCGCAATTATCACCGGAGCCGGCCGTGGCATCGGCCGCGGCCACGCCATTGAGTTCGCGCGGCTCGGGGCGAAGGTTGTCGTCAACGACCTCGGTGCCGAGGTTGACGGTTCTGGTTCCTCAAGTGGACCAGCCGGCGAGGTCGTGGATGAGATTCGCGCCATGGGCGGCGAGGCGATCGCCAACGGCGACGACGTCAGCGACTTTGACGCGGCCGGTCGAATGATCCAAAGCGCCATCGACACATTCGGCAAGCTCGACGTCCTCGTGAACAACGCCGGCATCCTGCGCGATCGCATGCTCGTCAACATGACCATCGACGAGTGGGATCAAGTCATCAAGGTCCACTTGCGCGGCACGTTCGCGCCCGCGCGCCACGCGGTCGAACATTGGCGCAATCGCGCCAAGGGCGGCGAAGACGTCGACGCGCGTTTGATCAACACCAGTTCCTCCTCAGGCATCTACGGCAACGTCGGCCAGACCAACTACGGCGCGGCCAAGGCCGGCATTGCTGCGTTCACGGTTATCGCGGCCAAGGAGCTCGAGCGTTACGGCGTGACCGTGAATGCCATTGCGCCGGGAGCGCTCACGCGTATGACCGAGAACCTGATGCGTGCCCGGGGCGGTGGCGAGATTCCGCCCGAGCAGTTCGACGCGCGCTCGCCCGACAACATCGCGCCGCTGGTGGCGTGGCTGGCCTCTCCGGAGTCACGGTCAGTGACCGGGCGGGTCTTTAACGTCGCCGGCGGCCGCATCAGCGTGGCCGAGGGGTGGCACGCCGGTCCGCTGGCCGACAAGGGCGATCGCTGGGAGACCGAAGAGCTCGGTCCGATCGTGCTCGACCTCGTCGCGCGCGCGACCAACAACGCCGACATGAGCGGCGCCATTCCCCCGAAGGAGGCCTAAGCATGGCGGCCGAGAAATTTCCCATCGAAGCGGGACACATCATGTGCTTTGCGCGCTCGGTCGGTGACTTCAATCCCGTGTACCACGACGCGAACTCCGACGCGGCCCGCGCCGCGGGAGGGGTGTTGGCCCCACCAACATTCGTGCAGGCCAGTGCGCAGTACGACCCGGACTATCCGCTGCGACCACGACCCGGGGTGACGTGGTTTGGCAGCGGGCGCACCGCCAGTGTCGCGCGCGATGAGGCGAAGCCCGCCGCGTCAGCCGCACCGTCGGGATCTGGCGGCGGCGGTGGAGGCGGCGGTACGGGCCTTCACGCCGAGCAGCACTACGAGTACCACCAGCCACTGCGCGCGGGCGAGGTTCTGACGGTGTCATCTCGACCCGGCGAGAGCTGGGAGAAGCAAGGTCGACGCGGTGGGCTGCTGCAGTTCCGCGAATCCATCACTGAGTACCGCAACGCCGCAGGGGAACTCGTGGTGACCGCCCGCTCGGTCGGCGTGTTGACGGGTCAACCCGTAAAGGAGGCGTGATGGCGTTGTCGAAGTCGCAACTCAGCGTCGGCCAGAGCCACTCCGCGGTCATCGTCGACAACCTCACCAGAACCCAAATCGTCCAGTACGCCGGGGCGTCCGGTGACTACAACCCGCTGCACACCGATGAGGTGTTTGCGACGCAGGTGGCTGGCTATCCGAGCGTTTTTGCGCACGGGATGCTCACCATGGGAATGACCGGACGAATGGTGACTGACTTCGTCGGTGACGGTCAACTCACGAAGTTCGGTGGTCGCTTTACTTCACAGGTCTTTCCCGGCGACACGTTGACGGCGACCGCCACGGTCACCGGCCTTGACTTGGTAAGTGGTCGCGACGTTGTCACCTTGGACATCGTGACGACCAACCAAGACGGCACGGTGGTCTTTAACGGCTCGGCCACGGCGCACATCAACTGAACACATAGATGCCGCGTCGGCTCACGGCGGAGCGTTATGGCTGCGGCGGTCCGTTGAACATCCAGCGGATGCCGAAGCGATCGAGACAAACTCCCCAGTACGTGCCCCAGGGCATGTCACTCACGTCCGTCGCATCGCTGGCGCCTTCGGCGAGCGCGGCGTAGACGCGGTCGGTCTCTTCGCGACTGTCGAATTCGAGATTGATGGTCGTGTTGTTGCCGATGCGCAATTCGTGACCCATTGACTCGATCATGTCGGTGGCCATCAGCACGTGGCCGGCCATGATTTCGAGTTCGACGTGCATCACCATGTTCTTCTCGGCGTCACTCAGCGGGGGAGAGTCCGGCCCGGCGGGTCCGTCGCTCATGCGAATCGCCGGCATGAGGTACCGCCCGGAGAAGATTTCGCGGTAACGCTCCATCGCTTCTTCGGCGTTGCCCATGAAATTGAGATAGGTGCTCACTCGCGCCACAGCTGCTCCTTCAGATTCGATGCGAACACTACGAGTCTGGCTCAGCGGTGTGAGACTGCAGTCGAGATGACACATGACCGCCCGACGGATCCGAGTTTAATCACATCTCGCGATGTGACGTGGCTCTCGTTGGCGCTGTCGGTCGTGCTGTCCTTCATGGCTGTTGAAGTCGTCGTCGGATTCCTCGCGCACTCGTTGGCACTTATCTCGGACGCGGGCCACATGTTGACTGACGCCGCAGCCCTGGGCATCACGATTAGCTCGGTGCGCCTGTCGCGTCGACCGGCATCGCGCCACTGGACGTACGGCTTTCATCGCGCCGAGACCCTGTCGGCATCGCTCAATGCGTTGGCGCTCGTAGCTCTCGCGGCCGTGATCATTACGGCCGCCATTCACCGACTGCTGCACCCGTCGCTCACGGCCGGAGGAACGGTGATGATCGTCGCCGGCGTCGGCGCACTCGTCAATTTGGCGGCACTCTCGCTCACCGCCCGCTCGACTCGTTCGCGCCTGGACATTCGTGCCGTGACTGCGCACCTGCGCACCGACATCTGGGCATTTGCCGCCACGTTTATCGCTGGTGCAGTCATTGTGGCGACATCATGGCGCCGAGCTGACGCCGTTGCGGCTCTCGTTGTCGCGGTGTTGATGCTCAGCGCCGCGTGGCCTGTGCTGCGCGATTCGGCGCGGGTGCTACTTGAGGCCGCGCCGTCTCACGTGGATCTCGCATTGGTCCGTGACCAGGTGCTTTCGGTGTCCCACGTGCTTGACGTCCACGACCTGCATGTCTGGGTCGTTGGCAGCGAACTCGCGGCGTTGAGTGCGCACGTTGTGGTCGAGGAGTCCTGCTTCGTCGATGGACACGCCCCGCAGATTCTCGACGAGTTGCAGTCACGTATTTCTGGACAGTTCGACGTCGAGCACTCAACCTTCCAGATTGAGTCGGTACAGCACACCGAACACGAGCGCGGAGCGCACTAGATCGCCCCGTGACTCTTCGAACTGGCGCGCAGTACGTACTGTGGTGCCGATTCGAGTTCGCGAGAGCTCGCCGTGAGGTGGGGGAGTAGTGCCAACTGTTCGTCGCCGCATCGCGCCGTGGTGTCTGGTCGCGAGCCTCGTCGTGGCGTTAAGTGGCGCGGCGGCGATTTCATTGACATCGACGTCGCCTCTTCGTGCGTCAGGTGGTTCGTGCGCCGCCAACGGCTCGGGACGACTTATCTGCCATCTCGGCGACCGTGAAGTTGAGGGCATCAGCATCCTGCAAGGACAGTGCGCACTGGCGGGAGAGACGTTGTGTCGCCAACCCGCCACGGCCGGCATCTGCCGAGAGAATGTCTCGCCCGCAATCGACGACTCTGCGACGTCGCGGGACGAGCAACTAGCGGCGCAGTGGAGCTCGCCAGTGAGTTACTGGTGCGGACCACTCTCCACGCGTCTCTCTCACCGGGTTCCGCGAACGTCGAGTCCGATCGCATGGGTCCGCCTCGGCCCGAACGGTCACAACGTGACGGCCAACTACTGGCGCCAAGTCGGCAAGGTCTCGGCGTTAGCCGTGGACTGGAAAAACCCCGCGGTGATGTACGCGGCGAGCGGTGATTGGGGGTACCTCGAGCCGGTCGGAGAAGCGAGCGGCGTGTACGTCACGACCAACGGGGGAGCCAGTTGGACTCTCACCAGCAACGGACTATTGGGCGCTCGGGTCAATCAGTTGTGGGTTGATCCCGCAAATCCGCACGTCGCCATTGCGGCGGCGTCGAACGGTCTGTACCGCACGAGCAACTTCGGCGCGACGTGGACTGAGGCACCAACACTGACCGGCCCCATCGTCGAAAACGTCGTAAACGTCGCGTCCACGCTCTACGCCGCCACGCCCGGCGCCGTATTCAGTTCGAACGACGATGGCGTGACGTGGAGTTCCGTGTGGACCTCGCCGTACGCCGTGGACATTCAGTCCGGCAACGACGGGGGCTCGGGCAACGGCAGCGGCGGATACCCGCTGCCCAACGACGGAATCTTGCAGCTGGCGACCAATGGTGTGCGCGCCTGCGCCGCGGCGAGCAGCCTCACAGTGCCGAGCACGCACCCGGCCCCGGTCGTCATCGGCTGTGGCGTGCCCGGCGGTGCGTGGAGTGCGACCGCCAGCGAGCCGTGTCCGTCGCACCTGGGCTGCATGGTGCGCGACCTGCAGCTCGGACGTCCCGGTTCGAATGAACTACTCATCACTCAGTCGTACTTCTCCTACACCTTTATTCCGCCGAGCTCGGTGTATCGCAGCACGAACGGCGGGTCGAGTTGGACCTCTCTTACCGGTTCGATCCCCGTGATGTCCAGTCTTCAGATCCTCACGATGGATCCGAATAACCCGTCGATCATGTGGGCTGCCGGCATTGACACCGACCTGTATCGCACGACGAACGGCGGGGTGACGTGGCACAACTTCGGACAACAAGGCGATATGCGCACGATCGCCGTTCAACCGGGCAACTCGAATCACGTCATCCTCGGCACCGATCAAGGCATCTACGGTTCCAGCGACATTCGAACCTCGCCGTGGCGCGCTCTCAGCACCTCGGTCGATGACGCGATGGTCTATTCGGTGACGGCGGCTGGTACCAATGTCGCCGCGGTGATCCAGGACTCCAACACTCCGTTTCTCAGCTCGAACCTCGGCACCTCGTGGCGGTTTGCCCCGGTCGGCTACGAGTGGGGATCGGCGTTGATTAATCCGGCGGCGCCTCGGTATCAGTACCTCATGAGCGGCGGGATGTGGGTGTCCTCAAATGGAGGTCAGAGCTTCACGTCGCTGCCGGCGACGCAGCGCTTCAGCGCAATGGCGGTCGCGCCATCGGCGCCGAACGTCGTCTACGGCTCGACGTTCGGCAAACTGTGGCGCAGTACTGACTGGGGCATGCACTTTTCGTTGTTGCACACCATCGGCGGACTGAACCCCGGCCCGTTCACGTCGATGATCGTCGACCCGCAGAACCTCGACCACTTGCTCGTGGGTGATGGCGACGGTGACGGGACCGTGTACTCGATTACGAATCACGGGGCCACGGTGTCCGCCGCGAACATGGCGGGGTGTCCGAACGTGTCGGCGTTGTCGAGCCTGTCGTGGGTTCCGAGTGCGCCGAGCAACGTGCTGGCCGGATTCTTTGAGGATGTGTGTGCCAGCACCGATGGTGGCGCGAGTTTTCACACGGCGGACACCGGACTGCCCCCCACAACGACATGGCGACCCGGCGAAGGTGTTTCGGTCGTCTCGTTCGTTCCCGGTGTCACCACGGGAGCGGCGCTTCTCGGTCTTGACAGTTACGGCTTGTTTGAATCGACCTCGGTTGGTGGTCCGTGGGTCTCGGTGCAAGGCGCGATGGCATCGTCGACGATCAACGCCATTGCGTGGTCCCGCGGCCGCGCGGTGCTGGCCACGTTTGGCGCCGGAGTGCTGCGCAGCGCCGCGGACCTCAGCACCGCAACGATCGCGGCGCCGCCAACGTGTCATGTGAGTGCCGTCGCCGGCCAGATCCACGTCTCCTGGACGACGCCGGCGAACTCGGGCGGTTCGCCGCTGCGCGGATACGTCGTGACACTGACGGCGGGCGCGCTTCAGCCACCGTCGCGATGGGTGGGGACGGCCGCGACGTCGCTGGCGTTTCCAACAACGCCCCACGTCACCTACCACGCGACCGTGAGCGCGCTCAATGACCTCGGACCAGGGTGGAGCTGTGTGACGGGCACCCTCGTCGGCCGATGACCGACACACGACCTCCGCGCATCACTGAGTCGCCGCGCGCGACGCTGACGTCGCTGCTTAAGTACCAGCGAGAGTCTCTGGCGCGAAAGCTCGACGGCGTCAGCGACGACAACGCTCGACGTTCACCGGTCGGCAGTGGCACCAGCCTGCTGTGGCTCGTGTCGCACATGGCCGACGCCGAACTGACGTGGTTCTGCCAGCGCGTGGCCGGCATCAGTGTGGAGTTGGCGGGCGCACTGACGCCGAACGACTCCGTCGCGACGGTGCTCGATCGGTATTGCGAGTCGTGTCGTCGCGCCGACTCCGCCATTTCCACCATCGCCTTTAATGCACCTGCGGTTGAGTCGGGCGGGGATCCGGTGACGCTCGCGTGGGTGATGGCGCACATGCTCGAAGAGACTGCGCGGCACGCCGGACACGCCGACATCCTTCGCGAGTTGATCGACGGATCGACGGGCCGCTGAGCACATGCGCGACGAAATCACTCCGGAGATGATTCGGGAAATCGGGGCATTCGTCTTCGCCCAAATTGAGCCCTACTGCGAGGAGTCGTGGGACATTCCAGCCGCCGGTCTCGAGTGGGACGTGCGCACAACGGTCGGGCACATGACCGGAGCAGTGAGCAAGTACACGCTTTCGCTCGCGGCTCGCGCCACACGATTTCTCTCATTGCGAATGCATCCGATGCCTGATGTCACCTCGCGAGAGCTGGCGAGTGCCGTGCCGATCGTGTCAGATGCGCTCGCGTCAGTGGCCGCCAGCGCGCCGCCCGGTGCTCGAGGATTTCACGTCACGGGCATGGCCGATGCGGAAGGCATGTTGGGCATGGCGGCGGTGGAGCTCATCTGTCACGGGGCTGATGTCGTTCGGACCTTCGGCGCTCAGTATCAGCCGCCCGAAACTTTCTGTCGCGCGGTAGTTGATCGAATGTTCCCCTGGTCGCCCCATGGCTTTGACGGGTGGGCGACTCTCGAGTGGGCGACTGGGCGTCGCGAACTTCCGGGGCAGAGGTCTTTTCTCAACGACGAGTGGCCGTGGCTGTCCACACCGTTCAGCGAGTGGAACGGCGTAGTCCCTGACGGTGACGCTCCGATGGTGTCCGAATTCGTCTGGGACGACTCTTCTGCGACGTGGCGGGCGCTCCAAGAGTGAGCGGTTAGTCGTGAGCTGCGCTCAGCTGGCTGGCGTCGTCTCGTCGTGCCATTCTCGTCGTCGCGACAGACGCAACACCTCAATGCGAAACGAGGAGTAGAAGCGGTCGCGACCGAGCTGCTGGGCTTCGATGTGCTCGACGTGTTGACGCCACGCGCGCATCGCTCCATCATCGGCGAAGTACGAAATGGTGAGACCCTCGCCGGTTCGAGGATCGCGATAACTCTGATGGCGCAGGTAACCCGGAGAGTGGCGAACTAATTCTTCGGTGCGTTCAGACCACGCCGCGTAGTCGGGATCAACGGGCTGTCGCAGCGTCGAGTAAAAGAGGCACGCCACCTCGGGGCTGTCCATCGCCGCATGGTACGACCGAAGTGTGAGAGGAGAGCCGCGATGGGAATCGTGAGAGTCGGGACCATGTCGGTGTCACTCGACGGCTTCGGGGCCGGTCCACACCAGGACGCCCACAACCCGCTCGGGATCGGAGGACGTTCACTGCACGAGTGGATTTTCGCCACCCGGGCAGCTGAAGAGATGAACGGTCGTGAGGGCGGCGAAGAGGGTGTCGACAACGACAAAGTCAATGAAACTCATGACCCGACTGGCGCCACGGTGATCGGACGCAACATGTTTGGTCCGATTCGTGGATCGTGGGGCGACGAAAGTTGGCGTGGGTGGTGGGGCGACAATCCTCCATTTCATCGACCGGTCTTCGTCCTCACTCACTTTGCGAGAGCACCGCTCGAAATGGAAGGCGGCACGACGTTTCACTTTGTGACCGACGGTCCTGATCGGGCACTCGAGCGGGCTCGCGACGCCGCCGGAAAGCTCGACGTGCAGATTGGTGGCGGAATCTCGACAGTTCGCTACTTCCTCGAACAGGGTGTCGTGGACGAGGCCAGCTTCGCCATCGCCCCGGTCATCCTCGGTTCTGGTGAGCGGCTGTGGGATGAACGCTGGACCAGTCGCTATGCACTCGCCGAATTCACTCCGGGTGAGCGTGTCGCTCACGTGCGCTTTGTTCCCCGCCACTGACGTGGACGTGGTGCGTGATGCGGTCGCGCGTGAAGCGCTCGCGGTCGCCGGCGTCCACGTGCGCAGTTGGCAGGTGGCGTATCGAGGTCTGATCGACGACGGATATCTTGACGCGCTCTCAGTTTCTGATCGCGCGAGCCGCTACAGATTTGATTCATCAGACCCGGCGTCTCCGCGCGTTCGCGTGCTGGAGCGCGACGGCGACATCGTTGGACTGTCTATTACGTCGCTTGATCTGGATGATCCAGTGCTCGGAGTGCTCGGCGCGCTCTACGTCGAACCCGGTCATTGGAGCAGCGGCGCCGGTCGCGCACTCATTACTGACGCGCGTGCCGTGCTCGCTTCACTGGGCTGTTCGCGAGCGGCGCTGTGGGTCCTTGAGGGAAACCAACGAGCGATGAAGTTTTACGAGCGAGATGGTTGGCGGCCGTCGGGCGATCGACGCAATGAAGAGCGCCCGGCCGTCACTTTCGTCGAGCTGCGATATGAGACCGAGCTCGCTTAGGCCCGAGCGTTGATCTCGAGGACTTCGGCGCGCGTCACGGTCACGCCGGCGCGGATCTCTTGGCCCACCGATAGGCCACTTACCAGAGCACTCGCCGCGTCCCTTGACTCAAAGACGACGACCGCGACGCCTCGTCCCTGTTCGTAGTTCGTCATCAGCAGTGTGCTGTCAAAGCCCGGCAGGGACTGCAGAACGGGGAGGAGCTCCTCCTGGAGACCTCGACGTCCTTCGTCAGGATTTTCCTCTGAATTGTCCACTTCGATGTGAGCGGCGTACTGCACGGGCCGGACGATACTGCCGCCAACGGCAACGAATGGGACCTTGTCCCCGCCGCAGGAGAGCGGCGAACTGCGACAATGAGCCCATGACCAAATCTGTCCGCCGCGCTAGTTCACTCGTCGCCTCGATCGTGATCGCTGGCGGTGTTCTCGCCGCCTGCGGTTCGAGCACCCCCACCACGACCACCACCACCGTCTTGAAGACCCAACCGTCGTCGGCCTTTTGGCCGCAGGTCACCTCGGGCGTTCGCTTTGTCACCGCAACGGCCGCGGCCCGTTCCTTCGCGCACGATCTGCTCGGTATGAAGAGCCCCGTCGTCACGACGGTCTCATCTAGTTCCAAGCACGCGACGCTTGATGTCGAGCCGGGTGCCGGGGGACCGTTCACTGAAGTGAAGGTCTCGCGAGTCACTGGCGATATGACGTGGTGGGTCACCGCGGCGAGCACGAGTTCGATTTCGGTCACGGCACCTACGTCCGGCGGCATCGTGACGGTTGGGATGCCGTACTCGTTGAGCGGTTCGGCAGTGGCGTTTGAAGGCGTCGTCAACGTCGCGTTCTACTCAGACGCCTCGCCGAGCGTGGTGACGACGACCACCGTGATGGGTGGCGGCGACGTCATGCGTCCCTTCAGCGGGTCGCTCTCGGTGCCGAGTGCGGGTTCGTCCTACGGCGTCGTGGTGTTCACCGAGCGCAGTGCTCGCGACGGATCAGTCGTGCGTGCCACTGCGGTGCGCGTCAAATTGATGCTGCGCGCCTAAAAACTCCTAGCCCAACCGGGCGAGGTTGTCCTCGGCGTCAGCTAGATGGTGCTCGCTTTCGTGCACGCACTGAGCTCCGGTCCACGCGATAGTGCGTTCCATCGACATCGGAAACCCGTAGATCATGGTCCGTTGAGAGTGCTCGGGCGCGAGCGCGTCAAATGCGCGGCCGAGGACACTCGCGGCAAATTGAAGGTCTGACGCAACGACTGATGGCTGTTCGGCGGCGTACAGACCGAGTCGCACTCGATCGTCGCGGTACAAGGGAAACGGTGTGGGGGTCTCTTCCACGCAACTAAGAATGATTCGATCACGTAGGAGCAACAGCACATCTCGAAGGTGAGCGGCGTACTCCAGGACGGACCAACGATCCGGAGTGGGGCGAGTCGTGACGACCTGATGGTCACCGCCTAACAGCCCCGAAAATCTCTCCGCGGCCGACTGGACCCGCTGAGTGACGTCCGCAATACCGATGTCGTCCCACACGAATCCGCAACCTGGACACGATTCACGTGACTCAGTCATTGCACCTCTTTTCGTCTCCCAGGAGACTGTTCTAAAGGGCGCCAGCCATGTTCAACGTTGATGATCGCAATCGTCATGAAATCCCCCAGCCGTGGGTGCATTGACGTTGTGGGATCAAGAATCTGCATCGTACGGCGAGTGGTACGTTGCCGCGATGGCTGACGTCAGTGATTCCATCTCGATCAATTCAACTGCTCAAGCGGCATTTGATGCGCTCTCGCACCTCGAAAGGATGGGTGAGTTCTCACCCGAAAACACCGGGGGCCACTGGGTCAGCGGGGGACCGGCGCTCGGTGCCAAGTTCCGAGGAACCAACGCGAACGGCAAAGACCGCTGGACCACGTCGGCCAAGGTGACCACGTTTGACTCACCACGCCGTTTTGGATTCGACGTGTCGGTCGCGCTCGTTCCCGTGTCGCGATGGCTGTACGAAATCTCTGGCGAGGATGGGTCGATCACGGTGACTGAAACCTGGCAGGACCGACGCAGCGCGCTGGCCCGCAAAGTCACCAAAGGCGCCGTTACCGATCGAGAGAGCTTTACCCGCAACTCGATTCGCC
Source organism: uncultured Ferrimicrobium sp. (assembly GCA_964434455.1). Lineage (GTDB taxonomy): Bacteria > Actinomycetota > Acidimicrobiia > Acidimicrobiales > RAAP-2 > RAAP-2. The sequence continues at coordinate 117,945 of CAYSVK010000002.1, read as the reverse complement.
ACACACTGGAGAATCTGAAGCGAGTTCTCGAGTCCGCTTAGGCCGCGACGAGATCCTGCGCGCCCTTAAAGGGTGACAAGGTGTTTGCCAGCACGTCCGCCCACGGGGTTGGCTCCAGACCGAAGTGGGCACGCGATGAACTGTCGTCCATCACGAACGGCTGCTCGAACTGATAGAGGGTCTTCGGCAGTTCGCGCATGATCGGACTAAAGAGTCCTGCGACGCGCAACAGCGCGCGGGGAACCGCGGTGACTCGGACATCACCGACGCCCGCGGCCTCGGCCAGATCCGCGACAACCTCACGTGACGAGCGCGCCAAATTGGTCGGAACGTGCCACGCCTGACCCCATGAAGTCGAGTCGAGAGCGGCCGCGACGAGCGTGGCCGAGACGTCGCCCACGTAAGTCCAGCTGTGCGGAGCGTCGGGGTCTCCAAGAACCGATACAGAGCGGCCCTTCAGAACCTTGGGAATGACGCGTTCGCCCCACATGGTCTGAGAGTTCGCTCCGATGTAGTCAGACGCACGAACCTCGACGGCGTGCAGTCGTCCGTCGTGGTGAGCTGACAGCGCATCGCGCCACATTTGAGCGCGCACTTGGGCCTTGGCATACGTCGCAGTGAGCGGGTGATCGATGGTCATGAGACCTTGCGGTCGCCCGTATGCATAAAGGTTGGAGAGCGTCACGAGCGTCGCGCCCGAGTGCTCGGCACTGCGCAGCAGCGCGTGCGCCAGCGGGGGCCACTCTTCGAGCCAACGGTGATACGGGGGATTGGCGCAGTTAAAGATCGCCGACGTACCGCCGGCCAGCGAACTGAGAGCAGCGACGTCGGTCGCGTCCACGGCAACCCGAGTGATGCCATCGAGCTCGGGGCCGCTGCCGCGTCGCGTAACCACCGTCACTTCGTGACCGCGCCCCACGAGTTCGCGGGCCACGCCTGAGCCGGTGGCCCCGGCTCCCACCACCAAAAACTCCGCCATTTGGACTCCTTCAGTTGAGAGAGCAGTGCTCTCGTTTGTCCAGTATGTCGGATGGGAGTGGAAAAGTCAAGAGCAGTGCTCTCTCTTTTGAAAATTCGTGGAATACTGGGCCCCGTGGGCTCCGACAAGCGCCAGGCGACCAGGCTGGCCAACGCCGAGAAAGTGAAGTCGACCGCCCGTGGGCTGCTGGCTGATCGGGGAGCCGCCGCGCTGTCGCTTCGCGAAGTGGCGCGCGAAATGGGCCAAACGTCCTCGGCGCTGTATCGGTACTTCGCCACGCGCGACGAGCTATTGACCGCGCTAATCATCGACGCGTACAACGACCTTGGTGCTGCCACCGAGCGCGCCGAGGCGCGTGTCGCTCGTGCGGATCACCGCGGGCGATTTCGCGCGGCCTGTCGCGCCATTCGTAAGTGGGCGATCGCGCATCCACACGAGTACGCGCTGATCTTCGGAACACCGATCCCGGGATATGAAGCACCCCAGTTGACGGTCGACGCCGCAATTCGCGTGACTGCCGTCATCGCCTCCGTGGTGAGTGACCAGTTCGAAGGCGACACGACGCACACGCCGATTGATCCGTCGCTCGAGCGCGCATTGTGGTGGGAGAACGTGGCGCTGTTGATGCCGCACGTTCCTCGCGACGTGGCGTTGCGAGCGATTTATGCGTGGACGCAAATCTTCGGCTTCATCAGCTTCGAACTGTTCGGGCACCTCGTCGGCACGGTGCGTCAGGCTGATCGGGTCTTTGACGCATTGATTGACGAAATTGCCGATCGCATGCACGTTCTGCCGGCGAAGAGATAGGAGTGTGATGGCCAAAGTCCAACGGGGTCGCGTCAGTGCCAACGTGACCGATGACGTCGTTCTTTTCATGATTGGGATGCGCATCAATCAGCTATGGCGCGTGACCAAGTGGTTTCCCGTTTTCGTGGCGATGCCCAAAATGGTGATGGAGCTCAGAAAAAATCCCTCTCTCGGACTGTTGAGCCCACCGAAGACCTACGTCTCGGGTCGAGTGATCATGCTGGTGCAGTACTGGAAGAGCTTCGAACTGCTCGAGCAGTACGCCCGTTCAAACGATCAGGCGCACCTGCCGGCGTGGCGCAAGTTCAATCGAGCGGTGCGCGACAACGGCTCGGTGGGAATCTTTCACGAGACGTACCGCGTGCGCGCGGGATCAGTCGAGACGATCTACGGCAACATGCCGCTGTTCGGTTTGGCCGGGGCCACGCTGGCGGCGCCGCCCAGCAAAATTGGCCAGAGCGCGGCGACTCGCCTCGGCGTACGCCACGACGACGAAAGCCCGGTCGAGCCGTACTAGGGCCTCAGTACGCTGCGCGCAAGAGGGAGGGCGTGATGGGAATCACCAGTGTTCAAGTCATTTCGGTGCCGGTGGCGGATCAAGAGCGCGCCCGCGCCTGGTACGAGTCAGCGTTCGGCTTCAAGGTGGTCGCCGACGCGGCGATGGGCGACTCCATGCGTTGGCTGCAGCTCGGCATTCCCGACACCAGTTTCACCATCACCCTAGTGATCTGGTTCGATCAAATGCCTCCGGGCTCGATGCAGGGTCTCGTGCTGGAAGTCGACGACATTGACACGCTCGCCAAGGACCTGGCCGATCGCGGGATTATCGAAGACTCGACAGTCGATGAGCAGGAGTGGGGTCGTCACAAGATGTTGCAGGACCTCGACGGGAACTCGATCGTTCTCAATCAGCCGCCTCGCTGACGCACCCCGCGCACTGATGTACGTCCCCTCGCGTTACGCCGTTGGCGATGACGACGCGTGGGCGGTGGTGCGCGACGCCGGAGCGGGCTTTCTCGTTGTCGCCACCAATGAAGGCCCCCGGTCGGTCTTTGCGCCAATGTTGGCCAACGAGGACGGCTCCATTGTGCGATTGCACGTCTCGCGAGGCAATGACCTATGGCGCACGGCGCGAGATGGCGATGAGGCGGTAGCCCTGTTCAAGATCGCGGATTCGTACGTGTCGCCGAATCTGTACCCGACCAAAGAGACCGATGGTCGCGTCGCTCCAACGTGGGACTACGCCGTCGTCGAAGTTGCCGGCACGGTGACGGTGCGTGACGACGTGACGTGGTGTGAATCTCTCGTGCGCGATCTCTCTGAGCATTTCGAATCGGATCAGCCGTTGCCGTGGTCGCTCGCTGACCCTCCCCGCGACTTCGTCGACGCGCTGTTGCGCGGAATCGTTGGTTTGGAGCTGGCGGTCACGCACTGTCGGGGGGCCGCGAAGCTGTCGCAGAATCAGCCGGACGTGAATCGCGAATCCGTGCGCGAGAACTTCACGCTGGGCACCGCGCGCGAACGCGCCGTGGCTGACGCCATGGATCGACTGGGGTGAGCGGAATCCAGATTCGCCGGACCACTGCGGCCGACGGCGAAGCGCTGAGAGATATCCGACTCGCCGCGCTTCAAAATGAACCCGACGCGTACGGATCGACCTACAACGAGGCAATCAGCTTCACCGACTCTCAGTGGTCCGAAATGGCCGCCGAGCGTGTCTACTTCTTGGCGTTCGACGGCCCACGGCCAATCGGCATGGCCTCGGGCGGGCTGTTTCCGCCGTATCCGCACGCGCACTGGCTCTACGGGATGTTCGTGCAACCCGAGTTTCGCGGGACCGGCGTTGCCACTCAGTTGGTTGACGCAGTGGTGACGTGGGCCAAGTCCGAAGGCGCCACCACGCTCGGACTGCACGTCACGACGTCGCTGCCTCGGCCTCGTGCGTTTTACGCCAAATGCGGTTTTGTGCCGGACGGAAAACCCGAACCAATGGGGCGAGATCACCGGTTGACTCTTCAGACAATGCTGCGCCCCCTCTCGTGACGGAGCAGTTGCGCGTCAAGGCCGTGGCCGCGTCAGCGCTGCACGATTTGCGGCGTCGAGTATTGCGCAACAACGATCCGGCGGCACCTGTGGCCGATCGGCGCGACGACGAGTCCACCGCGAGACACTTCGGCGGATACCTCGGTGACCGGCTCGTCGTGTCGGGCTCCTTTTATCCGTCGTCGTTTGAGGAGAACTCGGAGTATGTGACGCACCAGTTGCGCTACCTCGCGGTCGACGCCGATCTTCAGGGACGCGGATTTGGTCGCATCTTGATGCGCGCCGCGGAGACCCGGCTTTGCAGTGAGGGGGTCGAACAGCTGTGGGCGAATGGCCGCGACAGTGCCCTCGGTTTTTATGATTCGACGGGCTGGCGCCGAGTGCCGGGTTCGGAACACCTAAGCCCCGAAACCCAACTGCCTCACACGGTCATTTACAAAGTGCTGCGGCGCGACGAGCCGTACTCGATCGGCTGGGCGAACTCATTAGACGGCGAGATGCTCGCGCGGTTGCGTGAAGAGATGTACTTCTCGACCGGACTGTACGAGCAGCCCCGTGACTGGTTAACCGGTGCCGCGACGTGGTTCAACGAGCGCGTGACGAATGGCGAGGGGATCATTGCGGTGGCGCGCACGAGTGCGGGAGAGGTCATCGCGAGCGCGGGTGCCGACTTTCGCCGATCCGCCCCGACGCCGATCTATCAAAGCGGCTGGACGGCGTACATCCACACGGTGTCGACGTTGCCGGGATTTCGTCGTCGCGGAATTTCTCGGCAGCTCGTGAGCGCTTTGCTCACCGAACTCATTGAGCGAGGCTTTGACCGCATTGAGTTGCACGCCACTGCGCAAGGCGAGCACCTCTATCGCGATCTCGGCTTCAGCGAGCGCGGCAGCTTGGAACTGCGCTACCGACCAGGAGAGAACGTCCAGTAGGTTCGCTCGGTGCGTCGGACGTTGATCGGTGTGATCATTGCGGCGCTGCTCGGGGCCGGTGGGTACGTCGGATGGCGATCGTGGCGGAGCCACGGTTCCAGCGCTTCAACTACCACCACGACGTTGGCGCCGCCCGTGGCGCCCCTTACAGGCAAACCTGATCCGAGCGGTGACGCGCAGCGTCGCGCGGCGCTCACCGCCAAGATTGAAAACATCCCCGCCGCAATGCCCCAGCGCGGCATCGACAAAGCCGACGTGATCTATGAAGAGATCGTCGAAGGGTGCATCACTCGCTTGGCTGCGGTCTTTAACTCCCAGATTCCGCCGGTCATTGGCCCTTTGCGCTCGGTGCGGCGCACCGACCGAGAGATCGTCTGGCCCTACAAGGGCATCTTCGTGTACTCCGGTGGGGCGATCTACGCCCAACGATCGATCGCGACGGTGCCGGGACTCTTGCGGCTCGACGAGACATCAGCCGGCGCGGCGATGTTTCGAGACAACCACGGACGAGTGCCACCTGACAACCTCTACGGCTACGGCCCGAAGCTCATCGCCCGGGGCGGTTCGCCGGTGCCGCCGCCCGCACTGTTTACCTACCGCTCCGCTCTGCAGAAAGTGACGGGAACACCCGTGACATCTCTGCGGGTGGGATTCATCGGTGGCTACGACATTGAATACGGCTGGAACGCGGCAACGCAGTCCTGGGACCGCACGCAGTTCCAGGCGCCCGATATTGCTGTCGACGGCGCGCGAATTTCGCCGCGCAACGTCATCGTGCAGTTCGTCAACTACCGAGGTGGGGTCTGCGTCGAGGGGGCCGAGGCGCAGTTAGTGGGCACGGGCAAGGTGGCAGTCTTCACCGACGGCAAAGAGATCATCGGGACGTGGAAGCGGGCGAGCCTCGATCAGCGCACGGGCTACTACGACGCCAAGGGTCGAAAGATCACTCTTACTCCCGGTCAGACCGTGGTCGAGCTCTTGAACACGGGATGGAGTTTGACTGTGCACTCTCCAGTGCCGGCGACCACCACCACATCGCCACAGATCTAACGAGGAGGGCTATGGCACTCAATACCGAACAGATCACCGTGCTCGGGCGACGTCTTGAGATCGCGACGTGCGGTGACCCCAATGGCGATGCGATTCTGTTTCATCACGGCACGCCTGGTGCCACGCCGCTCATCGAGTACTTCGACGACGCCGCCGCGTCGAGGGGACTGCTCGTTGTCACGACTTCGCGCGCCGGGTACGGACTCTCTGACCGCGACCCTGAACGAACCGTTGCCTCGGTCGTGGGCGACTCACGCGCCGTCATGGACCACGTGAAAAAGGATCGTTACGTCGCCGTCGGTTGGTCCGGTGGTGGCCCGCACGCCTTGGCCTGCGCCGCCCTAGATACCCCGAGGTGTCGCGGAGCGATTTCGCTCGCGGGTGTGGCGCCCCAGAACGATCAGTTCGACTGGACCGAAGGCATGGGACCCGAGAACATCGCCGAGTTTGAGTTGGCGCGTCAAGGCGGACCGGAGTACGAGGCGCATATGAAAGCGGCGGCGGAGTCAATGGCTCACGTCACGGCGGATCTCGTCGTGGACGGTCTCGGTGGGTTGCTGAGCGAAGTCGACAAGGCCGCGCTCGCGCCGCTTCGCTCGCGAGAGATTCTCGCCGCAGCGTTTTCTCATGGCATGTCGGGTGGGCATTACGGGTTTCTTGACGATGACCAATGCTTCATGCACGACTGGGGATTCGAACTCAGCGACATCGCCTCGCCGGTTGAAGTGTGGTTTGGAGATCAAGACCTCATGGTCCCGGCGTCACACGGGCACTACCTCGTGGGCGCCATTCCCGGCGCCCGAAGCGAGCATCGCGCGAATGAGGGTCACGTCTCTTTAGTGAGTGAAAACCTCGAGGAGATCCTCGATCACGCTCTTGAGATTTTGCGGTCCTAGACCCCGTTACTCCATCGACGCCAGGATCCGATCAACCATCTCGTCGGTGGAGTTGGGGTGAAGAAATGCAAAGCGGGCCACGGTTTCGCCCTCCCACTTGGTGGGCGTGGCAAACGCAATCTGGTCGCGCAATAGCTGCTGGCTCCACTCGTTGTACTCGTGAGGTCCCCACCCCTTGCGTCGCGCGAGGACAATCGAGAGGCTGACCGGTCGAACCATTTCAATGACCGACGAACGGGCGATCTTCTCGGCGGTTCGGTTCGCGAGGTCGATCGCTGACTGCACGGCCGTTTCATAGTTGCGAACGCCCTGGGTGACGAGCGAGAACCAGAACGGCAATCCGCGCGCGCGGCGTGAGAGGTGAATGGCGAAATCCGACGGATTCCAGTCAAAGGAGCCGTCGCCACCACCTTCGTGCAGCACGTCGAGATAACTCGCTTGCTGGGTGTGCACTGCGCGCGCCAGCGCCGGTCGACGGTAAATGAGTGCGGCGCAGTCCAGCGGCGCAAGCAACCACTTGTGGGGATCGACGATGAAGCTGTCAGCGTGGCGGATGCCGCGCAGCTGCTCGGCGTGCGTGGCTGAGAACATCGCCGCGCCGCCGTAGGCACCGTCGACGTGAAACCACAGGTCGTGTTCGTGGCAGTACGTGCCGAGTCCCTCGAGGTCATCGATAATGCCGGCGTTGGTCGTCCCGCTAGTTCCGACGACGCCGATCACCGTCTCAGGTTGAGGATCGTTCGCGAGGGCGTCGGTGAGGGTTTGCAACGTGAAGCGGTGATCGTCCGGCTCAACGAGGAGCGGCTCAATTCCGAGGACGTGTAAGGCCCCGCCCACGCTGCTGTGCGCGTCCGCGCTGATCGCGAAGCGAAGTTTGTGCGGCTCGACGTTGGGGCGTCGTCGTCGGCCCATGTCGCGACCGACCGTGAGAGCGCTGAGGTTGCCGAGTGACCCGCCCGAGACGAAGCAGCCCCCCGCGCCCTCGGGCATGCCGACGCGGCGAGCGAGGAACTCGAGGGCCTGGTTTTCGGCCATCACGATGCCCATCGATTCGAGCCAGCTCGTGCCATTGAGGCCGGAGCCCGCGACGACCATGTCAAAAAGCATCGATGACTTGGTCGGCGCGTTCGGGATGAAGGCAAGAAAGCCCGGTGAGTCGATCGAGACGACCGAGATGGCGAGTTGCTCCTTGAAGAACTTGAGAACGGCTACCGGATCGGTGCCGTCATCGTTGATTAGGCCCTCGAGTTGGGCTGGATCGATCGGCTGGAGGCTGCCGTAATCGAGGGGGACTGGGTCCATCGAGAGGCGCTCTCGGCAGTAGTCAAAGATTGCCTCGGCGAGCACGGAGTCGTACTCGTACATCGGGTGCCCCATTGCCCCCCACCTTTCATCTCGGCGCGCTGCGCGAACTCGCTACGCTCCGCGCGTGCAGTTTCACAGTGATCTACTGCGTCACGGCGTACGCGAGCGCGTCGGCACCATCGTAGGCAGCACTGGACCGATTCCGGTGGCGTTGTGGACCCCTGAATCCACGGCCGACCGACTGGTGCTCGTCGGCCACGGCGCGAGCGGCACCAAACTCGAGGGCTACGTGGTGGCGCTCGCGCGCTCCCTCGCGCGCACCTACGGGATTGCCGTGGCCAGCATTGACGGTCCAGTGCACGGAGACCGCGTGGGTGACGACGGCTCGGATCAGTCGCTGCCCTTCATGCGATTCGCCGAGAAGTGGTCGAGTGACACGACGATGACCGACGCGATGGTGCAGGACTGGGTCTCGACGCTGGACTCCGTTCTTGGCAGCGGCGAAGTGTCGCCGGACGCGGCCGTCGGGTACTGGGGACTGTCGATGGGCACGATTCTCGGACTGCCCTTCGTCGCGGCCGAACCCCGCGTGCGCGCCTGCGTGCTCGGACTCATGGGCGCCATTGGCCCGTCGGCGCAGCGGTTAGCGAACGATGCGGCCCACATCTTGATTCCGACCTTCTATCTCGTGCAGTGGGACGACGAGCTCATTCCCCGTGACGCGGCCATTGCGCTGTTTGGTCAACTCGGGGCCAATGACAAGACGCTCGTGGTCACCCCGGGTGCGCACGGCGCCGTCACGGCGGAGAACTTCCAGCGTTCCGCGGCGTTTCTCGCGGACCGACTTGCGGTGAGCAATCTCGTCGAGGCCTAGATTCATCCGATGACGAGCCGTCGCGTCGGATACCTCGGACCAGAGGGCACCTTCACGTCAGAAGCGGTGGGTGCGCTGGGCGAATTGAGTTCCGAACTGACGGCGCTCGCGTCAATTGGCGACGTCTTTGATTCCGTGGGTCGCGGTGAGATGGACGCGGGGGTCGTGCCCATTGAGAATGCCATCGAGGGCACCGTCTCCGGCACGATCGATTCGCTGCTCTTTGACCACGATCTCTACATCACCGGTGAAGCGGTGCTGCCTATTCGACTTCACCTGCTTGCGCGGGGAGACGTTGATCTCTCGGATCTCACGTCGATTCACAGTTATCCACACGCGCTCGCGCAGTGCCGTCACTTTCTTTCAACGCTGCCGGACGTCGCGGTCGAACCTGCGCCGTCGACCGCGGCCGCCGCACGGCTCGTCGCCGATAGCGACCAACCAATTGCTGCCATTGCGTCAAGTGCCGCGGCGCGCACCTACGGCCTAACGATCGTGCGCGAGGACGTGGAGGACCACCCCGACAACGCCACGCGGTTCGTGCTAGTCGAACGCGATCGCATTCCCGCGCCGAGCGGCCACGACCGCACCACCATTGTCTGCTTCCAAGAGAGCGACCGACCGGGTTCGCTCTACGGCATCCTGGGACGCTTTGCCGCCCGCGATCTCAACCTCACCAAGCTCGAGAGTCGTCCGACCAAGCGCGGCCTCGGCGACTACTGCTTTGTCGTCGAATTCGAGGGCCACGTCGACGACGACGTGGTCGCGGACTGTCTCGCGGATCTTCAGGCGCACCTCGTGCGGGTGAAGTTCCTCGGCAGTTACCCGGTCACTGGCGTCGAGGCGGCGGATCGTCGCGACGAAGTGGCCGCCGCGCGGCTCACCGCTCGTCGCTGGATTGACGACATCCGCGGCCACATCGACCATTGACCTCACGGCGGAGCAGCCGTACGCTGGCTCTTCCGACCACCTAGGAGAACGAATGACAACGTCGTCCCGTCTCGCCCGCTTTGTAGTTGCCGCCCTCGCGGCGGGTTCCCTCGTCACCATCGCCGCCACGACCGCCGGAGCCACCCACGCCCGCGTCGTCACGTCACATATCGCGCCGTGCGGCGGATTCTCCACCGTCGACTGGATCAACACTCAAGGCAATGGCGCGGCGGGATCGATCTACTACCAGTTGGAGTTCACCAACCTCTCCGGTGCGAGCTGCACTCTTAACGGCTACCCGGGCGTTTCGGCAGTCGACCTCGCCGGCAACCAGGTCGGTGGCGCCGCCACGCGCAGCACGGCCACTCACCACGCGGTGACGGTCGCCAAGGGCGCAACGGTCAAGGCCCGTCTACAGATCACCGATGCGGGCAACTTCGCCCCGAGCGCGTGCGCGCCGGTCACGGTCGCTGGACTGCGCGTGTACGCGCCGAACGTCACGAAGGGCAAGCTGATCCCGTTCCCGTTCACCGCGTGCTCGAAGGTCAGCAACCCCAACTTGCACGTCGGACCCGTCTCGTAACCGCGGGCGCCGCCTAATCAACCAAGGAGAACCATGTCCACCGACCTCGCGAACAAGACGGTCATCGTCACCGGATCATCGAGCGGCATCGGCCGCGCGATCGCCGAGACGATCGGCGCCCAGGGCGCGCACGTCTACCTAACGGGCCGCGATCGTGGTGCCCTTGACGCCAGCGCGATCAAGATCAAAGAGTCCGGCGGCACCGCGAGCGTCGTCACGCTCGATGTTCGCGACGCCGCCCAGATCCGCGCGCTGGTCGCCCAGGCGGTCAGCGAGACCGGGCGCCTCGACGTTCTCGTGAACAATGCCGGCGTCTCGTACCTCGGCACCATCCTCGGCGCGGACGCCGAACAGTGGCGCACGATGCTCGACACCAACGTCTTTGCTCTGCTGGTTGGTTGTCAGGCGGCCGTTGAAGCGATGCGCAAGGGTGGGCATCCCGGTCACATCGTGAACATCTCGTCAGTCGCAGCTCTCGACCCCGCTTCGGGTGTCTACGGGGCGACCAAGCACGCCGTCAACGTGATCTGCAACACGTTGCGCGCAGAGCTGCACGACGATCCGATCAAGGTGACTTCGATCATGCCGGGCCTCGTGGCGACCAACATTGGACGCAACGTTGACCCGGAGTTGATTCGAGGCATCGTCGCGATGTCGGGTATCGCGCACGAATTCGTGCCGGGCGAGCGTCTGCCCGACGAGGTGCTCGAGAAGGCGCAGGCCACGTTGAGCGAGATCATGATTCGGCCCGAGGACATTGCCAACGCGGTGCTCTACGCCGTGACCGAGCCCTTCGACGTGCACGTCACGGACATTGTCGTGCGGCCGAACAAAAACGCCAACCTCGGCTAGGGAAGCACATCATGAGTGATCACGACGTTGTGAACCGCGACGATTGGATGGCCGCGCGACGGGCACTGCTCGTTGACGAGAAGCAATACACGAAAGAGTCGGATCGCATGAGCTCGAAGCGACAGTCGTTGCCGTGGCTCAAGGTCACCGAGTCGTACGTCTTTGACACCGTGCGCGGTGAGGAGAGATTGCTCGACCTCTTTGCAGGTCGAAGTCAGCTCGTCGTGTACCACTTCATGTTCGCGCCCGAGTGGGATGCGGGCTGTCCGCACTGCTCGTTTTGGGCCGACTCCTACCAAGGCGCGACGGCGCATTTGGCCCAACGTGACGTCACCTTCACCCTCGCGTCGCGCGCACCGCTTGAGAAGCTCCAGGCGTACAAGAGCCGAATGGGGTGGGAGATGGACTGGGTCTCCAGCGGACGAAGCACTTTCAATTTTGATTTCGGTGTGAGCTTCACTGAAGCCCAGCAGGCCGTTGGTGCTGACTACAACTTCAAACACGAAGACCACCCCGCATCGGATCGCGAAGGACTCTCAGTCTTCGCGCGCGAGGGCGACGACGTCTTTTTGACTTACTGCACGTTCGCGCGAGGCATCGACCAACTGAATGTTGCCTACGCGATTATGGATCTCGTACCCAAGGGTCGCGACGAGGGCGGTCAGTCCCAATTCTGGGTCAAGCGACACGACGAGTACACCTGAGTAACGACTCCTAGTTCTCGAGGCGATCCTTGAGGGCACTCAGCAATCCCACCGAGTGGCGTGCGTAGTCGCCGATCCATCGATCCTCGATCATCTTGATCGGCAGCACATCTAAGTGGTTCCAGCGTTCTCGACCCTTGCGTTGAGTCACGACAAGGCCAGCGGCGACCAACACACCGAGGTGCTGCATCGTGGTGCATCGATCGAGATCGGGAAACTCGAGGCACAACTCGCCCGTCGTGCGCGACCGTTCGCGTAAGAGATCGAGGATCCGTCGCCGCGTGGCGTGCGCCAGAGCGCGCAGTACGCGATCAAATTCGTCGTCGTTGATCGGTTGAGACTTTATGTTATAATTCTATAACCTAATTTCGGGGAGGAAAGCCATGTCGCAACCAGTTCAGGTGCGAGGTCGCATTGCGAGATCCGCCCACGACGTCTATGAGGCGGTGGTTGATCCCGAGCAGCTGTCGGCGTACTTCACGACCGGTGGTGCGCGTGGACGAATGGAGAGTGGAGCAACGGTCAGCTGGGAGTTCGCGGACTTTCCCGGTCGATTTCCCGTCACCATCGTTGAAGTCGTCCCCGATCAGAAGGTGGTCTTTCGCTGGCAAGCGTCCGATCGAAGTGGCGAGTCCTACGAAACCACCGTCACGATGGAGTTTGACCAGCTCGATGATGGTCGCACACTCGTGACCATCACTGAAGAGGGCTGGCGAGACGGTGAGGACGGCGTGCACGCGGCCCTCGGAAACACCGAGGGTTGGACCGGGATGTTGTGCGCGCTCAAGTGCTGGATCGAGCACGGATTCAATCTGCGCGAGGGTTTCTACAAGTAAGAACTCTGCATGCGTATGCATCGCGATGAGGTGCCGCTCACGTTGCAGCAGGTACGGCGCGCAGTTGATCAGCAGTTCGCTGAGTGTCGAGACATGCCCATCGTGCCAGTAGAGGGGGCAGGCACGGTCCATCGAATCTTTCGCGTCGGAGAGCAACTGAGTGCGCGTTTTCCTTTTGTCATCGATGACCTCGATAGCCAACGTGCGCGCCTCCGGCGCGAAGCAGAGATTCAGACGAGTCTGAAGAATCAAATTCGCATTGCCACGCCGGTGACTCACGGGATCGGCGAACCGTCTGAGCACTATCCCGGCTACTGGTCGTTGCAAACGTGGTTGCCGGGGGTTCCCGCCGTCGAGTTGACGTTGGCCGATTCCCAGTGGATGGCCACGTCGATTGTTGAGTTGATCACTGGACTTCGCGCGCTCCCGCCGAGTGGAGAGCGATTCGGCGGAGAAGGTCGTGGCGGCGAATTGCGATTCGCCGATGAGTGGATGGACACCTGCTTCCACGAGAGCCGAGGGATTGTTGATGTCCCAGCAATTCGTTCGCTGTGGAATGAACTACGAGATCTGCCGACGGCTCACGTTGACGTCATGTCGCACCGGGATCTTCTGCCAACAAATCTGCTCATTCTCGACAACGCACTTGTCGGCGTGATCGATGTCGGCGGCCTCGGACCCGCTGATCCGTCATTGGACGTCATGGTCGCGTGGAATCTCTTTGATCGACGGTGTCGTCGCTACGTCTGCGAGGCACTCGGGAGCAGCGAGCTCGAGTGGCAGAGGAGTCGGGCGTGGGCGCTACAGCAAGCGATGGGCACTGTCTGGTACTACCGAGAAACCAATCCGGTGATGAGCGAGATGGGTATCGAGGCGCTCGCGCGAGTTCTTGAAGGCTGAATGTCGCGAGGGCGTACCCCGCTCACTTAGTCAGTGACGCGTTGGCGGAGGGAGTGGGATTTGAACCCACGGTGGGCAAGCCCACGCCGGTTTTCAAGACCGGTACATTCGGCCGCTCTGTCACCCCTCCGAGAGCGATGCTAGCGAAACGCGCTTTTTGATTTCCCGTTACGCCAGTGCTTTTGCGTTCTTGCGAAGTCGCCCACGCACGGTTTGATCGAGGATCACTTTGCGCAGTCGCACCGTTTGCGGAGTGATCTCGACGGCTTCATCTTCCGCGACGAACTCGAGTGCCTGCTCAAGGCTTAGAACAGTTGCGGGCGTCAGGCGCTCAGTGTCGTCGCTACCTGATGCGCGCATGTTGGTGAGCTTCTTTTCCTTCGTGGGATTGACGTCCATCTCTTCGGGACGGGCGTTCTCGCCGACAATCATTCCTTCGTAGACCTCAATCGCCGGGCCAATGAACAAGGTCCCGCGCTTCTCCAAGTCGATGAGCGCGTTGGTCGTGGTCGCGCCGCGACGGTCCGCCACCATCACGCCGTTGCGGCGCAGGCGAAGTTCGCCACCCCAGGGCGCGTAGCCGTCAAAGACGTGGTGCAAGATCCCCGTGCCACGAGTTTCGGTCAGAAACTCGGTGCGCACTCCCACCAGTCCGCGCGCTGGAATGCGCCAGTCAATGCGCACCCAGCCGGTGCCGTGATTGACCAGGTCGAGCATGGTGCCGCGTCGCTCGCTCAGCAGTGACGTGATTGGCCCGATGTACTCCTCGGGCGCGTCGATCGTGACTCGTTCCATCGGCTCGTGAAGATGTCCGTCGATCTCGCGAGTGACGACGCGCGGCTTGCCCACCGTCAGTTCGAAGCCCTCGCGACGCATGGTCTCAATGAGGATCGCCAGTTGCAGTTCGCCTCGACCTTGGACCTCCCAGGCGTCGGGCCGCTCAGTTGGCAGGACCCGCAGCGAGACGTTGCCGACGAGTTCCTGGTCGAGCCGGTTCTTCACCATGCGGGCGGTGAGCTTCGAACCCTCTTGACCAGCCAGCGGCGACGTGTTGATGCCGATAGTCATGGACAAACTCGGCTCGTCCACGGTGAGTGGCGGCAAGGGCTCGGGGTTCTCGAGGTCCGCCAAGGTCTCACCGATCGTGATCTCCTCGATACCGGCCACGGCGACGATGTCGCCAGGACCGGCGGAAGCCGCAGGAACGCGCTCGAGCGCCTCAGTGATGAACAGCTCAGTGATCTTGCACCGTTCGATCGTCCCGTCGAGTCGACACCACGACACGTGGCTGCCGCGCTCGAGCGTGCCGTTGATAACTCGACAGAGCGCGAGACGTCCGAGGTACGGTGAGGCGTCGAGATTGCACACCAACGCTTGCAGTCCGGCGCCGGGGGTAAAGACCGGCGCCGGCACGTGCGAACAGATCGCTTCAAACAGCGCCGTTAGATCGCTCGTCTCGACGCCGCGCTGGCTTGACGCCCATCCCTGACGCGCCGAGGCGTACAGCACGGGAAAAGAGATCTGGTGTTCGTCGGCGTCAAGGTCCAAGAACAACTCTTCAACTTCGTGGACGACCTCTGCGACGCGCGCGTCGGGTCGATCGACCTTGTTGATGACGAGCACAACCGGCAGTCGGGCTTCCAGCGTCTTTCGCAGCACGAAGCGCGTCTGGGGGAGCGGTCCTTCCGCGGCGTCCACGAGGAGCACCACGCCGTCCACCATCGTGAGTCCGCGCTCGACCTCGCCGCCGAAGTCGGCGTGGCCCGGGGTGTCGATGATGTTGATCACCGTGTCGCGCCAGTTGACCGCGGTGTTCTTCGCGAGGATCGTGATGCCCTTCTCGCGCTCGAGGTCACCGGAGTCCATGACCCGGTCGGTGAGCTCCTCGTGGCTCGAAAAGGCCCCGGTTTGGCGCAACATCATGTCGACGAGAGTGGTCTTGCCGTGGTCGACGTGGGCGATGATGGCGACGTTTCGCAGGTGTTTTCTCTGCGACATAGGCGTTCCACGCTACTGGCGTGGGACCAAATGTTCCGCGCTACGCCGCCAGTTGTCGATGGCGGTCGACGACGGCCGTGCGCACGAGGTCGCGAGCGCCACGCCGCGCATCATCGAGAGTCCCGTCAACCGCGAGGGCCACTCCGGCATCTGCCCACACGCCGATGATGCGCTGGGCCAGTCGACCCTCGGGATCGCTCAGCCCTTCAACGACCAAATCGCTGCGCAGGCCCGCGCCGGCGAACGATCCGGGTTGACCGCCGCGGAACCGCAACAGCACCTTGCCGGCAGGAGTGACGACCGTGAGATCGCGACGACCGCGCAGCGACGTGCGCGCGGCGGCCACGTCGTAGAACGCGTCGGTCGCACACGGTTGCCACGGATGGGTGACCTCTTCGATCATCTCCAGCGCCGTCGTGGCCCACGCGGCGCCGTGAGCCACGCACGCCGAATGTGTGGCACTGCGTTGAGTGGCGAGCCAGTCAGCGAGTGAGCCGCGTCGCGCGTAGCCGGACGCCGCGCGCACCAACAGCGAGTCAACTTCATCGCGAGCTGCCTCGATGGCCGTTGCGGCGGCGCCGTGGTGCAGCCGTCGTAGTGCACCGAGACCGATGATGCGTCGAGTCTTCGTCGGACTCCATTGAAAACGGTCGGGCGGTGATCCCGCGGCTTCGACGCGCCACGCATCGACGCGAATCTGCCGAGTGGCGGAGATCGCTCGAAACTTGGCGGCGAAGTTGGCTCGCTGCACGTCGTCAAGGGCGACGATCTCGTGAGACGCGCGGTCCACGAGTTCAGAAACACAACTGGCGCTGAGGCGGCGTTGCACCAACGTCGTCACTGCGCCCCCACCGTTTGGCGCGCCGTGTCAATCACGACGCTTCGTCCGAAATCAAGAAAGTCGGTGTCGACTTCGTGGGCGAGTACTTCACCGGACGCGGTGGAGAATCCAACGACGCGCAGCGGAACGACTCCGGCAACGAGAGTCTGAACGACCGCGTGAAACGCCAGAGTGCGTGCGGTTTCGTCATCGAGAAGCGACGTGGTGACATCCAACAGGGCAACGGACGCGTGAACGGTATTAATCGATCCAACCACGACGTCAAATCGGTCACGCACCGTGACCGCGCCACTGAGCAGTTGCTGCACGGCGGTCACCGATGTGCGCGGACGCCAGCCGTACTGCAAGAAGCCGAGGCGTCGAGCCAGTACCACACCGTGCGCGACAACGTCAGTCGCGAGCTGAGCTCGCTCTTCGGGATCGAGATTGACAAATGCATCTCTCAACTCGCCGTGTGCGTCGGCCACCCAGGCCTCGGCGGCGTCCTCAAAGGCGTCATCGACGCGGTGCCCGGCGACGTGGAGAGCCACGAGCTGATCAATCAGAGTTCCGCGGAGCCGAGCGTGCGCCGAAACATTCGCGGAGTGGGTCTTGTGCGAACGAGGAGTGACGACGACGGGCTTCGCACTCTTAGCTGTGGGTGCGAGCTCCTCTTCGAGCGATCGGCGCAGAGAGGCCGCACTTGCCCGGTCAGCCAGCGGCCGCGTCGCCCGGTCGCCACGCAGGACTTCTGCGATGGAGGGGAGTGAGACAACCGCGAGCGACATGGCTCCACTGTGGAGGACGGTTGTGACAAGACCTAGCCTGCAGCGATGGCCTTCGCGGTCGTGTTCTCCCTTTTTGTTGCGGCAACCGTGGTTCTCGCTGTGCTCACGGTGCGCTGGGCGATCCGCCGCGATCGTCGCGCTCGGCTGTCACAGAGCCCGACTGAAGTAGACGAATGAATCCGCTGGACTCGTTCCACCCCGTCGTGCGCGAGTGGTTCGAGTCGAGGTTTCCTGATGGTCCGACGCCGCCGCAGCTCGCGGCGTGGCCACTTATTCCAACGGGCGCAGACTTCCTCGTCGCGTCACCCACCGGGTCGGGCAAAACGCTTACCGCGTTTCTTGTCGCCATCGACCAAATGTGGAAGGAGCCACCGCCCGAGAAGGTGCCCGGACCGAGCGTGCTGTATCTCTCGCCGTTGCGCGCCCTGGCGAGCGATGTGCGCGAGAACCTGTTGCGGCCACTGGAGGAATTGAGCGATCTGGGAGGACGGCGTGGCGTCGCGGCACCCACGATCCGCGTCGATCTGCGAACCGGCGACACCACCGACTACGAACGCGCCGCGCAGCGCCGCAACCCCTCCCACATCTACGTCACGACTCCCGAGTCGTTCTATCTACTACTGACGAGCGCCTCGGGCCGCGCGATGTTGCGCCACGTGGAGACGGTGATTGTCGACGAGATCCACACGATGTGTCGCGACAAGCGTGGCTCGCACTTGACTTTGTCCCTCGAGCGGCTTGAACGTCTGGTGACCGACGCGGGACGGCCGCGCCCACAGCGCATTGGGCTGTCGGCAACGCAGCGACCACTCGAACTTGTGGCTGAAATTCTCTCGGGAGTCGCGCCCGGTCGTCCCGCGGCCACCGTTCTTGACTGTTCCACTCCGCGAGTGATGGACATCGCCATCGAGCTGCCCGACGAGGAGCTCGACAGCGTGTTGTCAGGCGAACAGTTCGGACAAATTCTGCGACGGATCGCCGAACTGGTCGCCGAACATCGAACGACGCTCGTGTTTGTCCAGAGCCGGCGACTGGCCGAACGTCTTGCGCACCGTTTGGCCGTCGTGCTGAGCGAGGGCGGGATCTTGGCCGACGCTGATCTCGTGGTTGCCGCCCACCACGGATCACTGTCGCTGCACCGACGTCGCGAAGTTGAAAAGCGACTGCGCGCCGGTGATCTTCGCGCCCTTGTCGCCACCTCGTCACTGGAGCTCGGTATCGACGTCGGTCCCGTGGAACTGGTGTGCCAGATCGGCTCGCCGCGTTCAATCGCCGCGTTCTTGCAGCGCGTCGGTCGGGCGAATCACCACGTCGGCGGGACCCCGAAGGGTCGGCTGTTTCCGATGAGCCGGCACGAACTGGTGGAATCAATTGCTCTGCTCGATGCGGTGAGTCGCGGGGCACTTGACGCGATCGAGCCGCCGACCGCGCCGCTCGACATCCTGGCCCAGCAACTGGTAGCCGAGATCGCCGCGCGCGGCGAGGACAGTCCCGACGAGCTATTCGCGATGTCGACCGCGGCCGCGCCGTATCGCTCAATGACGCGCGAGAGTTTTGACGAAGTACTCGAGATGGTGGCGCGCGGGATCACGACGGGGCATGGGCCGCGCGGGGCGCACGTGCACCTCGACGACGTCAATCACAAGGTTCGTCCGCGCCGCGGCGCCTCGCTGGCCGCGCTCGGTGGCGCCGGGGCCATCCCCGACACCGGCGAGTATCGCGTCATTCTCGATCCCGAGGGAGTGAGTGTCGGAACGATTGATGAGGACTTCGCCATCGAGTCGATGGCCGGTGACGTTTTCTTGCTCGGCACGCACCCGTGGCGCGTCACGCGGGTGGAAGCCAATGCCGTGCGCGTCGTTGACGCTGAAGGTGCGGCGCCCACGGTGCCGTTCTGGTTCGGCGAGGCTCCAGGTCGCACCGTCGAGTTAAGCGCCGAGGTCTCCGCGTTGCACGGTTCGCTCGAGGATCTGCTCGCGGCGCGTGACGGCGACGGGGCTCGCGCGGTTTTGACCGCCATCCCCGGCGTCAGTGCGGACGCGGCCACGCAAGCGGTGAACTTCCTGGTCAAGAGCTACGCGACATTGGGTGCCCTGCCGACGCGCGAGCGATTGGTCGTCGAGCGGTTCTTTGACGAGACCGAGTCCAGTCATCTGGTCGTTCACTCTCCGTACGGAGCGCGAATTAACCGGGCGCTCGGGCTGAGCTTGCGCAAGCGATTCTGCGTGACCTTTGACTTTGAGCTGCAAGCCGCCGCCGACGACGATTCAGTCACGATTGCGCTCGGCCCGCACCACTCCTTTGCGCTCGACAGCGTGATGAAGCTGGTCCGGTCGACCACGGTGCGCGATGTGTTGACACAAGCGGTGTTGCCACTGCCCATGTTGGCGGCGCGGTGGCGATGGAACGCCTCGCGAGCACTCGTGTTGCGGCGCTCCATGAATGGCCAACGTCGACCGATCAACCTGCAGCGCATGGAGGCCGACGACCTGATGGCCGCCACGTGGCCATCACTCGCGGCGTGCCAGGAGAATGCGCCGGCCGGTCCGATTCCGATTCCCGATCACGTCCTTGTGCGCCAAACGATCGCCGACGTTCTCTTTGAACCGCTCGATGTCGCCCGGCTCGAAGAGATGCTCGGGCGGGTGGAGTCCGGCGAGATTGCAGTGCACTGCGTCGACACCGTCGAGCCGTCCTTGCTCGCTCACGGAATCCTGCACGGCAAGCCGTTCACGTACCTCGATGACGCCCCGCTGGAGGAGCGGCGCACGCGCGCGGTGTCGACGAATCGCGGAGTGGGGGAACTTGACGAGCGCGGACTGCCCGTAGCGAGTGAGCGCAAGGCCCTTGAGCCCGCCCTCGTCGCCGAGGTCAATTCGCAGAGCGTGCCGAAGGTTCGCAGTGCCGACGAACTCAGTGATCTGCTGGTGGACGCCGGAGCCATTCGAGCCGTTTCGTGTTGGCAGCACTACTTCGATGAACTCGAAGTGGACGGTCGCGCGCGCAACGAGGACGGCGTGTGGGTTGCAGTGAGCACTGACCGATCACTCGCCGAACTGGTGGAAGACGATGAACTGGCCGCCACCATTCTTCGTCACCACCTAGCGGTGTCGGGACCCGTCACCCTGGATGAGATCGTGGGTGAGAGCGAAATCGGTGCGGGTCCCATGCGTGGCGCCCCGCTGTCGATCCCGCGTGCCAAGACCGCCATGGCTCGCCTCGAAGGTGCGGGATACGCCATGCAGGTGGCCGACAACCGGTGGTGCGCCCGGCACACCTTTGCGCGCCTCAACCGCATCGCGCGCGCCCGGCGTCGTGCGAGCTATCACGCCGTGCCCGTCGCGCGCTACGTCGAATTCCTCGCAAAATGGCAGTGCGTCGCGCCGGGTTCGCAGCTCCAAGGTCGCGACGGGGTGCGCCGGGTGATCGAGCAGCTGCAAGGTGTCGAGATCGCCGCGGGGGAGTGGGAGCGTTCAGTTCTACGAGCGCGCGTCAGTGATTACAAGCCCGAGTGGCTCGACGAGCTCTGCCTCTCGGGCGAAGTGGCGTGGGCGCGACTCACTCCGCGCACCGAAACGAGCGAGTCTCGAGGAGCGTCGGTGCCGTCGGCCTCGACGCCGCTCGCCATCGTGCTGCGTGAGGATCTCGTGTGGCAGTTGCGCGCAGTACGTCTCGATCAATCTCCCGTGGTCCCGGTTGGCGGGGCCGCTCAGGCGGTCTACGAATCACTCGGCGCGCGAGGGGCGCAATTTCGTTCGAGCTTGCCGGCGCTGACCGGACAGCTGTCCGACCACGTCGATGAGGGTGTGTGGGATCTCGTTGCGCGCGGCCTTGTCAGTGCCGACGCGTACGCCGCGGTGCGTTCACTGCTGGGGGCGCGTCGACAGAGCCAGCGCGGTCGCGCCATGGCGCGTCGCATGGCGCTCACGACTCAGCGCGCGCCGAGTTCGACGGGGGTCGGCGAAGGTCGGTGGTGGTTGATTGACACCAATGCCGAGCCGATCACGCCGCTTGAATACGAAGAGCTGGCCGAGCGCATCGCAGTGCAACTCATCTGGCGCTGGGGAATCGTCACCTACGAACTGTTCGCCCAGGAGTCCTACCGCGTGCCGTGGCGCTACGTCGCCTGGGCGTTGCGCCGGCTCGAAGCCCGCGGCGAAGTCGTCGGCGGGCGATTCGTCGAGGGGCTCGCCGGTGAGCAGTACGCGCACCCCGAGGCGGTGGACGCGCTGGCTCAGCCGGGCGGCGAAAGCGCTCCGATCACCCTCGCTGCGTGTGACCCGCTCAATCTCACCGGGGGGATCGTGAACGCCGAGCGCATTCCGTCGCGAGTGAGAAAGACCTTGACGTTGGTCGGCGGCACGTTGGCCGCCGATTGAGTCGAGCTACTCGCTCGTCGCCAATTTCTCCCTGAGTTCTTTCACGGAGCGGTCGAGATCGGCAATGGCGCGCTCGAGCACGGCCAGGCGATCATTTAGGACCTCGTCTACGCGGTCGTCAACGCGCTTGTCGATCTGACCGCGCAGTCGGTGGTCGATCGAGTCGAGTACCGGTTGGGTGAATTGACGCAGCAAATCTCGAAGTTCGCCGGCGCCTTTGGCCGACGATGTGGTCTCGTCGTTGGTTGGCTCGCTCGTTTCGCTCACGCGCCCAACCTAGATCGCGGCCTCGATGTCGCTACTTGCCATGCCACAACGTTCTAATGTTCGCCTCAGTTTCAGACAACCGTGGTGTTCGAATTGACGAGCTAATCGTCAGGGGAGTTCAAATCACCGTGAAGAAACTCGGCATTCGCACTTTGCTGGCCCTCTTCATCTCTTCATTTGGGGCCATTGCAATCGGAACAGCAGTCCTCAGCGTCAACTCGGCCAGTGCCGCGAGTGCTCTCACTCCGATCTGCGTCGTTCCGATCAATGCCACCAACGGCACCAATTTCGCGTCGAGCGTCGTTGGTTCAGATGGCTCATTTGGACTCACACTCCCGTATTCGTCGGTCTATGAGGGCCAACCCGCTGATATCACGGTGACGGGAGCGGCGGGGAGCCTCGCCTCGGGCGATCAAGTTCTCGTCTGCGTGGCCGATGCGGGACCCACGGTGTTTAGTTCGGCAATTCGAAGTGCAGCGCTTTCAAATGGCATCGTCGAGCTCGGTGTCTACTTCTATCCCTCCGGTCCACCCTTGTGGGCAGAAACCTCGGGTTACGCCACGTTGCAGAGTCAAGTCTCCGTCTCCGTCACGGATCCCGCGATTGGTAATTCAACCGGGTGCTCGATTATCGACACGGCGGGCGACAACTACGTAGGTTGCGGATCATTTGGCGGCTCGAGTTACAACATTCTTTTGAACTCGTCATCTCAAATCCGCCTGTACCAAACCAATTTCGGCGGTGGGCCGTCCGGTGGTCCGTTCTCGTCGGGCACGACGGCGACGCCATCGTGGGGATCATCGATCTCCACGCCGTGGCAGACATTTAAGAACGTAGGCCGCGATGTGGTCTTGGTTGTCGTCGCCTCTGCCGGTGCGCTGCTCATTACCTTTCCGGCACAGCTGTTCAACCTGACGCTCGACGAGAACTACGAAGACGTGCTCGGCTTCTGGCGGCGACGGTTCGCGTTTTTGAGAATCTTCCGTCGTCGATCTCCGAGCGCCCCGATGCCGCCAGCATCACCGCCTGATCACGAGGCGGTCTTGACGGCGCCGACTGCACCAGCGCCGAGCTCGTCACCGTGGTTGCCGGCTGGCTGGAGACCCGCCGCCGCGGTCATTGCCATTGGTGCGTTGCTGGGCACGCTGCTGTCACCGCAGAGCTTGGTGTCGGCGGCCGCGATCGAGCACTACATCGGGGTCTTCCTGGCCTTCCTCGTGTCGATTGCGCTGTCGTGGATGGTTACGACACGCATTGTGCGGCCCGGTGCCGGCGCCACGATGCAGCTTCACGCCCTCCCGTTCGGACTCGTCATCGGCGCAGCGTGCGTATTGGTGTCGCGCGTCATTGGCTTTCAGCCGGGCTACCTCTATGGCGTCGTCGTGGCCGCGACGCTGTCGCGGCCGCTGACCGAAGACGAAGATGTGGTGCACACGGTCGTGGCCTCACTGGCGACGTTGGCCCTCAGCGTCGTCGCCTGGATTGTGTGGATTCCGGTGCACCCCGCGTTTGCTGGTGGGGGATTTTTTCGCGAGGTGGCGAGCAACTCGCTGGCGGCGATCTTTGGCGGCGGCATCGTCGGGGTGGCTATTTCGCTCACTCCCATTCGGTTCCTGCCCGGGTTCAATCTCTTTAAGAAGCGTCGGCTCGTGTGGTTCGGTCTAGAGATGCTGGCGCTCTTCGCGGTGGTGGCCGCATTGGCACTCGCCCCCAGTAATCCGGGATCCCACAGCTCCCCAGTCATCGAAATCGCCGTTCTATTCGTGGTCTTCATGGTGGTGACCATGGTGTTTCGCGATCACTACGTCGATAAATGGCGTCGGGCGCACCACTTGACGGTGTCATGGTGGGAACGACTCGTGGACATCGTCGAGCGACACCAAGAGAGCGACGCTCCAACATCTACGGGAGAGGTCGAGGCGCCAACCGGCGATGGGGCAAGCGGCGGAGTCGTGAGTTAGCGGTTCAAGATCCCGATTTGCGAGCTTGGGGCATCAAGATGTTCATATCCGTGTCCAACACCCTTAGAACTCTTTGCAACCCAGGTATCGAATTGCACGAGTTTCTTCCGGGGATTTGGCATACCGCATGCGCGCGCTTTCCGTGAATCGAATATGGTCTACCGACTGAATAGAAGGATCTATGGCAAATTCTTCATTTGGAAATACCGATCAAAATCCATCAACATCAGCGACTCCGTGGTATCTCCGGAATTGGTTTGTCATCACCAGCCTTATCGTCTTCTTCCCTGTCGGTCTCATCCTGATGTGGAGATGCTCGTGGGGTCGGAAAGCAAAGATTGGAACCACTTTCGCGGTTGCAATTTTGGTGATCGCGAGAGCAGGTTCATCAGGTCAAACGCACACGAAGGCCAAAGAATCTGCGGTTAGCACAACTTCGATATCTCAGACCACAACCACGCTTCCGCCAACCACAACATCCGCACCGACAACAACTACAACTCTTCCGCCGCCGACGACCACTGCACTGCCAACAACTACGACGACTGTCGTGACAGTTTCACTTTGTGGTGCTCCGCAGAACCCTTGGGGATATAACTTGTGCGGGCGTGGCCAACTGATCTATAACCCGAATCCAAGTGTCTGCGATTACTTCGATTGCATTTCCAGTTTTTGGAATGGTTCTGGCTACATGACTCAGTGCTACGACGGCACGTACAGCATGTCTGGGGGCCACAGTGGGGCGTGCTCCTACCACGGTGGAGAATCCACGCCTGTCGATACGTAGACCAGAAGGTTCACAAGAATGATGACTCGGCGTAAGAGCTTTCGATCTCAGTTGTATCGAGTAGCACGCGATTTAGGAAATATTGAGGCTGCCGAAAAGGGGCCCGGCGCATTCGCAAAGCGAGTCGCACGCCGAAAGATTTATTCTCGCACCAATGAATGGACGAGGAAGTTCCTTCGCTCGATTGGTCTGAGCAAGTAGCCGTTGATCTACTGCAGAATTCAACCTCACATCGATATCTATCAACAATCGGCGACGACCGATCATTCGATTCGGTCTCATTGTCGCGCCGCGCCGAAAATCACACGAAGAAAAGACCACATCCCCCGCTGATGAAGATCGGTTGTTCGGTCGGGATTTTCTCGACGACGTCCGCTCTACGGCGTTGTTGGTGTGCAGTACCCGGGGGAGTTGAACTGCACGGTATTGTACTGACCGCTCCACGGAGGGCTGGTCAACATGTTGAGCTGCGCCTGGACGTCGCCGACGCTGCACCAGTTGTTGAATTCGATGTAACCGAGCACGTTGCTCGAGTGGGCAATCGGTACCGGAAAGCTCTTGCCCCCGCCGATGGCGATCGCCATGAAGATTGGGATTGACTGGCCCGAGAGATTCTCGGTCGTGTACTCGTACTCGTCGACGTAAACGCCGGCGTTAAGTGACGGGTCGATGGAGGCGAGGCCGTTGCGCCAACCGTTGATCGTCGCTTGCCAAATGGCGTGCTGGAGCGCCGGCACAATGACCCGGGCGTAGTTGACCGTCGCCTTCACGGTCGTCGCGAAAGTGAAGCTGCGGCTGGTGAGCACAGTGATCGGTGCATTGCTCACATTCAGCCCACCGACACCGGAGTAGGCGAGCGAGACCGCGGTGCCGGTAGTGAGCGTCGTCGCTGACGCGGTCGTCACGGTCGCAATGTGCCCGTTCGCGACGACCTTCGTGACGTCGATGCCGTCCATTTGGCTGTGGGCATCAGGGAAGCCCTCAGGGTCAAAGATCACCCAGTCCGGCTTGAGGTTCAGTCCGTTCGCGGTGTAGGTGTCGATCTGGCTCGCGATCGCCGCGCCGGCGGTAAAGGCGTGGTTGTAAAAGACGGTGGGCGACGCGGTCTCGCTGGCTTGCGGTCCAGTCACGGTCCAAAAGCTGAGCCATCCCGTGCGTTTGTGGCTGGACTGAATCGTTTGACCGATCACGTAATCGGGCGACGAGGTGACCGGCACGTTCAAACAGCTGATGGTGCACACCCACGGGGCGCTGGTGGTGCCGAGTCCTCCGGTGATGCCCAGAATCGGCCAGCCGTCAGAGATCACTCGGCCGAGATCGCTGTAGGGGATGTCGTAGATGCCGACGCCGGTCGGGGCTGGCGAGCTGACACCGCCCGCGAACAGTTCGACGGTGCCGGCGGGATCGACGGTCGCTACTTGGGTGCCGATGGTCGTCGCACCGACGCCGCCGGCCGCGGACGCGTCGGTCACCACCCAGCTGTGCGTCGGACCGGTGTTCGCGTAGATGAAGAGGTTGCCCCAATCCGCGGCGCGGCCCGCGACGGTGATCGTGGAGCCGACGGCGATCACCGACAAGGTGCCAGTTAGGGGAGGACCGGGAGCCGCATTGTTGGCGGTCGCCGACGTGAGATTGACGTTGGTCCAACTGAGCGCACCGGATTTGAGCACGCCGGTGGCGAGTTGCACGGCGCCAGTTACCTGGCTGATCGTGCCGACGAGCAGTGCACTCGCCGTGCTCGCGCCCGCGACGGTGTAGTTCACATTGGTCGTGTGCAGCAGCGTCGTGAGATCGGTGGTGGTCCACGTGGAAGGTGCCGTGGCTCGCACGATGATCACGTGGCCCGCGGCGGTGGCACTGGCGATGCTCATGACGCCGTCACTGAGTGCACCGAGGATGGCGGGATTGCCGCGCACATTGGTGGCCACGACGGTGCCCGACGTCACGGTGAAGGGGCGCAGCGCGCTCATCGTCATCTGAACGAGCTCATTGGCCGGCGTGCGCACGACCAGGACGTCACTTGAGCCCGAGCGAACTGCGTCGAGCTGGCCGGCTCCCAAGAATCCCGCGGGTCGTTGGGTGGAGACCGTCGCGGTGGTGAGGTCGTGCACCGTCCATGCGCGATGAATGAACTGCTGGGGCCGCCCGAGTGCCCCAAGGGGCGTGAGATCGTCGAGCGTCGCGATCGTGACGTCGCCGCCCGTGGCGACGTAGGCGAGATTGAGTCGGCCGAACTGGTCAAAGAACGGTACGGGAGCGTCGGCGGCGGTGGGCAAGCCCGCACTGGTCGTGAGATCGGCGTAGGACGTCGGCACTGAACCCGTGCGCACAATCGCGACGTGGTGGCTCGCGGTGGCGAACGCCACGACGTCGAGACCGGAACCGTTTTCGGCACTCAGAGGACCAGCCGCCATCAGATCGGCGCGCACGGTCTTGCGCAGCGACGTTGCGACCCATGGCAGATTGGCCGAGCCCGTCTTGGTGAACATATACAGGGGCAGTCCGGTGGGGGCGCTGACTCGTGAGGTGGCGTGCGCTGACGCACTCGTCGTCGCCGAAGAGGCGCCGACCGAGGCCAGTAGCGCCCCCGCGACAAGCGAGAGCGCGCCAGAGAGTCGCATTAGTCGAATCGGTCCACCTTCGGGTCGTTGCCCCGGACCTCCACCCGACGATCAGTCTACGAGGGGTCCTGCGGCCCCACGATTACATCGTGATGACGTACTGAATTGAGCCCGAATTCACCAACGCACCGCGACCGCTCGTGAGCGTGGCGAAGTGCAGCGAGACGCTGCTCGCGTTGGCGAGAGTGGTGGAACTCCACGACGGGTTACGCATTGCGACTTGCGGTGTGCCGGCAGTGATGTACAGCACACAGTCGCCGTTACCCACGCCCGGGAGAAACCGTGACGCGGTCGCACCGGAGTTAGTGAGAACCACGACCTTCGACAGTGAGTTTGGCGTGAGTGCGGCGCCGCCAAAGAGCAAGAGACGACCCGACGAGGTGCGAGCGAGCAGCTGCAGGGCGTGCGCGGCCCCGCCGTCACGCTCCAGCACTGGTGCGGACGTCAACGCGTTTGATCCGCTGCTGGTGTAGTGCGCCGTTTGCGCCACGTTCGTAGCGGAGTTGGACGTTCCGATGGCGACGAGGCGGTAGCTCGAACCCACGTGCACCGCGAGGTAACTCTGAGAGAGCGAGTCGCTGACGAGCGAAGTGGCGAGCGAGGCCGCAGGCAGGTGGAACTTGGTCGTGACGTTGACAAAGGTCACTGCGTGCGTGCTCTGGCGCCACTGGGCGAAACCGACCGCGCCGCTCGTCGTGAGGAATCCAACCGCGTAGTACCCGCTCGGACGGGCGTCGATCACTGACGCCGTGCCGCCCTTGTAGGCGGCCGCTTGCGCATTGAGCTTGCCGAGGTCGCTCACCGCTGCGCTCGCGGGTGTCGCGGCATTGGTGATCACCATGAGATGGCTCATCACCTCTTCCACCACGATGCAGTTGACGGCCGAGCAACCCAGCGACGGGTTGCCGATGCCGTGCATGAGGTGAAGTTTCGTGGTGAGGTCGGTCACCGGGCCGCTGGCTCCCGAGGTCTCCAACACATGCCCGGTGGAGGACAGTCCCACGGCCACGGTACTGGTGGCGGTCGTATCGACCGAAATGGTGTTGAGCGGGACGCCGAGAGCGTGCAAAGTGCTCGCCGCCACCGAGACCGTCGAGCCGACCGTCACGTGGTCCGTCGCAATGGCGGCCGAGCCGTCGGTGAAGCTGACCGAGACCACGCCAGGCTTATTGGTAGTGAGCGCGTAGACGAGTTGGCCATTGATGTCAGTGACCGACGACTGGGGAGTCACCGTCACGCGTGCACCCGTCTCAGTGGCCGTCACCGTCGGGTTGATACTCGCCAGCGGCGTGCCAAGAGCGTTATTGACGGTCAAGGTGATCGTGGCGCCCGCCGCCAGGTCAACGCTGCTTGAAGGAGACGTGGTCACGGTGCTCGTCGAGGATGACGGGTGTTGGCTGCAGAGGTCGTTGATGAAGGTGGCGGGGTCGGGACTGCCGAGCCCCGACGCGAGGTCGTAGCCAATTCCTGCGCCGTACTTCGAGGGGTTGACCGGAGCTGTGAGTGAGTTGTTGCCCGTGACAATGTCGTCAAAGCCCGTGCCCAAAGCGGCCATGCGGTAAATCGACGGATTGATCAGACCGAGTCGCGTGCCACAGGCTTCGTTCGCGTACGCGCCGATGGCGGCCATGATCGGCGCGCCGATCGAGGTGCCGCCGACGGTGCTCCAGCCAAAGCCGTGCACGTAATCAATGAATCCCGTGTGGGGATCAGCCATCACCGAAAGGTCCGGGACCAATCGGTTGGCGCCGCTTGGCACGGAGCTGCCTCTTTGCCAACTGGGCCGCGACCAAATCGCTGAGATTCCGCCACCGCCCGAACCTGAACCGTCGTTCCACACCTGGGCGGACACGGTCACTGGCGGTGAGACCGAGCCGAGTTGGAAGATGGTGAGTCCGCCCACGCCGGTGACGTTGGGTTGACTGGCCGGATCATCAACCGTGAGCGACGAGCTGTTTTGGCAGTCCGACGAGCCGTTATCACCGGACGCGGCAAAGACGCTCTGACCTTGCACGGTCATTTGGTCAAAAATCGTCGACTCCGTGGCGATGTCGCTGGCGCCGACCTCAATGCTCTCGCAGCCTCCCCACGAGGAGGTGACGACTGAGGCCAGGTCGTCGCTGGCGATCTTGGCGAAGACGTCGATCGGGCCGGTGTTGTTGTTCGGACCTTGGTACACGATGATGTTGGCGCCGGGAGCGAGCGCGCCCACTTCTTGAATGTCGAGGTCAGCCTCTTCGAGTCCGCTCGTGCCGTTGCCCGGCCCGCCATCGACATCCACCGTCGTCACAGTGGGCGAGACGCCGTAACAGTGAAAGTACGTCGAGAGATCCGACGAGGAGAATTTGTTCAGTTCGTACACCCCGACGGTCTGTCCGGTGCCGTCGTGGCCCGCAAGCCACTGTTGGTCCAGGCCGTAGCCAACGGCCTGCTGGTTGGCTGTAAAGCCACCAACCGAAGCGACTGAGTTGGCGGCGCTGCAGCTGCCGGGCGAGCTGACGCGAGGCGCGAGGCGCGGTGTCACTTGCAAATGGGAAGTTCGTGGTCGCCAACTCGAGAGTCCGGCGACTCCCGTGATGGCGTGCGCGATTGATGCCGGCAGCGTCGCGGCGCCGACGAACTGGGTCACGGCCAGACCGCCGGAGCGGCGAATACCCGTCAACGCGACTCGAAACGCTCGAGAGATTCCGCTCGTTGGTCCACTGATGCGCAGCAGCAAATTTGAGGACATCTGGGAGTGCACCGACAGCCCGAACTTCGAGAAGTAGCGACGCAGAGAATCGACTGTTGAGGCGCGCACACCGAAACGGTTCGCAAATGCGCCCTTGGACAAGAAGTGTCGAAACTGTGGCGAGGACGGATTAGCGACGTTCCCGACGAGCGACATCAGACCAGCGTGATCGTGCGCCACCAGTCCGATATCAACAGAGGTCGTGGCCGGAAGCGGCACTCGAGTGGCTCCGGCTCCAACGGCCAATCCCCGGGCCACGACCACGCGCGGATCAGCGGCTCGGGCAGTGAGAGGCGCGGCGACGCTCACGAGGGTGACGGCCACAACGACCGCGCCAAGTCGCGCGGTGTGGGCCCTCGCTCGGACCCCGGTGGTCAACATGGTTCCCCCGTGGACTATGGACCCACAAATCTACGGGCGCGGTCAGGGCAAATGGGCGTCAGCGGGGATTGAGATCCGGTTGCGTCGGGCGTCGACGCAAGGAAATATCGGCGCACTCGGCGCAGATCTCCTCGGGGATGAGCCCGGTGCGCATGAGCAACGCAAACACTTTGCAGCCGAGGCAGTAGCCGAAGAACCCTTCGAGCGAGGCCGCCACGATCAGCGGCACGAGGATCCAGCGTGCGACGGACCAGCCGTTGGTCGCCCACAGAATGCTGGCGGTCACCGTAAACGCGGCGCCCATGGCCTGCGCGAACCGCTTGGGCGGACCGGGAGTAAATCGCACCCACGACCGAAAGAGACGAGATCGCTCCATCGCGGGAGCAGCGACTGACACGGCGAATCGACCGAGGGGAGAGATCTTCGGACCAGCTGCGACGCGGGCGAGAAATCCGTAGGTCAGCGGAATCAGCATCCACGCCCAGTTAAAGGCGAGCGCGAACGAGCTCATCGTGACGACGCCAATCGCCACGGTGCGCGCCGCCGCCTCATTCACGGGATTCGGGAAGGAGA
Organism: uncultured Ferrimicrobium sp.; assembly: GCA_964434455.1. Classification (GTDB taxonomy): domain Bacteria; phylum Actinomycetota; class Acidimicrobiia; order Acidimicrobiales; family RAAP-2; genus RAAP-2. The sequence continues at coordinate 86,948 of CAYSVK010000002.1, read as the reverse complement.
AGAAACCCTTCACCGAGGGCAGGTTACCGGCGACAGTTCAAACCCACAGTCGAATCGCAGTCGCTGACCCAATCGCGACGATGAGGATGCGCACAGTTGTGGGACGAAGCCGCTGAATCAACTTCGTGCCGAGAACGCCGCCGATGAGCGTCCCGATAAGCAACATAAACACGGCGGCCATCGCCAGATGTCCGCGCACGATGAACACCGCGGCCGCCACGAGATTGATCACCAAGCTGAGGGCGTTGCGCAGTCCGTGAAGGGTGTCGAGCGAGTCCGGCAACGTGACGGCCATGACGGCCAGCAGCATGATGCCGAGACCCGCTCCGAAATAGCCGCCGTAGACGCCGATGGCGAAGATCCCCACTTGGAGACCCACGCGGCGTGTTGGATGATCGTGCGAGATGTGAGCGAGACGCTGGGTGATCCACGGCGACAGTCCAAAGATGATGGTGGCGCCCGCAATGAGCCACGGCACCACCGCGCGAAACGTTCCCGGCGATCCCGTCAACAACAGTGCAGTTCCGAATCCGGTGCCGAGCGCGCCCGCGGGCACGAGACGCGCAACGAGATCAAGTCGCGTGCGCAACTCGGTGCGAAATCCGCGCAGTCCGCCCAAGTAACTCGGCAGCACTCCGACTGAGGATGAGACATTGGCTTGAATCGCCGGGACGCCAAGGGCCAGCATCGTCGGAAACGTAATGAACGTGCCGCCGCCGGCGATCCCGTTACTGATGCCCGCGGCCACTCCGGCGACCAGATAGATCGCGAGTCGAACTCCCAGTGGAACGTTCACTGCGAGCACCTTTTGTACTCTACGGACGTGATCTCGCCGCGCGAAGCGAGGCGCATCATCACCGAATCGACACGTCCCCCACAACTACCTTCGAGGTCGTGTATCTCGTGACCGGCGAGTTGATCGTCCCGCACGATGCACCCGATGACCTCATTCGTGCCGCCGGTGGTGTCGTGTATCGCTTTGGCGCCAGTGGACGCGCCGAATTTGCGTGTGTCTATCGCGCGGCACGAGGTGACTGGACCTTTCCGAAGGGCAAGCTCGATCCCGATGAGACCTTCGAACAGTGCGCCGTTCGCGAGGTCGTTGAAGAAACCGGTCTGTTGGCCGAAATCGTGCGCTTCGTGGCGACCACCAGTTACGTGCATCGCAAGGGCAAGCCCAAGATCGTCGCGTACTACTTAATGGCGCTGGTCGGGGGAGAAGGAGAGTTTGTCCCCAACGAGGAAGTAGACGAACTTCGCTGGGTGCCGCTCGACCAAGTGCACGATCGATTGACGTGGGACCGCGACCAGGAACTGTTCGACCTCGTGGCGGCGCTCCCCGAGGTGCGCGCGCAAGCCTCCTGACTTACGGTCGCAGGACCGGCACCGCCTGATAAATCGTCAGCCACTTCTTTGCGAGCGCGTGCAGGGCGCCGGAGTTCTTCTCGCTCGAGAGTGCGACGTTGAGACAGGTGAGCAGCGGGTTGTGCTTTTGCAGGACCATTGAGTAGTACTCATCGCCGAGGGCGGGGAATTGGCCGACCTGTGTCGCGAGCGGTATGCCGCCGGAGTCTTGGATCTGGAAGTTCACCAGCCAGTATCCCGTCGGGGTGTCGATGGCGATCGCGTCGATCGAGCCGGATTCGAGCGCCGTCTGCATCGATGAAATGTCGGCAAAGGTGCGGGTGAGGTACGTTGGTTTGATGCGCGTCGTGACGTAGCCGTAAGCCGGCGAGTGTGCCAGTGTCCCGTAGCGGTACCCCTTTAACTGCAGGGGCGAGTGCTTGCGCACGATGAGATCGCTCTTCATGGCCACGAGCGACTGCTGGACGTTGTAGTAGCTGGCGGACATGGAGACGTTCTTCGCCCGCGCGGGTGTGCGCACGATCTCGTTGATGTCGAAGTCGAACGGTTTGCTTCCGGCGGCGTAGCTCGTCGCGAATGGCTCAGTGACCCACCGCACGTTTCTGCCGTCGATGCCGAGCCGCGCCGCGAGGGCGTAGGCGAGGGCGGACTCGTATCCCTGGCGATTCGACGGAGTGTCCTTGATAAACCACGGCGCGTACACCGGATTGTCGGTCGCGACGGTCAATTTGCCCGCGACGTAGAGCTGGTGCTTCACAATTGACTTGCACTGCAACAACGTCGGCGGTGGCGGCGGTGTGGTGCCCGCATTCTCATCAGCGACACCGAGGGTGGCCGTGCTGAGTGACAGGGCGAGACCGGCGAGCGCGGCGAGCGCCGTGCGCGCGGTGCGACGCATCCCTACCCCTTTTATGTACCGGCCCCTTTGCGCGGAAAATTCAGTATAAGTACGTGAGTTACTGGAATTTCTGTCAGGCGACCCCTCGTTGACAGGGTGTCACTTGGTCACAGAGTGGTGACTTTTAGCACCGCGGAGGCTCGACTCACGCCCATCACGTTGACCGCCCGAATCGCGACGCGGTACGTGTGCTTGCGCGCCAGCCCGGTGACGATGATCGGTGAGCTCGTCGTGCCGGTCGCTCGAACGTGCCAGGTCACGCCGCCGTTGGTGGTCACTTGGTAGGTCGTAATCGGCGCGCCACCGTTGTCGGTGGGGGCGGTGAAGTAGATGCGAAGTGTCGTGTAGCGGGTGACCACTGAGGTGATGGTGGGTGGATTTGGTTTGGTGGCGGGAGTCGCCGTGACCGGTGCGGTCGCCACCGAGTCGCCGAGCGCATTCGTGGCGACCACCATGAAGATGTATGGGTGGCCGTTGGTGAGAGCGCTAAAGGTGCAGGTGAGTGCGCTCGTCGTGCAACTGAGCGAGTCCGCCACGTCATGCACCGAGTAACTCGTGAGCGTGGTTAGTCCCGTGTAGTGCGGGGCGGTCCATCGCACGACGACTTGGTGGCTGCTGGCGACGGCGGTAACTGACGTCGGGGGATTCGGCACCGTCAGTGGCGTGGTGACATCAGCGAGCGTGGCCGACGAGGTTGCGTACTGTCCGACGGTCACGCACGCGGTCACCGTGAAGCATTTCACCCCGAGCGACAGCGAGGACTTGGAGGCCACGGCGTTCGCGGGGAGTGGCGACGCCGAAGTGCTCCACGTGCCGCTGGCGAGAATCGCGGTCATCGCGTGCTGCACCGACGTTGTACCGTACGAGCCGCTCGCCACGCAACTGGCTGCCGACGGACAGTCGATCGCCGAAAGGGTCGAGGACAGCGCTCCGACGGGCGACGCGACTGTCGGCGCGACGACCGTTTGCGCGCTGGCCCAGACGCCAGATGATTCAACGGCCGCCATCGTCGCGTATCCCGCGGAGACTTGGTACTGGCCCGCAGTTGTGCAGTTTCCGGTAGTGACGCACGAAATCGAATTGAGTCCGTTGCCGAGGGCGTCGCCGACACTGAGTGCATCACCGGGCAGTACCAGCGTCGTTCCAGACGCGCTCGGGCCCCAAGTGGAGTGCGTGAAGTGCAGGATCATTCCTTCAAATCCCGAACCGTTCACGAAGTTGCCGACCGCTTCGCAGGTGTCAAAGGCGGTGCAGTCGATGCCGTTGAGCGACGCCACTTGATCCGCACTGATTGCGCCAGTCGGTAGGGCGGGTTCGACGCCGGCGGTTGGGGTGCCGTGCGCAATGTTCACGGCCAGAGGTTGAGGTTGATCGGACGAGTCGAGGTAGGTGCCAACCGCTTCGCAATTCACGATCGAGGCGCACGACACCGAGAACAGAGCCGCTCGCTGAGCGCCCACGGCTGCTCCGCTCGGCAGGGTCACTGTTGTCGCTGACCCCCATACGCCCAGATGCTGCACCGCCACAAGGGGCAGGAATCCCGAAAGGGCCTTGTAGATCCCGACGGCGACGCACTCGCCAGTGGCCGCGCAGCTGATCGAGTTGAACTGGGTGATCGGTGTGGCGCTGCCCCACGACCACACGCGGTCGGCGGGCAGCGCGATGCGCGGACCAGCCGACCACGCCCCGTCACTCTCTTGATCGACGAGGAGTTGGTTGCCGGCGGCGGTGGTGAACGACCCCACCGCGACGCAATCGTTCAGTCCGGTGCAACTGACGGCACTCAATGAGGCGGCTTGCCCAGTCGAGACAGCGCCAGTTGACAGTGGTGCAGCGGTGGGGCTCGCACCGCCGACTCCCGCGGCGGCGTGAGAGAACCCGAGCAGGGCGGTGACCAGACCGGCGAGCACTCCGGTGCGAGTCACTCGAACGAGAGATTGGTTCGTCACGGGTGGTGTCGCATGTAAGCGACGACCAAATTCTAGAAAGTGTCGATCGACAAAGACAGTCGGCGCAGTCATTGTCGTCGGTGTCAACGTTTTCAATTGTGGTGATGTCATGTTGGCTGTCGTGGTGCCCGGACCGCCGTTCGCCGGCACGTGCGGCAATGTCCGAGGACGTCGAGACGGTGATCAATGGGTGTAAAGCCGTGACGAGCAGCCACCCGTTCGACAGTGCGCGCCACCGCGCGCTCAACTGAGGCATCGGCGTCGACGTCGAGCACGCGCCCGCAACTGACACAGACCAGATGGTGGTGATGTTCCGTCAACTCCTCGGTGAGCTCGAAGCGCGCGAACTCGTCGGTCGTGCTCACGCGTCGCACGAGTCCCGCGCGCTCGAGGTCCACCAGGTTGCGGTACGCGGTGCTGCGCGGCAGTTCCGGCAACGCGGCCGTGATCTCGGCGATGGCTGGCGGATGAGGGGCGGTGGCGAGTAGCTCGACCAAGTCGCGTCGACCGGCGGTGTAGCGCTGGCCATCGAGTCGGAGTCGCGCGTCGACCGCGGCGTGGATTTCGGTGAGTTTGGTCATCATGTCTCAGTTGTTATGGGACTCAGTCTCGTTTTACCGTAGTCCCATGCGGCGGTTCGCCCTCGTGGTGTTGCTCGTGTCAGGCGCAGTGACGTTGAGTTCGTGCTCAACGACGACTCGCTTGCCGCGCGGTGTCATCAGTGTCGTTTCGGCGGAGCGTCAGTACGGCAGTCTCGCGGCCCAGATCGGTGGGCGATTCGTGCGGGTCGCGTCCATCATGAACTCGCCCGTCGCTGACCCGCACAGCTTTGAGGTCAGCCGTTCAGTCGCCGAGCAAGTGGCCCACGCTCGGATCGTCATCCAGAACGGACTTGGCTACGACGGATTCATGACCGATCTGGAAGCGGCTTCTCCCACCTCGAAACGGGTCGTGATTGAAGTGGGTCTCGTGGCGCACCGTCTGGTGGTCGCTAACAACCCTCACATCTGGTTGAACGTCAACGCCATGGTCAAGTTGGTGCAACTCGTTGACGAAACATTGCAACGCGCACTGCCCGGTCATCGCGCGTACTTTCATCGCCGGGCAGATCGCCTCATCGGTGAGTTGATTTCCCTGTGGGGGCTCTCTCGTGGCGGTGTCGTGGACCACGGCGCCCAAGTGGCCGCGACCGAACCGATTGCTGGATACCTGCTGCCGATGCTGGGTTTTCGCGACCTCGCTCCGGCGAACTTTGAGCGCGACGTCATGAACGGCGTCGAACCAGCACCCCAACTCGTAAGCCAGATGGAACGGCTCATCGACTCGCACGCGATATCGGTGCTGGTCGTCAATGGCCAAGTGTCTGATCCGCTCACGAGGTCCCTCGCGGTTCGCGCGAGAGCCAATGGCGAGCAGGTCGTGTCCATCGACGAGATCATGAGTCAGCGATATCGGACCTATCAGCGTTGGGTGATCGCCATTTCGAAGGCGCTGGTCACCGCGTCAGAGCGTCCAACGAAGGCGGCTCGCCCATGAGTTCGGTCCTCCGGCTGAGAGATATCTCGTTTGCGTACGGAGATCGCGCCATTCTCTCGTCGTTGAGCTTTGAGATGGCCGCCGGACAACTGGTGGCGCTCATCGGGACCAACGGTTCGGGCAAAACCACTTTGCTGCGGATCATTTTGGGCGAACTCGCAGCGAGCCACGGAGTAGTGGAGCGAGCTGGAACCTCACGACGCCAAGCGGTCGGTTACGTGCCTCAGCACATTGCCTTTGACCGCAACGCGCCCATCAGAGTCCGCGACTTCGTCGCGCTCGGTGTTGACGGCCATCGCCTAGGGATTCGCCGACGTCGCAACAATGTGGCGGACACCGTTGATCGGGTGCTCGCATCAGTTGACGCGGATCATTTGGCCGAGCGACGCCTCGGACGACTTTCGGGAGGCGAGCAACAACGGGTGCTCGTCGCGCACGCGCTCGCGGGTCGGCCTCAACTCATGCTGCTCGATGAGCCGTTTGCCAATTTGGATCCCGCGGCGACCGACGAGATCGCGGCCCTGCTGGATCAGGTGGCGCACCGTCACGGCGTCGCCGTCGTCATCACTGCGCACGACATGAATCCGCTACTTAATTATTTGGACCAGGTCGTCTATCTCGTCGGTGGTCGCGCCGTGTCAGGCACAGTTGATGAGGTGGTGCGAGGTGAGGTTCTGACCTCTCTGTATGGACACCACGTCGATGTCGTGCGGGTGCACGGCCGCATCGTGGTTGTGAGCGGGGGCGGCGAGACTGATGACGTCCACGATGTCGTGGTGGAGTGACGGTGCGCTATCTCATCGCTCCGGGGTTTTGGTCGAACGCGCCAGTTCACGCCGCACTCGCGGCGGGATCGGTGGTCGCGGTCGTCTGTGCGGTGGTCGGATGCATCGCCGTCTTGCGCGCGAGCGTTTTTTCCGCTCACGCCCTGAGTGATGTCGCCGCCACCGGCGGCGCGCTCGCCTCAATGCTCGCTCTGCCGCTGCTCGGCGGCTTCGTGGCGGGATCTATTGGGGGATCAGTCGCCCTTGAACAGGTTGAGTCTGTGGGCCGCGACGACCGCGATGTCGTGAGCGGGATTGTTCTCGGCGCGGCGTCTGGTTTAGCTGCGCTGCTCTTTTATTTGGCCTCGCAGACCAATCGCGCGTCCGGCGCCACTGAACGAGTTCTCTTTGGATCACTCTTTACCGTCTCGGGCTCGACCCTGTGGGTCGTCCTCATGACGTCATGCGTTCTGCTGGCCGCTCTGGCGTCGCTCAGTCGACCGCTGACGCTGGCGTCGCTCAATGCTCATCTCGCGGAGGCTCGAGGAGTCCAACTGGGAGCGATCCGTTGGGCGTTTGCCATCATCCTCGCCGTCTCGGTCGCTCTTGCCGCATTGGTTGTGGGTGCCGTGATTGCCGGAGCGTTGATGTTCGGTCCGGCGGCCGCCGCGATGCGAGTCACTCGACGACTCCGCGACGCGGTCGTTGTGTCGGTCGGCCTCTCGTTGAGCGCTGTCGGTATGGGTGTCCTGCTCTCCTATGACAGTTACGAGTGGACGAGCTCACATCGCACCGCTCCGGTCAGCCTGTGCGTCGTGGCGGTCATCGCCGTGCAGTACGTGACGTCGCGGCTCATCGCGGCTCGTCGGGATCAGGTGGCGTAGATGTTCGCGGGGTACATGACGAACGCGTGGATTGCGGGCACGATCGTGGCAGCGGTCACGGCAACGATTGGGTTCTTCGCCGTAAGTCGGCACCAGACATTCGCGGCTCACGCAATCCCGCACGGTTCATTCGCGGGTGCTGCGGCATCAATCCTGTTGGGGGTCAATCTCTACTTCGGCTTGTCGGTCTTCTCGCTTATCGCCGCCGGGTTGGTGGCGCTCGGGGCACGACGGGGCCGCAGCGACGCCGCGACGGCAGTGAGCCTCGCGGGGTTCCTTGCGCTCGGCGCCGCCATGTTGTCGTGGAGCTCGAGCTACGACTCGGCCGTGACGTCGTTGCTCTTTGGTCAGATTCTCGGCGTCAGTCGCGGCCAAATCGCGATCGTCGCATCCGTGGGCGCCGCCGCGGTGGTTTTTGTGACGACGAACTTTCGACCGCTGCTGTATTCGACTGTCGCGCCCGGCATCGCCCGAACGAGTGGAGTGCGGACCGGGCTGCTCGACGGTGGCTTTCTCATCGCGATGGCATTGGTGGCGACGTTGGCCGTACCCGTCGTCGGCGCGTTACTGGCGTTCACACTCATGATTGCTCCCGCCGCTGCGGTTCGACTGATTGAGCCACGGCCGCTGCGAGCGCTAGCGCTCACCGTGACCATCTCGCTGCTCACGATGTGGATCTCTATCGCCGGAGCGTTCGTGACCGACTGGCCGGTGGGATTCTTCGTCGGAATGGTGGGGGCGACGAGCTACGCCGTGGCGCGATTAATTGCGCGCCGCCTAGTCAGCGATCCGGGCCAGCAGGTCGTCCTCGCTCACTGATCCGGGAGCCAGTCCGCGCGCCGACGCGTCGCGGGCGGCCAACTGCAACAGGGCGTTGGCGGGCGTTGGAAGACCGACCAGACGGCCGAGCAGTGTGATCTCGCCGTTAAGAAAATCGGTCTCGATCGATCCGGTCTGGCGCGCGAGGCTCTGCCACGATGAACCGCCGCCGCGGTCCGCACCGTCGATGCCTTGGTAGTTGACCAGAGTGTGACGCTCAGTGATCGCCGCTTCGCCCGCCGCCACGTCGATCCCGTGAGCGCTGAGCACCGCAATCGCTTCGTCGCGCACCAAGCGACCGAGAGTTCGCCCCGTGCCCGGCGCACAGAGCGCCTCGACGGCATTCATGAGGTTGCTCATGAGCTTGCCGTACTTCATGGTCTGAATGTCGGGCCGTGACAGTGCGCGCAGAGTCGCACGATCAAACGCCTCGGCGATTGCGTCGCTCGTGGCGTCGGTGCCATTGGGCCAACGACCCAGATCGAACACCCCAGCATTTGGTGACGAGTACACCTGAACGACGCCGGGCTCGAGGTACGCGGACGGACACAAGACGCACATGCCGTAGGTGTGCTCGAAGCGACGAAGGACTTGGCGTTCGTTGTCGACTCCATTTTGAGCGCAGACGACGGCGATCGACAGCGGCGCCAATTGAGCAATCTGTGTCAGCAGGACGTCGCTGTCTTGACCCTTGACGGCCAGCACAACGACGTCGTGGTCACTCCACGTCAGATCCTCGAGCGCGCTGACCGGGACGGGGATCTGATCGTTGGACGTCGGACTCTGCAGCGTGAGTCCCTGGGATGCGAGCGCGGTCAGATTGGCGCCGCGCGCGACGAGCACCGTGTCCGCACCGGATTGGTGGAGCCGCCCTGCGATCGTTCCGCCGACGGCGCCGGCGCCGATGACCACGAAGCGCACGACTTCATCTTCGCACCTTCAACGACTGGCGCTGAAGGTGCGAAGAGCGACCTAGTCGGCCAGGCTCGAGAGATACGCGACGAGCATCGCGACGGTTTCGTTAATGAGACCGCGGGCGTGGTCGTCTTCCAGCGTGGCGCGATCCAGCAGCGCGGCGCCGGTTTCCACGATGGTGCGCGAGCAGTTGCGGGCTCGCGCAGCTCCGAGCTGGGCGAAGCGGACCTGAAGGACGTGAGCGAAGTGCGCGATCAGCTGGTCACTGTCGGCGTGCTCGAGCGTCACGATCTCCGGCACTGTGCGGCAGGCTTGACGCAGCACCGCCGTTTCGGGGTTCGCACGGCGCAGCTCCACGATGGCGTGCACGAGATCGCGAGTCCAACGCTCGAGGTCGCTGACGTGCGCGAACTCGTCCATCTGCTTCGTGATGTACTGCTTACGCTTGTTCTGATCGCGTACGAACAACTCGGCGAGAATGGAAACTTTGTCGGGGAAGTAGTGGTACAGCGTGGCCACGTTGATGCCCGCGGCCACCGCAACGGCGTTGGTGTTAAAGCCCTGCAGGCCTCTCGTCACGAGAACGTTGGTCGCCGCGTTCATGATCTTTTCGAACGTTGCGGCTGATCGAGCCTGCGACGGGATCGCGCGTCGATTCAAAGCTCTTAACGGTCGGGCAGTGGTCACGGGGATAGTTTGCCCCCGATTTGCCAATATGAAAAGGGCGATAACAGTTCAAATTCGCTCCATATTTATCAATTGGAACACTTTGTGAGTCCAGTATTTGCACGGTGATATCTATGTCGATTGCGTGACGTTGAGACTTTGTGATTTAGCGATTTGTCAAGGCACGAACGGCTTGTGTCAACTCGCGACCATGACTACTGATGCGTAACTTGTCGTTGCAGTATGACGACCGCATGACAGACGCCTCGTTGTTCGCAAAAACCGAACAGTGGGAACTCGACAATTAAGATTTCATGACGGCCCTGTGAGCGACGACTCTGTAACCACTTCCATCGACGCCACTGCGCCGGCTACGAGCGAACCCGCTCGCAAGATGCTGCGCGTGCGTTGGTCGCGTTGGCTGTTGTTCTCGTTCAGCTACGGCTTCATTGGCCTAGCGATGGGCATGGACTCAACGTTCGATCTTCGCAACTACCACTTCTTTAATCCGTTCTGGGTGTTCGTTGACGGCATGCACGGCGTTGCACCCGCGGGTCAGCAGAGTTTTCTCAATCCGCTGATCTCCGCGCCGTTTTACTTCGGTGCTCGCTACATCCCGGCGGTTCCCTTTCAGTTCTTCATCGGGGCCATTCAGGGACTGGCGGGGCCGCTGCTGTACTTGATCGCGCGCGAGCTGCGACTGTCACGATTCCAAGCTCTCGTCACCGCGATCTGCGGCATGTTTGGGGCGACGGCGTTGAGTGAGGTCGGCAACGCGCAGGGCGACACGCTCATCGCGCCCCTTCTGCTGCTCGCATTTCTGCTGATTTTGCGCACCGCGAACTACTCGCAGCTCAGTCGCTGGACGGTGGTGCGGTACCTCGTGGGCGCGGGACTGCTCGTGGGCGCATCGGTGGGTCTCAAAGAGACCGTGGTCTGCGTCGGACTCGGTATTGCCGTTTTTTCGGTGGCGATTTCGCGCTCTTTTCGTGGGGCGATTCGATCGGGACTGTGGGTGAGCGCAGGGATCGTCGTTGGTTGGCTCATCACCTACGGCTGGTGGGGCGCGGTGCTGTGGACGAAATACGGCACCCCGGTCTTTCCGATGTACAACGAGTGGCTGCACAGCCCGTGGGCTCAACCCACCAAAAACGTTGGATGGGATCGATCGCTGCACGGACTGTCGGCCATGGTCCTTTATCCCTTCCGTATTGCCCACAACGGCCTGATCACCGGTGTCGTGCAGTTCCGCGAACTGGCGTTCCCCATTTTGGAATCGCTCTTCGGCGTCGCGGTTGTCGTGAAAGTCGTCACGACGATCCGTGATCGCACGTGGAAACGATCAGACAGTCATCTCGGCGCACTGGCGGCGTTCTTCGTGACGGCGTATGTGGTGTGGTGCTGGACCACCGGCATCTATCGCTACGTGGTCGTGATGGAGATGCTGACGCCGATCTTGCTGTTTCTCACAATTGGATATCTGCTCAAGAGCGTCAAGATGTCGTGGCTCACCGTGCCGCTCTCACTCGTCGTGATCTTGACGGTGATGTTCTCCCAGCGGGTGCCGGATTGGGGTCGCACCCGGTATTCGACTCACTACTTTCACGTCGCGGTGCCGGCCGCTCTCAATCACTCCAATAACGCCATCGTGATCGTGGGTGACGCGCCGAGCGCCTTCATCATCCCGTACTTCGACGCGAAGCCCACCTTCATCCGATCGGGACGAGTGTTTCCTCTGGTGGGCAAGAGCCATGACTTGTCGGTGCAGATTGTCGATCACGCCGCGCACACATTCGTCGTCTGGGGTGACGGTCAAGAGAACGGGCAGAACGAAGACACCCTCACCTGGCAGGGTGTCATCACCGATCAGCCGTATCCGCAGTTCCTCTCACGAGCCGGACTCGGCACGACGTCCACTAGCTGCGGCGTGTTCCCGGTCACGGTCAACTCGTTCGTGACGCCGTTTCACTACTGCCAAGTGCGCTAACTACACCACGATGATCCGCCACATAACGGTGGCGGCCACGACGGGCAGAGCAATCCACGTTGCTGTGCGGCGATCCTTGGTGCGCGATCCGTCGAGCAGTGAGAACCACGCCAGCGCCATCGGCACTGTGGCGTAGCGCGAGTCAAATGGGATGAGCCATCCCTGACGCGTCTCGCAAATAACGAGCAGGCTGAAGAGAATGAGGCACCACATCTCGGGGCTGCGCCACGTGCGCCGACGCAGCGCGAGCGCAACCACGCTCACGGCCGCGATCGTCTGAACGATGTACAGACAGCCTTTGACCAGCTGCTTGAAGGAAAACGGTTCGAACCAGTGCGTGAGGGATCGAGCGAATCCCACGAACGGCACGCCGAGGTCGCCCGAATTCGTCGACGAGAAGATGGGAAACGAACCCACGAGATAGTGAGCCCCGAGCTGCCAAGCAGCAAAGATCACGAACGGGGTGATCCACACCAGTTCGCGCACGCCGGGACGCCGTTCTCGTCGAGCAATCTCGATCAACGCCAGCACGCCGTAAACGAGGGGAATAAGGAGAGCGGTCTCACGGGCCAAGACAGCCGCACTAAAGGCAGCGCCCGCGAGCACCCAATGCTTTTCGCGGTACGCCACGACGCCCGCCACGACGGCCAGGGCGGTCGTGGCTTCAGTGAGATCACGGCTGAGCGCTCCGACGAGTCCCGGTACCAACAACACGGTCAGCGCCGTGCCCATTCGATGGGTGGTTGATCGAATGGCGTACGCCGCGAGAGCGCCGAGTAGTCCAATCACCACGACGTTGGTGAGAACGAGCCCCCACGCGGCGGCGGACGGATGACCGAGAGAGAGCAACCACGCGAGCCACGGATACATGATCCGGTTCGCTCGATAGAGGCTGTCGATGCGCAGTCCGAAGAGGGCACCGTGGTGCAGCTGAAAGGGATCGGCTGCCAGTCGCCAATAGAACTGGCCGTCGTATCCCGATGAGTGAAGAAAAACATATAGGTGCCGACTCAAAATTGAGGGCTCGCTAAAGCGGCTCCCCGCCACGACGAATCGCGAGATCTCGCCTCGCGCGGCCCCGACTAAACGAGCAGCCACCACGAAAGCGGCGATCAGTCCGGCCACGACGCCTGATCGAAGAACGACCGCTCGATTCGATCGCGTCACCGTCGGCACCGTCCATTTGTACCAATCAATGCGCCTGATTCGGCGCACCGCCTACTGGTTGAGCTGTTCGCGCAGTTCGCTGAGCGCTTGACGCAGCAGTCGCGAGACATGCATTTGGCTCATGCCCATCCGATGAGCAATCTCGGATTGGCTGAGCTCGTCGACAAATCGCAGTTTCAAAATCTCTCGTTCGCGGGGCGGCAATGTGGCCGTCGAGCGCATCAGAACATCGGCTTCATCGACATCTGTCTCGAAGTTGCCGACGGCGGCGACTCTTGGTCCGGTGTCAGTTTCTGCGGCGTCGAGTGATTCAAGACGAAGCTGGCGGCCCGCTTCGAGCGCTTCGATGACTTCGTCATCGCGCCGACCGACGGCCGAGGCAATTTCATGCACGGTGGGCGCCCGACCGAAACGCTGATCGAGTTCCTCAGTGACGCGGCCGATTTCGAGGTACAACTCTTGGAGTGCTCGCGGCGTGTGCATCGCCCAGCCCTGATCGCGCAGCTGGTGCTTGAGGTCGCCCACGATGGTGCGCGCGGCGAACGCCGCGAACTCGACGCCGCGCGAGGGGTCATATCTCGTCGCCGCTCGAACCAAAGAGAGCGAGGCCGCCTGACGCACGTCTTCGTACGGCACTCCGCGTCGGGCAAATCGACGCGCCAACGACTCGGTCAAATAGAGGTGCGACGTGATGAGTTCGTCGCGCTCGCGGCGTGACTGGCCCGGCACCAAGGTTGCAGCCTCGTCCTCGGCTTCGGTCATCGCTCGCTGCGACCGTCCGTCCTAGCCACTGTGAGCCACGCCACCCACTCGTCTCCCGCGCGTCGAATCCCGTGTTCGTCGACCAACGTCTCAAGGATGCGCGAGGAGAGCGCGCTCAACTGCGGTTCGTCGCCACGCCAGTCGATGGTGGCGCACTCGATCGAAGTGGGATCGGTGTCGCTGACGGTGACGGCAATCCGAGTCGTGCTGTCTTCGGACGCAATCACCAGACACGAACAGAGCTCATCGACAGCGAGTTGCAGCTCGTCGATTGCTTCGAGAGTGAATCCTGCGCGCGCACCAACGCCACCGAGGACGAGACGCACAATGGACAGTGATTCAGCTCTCGCGGGAACTGACACCGTCACCGAATCGTTACGTGACACGACACCTCCTGCGCATTTGCGCTCTCGGCGCGGAGTCTACGAAGGTCAACAAATTCCAGTCGCCCTAGGAATTACAAACAATCGTCATTAGAATTCACGTTTAGCCGCCGCGGAGCGGCGATGACGGGATGGCCATGCAGATCGAGTATCACGAATCATCGACGCCCCCGGTGTTGGTTGTCACTGGTGAGATTGATCTCGCCTCCGCGCCGCAGTTAAGCGACGCTCTGGTCCCCGCCGTCGCGGCGTCACACGATCTCGTTGTTGATCTGAGCGGCGTCACGTTTCTCGATTCGAGCGGTCTCAACGTGTTTGTGCAGGTCCAGCAAACCCAACGCCAGACCGACGAACAGTTCCAACTTCGCTTAGTCGTGACGCGTGACGCCATCAGACGGGTCTTTGACGTGACCGGGCTCACGCAGGTGTTCGCGTTGTACGACTCGCTTGATGCAGTGGGGAGCACCGGGTGAGATGACGTTGCCAGCTCGCGGCGAGTCGGCGCCGCGACGAGGAGTGGGAGCGCTCCGTCGCCCTGGGCGACGATGGTGGCCGCACACCTCCTCGATCGTCGCCGGCGCCCTTCTCATCGGCATCGCTTTGGGTGCGTCGGCCGGCGTGCAGTCCTCGATCCACAATGGCCAGGATCGTGCGCTGCAAAACGAAGCCCGCAACGTGCGCTCGGCCCTCGACTCGACCGTCTCGTCAGTGCAGAGCACGTTGATCGCGGCGTTGCGCGTTGCGTCGGCGTCGTCGCCGAGTGGTTTTGAGGCGATCGCGTCTTCCAACGTCGGCGCGCACTCGCAGTTCCAGACGGTGACCTTGTGGCGACAGGACCGAACCGGAGTGGTGGAACTCGCATCCGTCGGTCGCCGACCGCTGCTGAGCGCCGCGCGACAGCGGGCATTTCTCAACTCCGTCGTGCCGAGTCCCCGCGTCTCGGTAGTGGACCTGTTGGCGGCCAGTCCCCGCTCCGTCGGCTTCGCCGAAATGCTGCCGGGTAATACGTCGCCGCTCATTGCGTACGCCGAAACCGCCATCGGCTCGCGCGCTCAAGTGCACTTTGACACGACATCGCCGTTTTACGGATTGGACTTCGCGATCTATCTGGGCAATTCCCCCGCCAGCTCCACATTGATCGAATCCTCGATCGACCTCTCCAAGTCGTACTCGAGTCGCACGACGACAGTGCCCTTCGGCAACAGCCACGTCACGATTGTCACGGCCATTGTCGGACGTCCTGCCGGTGTTCTGCCGTACTCGGTTCCATGGATCGTCGCCATTGGCGGCACGTTGCTGGGACTTGCCGCCGGAGCGTTCGTTGACGTACAGGTGCGACGTCGTCGCAGTGCGCTAGTCGTCGCCGACGTGAGCCAGCGTCGCTACGAGGATCAACGCCGGGTCGCGAGCCACCTCCAAGAGGCAATTCGCCCGGATCCGCACCCGAAGTTCCCGGGGCTCGAGATTGCGACGCGGTACGTGCCTGGCGTCAGCACACTTGACGTCGGCGGTGACTGGTACGACGTCATCTCTCTCGGACCGACACGGGTGTTCATCTCGGTGGGAGATGTGTCAGGCCGCGGCCTCAGCGCAGCGACGCTCAGCTCATCGATTCGTAGTGCAATTCGCGCGTACGCCGTGCAGGGCGACGCACCCGACGAAGTGCTGCGCAAGCTGAGCGCTCTGTACGACGTCGTACGTGATGGGCACTTCGCCACGGTGTTGTGCGTCCGGCTGGATGTCGCGAACTCGTGCGCCGAATTCTCGAGTGCCGGACACCTCCCACCGCTGGTGGTCGAGGGGGCGTCGTCGCAGTTCTTACCTGTCCCGGTGACTGCGCCGGTTGGCGTGAGGGGCGGTCCTGAACCTTCTTCGATTGAAGTCAACCTCGCGCCGGCCGCCACGATTGTGATGTTCACCGATGGTCTGGTCGAGCGCCGTGGAATTCCTCTCGATGAGGGCCTTGATCGACTGGCGCTGATCGCCACGACGCGTCGCGGTTCGCTGGATTCGATCTTGAACTACGTCGTGCGCCAGATGGTCGAGCGAGACGTCGCCGATGACGTCGCGATCATCGCGCTGCGCCAGGTCGAGCACGCCGAACGCGTCAGCCGCGCCCTACGACGCAACATCGTCGAGCGCGACAGCTTTGAGGCGTCGGTCGAAGCCATTGGCGCCGCGCGCACATTTGTGAAGCTCGCGATCAACGGTCTGCCCGCCGAGACCATTGACGTCGCCACCTTGCTCACTTCGGAATTGGTGACGAACGCTGTTGTGCACGCCCGGGCTCGAGCCGACGTCGAAGTTCGCTACGACTCGGGGAATCGCCAACTGCGCATTTCGGTGACCAACGCCGGGCATGGCACGTTGGCGCGACGGACGCCGAAAGCGTTTGAACCGACCGGTCGAGGTCTGCAAATTGTTGAGAATTTGGCCCATCGCTGGGGCGTGGAAGCTCCCCAGGGGACCCAAACCACAACGGTGTGGTTCATTTTGGAGGTCCAGAAGTCCGCATTGTGAGCGTTTTCACGAGATTCAAGTACAACTCGCCGTTTGAAACGGCACTTACTGGGGTATTTGTAACGCGGGGGTAATCCGACCTACCCCCGTTTGTGGAGGACCCCATGAAGTACAGATCTGCCGTAGCGCGAGGAGCGTTGGCGTTGGCCGCGATCGCGGTCTCAACACCGCTACTCGCCACGTCGTCGTTCGCCTCCGGGCCGAGCGCACCAGCGACACCGACCAACGTCGTGCTCGCCTCGGGCAACAAGGTCATCACGGTGACGTGGAACGAGTCCAGCACGGGCGTTATCAAGTTCGTCGCGACCGCCACGGCACCGGGCAAGCCGACGCGCAGCTGCCCGGCCACACGACTGCTCGACTGCAAGATCGCGTCGCTGCAGAACGGTGTCGTCTACGGCGTCACCGTCGTTGCCAAGAACCTCACTGGAAATTCAGCGCCGAGCGGTTTGCAAACCGTGATGGTCGGCGTGCCCAGTGCCCCTCTGTCAGTGAATGCCACCGCCCTCGTGGCCGCGGCCCAAATTTCTTGGGCTCCGCCGATTGCGAGTGGGGTGAATCCGGTCGTTGCCTACATGGCGACCGCGCAACCCGGTGGCTTTAGCTGCTCAACCAGCGGCACTCTGCTCACGCCAGCGGCTCGCACTTGCGAGATCGCTGGTTTGACGAGTGGCGCGACCTACACGGTGACCGTGACTGCAACCAACTCCTTCGGGACGGGATTGCCGTCAAGGACCGCCACAGTGAAGGCCAACTGAGAATCTGACTCCTGCCTGTCAGCAACTCGTTATTGAGCCCCGGCCCATTGGGCCGGGGCTCAATGATTTGTTCGGCCATTTTGAAGTAACCGTGCGCCGTGATTGCCAGTGGTTGCCAGCCAGCAATTCGAAGCGCTCGACAACATCTGAGATCAGTGAGTGCGTCCCATGACGTTTGGTCTGATACGACCTACCGTGCAGGATTGCATTAACTCGCGGCGGCGTTCTTTCGGCTCTTCTTTAGATGGCGCTTGGTTTCGAGACCCTTGAACAATAGGAAGATTGGTCCAAGAACGAGTTCGACCACGATCGCGCTGTAGGGGAGGATCAAAAGAACGGCCAGGATCTTGTAGCCAGATCCACCTGACCACAACGTGTGAAACAGTCCACCGAAAAGATGCCAAAACGCCACAATGCCGGCAACAAATGCCCCAAGTCCAAAGATGGTGCTGACTAGCGCGTACAGGGCGAGCTTGGTGTCGCGCGACTTTCTCTTGAACATCGCCTGCAGCGCCAGCAACGAGTCGTGGTGCAGTGACGGTCGATTCAGAAGATCGGCCACCATCCAATACCCGTCGAGCTCCAGGAGCGGAATCATGTTGAGAATGACTCCGAGGTAAGTGATGACGGCGAGTTCTCGCAGTACAACCGCCCACATCGATCCCGCACCAAAGATCGCGAAAGTCGAAACCACTCCGGCGAACACGACGTCGGTGAAGAGACCGGCGCCGGATTCTTGAATTCGAGTTTTGCGATCAAAGAACATCGCTTGTGAGGCGTCGCAGTAAAACGACAGCGCTCCCCAATAGAACCCGATTCCAACGCGACCAACATGGCGCCCGTGTCGGTCAATGACCATGGCGTGAGCCGTCTCATGAAGTCCCGCTTGAGAAAAGCTCAGCACTCGCAGGACTAAGAAGGCCAAGACCGGCTGCGTCACGGGAACAGTGAGGTGCCAACCGAGTCCTAGTTGCACGGCAAAGAGTGTGAATCCGACTATCGCCACCGCGACCGCACTGATGAAACTTCGGGACGTGAAGATCAGGTCACCGAGCTTGCGGTTCAAGAATTCGATGAAACGATCGAATCCGTCAAACTCAACTCCGCTCAATGTCACCACAATTTCACGGTGCTTCTTTCGCGGAGGGCTGCTGACGAGATAGCCCTCGTCGTTTAGATCCTCTATGAGGTCGTCGACCGGTTTGCCGAGCAGTGTCGCCAGTTCGTCAACTGTGTGTCGGCCATCGATCTTCGATAGCAGCGAGAACTCGTCAGCCTTGAGATTGAGCATCGAGCCACCACTCGACGACGCAATGATGCCGTACGTACCGAAATCGCGCGATTCGATGTCACCAATGAGTTGCGGGAACTCAGGTTGGGGCGATGTCATCTAGACCTCTTGATTCGGCCGAGGTCTCTCGCACGGCGAATGACGAATAACTACAGGAACCGCAATGACGGCAGTGAGAAGTGCAGACAACGTTGACGGAATGGAAGTTGCTTGTCGCACAAAAATTCGCGAGGCCCCCAAACGACTGTCAAGCAGTCATGGGGACCTCGCGAACCGCTTCAGCGGATAGTTACATCCGCATCATGCGTGACTTACGACGAAATCGTCTGAGAATTTTCTTGAACATTTTCGGCCCCCTCTCGTGGCCGCTCAGCCACATGGGTCAAATGTTACCGCCAGTTGTCCCGCGAATCTGGTGCCGACAATTCGTCACGATGACGCGGCAAGCGGCGAGCATGGCGAAGATCACTCACTCGAGCGATGTGTGTCAGAACCGTCGATGATCCCAAATCAGGGAGAATCGACAAGTTGGGATGAGAGCAACTCGCAGTCCACAAAATTCGTAGTTGAGCTACAGCTCATTCGTCCGGAAATTGGGCTCAACAGTTTTGAGCCGCCAAGTAGGCAAATTTGTTAATGCCGATCGAAATTCCTTCCCGCAAGTGGTGTTGGTAGGCTTCACAACTCTGGAGAGGTGCGAGAGCGGCCGAATCGGACTCACTGCTAATGAGTTGACCTGGGAAACCGGGTCCGAGGGTTCAAATCCCTCCCTCTCCGCCAAAAGACCTGTGTCCCACTTGGGGAGCGGCTAGGTCTATTTCCCATCAGGGGTGCCACATTCATCTATTCGCACCGGTTGAGTTCAGAACCAGGTTGGAATTTCGTGTTTGGCATTCTCCAGTCAAGGGTAAAGACCCTCCAGCGGAATTGGTGGCTCTGGATTCCAAGAGACTCTAAACCGCTTGCCCTGAGTTTCAAGAACGGGGAGAGTCGCGTCTGATTATCGGCACTTTTGTGTTCAAATTGATGCAGCCGTATGTCTTTGTTTGACTACACGATTGTGCAGTAATCTCAAGAGAAAATTACTGATCAGTAGATCACACAAAGTTCATTTCCTGACGAGACTTTAAGTATTAACTCTGATAGTTCTTATCCATCTTTAATTTGAAATGGAGGTATTTGGACATGACTCTAGGGGAGCGAATCCAAATCCAAATGTTCCGGGGCCTCGCAGCTCTGGGCATCGTTGCTGTGTCGATGGCCGGCGCGCTGGTTGCTGCACCATCGGCGGGTGCATCGTCCCTGCTCGTTGATTTCTCCGTGCACGGTGTCTACTTCGGAACCGTCACCGAAGGAACAACGGCACAGGGCCAGGCGCATCTCACCAATCACTCGGCGGTGCCGATTTACTTCGTCGCAGTAAGTCCGAATGCGAGCAACACGCTCGCGGAGTTCCACGGATCAGTCGGTACGTGTGCCGGTCCTGTGGCCCCTGGTGACTCATGCGATATTGCGGTGGCGTTCACGCCACTCACGCCACATCTGAGAACCTCGACGCTGTTCGTCACGATGGGCATCCTCTCTGACAAAGGCGTGATCAATGCCACGAGTCGAGTGGGCGCGGTCGTTTCCGGAGTTGGTATCCGACCGGACGTCTTGCTCTCGGGAGCTTCAGCGGGAACGATCTCCGTCGGCTCTTCGGGAACTGCATTCGCTGCCATCACCAACAACTCGTTGGTCGGCGTCGACATGACGGCGTTGTCACTGCAGACTGCGCTCGTTCACACGTGGTCGATTGTCGCCAACGCGTGTCCTCACGTTTTGGCTCCTGGCGGCGGTTGCGGAATCGTGATCGCATTCACTCCGCATCACATCGGCACGGTCGCTGCCACGTTGTCAGTGACCTGGCAAATTGATGGCACATCGATTCCCTTGCACGCTCGCTCGACGATCGTCGGCACCGGTGTGGGCACGGCCGGGCACAGTCCGCTGATCACGCTCAGTTCGGTGAACTTCGGTTCCGTCACGGTTGGATCCTCTGCCAGCGGCAACGTTGTGCTGACGAACACTGGCGCGACGGGAACGGTGTCGCTTGTGTTGGATGCCTTGCTGTCAAACGCCTCGGGATCCTTTGCGATCACGGGAACGACCTGCACCGCCGCGCTGGCGCCACTGCAGTCCTGCAACATCGCCGTGAGCTTCTCGCCGGTTGCCGGTCACCTCTTTAACGCGGTGATCGCGGCGCACGTGACGCGCACGGTAGGAACAACGACGAACAGCCGGATTATCGAAGCGACTCTGAGCGGACACGGACTGCCTCCGAGCTTCACGGTCGTCGCGTCCAGTCACCCGGTCACCACTGTGGGCGGCTCGAGTGATGGCCAAGTCACCGTGACCAACACTTCGCTCGTGAACCTGACGCTCGGTGCCGCGCACCTCATGGGCAGTGATGTCTCGAGTTGGAATCTCGATGCGTCGCCGTGCGCGGTCACTTTGGCGCCGCTTGCGAGCTGCGCGATGGATCTAGTGTTTGCGCCGCACGCGGCTGGTCACCTGGCAATCACGGTGAGCGTGACCGAACAGTTCGGCACCACTCCCAACATCCATGCCGTCAATGTCATGGCGCCGGCCATCGCGACGGCGGTGTTGCCTCACTTCACCGTGAGCTCTCCGAGCTTCGCGTCCGCCAACGTTGCGACACACTCCAACGGACAAGCCACTGTCACCAACACGTCGTCGGTGGCGCTGACGTTTGCCGGAGCGTGGGTGTCAGGCACGAACGCCAAGGACTTCTCAGTCACCGGGAATACCTGTTCAGGTCAGATTGCACCCGGCGGCAGTTGCGTGGTTGACGTGCGGTTCGCGCCGAGCGAAATAGTTCCCCAAACGGACCAAGCGATCCTGCATGTTCGCTTGAGCATTCCGGGCGTGTCGGTGTCGGTCGGCAACACGGCCGCACTGACGGGAACTGTCACCGTCTAAATCGCTTCAAAACGACTCAGCCCCACCGAGATATTTCGGTGGGGCTGAGTCGTCGCTTTTTGACCCCCGATCCGTTGCGTGACGCGAATGTCATTTACGTCTGGTTCGAATTCGGCCAGCAATTCGCTACTTCGCCCGTGCCCCTCGATGGCGCCGAAACTTTTTCAAGGCGCGAAAGTGCCCCAAGGGTCGAAAGTGGGCGCCTCCCCGAGATTGGTCCGCTGACCTAACGTTGTCCGGAGTCGACTCACCGTCAAGGGGGACCCGTGAAGCTTCGCAAACTGTCTGTGACGAGCGCTGGCGCGCTTCTCGCGATCTCGCTCGTCGTGTCGAGCGGCGCCAGCGCGAAATCCGTGAATTCGCACCGCACGATCCACTCGTGTGCGGTGGCGACCGCGGGGCATGCGTCCTGCAACGCAATTCTCTACGCGAACGTGTCGTCGAAGGGCCACGTCAACCCCAACGCCTCGTCGCCGTCGGGATTCTTCCCCGCTGATCTGCAGGCCGCGTACGCGCTGCCGTCATCAACGGCGGGCGTTGGTCAGACGGTGGCCATCGTTGACGCGTACAACGACCCGAACGTGCAAAACGACCTCAACGTGTATCGCGCGCAGTTCGGATTGCCGGCTTGCACGGTGGCGAATGGCTGCTTCCGCGTCGTGAGCGGAACCGGATCTTCCAAGCTCCCTCGCAGTAACGGCGGTTGGGCCCAGGAGATTTCGCTGGACGTCGACATGGCATCGGCCATCTGCCCTAACTGCCACATTCTTTTGGTCGAGGCAACTAGTGCATCAATGAGTGCGCTCGGTCAAGCGGTCAACACCGCGGTTTCACTCGGTGCCACGGTGATCTCGAACAGCTACGGCGGCGGCGAGTCGTCACTGGACACGAGTTATGACTCGTCGTACTTCAATCACCCCGGCGTGATGATTACAGCCAGTGCGGGTGACAGCGGGTATGGCGCGCAGTACCCCGCAGCGTCGAAGTACGTGACGGCCGTTGGTGGTACGTCACTCGTTCGCGACTCGTCGGCCCGCGGCTTTAGTGAGACCGTGTGGAGCGGCTCCGGATCGGGTTGCTCGGCGTACGACGCACAGCCGAGTTGGCAGAGTTCACTTTCTGCCATCACGTCGGTGTGCTCGAAGCGAGCCGAAGCCGATGTCAGCGCGGTCGCGAATCCATCAACCGGCGTCGCGGTCTACGACTCGTACAGCTATCAGGGGTACAGCGGATGGCTGGTCTTTGGTGGCACGAGCGTTTCCTCGCCGATCATCGCCAGCGTCTACGCGCTCGCGGGCAATGGCGCGACGTTGACAAACGCCTCGTACGCCTATGCGCACACGTCGTCGCTGAATGATGTGGCCACGGGATCGAACGGATCGTGCGGCAACGTGCTCTGCAACGCCGCAACGGGATGGGATGGGCCCACGGGACTCGGTACGCCGAACGGCACGGGAGCCTTCTAAGTCCTGTAGGTCGTTCGTCGGATACTGACTGAACTTCATCGTTTTGCTGAGAGGCGGATGGCTTCAGCACTGCTTCCCGAGGTAATCGCCCTACGCTGAACGGTCTCGCCCGCCGCCCGGCGGCGTCACCGGCGACGTGGAGCGATCGTGCGTTACTTCATCGAGACTCTCGGCTGCCCGAAGAACGAGGTCGATTCGAGCAAGCTTGCTGGCCTGCTCACTGCCCAGGGCTACGAGTCCAGCAACGAGCTTGGCGACGCCGATCTGGTGGTCGTCAATACGTGCGCCTTCATTGAGGCGGCTCGTCGGGAGTCGGTCGACACGATTTTGGATCTCGATGCCCGTCGATCAAGCGGTTCTCGCCTGGTCGTGACCGGGTGCATGGCCGAGCGATACGGCGATGAACTCGCTGAAGCGCTGCCCGAGGTCGATCTCGTCGCCGGATTTGGACAGAGCCTGCTTCCCTCGACGCGGGTCACAATCGGATCCAAGCCGCACAATGACTTCGACCTGCTCAATTTGCCTCGTCCGGCGGCCACGGCGCCGTGGGCGTACGTGAAGGTGGCCGAAGGGTGTGATCGTCGCTGCGGCTTTTGCGCGATCCCAAGTTTTCGCGGCGATCAGCGCTCGAGGTCGACACTCGAGATTCTCTCGGAGGTCCGAGCGCTGCGCGACACAGGCGCTCGTGAGATCGTTCTCGTCGCCCAAGATCTCGCGAGCTGGGGCCACGACCGGCGCCGCTCGCGCGAGGGCGAGGCGCTCGAAGTGCTCGACACCGGAGAAACCCAACCGCTCGTCAGCCTCGTGTCGACGCTCACGAGCGAGGTCGATCGCGTTCGTCTCCTTTATCTGTATCCCTCGGGTCTCACGCCTGCACTCATCGAAGCGATCCTTCAAACCAAGGTCAGCTACTTCGATCTGTCGTTACAACACGCCTCGCGACCGCTTCTTCGCGCCATGCGACGTTGGGGCGACGCGGATCGGTTCTTAGAGCGCGTGGCGTTCATCCGTGCGGCAGATCCTTCAGCGACGTTTCGCTCGTCATTCATTCTCGGTTATCCCGGCGAGACCGAAGATGATCAACGCGAACTGTTGGCATTCCTTGAGGCGGCGCAGCTCGATTGGGCGGGTTTTTTCACATATTCGCTCGAAGACGGCACACCAGCCGCCGCGCGAGATGACCAGGTACCCGCCGAACTCGCGCTCGAACGACTGCGAGAAGTGAGTGCGGTCCAAGACGCCATCACGGCTCGGCGCCGTGATGCACTGGTGGGTGCAACCCGATCTGTGCTGATCGACGCGCCGGGCGTCGGTCGCTCGGCGGGGGAGTGCCCCGAGATTGACGGCGTCATCCGAGTTGATCCATCGCTGCCGGTCGGCTCGTTGCTTGACTGTGTCATAACCGCAAGCAGCGGTGTGGACCTGGAGGCAGTCCCGGCGTGAGCGAGCAGCGCACCTACGGCCCAACGGCGCTGCTCACGCCCGCCAACCTGCTCACCATCTTTCGACTGGCCGTGACGCCGATCTTTATCTGGCTGATCATCAGTCGCGGTGCGTCGTGGTGGACCACTCTCGTCGGAGCGTTCGCCGCGTTCACGGACTACTTCGACGGCATCATCGCTCGTCGGCAAGGCACGACCACTTCGGGGGCGTTCCTCGACCCGCTCGTCGACAAAGTCGTAGTGCTCGCGTCGTTGTACACACTGGTGTACGTGCATTCGCTATCCATTGTTCCCGTCACGATCATCGCGGCGCGTGAAGTGTGGATGACGTGGTACCGCACGGTGGCGAGTCGACGAGGGGTCTCCATTCCGGCGCGCCAACTGCCGAAGATCAAGACGCTCGTTCAGGATTTCGCAATTGCCTTTTGCGTTCTGCCGCCGACCCAGCACCTGCACTGGCTGCACAACGGGACGTTGTGGTTGGCCGTGTTGCTGACCCTCGTCACCGGTTGGCAGTACTACGTCGACGGGCGCGCCCCCGTGCGCGCGTGAAAGTCGAGGTCGTCGCGGTCGGAACCGAGCTGCTGCTCGGCCAAATCGCCGACACCAACTCGCAGTGGCTGGGCGAGCAGCTGGCGGCCTACGGGCTGCACAGTCACTTTCACCAGCACGTGGGTGACAATCACGATCGCATCGTGTTGGCGTTTCGCACCGCGTTGGCGCGCAGCGACGCCCTCATCGTGTGCGGCGGGCTCGGCCCGACTCAAGACGACATCACGCGCGAGGCGCTGGCCGAAGTCATGAACGTGCCGCTAATTCGCGAGGAGGCACTCGTTACCTCGATTCGAGCGATGTTTGAGAGCCGCGGGCGCACCATGCCCGAGAACAACCTGCTGCAGGCCGACGTGCCGCGTGGGGCCACCGTGATCGAACAGCGCCGGGGCACGGCGCCAGGCCTCATCTGCCCGCTTGGAAACAAGGTCATCTACGCCGTACCGGGGGTGCCGTACGAACTGACCGAGATGTTTGAACGCGCCATTTTGCCCGACCTGCTCGAGCGACAAGCAACGGAGGGAACCTCCGGCGCGATTGTGAGTCGCGTCTTGCGTACCTGGGGCGCGAGTGAATCGGGACTCGCTGAAGCGCTGCACGAACGGTTTCAACTTCTTGAAGCCGACGGCGCCGTCACCATTGCATTCCTCGCGTCAGGCATTGAGGGGATCAAAGTTCGCCTCACGGCCCGCGGACCCGACGCCGAGAGTGCGCGTCGTCGTCTCGACGACGAGGAAGCCGTCGTTCGCGCCACGATCACCGAGCGCCTCGGAGACATTGTGTTCGGCGTCGACGAGGAGACCATGGAAGACGCGGTGGCCGCGCTGCTCACATCACGGGGCTTCACGCTCGGGCTGGCGGAGTCGGTCACCGGAGGACTGATTGCGAGTCGGATCGTCAACGTCGCCGGCGCATCGTCGTTCTTTCGCGGAGGCGTCGTGAGCTACGCGAGTGATGTGAAGTTCTCGTTGCTCAAGGTCCCCGAGGGTCCCGTGGTGACCGCCGCTGCCGCCGAGGCGATGGCGAGCGGCGCACGACGTGCGCTCGGCAGCGATGTGGGTCTCTCGGTTACTGGCGTCGCTGGTCCCCTCGAGCAAGAGGGTCAGCCCGCCGGCACTGTGTTCGTTGGGCTGGACATCGCTGGGGCGGTCGAGTCAGTGGCACTGCGCCTGCCGGGCGATCGTCCCCGAGTGCGCGCCTACAGCGCGATCAGTGCGCTCGATGTGCTGCGACGCGCGCTCACGCGTGGTCACTGAGGAGTTCGACCGGTTCGTCGCGGTCGACTATTCGGCGTCATCGACCCCCAAGCGCGGAGTCGATTCACTGTGGGTGGCGCTCGCTGACGGGGACCATCCAATACGAACGTGGAACTTCGCCACACGCGCGGAGCTCACTGAGCACGTATTGGGCTGGGCGCAGCGGCCCGGGCGCACCTTGGTCGTGCTGGATGTGGCGCTTGGTTTCCCCGAAGGTTTTGCGCAGGCGCTGGACTTAAGCGGCATGCCGTGGCGCGCGACTGCGCGACTGCTCGCCGACATGTTGGAGGAGGGACCGCGCAATCGCAACAACCGTTTCGACGTAGCCAATGAGCTCAACCGTCGAGCCGGGGCAGCATTGCTGTGGGGTCATCCGCATGGGCGAACGTACCGATGGCTGTCACCAACGACGACGCCACAACGTGGCGTTGCGCCGTGCCCGATCCCGCCCGGCCGTCGCGTCGAACGTCACGTGCGTGGTGCCATCAAATCGCCCCTACAACTGCTCGGCGCGGGTTCGGTCGGCAGCCAGTCGCTCGTCGCCCAGGCCATGGTCGAGCGGTGGCGAGCGGAGGTGACGCTCTCGGTGTGGCCCTTTGAAGTGCCGCGTACTCCCGTTGTGATCGCCGAATCGTTTTTCTCTCTGGCACCGTGGCGCAGCGCACGAGGGTCCGTGCGCGACGAGCAACAAGTGCGCGCCGTTGCGGCGTGGCTGCGCACGCAACACCGCACGCACATGCCGTTAACGCGCTTCTCCCTACTGAGAGCGCTCCCAACCTCAGATCGTGAGGTCGTGCGCCGAGAAGAGGGATGGCTCCTCGGGCTCTCTTCGAGCGCAGATAATGTCGAGCCGACGTAAGGGGGACCCATGACTCAGCTCACCCTGCAGAGCGACGCGCGGGAGTTCGGCTTTGATCCGCGCAAGCTCGAACGGATCTCGACGCACTTTCAGCAGTATGTCGATGACCGTCGACTCGCCGGCTGGCTAGTGACGGTTGCGCGCGCCGGCCAGCTTGTTTACACCTCGAAGTACGGCCACGCGGATCGAGAGATCGGTCGACCAGTGAGTGACGACACCATCTGGCGCATCTACTCGATGACCAAGCCGCTCACCTCGGTGGCCGTGATGATGCTGTACGAAGAGGGGCGTTTTGATCTCCTCAATCCGGCGGGTAAGTGGATCGACTCGTTGCGCGAGAGTCAGGTTTATGTCGGCGGCACGCCAGCAGCGCCAAAGACAGTTCCTGCCACTGAACCCGTGCGTGTCCACCATCTGCTCAGCCACATGAGCGGGCTGACCTACGGCTTTCAGTACAGCCACCCCGTTGACGCCATCTATCGCGCCAAGGGGTACGAGTTCGGTTCGCCCAAAGGTGTGGATCTGGCCGGCGCGGTCGACGACTGGTGCAGCGCGCCGCTGTTGTTTAATCCGGGGACGAAGTGGAACTACTCGGTCTCGGTCGACGTCCTTGGTCGACTGATTGAACTGTGGAGCGGCCAGACGCTGCAGGCGTTCATGAAGGAGCGGATCTTTGATCCGCTCGGCATGACCGACACCACCTGGTACTGCCCCGAGAGTGAACTCGACCGCCTCGCGATGCTCTACGTGCCACACGGCAAGGATTCGGTGCCCGCCGTTGAGATGTCCAAGGGCGCGACCCACGAACCGCGCTGGCACGGTGGCGGCGGTGGACTGCTGTCGACCGCGCACGACTACCAGCGATTCATGACGATGCTGCTTAACGGTGGCGAGATCGATGGCGTGCGCATCATCAGTGATCGCACACTCGCGCTCATGGTGGAGAACCATTTGCCGGGTGACAGGGACCTCACTGAGATGGCGACCGACAGCTTCAGTGAAGACGGTCAAGCCGGCGTGGGCTTTGGGCTCGGCTTCTCGGTCGTCACCGATCGTCGCAAGAACAAGAGCCTCATCTCAGAAGGCTCCTTTGCGTGGGGCGGTGCCGCGTCGACGGCGTTCTGGGTAGATCCGGTGGAAGAAGTGACCGTCGGCTTCTACACGCAGCTGCTGCCGAGTTCGACCTACCCGATTCGTCGCGATCTGCAGCAGCTGGTGTACTCAGCGCTCGTTGACTGATGGCGATCAGCGGCGAGTACGCGCCGAGCCCGTCTAAGTGGGTTCGCGACCAGGTCGAGCTCTATGAGCGCACCAACGGCGCGGAAGGCAACACGATTCTCAATCTGCCGGTCGTGATCGTGACGAGCAAAGGCAACAAATCAGGCAAGGTGCGAAAGACCCCGCTCATGCGTGTCGAGCACAACGGCGACTATTTGGCCGTGGCGAGTCAGGGCGGCGCGCCGACGCATCCCGTCTGGTTCTACAACCTCACCGCCGATCCCCACTGTGTGGTTCAGGACGGACCTGAAAAGAGTGAGCGAGTGGCGCGGCTCCTTGACGGGGGCGAACGTGAGATCTGGTGGCAGCGCGCAGTGGCGGCCTTTCCGAACTACGCGCAGTACCAGGAGAACACCGAACGGGTCATTCCCGTGTTTCTCTTAGAACGCGCCTCTCACTGAGGAGATCCTCAGGGGCCGGTCAATGGCTCGGAGAGTCGGCGGACATCTTGAAACACAGCCGGTCGGTCGCATCACTCCGAGCCATTGACCTCGCGTCGGTGGCGAATCAACTGTCAACCAAGAAGCAGTTGGTTCAGCGATCACCGGACGTTGCGACGAAGATATGCCTTCTGAGAGTTGTTGTCAGGGAGTTGAAATAGAAATCAAGGCAATATTGGCTTTTACAGACTGTTAGTAAAGTTTGCTCAGTTCCACTCTCGGTCGCTCAATTGCCAATGAGCGGGCACCGTCGCACTGATTAATTCGTTCAATGTTTTGACGGTGTTCTCCTTGGTGAGCAGTCCTCGCCGAAAGGCAATGATCGTGCTCAGTCCGCTCGCCTGAACTCTGACAACGGCGGCCACCGCGCGGTCGTGCTCGACGCCGGAAGCAATGAGCGGGAGCGTCCAGCGCCGTTCGACGTCCGCATTAATGGTGCGAATAAAGGAGCTCGGACCGTCGTTGGCCATGCCCATGTACGTGCTCGCGTGAAGACCGATCATGGCGGCGGCGGTCGGCATCTGCAGCCACAGGGTCACCAGATTGGTGAGATAGTCCCGTACCGAGCGCCCTCGAGGTGGCTCGAAATCCGTAGTTCCTGCAAGGTCAATGCGCCACTGATTCCAAACACCGAGCATGACGGCATCGACGTCGGGAAAGTAGTTGTACAGCCACACGCGAGTGATCCCGGCCCGATCGGCCACCGCGCGCATGCTGAGAGCCAAGACACCTTGCTCTTCAATCAGCTCGCTGGCGGCGTTCACGATCATGCGCCGCCGGTCGTCTTGGCTGACGTGTTTGGTCACCGGGCTCCTTCGGTGGATTCAGCGAATCGATACGGCCGAAATAGATTCGAACAAGTCTACGGAAATAGCGCAAAAGTCATTCAACTTTTGCGCACGTGATTTGCTCCATCGAGTTGGCAACCTGTCAACTTATTTCGAGCGAATACGATGCACTTCAGAGATCCTTCATGTCCTCCCAATACCCTCGAATTACTTTTTCAACGCACCCCGATAACCGTGATCTCTGGCGCTTTGAGTGCGAATGCGGATATCACGGTGAGTGGATGTCGAAGGATCACGCGCAGTGGCGCAGTGAATCGCATCAACGCGCCCATCGCGCCGGGCGCATTGCGTCGCCGTGAGCGATCACGAGACCTTTCGCATTGATGGCGGTCTGCACGTATATGAGTTCATCGGCCGCGTAAGTGCTCCTCACGTGGCCACTTTGAGGTCAGTGCCGAGCTGATTCGTTTCTGCGGACAGGGATTTGATGTATCGGTCCATCGTCGCGACGCCGCAGCCATGCGGTCGAGAACGGATGATCTGGTTCTCCACCCGACATCCCGAGGAGGTCCAGCGCGGCTTCGTTGCGACGGGGTGGCCGATCACTGAGGAATGGTCGCGGGATTTGGGGGTCGCGAACGAGCCATGACCGTCATCACGGCGTGGTCTCAGATAGACATACGCGGAGATTCTTTGGGAATTTCTGCCCAATCGGTGCTTGAAGCGAACATTTGTTCGTAGTACGGTTCCCGACGGGCGGGGACTGGCCGTGTCACACGAGGTACTTACGTTGCCGCGCGTGATGAAGAGAACCAAGGAGACAGCAGTGGCGACGGATGACCGTGCGAAGGCCCTCGAAATGGCCCTCGGCCAGATTGAGAAGCAGTTCGGTAAGGGATCGATCATGCGGATGGGGGAGAACCTCCACCTGAACATCGAGGCGATTTCGACTGGGGCCCTCGCCCTGGACCTCGCCCTCGGCATTGGCGGCATCCCCCGTGGCCGCATCGTTGAGGTGTTCGGTCCGGAGTCCTCCGGTAAGAGCACCCTCGCGATGCACCTCGTCGCCGAAGCGCAGCGCAACGGCGGCACCTGCGCCTACATCGACGCGGAACACGCGATGGACCCGGTCTACGCCAAGGCGATCGGCGTGAACGTCGACGACCTGCTCGTCTCTCAACCCGATACTGGTGAGCAGGCGCTCGAGATCGTCGACATGCTGATCCGCTCGGGTGCGCTGGACGTCGTGGTCATTGACTCAGTGGCCGCCCTCACGCCTCGCGCGGAGATTGAAGGCGAGATGGGCGACAGTCACGTTGGTCTGCAGGCCCGCCTCATGAGCCAGGCGCTGCGCAAGGTGACGGCCAACCTGTCGAAGACCTCGACGATTGCGCTGTTCATCAACCAGTTGCGCGAAAAGATCGGCGTGATGTACGGATCGCCGGAGACCACTCCAGGCGGACGCGCACTCAAGTTCTACTCATCAGTCCGTCTCGACATCCGCCGCATTGAGTCGATCAAGGACGGCACGGAAGTCGTCGGCAACCGCACGCGCGTGAAAGTGGTGAAGAACAAGGTGGCCGCGCCGTTTAAGCAGGCCGAATTCGACATCATGTACGGCCAGGGCATCAGCCGCGAGGGCTCGCTGCTCGACGTCGCCGTCGAACTGGGCTTCGTGAAGAAAGCCGGCGCCTGGTTCACCTACGAGGGCGAGCAGCTCGGCCAGGGCCGCGAGAACGTAAAGGCGTTCCTGCGCGAGAACCCACAGTTGATGGCCGAAATCGACCAGCGCGTCCGCGAGCACATCGCGAAGGCCAACGACGTCACGACCGCCATCGACGTCGACGCACCGATCTCGCTCGATTGAAGCGGGGCCGGTAACAAGCCGGCCGATAAGTTCGTTCGCCATGAGCGCGCGTTTGACCGTGCGCCGGTGGTTAGGTGCCCAGATTCGTCGAGCGCGCCGCTACACGGCCGAGATTGCCACCGTCGGACCGAATGACGCGTATGCGCAGTCGTTTCACCGCTTCGGCGCGGGTGCGGCGTTGATGTTTCCTCAGGGCGTCATCTACAACGAGCGCTACATAGCAATTGGTGAGGACGCCCTTATCGGACCCAACGTCTGTTTAACCGCGGGCATCGGTCCCGAGCAGACGATGCTGTCGAACCCGGTGGTGACCATTGGACGCAAATGCATCATCGGACGGGGCAGCCACGTCATTGGGCACTGGTCGATCGTGCTCGGTGACGAGATTCAAACTGGGCCGTACGTGTACATCACTGATCAGAATCACGGCTACGAGGGACTCGATATTCCCGTTGGTTGGCAAACACCTAGCGAAGCCGCAGTGGAGATCGGCTCAGGTAGCTGGCTCGGCGCCAACGTGGTCATCCTTCCGGGTACCAAACTCGGCCGCAACACCGTGGTGGCCGCCGGGGCCGTCGTCCGTGGGGAGTTTCCCGACCACGTCGTGCTCGGGGGAGTGCCAGCGCGAATCCTTCGCCACTACGACACAGCTCGAGGGTGGTTGAGCGGCGCTCCAGATCTATGACGCTGTTCAGTCGTCTCGGATTCGATCTCGCACCGTTACGTCGCTCGAAGTCGTTTCGGCGTCTGTACGTCTACGGCGCGGTCTCTCGTCTCGGTGCGCAGGCCGCCTACATCGCGCTGTACCTTCAACTCACCAATCTCACACACAGCGGCTGGAAAGTCGGTCTGCTCGGTGCCGCGGAGATTGTGCCGATGGTGGTCTTCGCGCTGTTTGGCGGCGTCATTGCCGACCACTTCAATCGACAAAGGATCGCTATTGCGGGTGAAGTCGGCATGTTGCTCACGATGGGTGCGCTGCTCTTTAACTCCCGTCTGCATCACCCGAGCGTTGTGGCGATCTATCTCATCGCTGCCGCGATCGCTGCGGTCAACGGAGCTCAATCACCGAGCCTCTCGGCGCTCGAACAGCAGCTCGTGCCTCACGATCTACAGCGCCAGTCCGCCACTTTGCGCATGGCCGCGGGAACTGGAGCGGCGATTCTTGGTCCGATTCTCGGTGGATTCCTAGCCAACTACTTCGGCGTCTCGCTGGTGTATCTGATCGACCTCATCAGCTTTGCCGTGACCTTCTCCTGCTTGTTCGGCCTTGCGGTTGTGCATACGGGGCGAAGCGACGGAGAAGAGCCCGGAGTCGCCTCGGTCGTCATCGGCGCGAAGTACGCCGCCCAGCGCCACGACATCCTCGGCACCTACATCGTCGACCTAGTGGCGATGATCTTTGCGTTCCCGGTGGCAACGTTCACTTTCGGGGCGAAACACTTTCACTCCAAGGCGGCGCTGCCGTTGTTCTTCGCAGCGATTCCGTTCGGTTCGTTTCTGACGATGGTCACTTCAAAGTGGACCGGGCGCGTACATCGCTACGGCGTCGCCATTTCCGTCGCGGCCACTGTCTGGGGACTCGGCATTGTGCTCTTTGGCGCCACGCACTCTCTGGTGCTTGCTCTGGTCGGACTCACGATCGCAGGGATCGGTGACGGCGTGTCGGGCATCTTTCGCCAGACGATGTGGAACGAATCGATTCCCCCAAGTGTGCGCGGTCGCATGGCGTCAATCGAGATGCTCTCGTACTCCGTTGGTCCGACGACGGCTCAGCTGAGGGCGGGCACCATGGTGAGCGTTGTTGGGTTCCGGGCGGCCAACGTCATTGGCGGCATCGCGTGCTCGGGTATCTGTGCGCTCTCGCCCGCCATGTTGCGAGCGATGTGGAATTTCGATTCTCGAACGAACGAGCACGTTCGAGAGGTGGCCACCTTGCGCGCCAAAGAGTCCGAGGCGTCGACTAACTAATCGTGACCGCGACTGTTGTGCGCCGTGGAGACTTCACCAACACCAGTGGGTGTAGCAGAACGTAGCACACATTGCTACACTCCAGGAATGCCTCGCGAAATTGCTCAACGAGAACTTCGTAACGACAATGCCCGCATTATGGATGAAGTTGTCAGCGGCGAGTCATTTGTGATTACTCGAAACGGTGTTCCCGTGGCTGAACTTCGCCCACTTCACTCTCGTCGGCGCGCCATTGTGCCGATCGAGGAGATTCAGGCGGCGTTTTCGCGGGCGCCTCAGATTGACCTTCAGCAGTTCCGAACGGACACTGACCGAGCGATTGACCCGTATCTCTAAATGGCGGCAGCGCTACTTGACACTTCCGTGGTCATCGACATTGTTTGGACGCGAGTGGCGGAGCTCTCGCCGGACGGTGTGGGCATCAGCGCTCTGACGGTGGCGGAGCTGTCATCGGGAGTTCACCTCGCCCGAGATTCTGTCGAAGCCGCCAAACGACTCGTGCGACTTCAACTTGTTGAAGAGTATTTCGAGCCATTTCCATTCGATCGTGAGGCCGCGCGCAGCTACGGCGTGATTGTGGCTGAACTAAATGTGAGGGGCCGAACTCACCGCCGACGGCAGGTCGACTTGATGATCGGCGCCACAGCCCACGCTCGGGGTCTCCGCTTAGTGACCCGAGACGGTGGTGACTTTGCTGATCTTTCCGGACTCCTTGATGTCGTGGTGGTCTAGCAATCCGGAAGCAACACACGCCTGTCTACGCTGACTCCGTGACGACGACGACCTACCTCGTCACTGCGAGTGGTCCAGATCGACCAGGTGTGGGGGCCCAGTTATTTGAGGCGCTTCATCAGCTGAGCTGCGACAACTGCGCGATCAACGACGTCGCTCAAATCACTATCCGCGGATACCTCGTTCTCTGCGTGGAGGTCACGGTTGACGCGTCGGAGACGCCCGAGCAATTGCGCGAGCGAGCAATCGAGACCGGTGTCGTAGGCGACGGCGTTGATGTCACCGTGGAGGCTGTTGAGGCTGGCGACTTCGTGAATGGCAAACGCCTGCTGGTGACCTTTCTGGCCCCTTCAGTTACGAGTGAGTCCTTGGTAGCCGTGTTCCGAGCGATTGCCCACAGCGGTGCCACGTGCGAACGGATCGTGCACCTCGCGAGTTATCCCGTCGACTGTTACGAGCTGGTGGTGCGTGGTCCGAATCACACCACGTTGCGTGAAGCGTTAACGGAGGCGGCCGCCGCAACGGGCTTGGACTTGGCGGTTCAGCGCGCAGGACTTCACCGTCGGTCCAAACACCTCGTGGTGATGGATGCCGATTCGACATTGCTGCAAAACGAAGTCATTGATCTGTTGGCCGAAGTGTGCGGATGCGAAGACAAAGTGTCGGCGATCACGGCGGCAGCCATGGCGGGAGAGATTGATTTCGCCGAATCGCTCCGCCAACGAGTGATGCTCCTCAAGGGAATGCCCGCGTCCGTGTTAGTTGACGTTCGCGCCAAGTTGAAATTGGCGCCAGGCGCTCGGACGTTGCTGCGCACGCTTCAGCGTCTCGGCTACGTGCCCGCCGTCGTCTCCGGTGGTTTTGTTGAAGTGCTCGAACCGCTGCTCTCAGATCTGGGTGTGCATCATTTAGAGGCGAACCGACTCGACATTGTCGACGGAGTTCTCTCCGGACATCTGGCCTCCGCGGTCGTTGATCGCGCGGCCAAAGCGCGAGCGATGCGTCGATTCGCCGAAGAAGTCGGCGTTCCCTTGCAGCAGACCGTCGCGGTAGGCGACGGTGCCAACGACATTGACATGCTCTCGATGGCGGGATTGGGGATTGCCTTTAACGCCAAGGCGGTTGTTCGAGAGCACGCCGACGCCGCGCTCTCGGTGCCGTACCTCGACGCGGTCTTGTACTTCCTCGGGATTTCGCGCGAGGAGATCGACGCCGAATAAGTACGTCGCTCTCGTACCGTGGGGCGATGGACGTGTCGGTGATTGTGCCAGCGCACAACGAGGCCGAGTTGCTTCCGCGTTGTCTATCTTCGATCGCCCGCGCACAGAGCAACCTCAATTCGCCAGTTGAGGTTGTCGTGGTTGCCAATCGCTGTACCGACGCGACAGCCGAGATCGCTCACTTTCAGGGGGCGATGGTGGTGGACGATCAATCGCGCAACATCGCCACAGTGCGCAACGCTGGTGTGCGCGCCAGCTCGGGACGCTTCGTCGTCACCATTGATGCCGACAACATCGTTGCGCCGAATGCACTGAGCGCAGTGCATAGCCAACTGGCAACCGGCCACGTGGTGGGGGGCGGGACGGCGTTTCAACCTGAGCGACGCTCGCTGGGTATCAACGCGACGTATGCCATCACCCTTGCGCTCACTCGACTGGCTCGAGTGAGCGGCGTGATGTTCTGGTGCACCCGCGAGGACTTTGAAGCAATAGGTGGTTTCAACGAATCACTGAGTGTGGGCGAGGACGTCGACTTTGCTCGTCGGCTCCGTCGACTCGGACGAGCCAGCGGTCGAAAGTTCGTGACGTTAAACGACGCACCGGTCACCATCTCGACAAGGAAGTTCGACCGGTTCGGCGACTGGCACATGTTCAAAATGGCCGGCGAACTGCCGGCGATTCTGCGTTCGCTGCGCGGTCGTGACACCGAGTGGGTCGACCGGTACTTCTTTGATTACAACGGGGAGGACCCGCCGACGTCTCTGTGACGGTCCCGTGAAATTCAACGGGATGCTGGTGAATGAGACATACCGAGTGGTAGTGTCTCACCCCAATACGTCTCGCGGAGGCCCGTGAAAGTCGTCATCGATGTTGCGCGTTGTCAAGGACACGGACGGTGCTTCTCGCTCGCTCCGACGATCTTTGACTGCGACGATCTCGGCAACGGTGTCGTCATCGGTGACGGCACTCTCAGCGCGGAGACGATCGAGCTCGCCCGACTAGCCCAAGCCAACTGCCCCGAACACGCCATCTCATTAGAGGAGTAGCGAGGACATGACCACCGAACTCGTCAAGCCCGAAGTCACCGACTTCGCGACCGACTGGGACCACACGGACCCGACGTGGGTGAACAACCCGTATCCGATCTGGGACGATCTGCGCGAGCGGTGCCCGGTCGCACACACCGATCGCTTCGGCGGCGGCTGGTTTCCGACCACGCACGAGTACGTGAGCGAAGTGGCGAACGACACCGAGCACTTCACGAGCCGCACCGTCGTCGTGGGCAACGGTCGACTCGGTGAAGAGGCTCCGCCGGCGCCGATCGGCGTGGCCCCTCCCATTACCTCAGACCCGCCGTTTCACCAGATCGCCCGGCGCTTGATCCTCCCGGCCTTCGCGCCGCGTCCGATTAATGCGCTTGAACCGCGGATCCGCGAACTGTGCGTGGAGCTGCTCGACAAGACCGCCGGCCAGAGCGTCGTTAACGGTGGCAACGAGTACGCGCAGTACATCCCGCCGGCAGTGATTAGCCACATGTTGGGCTTTCCGCCCGAGGACGGCGACCTGTTCCGCGAGTTCGTGCACATCGTGCTCGAGGGCATCGACGAGACCGATCTCGAGCGGCGCATGGAGGCCTTTGCCCCGGTGGAGGAGTACTTCACCCGCCAAATCGAAGAGCACCAGGCCAACCCGCGCGATGATCTCACGACCTACTTGTTGAACGTCGAAATCGGCGGCAACAAGTTGGCGATCGAGCACGTCTTCGGCACGATGCTGCTCATCCTTATCGCCGGCATCGACACCACGTGGTCCGGCATCGGCGCGTCGCTGTATCACCTCGGCAAGTTCCCCGAGGACCGCGAGCGCCTGGTGCGCGAGCCTGAGCTCATTCCGACCGCGGTTGAAGAGTTTCTCCGCTTCTACGCCCCGGTGACGATGGCGCGCCTCGTAAAGGACGACTTCGACTTCCACGGTTGCCCAATGAAGAAGGACGACTGGCTGCTACTCGGATTCCCCGCCGCCAACCGCGACCCGGAGGTCTTTGAGGATGCTGACAAGTTCATCATCGATCGTCAGGTCAATCGACACTTGGCCTTCGGTCTCGGAATTCACCGGTGCGCTGGCTCGAACCTCGCCCGACTCGAAATGCGCGTGGCGATCGAGGAGTTCTTGAAGCGCTATCCGAAGTTCGAGTTGGCCGACGAAGCGGCGATCACCTGGTCACAAGGCCAGGTGCGCGGTCCGCGCAATCTGCCGCTGCGAATCCTTAGCTAGCGGCGACTGCCGTTGCGCGGCGCCGATCGTTGATCGAGCGCGCCACCAACCAGAACGCCACGACGACCGCACCCGCGATGGCGATCATGAAACCGCCGTCTTCAATCGCCCGTCCGATTCGCTGCAGAGCCTGATTCCCAATGACCTGTGCGGTCGGATCATTGATCGACAGAGTGTTCTTCGAGCGGGCGAGCTCGAGACCCGTCGGGATGAAGAAGATGGCCGGCAGGAAGAACGCCAACGCCAACGCCACGATGCGCCGAGTCCGATTGCGGATCAAGAATCGCGAGGCGATGATGGCGAGCAGTGCGCCGATGATGAGAGCCGCCCACGTCATGTCTTTGATGGCGCTCTCCACGTTCACGTGGTGCGCCATCGGGTTCATGGTCCACGTGTAGTTCCCGTTGACCGCTGGGGGAGCAGCCGAAACGCGGGAGTCAGCCTGGTGAAGCACCGCGGTGATGTAGCTCACCAGTGGCCGGAAGTCGAGTGTTCCGCCGTTGCCACTGTTGAAGTCGGCGTATGCCTGAGTGACATAGCTGCGAACAAGTGAGTGGATCTCTCTATCACTCTGAATCTTGATCGCTAGCGCGTTGACGAGTCTGTCCTTAGTTGGTTGGCTCAGCATTATTTGGTTGACCGCCGGGTTCTCGTAGCCTGCGAGGTCCTTCACAGCAGCAGTGGCAATGGCACGTGAGACCTGATTCGTCGATGTAACGGCGATCAGCGTGTCGGCAGCATTTTTCGAGTTCCCGGCCACCGTACCGAGGCAACGCAGACTGACCCCGACGGTGAGTGCGACAACGGCGGCGATGAGCAGGATGATCGCCGCGGACCGTCGAGCGATTTTGGCGCCCATCGAGTCGATGGGCTGATGCACTGCCCCGTCCGTGCCGGGCGCGGGCGAATAGATCGGCGGGGAGATCGGTTGCGGAGTGTTCGTCGCGGCTACCGCGTCGGCGGGTGCGGGAATGGTGGGGTCGTTCGTGGAGTCGCTCATAGTCCCAAGGTTGTCGGTGAAGTTGCCCACAACTCTGCCATCCAGCGCTCGATCTCATCGGGTTCGCGCGGAAGCGCCGCGGACAGGTTGCGATAGCCGTCCTTGGTCACCAAGATGTCGTCTTCGATGCGCACGCCGATGCCGCGATACTCCTCGGGCACCGTCAAGTCATTGGCCTGGAAATACAGACCCGGCTCGACCGTGATGACGTAGCCCTCCTGCAGTTCGCCCTGATAGAGCTCATTGCGAGCGTTAGAGCAGTCGTGCACGTCAAGACCCAACATGTGGCTGACGCCGTGCAGCGTGTAGCGACGGTGAAGTTGGCGATCGCGACGCAGCGCCTCATCGGGCTCGACCGTGAGGATGCCCCACTCAAAGAGGCCCTCGGCGAGTACGCGCATGGCGGCGTCGTTGGGTGCCATGAACGGTGCGCCGGGGCGCACTTCGGCGATGGCGGCGTTTTGCGCCTTGAGCACCAACTCGTAGATCCTTCGTTGAATCGGTGAGAATTTGCCGTTAATCGGCATGGTGCGCGTGACGTCAGCGGTGTAGAGCTGGTCGCACTCGACGCCTGCATCCAGCAGCAGCAAGTCGCCATTGCGCACAACGCCGTCGTTGCGCGTCCAATGCAGGATCGTCGCGTGGGCGCCGCTGGCGGCAATGGTGTCGTAGCCGACGTCGTTGCCTTCGACGCGGGCACGGAGGTTGAACACACCTTCGATCACGCGCTCGCCGCGCCCGACGGCCATCGGCAGCGCGCGCACGACGTCTTCGAAACCTTTGATCGTGTAGTCAATGGCGAGTCGGAGCTGATTGACCTCGAACTCGTCCTTTTCAAGACGAGCGACGCTCAACTGCTCGGCGAGATCGTGGTCCTGCTCGTTCTCGTCGTGATAGGAGTCAACTGCGCTGTCAAAGCCGCGCAGCGTGACGACATCTTGGGAGTTGAGGGCGCGCAGATCCTCTTCGAGCCGATCGAGCGGCGCGGTGTCGACGTCGTAGTACGCCGCGGCCTCCGCGGTGCCGCGCCGGCGACCGACCCACAGTTCGCCGTGGCCGGCGTCGGTGAAGAACTGGTGAGTCGTGTGGTCGCGGCGCTCGGGCACGTAAATCGTTGAGCGGGCGCCATCAGGCCCGGGAGCGACGACGAGCACGGTGTCGGGTTCGGTGCAGCCAGTCAAATAAAAGAAGTCCGTCCCCGGTCGAAACCGGTACTGGGTGTCATTGGAGCGCGTCTTTGGATTGCCGCTCGGAATCACCAAGGTCTTGTCGGGGAATTTGGCGGCAATCTGTTCGCGCCGCTCAAAGCTGTATGCGGCGGCGGGATGCACCGTGCCGTCGACTGCTTCAGGCGCCCAGTCGCGCGTCATTTGATCAAAGAGCGCTCGCGGACAGGGCGGACGGTGCGGACCCACCCACACCCAATTCTCGGAGATGGGGTTCTCCGCGCTGACGTCGGGTTCGGGGATCGCGGTCTCGTCGGTCACGGGAGCCAAGTTACTGGGCACTCAATCGATCTCTCCCTGAGACCTAACGTTCGTGCGTGCCCGAGTCCACTCGTCGCGTTGTGCTCATCACCGGGTGTTCGACGGGCATCGGGCGCGCGTGTGCCGAGGCATTCGTGGCCGCGGGATTTCTCACTGTGGCAACGGCGCGGCGAATCGACACCCTGAGCGATCTGGCGTCTCGGGGTGCCGAAGTCGACACTCTCGACGTCACGAGCGACGAGGATCGCCGTCGTGTCGTGAGCGCGATCCTCGAGCGACACGGACGGCTCGATGTGCTCGTGAACAACGCCGGCTACCCCGAGTACGGGCCCTTCGAAGAAGTCGGGATCGAGCGGTGGCGCGCGCAGTTCGAAACCAACGTCTTTGGACTGGTGGCGCTTAGCCAGTTGGCGTCGGTCGCCATGCGCGCCCAGGGTTCCGGGCGGATCATCAACATCTCCTCAATGGGCGGGGTGATCACCATTCCGCTCGGCTCGGCGTATCACGCGAGCAAGTGGGCGGTGGAGGCCCTCAGCGACGTGGCGCGCTTCGAATTGGCACCCTTTGGGGTGAAGGTGATTGTGGTGCAGCCTGGCATCGTGCTCTCCAACTTCGAAGAGCCCGCCCAGCAGGGACTGGCGCTGGACGCCGACAGTCCCTGGGCGGGACTGGCCGCTCGGTTCTCCGGCATGCTCGCCGGCACCTACCAAAAGAAAACGGTCGGCAAAGCCACGCCGGCGGACATTGCACGCGTGGTGCTGCGCGCCGCCAATGCCGCTCACCCGAAGTCGCGGTACCGGATCCCGCTGTCGGCGCGGTCCCTGATCCTCATGCGTCGCTCATTGCCCGATTCGCTGTATGACCGTGCCTTGGCGCTGCCGCTTCGTTGGTCGCTGCGTAAGAAACCGCCCGCTCGCGACAAGTAGGGGTGATGGGACAGCGCGACTCGCGCCTCGAGCGACTGGCGCGTGAGCACGGCGCGGCCGTGGCCAACTACCTACGTCGGCGGATCTACCCACTCAGTCCCTCCGAGCTCGACGATCTGGTCGAAGAGGTCTTAGTCATCACCTGGCGACGCCTCGACGCGGTGCCGGTTGACGCCGAAGCGGCCTGGATGATTGGCACCGCGCGCAATGTCCTGGCCAACGCGCGGCGAAAACAGAGTCGCCGCGACACCTTTATGGCCACGATGCGCCCCTCGGGCACCGACGCCTCGGCTGAGGAGTACGTCGTGGCCGATGCGGCGATTCGTGACGCACTGGCTTCGCTCAGCGACGCCGACCGCGAAATTCTCCTGCTGCACTACTGGGATGGCCTGGACGCCGCTCAGTTGGCCACGGTCTTTTCGGTGACGACTAACGCCGCCGCGGTGCGCCTGTCGCGCAGCCTCGGGCGATTCCGCGAACTGATGGGCGCCGATCAAGTCGCTTGAAAGTTTCAGCACCTCGGCGACATGAACCAAGTAGTCCCCACAAGGAGCTGAGATGAGCGAGTTCGATCCCACCCCCGAAGAGCGCCTGAGCGCTCTTGACCCGATGGCCCAGGCGTCGTATGCGCCGGTCGATCTGAACGCCACGTTGCGTCGAGTCACCGCCGTACCGCTCGTGACCAAGGTCGGCCTCGCGCGCGGACTTCGTCTGCGTATCGGCAGCGCGGCGAGTGCCGCGGCACTCGCGACCGTCGGCGGCATCTTCGCGCTGAGCGGCGCAGCGACCTCATTGCCGGTGCTCTCGCTCGGCGCGAGTCACTCACTCGGTGCGGCCACGAACGACAAGGCGTCGCCGAGCTCGACCTTCATGCCCGCAATGCGTATTTGGGGTCACTGGGTCTTTGTGGCCGGCCCGGATCTCTCGACCGCCTCCGGCAGTGCCCCGACCTACATCTTGAGCGCGCCGAGTGACCTCACTGGTTCGT
Source organism: uncultured Ferrimicrobium sp. (assembly GCA_964434455.1). Lineage (GTDB taxonomy): Bacteria > Actinomycetota > Acidimicrobiia > Acidimicrobiales > RAAP-2 > RAAP-2. The sequence goes on along the minus strand of CAYSVK010000002.1, from coordinate 44,756 downwards.
CTCAGTCGATCGCTGCGGTGTTTCACGTGACGGGCGATCCCTCCCAGGACCCCGCCACCAACGGGTACTGGTCGATCGGCGACAACCAGCAGCTGAGCTTTTGGACCGGCAACGGCGTTCTGTCGTGGTCCTTTAGCAGCGCTAACGGCGCGACCGCGGTGAGTTCGGATCCCGGCACGACGGTCCCCACCGACACGGCGCCGGTCGTGGATCAGAACGTTCCGGACAACGCCACGCTCGACAGCTGGGCGCAGAGCTACCTCGACGCGCTGGGTCTCACGGGTCAAGTGAGCAACACCCAGTACTCGAGCCACACCGATCCGACGACTGGTGTCGTCCAAGCGACGGTCAGTTACGACTGGACGCCTAACGGTGTGGACACCCAGCAGAACATCAGCTTCACCTTTGACGGCACCGGCGCTCTGCAGTGGGCCAACGGGGTCTCGGGTTCGCTCAGTGACGGCGGCAGCTATCCGACGCTCAGCGAAGCAGCCGGCGTCGCCGCGCTGCAGAGCCAGCAGGACAGCTTCCAAGGTGGCCCGATCGTTGACCCGGTCCCCGGCACTGTCGTGCCGGACACGACCAACTCGGGCTCCAGCACCGGCAGCGCGCCATCGTCCTCGGGCTCAACTGACACCACCGGATCCACGGACGTCACGACCACGACCGAGCCCATCCACACGGTGACGCTCGACACGGCGACCATTCAGTACTCGACGTACACGCTGACCGACGGCACGGTGATGCTGCTGCCGCAGTACAGCTACACCGGGGATGACGGGAGCACCTGGAACGTGCTGGCGCTCGACCCGGCGTACGTTTCGGTGCAGCAGAACACCATCCACCCGATGATGTATTGATCCAATACCCTTCGTCCCGGCGATCAAGGTCGCCGGGACGAAGGGGTGTTGTATGGCAGAGATCGTGGACGGCGGAGCGCCGTCATTTTCTGACGATGTGGGCTCGGGCCTCCAGCACCGCATCCTCGGCACCACCATGCCGGTGCTCGAAATCAACCTGCAGCCGGGCCAGGGCGTGATCTCCAAGGGCGGCGAGCTCAGTTGGATGAACGCCAACGTCCAGATGACCACGGCCACCGCTGGTGCCGGTCAGTCGGGAATTGCGGGAGTGTTCAAGCGCGCGATCGCCGGGGGCGGCATCTTTATGACCCAGTACGCGGCACAGGGTGCGCCCGGCACGGTCGCCTTCGCCACCAAGATGCCCGGGATTATCAAGCCGGTCAAGGTCACCGATGCCCAGCAGTACATGGTCTCTCAGCACGGATTTATGGCAGCGACCGACAACGTGGTTCTGAACATCGGCTTTCAGCAGAAGCTCGGCGCGGGAATCTTCGGTGGCGCGGGCTTCATCCTGCAGCGATTGAGCGGAGACGGCGTCGCATGGGTTGAGCTCTCCGGTGAGCTCGTCACCTACCAATTGGCACCGGGGGAGCAGATGATGGTGCACCCTGGACACGTCGGACTATTCGAAGCGACGCTCGGGTTCGAGATTCAGATGGTGAAGGGCATCAAGAACATGCTCTTTGGCGCCGACTCGATCTTCCTAGCGAAGTTGACCGGTCCTGGCACGGTTTGGCTGCAGTCGCTGACGCTGCCAAATTTGGCGCACGCGTTGGAGCCGTATTTGCCGCAAAATCAAGGCGGGGGCTCCGGCGGCGGAGGGCTGAACTTCCGTATCGGGTAGCGCGCTCGCCGTAGCATCGCTCGCCATGCCCCTCACGCTGACCCGCACCAACAACGTCCTGCTCATTCAGTGGGACGACGGAGAGAATCGGGTCAATCTCGATTCTCTCGCTCGGTGGAACGAAATCGTCGATGAGATCGAAGCGACCGAAGGTCCCCTCGCCGTTGTGTGGACGGGGACTGGCAAGTTCTTTTCCAATGGACTCGACCTCGATCGTTTCGGCACCGACGTCAGCGAGATGGGCGCCACCGTCGATGGACTTCACCGCCTGTTCGTGCGACTGCTGGAGATCCCGGCGTACGTCGTGGCCGCGATCAACGGCCACGCCTTCGCCGCGGGCGCCATGTTGTCGTTAACTGCGGACTACCGGATCATGCGCGAGGACCGTGGGTACTGGTGTCTCAACGAGGCCGACATTGGTCTTCCGCTCTCCCGTGAGATGGGCGCGCTCGTCACCGGTCAGATCCCGGCGCGAGCCGCGCGCGAAGCGATGTACACGGCGCGGCGCTTCAGCGCGCCCGAGGCTCTTCAGTTCGGGATTGTCGACGAGATCGCGCCGGAAGGCAACGTTCTTAGTCGCGCCGTGGAGCGAGCAACACTGGTGGCCACTAAAGACCGCAAGGTGGTGACTGCGCACAAGCGCATCATCCACGGACCAGTCGCGCGCTCAATTGGCGGCGCAAGCTCAGATTGAAAACAACGATGCCCGCCGGTTTCCCGGCGGGCATCGTTGAAGTACTACAGAAGGCTGTTTACTTCATCCACAGCGGAATCGCCGTCACGTGCTTGGCGCCCGTCGTCACCGCAGTGCTCGCGAGAGTCTGGGTGCAGTAGACGGTCGACAGCGACGTGGGCTCCGCGATGTAGATCGGGGCCTTCGTGCCGTTCGGGGCGATCTGCGAAATGAGACCGCAGTTCAGACCCTGGTGGTTGGTCGACGTGTACTTGAGCGGCGCAAACGACGGAGTCGCGTACGTGGTGCTCTTCATCGCCGCCAGCATGCTGGTCTGCGTCGGGCTGGCTCCGGCGTTCTTCAACGCCTCAAGGAAGGCCACCGCGAAGCTCGCGCCGTACTGGGTGTTGGCGTCAATGGTGGACGTCGAGGTGAAGTGCGGGAAGTCCGTGTGGTCGGCCAGCAGCACCTTGCGCAGCCAGACATTCCACGGGTTCAGCTTGTCGTTCGTCGCAGGTAGCGAGTTGAGCGAGTAAGCGTTGGCCTCACCGATGTAGTTGACGCTCAGCGGGTTCGAGCCCACCGAGGAGATGACCCAAGTCGGCTTGTAGCTGATTGCCGCGGCCGCCTTCAGGATCTGCTTGGTAACTGGCGGGATCGAGTCGAGCACGACCACCTTCACCAAGTCGTTCTTGAGCGTCTGGACGTCGGGCGCAATGTCACCGGTCGGCAGAACCGCGTCAAACGCGTTGTAGGTCAACTGGTCCGCACCTGCCACTGACAGGCCGGTGCCGTTGATCAAACCGGCAAGACCGTCGGTGCCAAAGTCATCGTTCTGACCAATGAATCCGACCTTCTTGCCGGAGAAGTGGCTCTTGATGAACTTGGCGAAGATCTTGGACTCTTCCTGGTAGCTCGCCTGGAAACCGAACAGACCCGGGTAGGTGCCCGGGTTGTTCCACGCGGACGAACCGGAGTTAACGAACAACTGCGGGGTCGGCGGGGAGGTCGAGTTAAGGAACGAAGACACGCTCTCCTGAGCCGCGGTACCGAGACCACCCACCGTCGCAAAGACGTGGTCGGTGTTCACGAGCACCTGAGTCTGCGACAGAGTCGTGGTGCTCGGGTCCTGGGTGCAGCCCAGTCCCGCGGCCGCGAGGTTGTAGCAGTCGTCGAGGCGGATGTACGTGATCTTGCGGTGGTTGACGCCACCCTTGTTGTTCACGTACTTAAAGACGGCGTTGGCCGCCGCCGAGACCGTCGCGTAGCCGGCAGCAATGCCTGACAACGGGACAGTGGCACCGATGGTCACGCTGTTAGACGTGACTCCCGGCACCGGGTTGGTCGCGCCGGCCGTTCCGACGGCGAAACCCGCGCCGACGAGACCGAGCGCCAGCGTCGACGCGCCGACAAAGGCGGCACCGCGCTGGAGACGACTACGAATCATTTCTTTCCTCCCAAGAGTGGATAACTAGCGGGCCAATGCTACCGGCGGCCCAAATGCCCCACAAGGTCGGGGCAGCGACGAAAGTCCCTACTTCTCGAGGTGCTGCAGCGCCCACCCCTTGACGCGGGTGAGGAGCCCCACCACGCCTCGAGGCGCGGCCAACATCATGACGATCAGCAGCGCTCCAAAGAGGATCCCGTTCATTGACACGCCGAGGTTGCTCGTGGGGTTGATTCCCGTCCAGGAGTTGACCGAACTGACGATGGTGCCGCTGAAGGCGTAGAAGATTCCAGCAAGAACTGCCCCATTGAGGGTGCCGATGCCACCGATCACCATGGCCGTCAGCAAGGTGATCGCGGTCGCTAACTGGTAGCTGTTGGGGTTAATTCCCTGCTGGACGAGGACCAAGAGACCACCGGCCAGTCCGCCGTAGGCGGCTGAGATCACGAACGCCACCGCACGCGTTCGGGCCAGCGGAACGCCCAGAAGCTCGGCGGCCACGTCGTTGTCGCGCACCATCCGCATGGCTCGTCCCGTCCGGGAGCGAAAGAGATTGGCCATAAAGAAGAAGGAGATTCCCGCCGCCACGATGATGTAGTCCGCGAGGAACTGAGCGTCGGCATTCTGCTGGGCGTAGGGGCCCGAAAAGAAGCCCACGAACCACGTCGGAGCTTTGAGATACGGGACGAACAGACCCTGGCTCGCGCCGGTGACTGAGCCGAGGTTGATCAGAAACGGTGTGAGCACCGTGGCGAAGGCCAACGTGAAACCGGCGAGATAAGGACCTCGGAGTCGCGTCCCGGGAAGCCCCACGAGCAGTCCGATGACCGCACCAGCCGCCAATGCGAAGATGAGCGAGATCCACACCCACGTTCCCGCGCCGTGCAGCGGCGGCGCGTGATGGAACGCCCAAATGGCTGCTCCGTAGCCACCGATCATGATGAAGCCGGAGTTTCCGATCGAGATCTGTCCGCTGTGGCCGGTCAACAAACTGAGACCGAGCACCGCAATCGCGGCCGCGGCGCCGACGGCCAACTTTTGATTCGCGGTCGGGTTAAGGATGAACGACACGCCGAGTGCGAGAACAGTCCAGACGGTCACGGTGATCAGTCGACCGAGAGTCGGCAATTTGGCAAATGGTCCAGTAATCGATCGTGACACGCCCACGACTGAGCGAAGCGCGCGCTTCATACCCGGCGCTCCGCATGGCGTGTGAATAGACCGCGGGGCCGCAGCATCAAGACCAGCAATAACAGAGCCAGCGGCACCAACTCACTCGCGCTGTTGGACCAGTAGTCGTTGATGAGCTGGGACGAAATGCCGACCATCAATCCACCCGCGACCGCACCAGAGGGAGATTCGAGTCCTCCGATGGCGGCGGCGACGAAGCCAAAGACGAACAGCGGATCCATGAAGTACGGCGTGTACGTGGCGAACTGTGTGGCGTAGATCGTGGCGGCGAGCGCGCCAATGGCGGCGGCCAGCATCCACCCGAAGGTAAGTAGTCGACCGACGCGAACTCCGAGCAACCGGGCGACCTCTGGTGCCGTGGCGGCTGCACGCAGTTGCAGCCCCAGCTTCGTGAAGCGAAACAGTGCCGCGATGGACAACATGACGCCGACCACCACGATCAACTCAAAGAAGAGAAACGGGCTCATGTAGATCGTGCGGCCGTGATACAGGTAGTAGTTCTGCGAGAACGGGGCGTTAACCGATCGAGGCACCGTCGTCCAAATGGCGCGAGCCACCGCCTCGAGCAGTCCGAGCAGTCCGACCATGACGACGATCGGATTGATTTCGGGTTTGCCGTAAAGAGGACGGATGAGTGTCCGCTCGGTGATCGCTCCCGCCACGGTGCCCGCGGCAATCGCGATCAAGAAGCACCAACCGAGCGGAACCGAGTGATCAGTTTCGGTAAGTCCAACGTACGCCGCGAACATCGCGATGGCGCCCTGAGCGAAATTCAAAATGTGCGTCGAGCGCCAGATCAAGACCAAGCTCAACGCGACTAGGGCGTACAACACGCCACTCGTGAGGCCTTGAAGAATGTCGCCGATCAGTCGGGACGACAGGAACTGACCCATCAGTTCACCAGTCCCAAGTAGTAGTGGCGCAGTTGTTCGTCACTGGCGACGGTGGCCGCATCGGCGCACGCCACCACCTGGCCCAAATTGAGCACGACCGCTTGCGAGGCGATACGCAAGGCGCTCTTGGCGTTTTGCTCAATCAGCAACACGGTGAGCTCACGTTCCGTGCAGAGGTGCCGGATCGTCTTCATCAATTCGGCGGTCACTTGGGGGGCTAGACCGAGCGACGGCTCATCAAGCAGCAAAACACGCGGTCGCGCGATGAGCGCACGGGCCATAGCGAGCATCTGGCGTTCACCGCCCGAGAGAGTCGACGCGTACTGGCGACGCCGCTCGCCGAGAACTGGGAACTGTTCGTACTGCTGAGTCAGACCTTCGGCGATGTTGACCTTCGCGGCCAAGGCGCCCAGGCGGAGGTTCTCCTCGACGGTGAACTCGCCAATCACACCGCGACCTTCGGGCACGTGGGCCACGCCGATTCGTGCAATCTCTTCGGTCTTGCGACCGCGCAGCGACTGTCCGAAGACGCTGATGTCGCCTTCGGGATACTTCACGAGACCCGAAATTGCTCTCAGCAGACTCGTCTTGCCCGCACCGTTGGCTCCGATCACGGTCGTGATCTGTCCGGTCGGCGCGACAAATGAGACGTCGCGCAAGGCGCGAATAGCGCCGTAGTCGACGGTGACGTTCTTGACCTCAATCATTCGTCGACTCCGAGGTACGCCGCGAGCACGTCGGCGTTCGAGTGAATCTCACTAGGAGTGCCGGTGGCGATCACTTCGCCGAAGTTGAGGACCACTAGGCGGTCAACGAGCGGCATAACGAATTCCATGTTGTGTTCAACGAGAAGAACGCTCATCTCGGTGCGCAGACTCTTAATGAGATTCGCGAACTCGTCGAGTTCATTTTCATCAAGTCCCGAGGCAGGCTCATCGAGCAGCAACAACGACGGATGCGTCATGAGGGCGCGGGCCACCGAGACTTTCTTCGCGATGCCGTACGGAATCGCGGTCGGCAGCATTTTCGCGTACTGGCCAATGCCGAGTCGCTCCAGCATCGCAACGGCGTCGCGCACCTGACGCGTTGTGCGACGGGTGCTGCCGGGCAGACCGACGAGATCCGAAATGAAGTTGCCGCCGATGCGGGTCTGTGCGCCCGTCATCACATTTTCAAGCACCGTCATGTGGTCAAAGAGACCGACTCCTTGGAGAGTCCTGGCCACACCCGCTTGGGCGAGCTGGTACGGCTTGAGAGCTGCGCGCTTGACCGCGGGAAACGAGACGGCTCCGGTTGTCGGTTTGACGAATCCGCACACGACGTTGAACGCGGTGGTCTTGCCCGCGCCATTTGGTCCAATGAGGCCAACAATTTCATTGGTGTCAACCGTGAAGGAGACGTCATTCAGTGCGAGCAGTCCGCCAAATCGAACTGTCACGTTTTCCAGTTCGAGGCGCGTTGTGGGCGTGGTGTCACTCACCGAGCGCCAAAGTTACTCGGAAGAGATAGAAGGCCCCGAGTCGCTTAAAGCCACCCTTGGTCCGACGCAATCTGCTCGACATCCCCAATGCGAAGTCCAGAACGGTGCTGCAACGTGCGGATGAGTCCCGACGCTTCAAACAGCGATTCGTGCGTGCCGGTGTCGAGCCACGATGTTGATCGGGCCAAGACTTCGACACGCAGCTCGCCTCGTGCGCGGTACGCATTGTTGAGATCGGTGATTTCGAGCTCACCTCGAGCGCTCGGCACGAGCTGACGAGCCATTTCGCTGGCGTGCTCGTCATAGAAGTAGATGCCGGGTACGGCGTAGTGACTCTTTGGTGCCGCCGGCTTCTCTTCAAGCGAGACGACCTGACCGGATTCATCAAATTCGACGACTCCATACGCCTCGGGATTGGCGACTTGATACGCAAAGATCAGTGCTCCGCGCAGATCGTGGTGCTTCCGCAGTTGCGTGCCAAGACCTGGCCCGTAAAAGAGATTGTCGCCGAGAATGAGCGCGCACTTGTCGCCGTCCAGGAACTTCTCACCAATGAGCAGCGCTTCGGCCAACCCATTGGGAGATTCCTGTTCGGCGTAGTCAAGGCGGATTCCCAGTTGGCTGCCATTGCCGAGGAGTCGTTGAAAGCTCTCTTGATCGTGCGGCGTCGTAATGATCAGAATTTCGCGCAGACCCGCCAGCATCAACGTGCTCAGCGGGTAGTAAATCATCGGCTTGTCGTAGATCGGCAGCAACTGCTTTGACACCGCTTTGGTGACCGGCAACAAACGAGTGCCGGATCCACCCGCAAGGATGATTCCCTTCACAGAACTAGCCTAAGACACTGTGACAACCCAATTCTTGGGGAGTGTCGGCTCGTGCGCCTAGTTCTTACGGGTGCAGCCGGCTTCGTCGGCAGCCACTTCGCCGAGAGTGCTCTCGTTCGCGCGGACGAACTTGGTTACAGCGAAATCATCATCATCGATGCATTGACCTACTCAGGTCGTCGCGAGAATCTCGCCGCAGTGCTCGATGATCCTCGCGTGCGATTCATGCACGGTTCGATCAATGATCCCGTCATCGTCGATGAGGCGCTGCGGGACGCCGACGCCATCATTCACCTGGCCGCCGAGAGTCACGTGGATCGCTCGATTTCGTCGCCCAAGACGTTCTTTGAGACCAACGTCTTAGGCACCCACCAACTCTTAGAGAGCGCCCTCGCCAACGGCGTGCGACGTTTCCTTCACGTGTCATCCGATGAGGTGTACGGGTCGATCTCACTCGGTTCATGGGACGAGGACCACGTTCTCGCGCCGAATTCGCCGTATTCGGCGAGCAAGGCCGCGAGCGACTTGGCCGCATTGTCGTACTTCTCGACCTACGGACTGGGCGTCGTGGTTACTCGCGCCGCCAACAACTACGGAGCTCGCCAGTACCCCGAAAAGTTGATTCCGCTGTTCGTGACCAATTTGCTTGACGGCTTAAAAGTTCCTCTCTACGGCGACGGCAAGAACGTGCGCGAATGGCTGCACGTGTCGGACCACGTGGCGGGTATCTGGCGCGCATTTGAAGCGGGAGTGGATGGCGAGATCTACAACTTCGGTGCCGAGGTCGAAATGAACAACCTCGACATCACGCGCAGGATCTTGAGCATTCTCAATCTGGACGAATCGATGATTCAGCCCGTCGAGGATCGCCTGGGACACGATCGCCGCTACAGCCTCAATTGGACGAAAGCCCAGCGCGATCTGGGATGGTCGCCGAAGGTTGAATTCGAGAGCGCGCTTGTTGAGACGGTCCATTGGTACCGCGACAATCGCGAATGGTGGGAGCCACTCAAAGGGCTGGCGTAGTGGAAACTCGGCCGCTCGCGATTGCGGGTGCCCTCGAACTCATTTCGCCGGTGCACCGCGATCAACGTGGATGGTTCCGAGAATGGTTTCGAGAGGACGCGTTGCGCAGTCTTGACTTCGTTCCGCGTCAGGCCAACCTGTCGCATTCGCGTCAGCGAACAGTGAGGGGGCTTCACTACTCACTCGCTTCAGCGGGACAGGCAAAGGTTGTGACCTGCGTCGTCGGACATCTCGATGATGTGCTCGTTGATGTGCGAGTGGGTTCGCCCACGTTCGGCGCTCACGTCATCGTGTCTTTGCGGGATGACGAGGGCCGCTCCGTGCTGGTGCCGTCGGGGGTGGCTCACGGGTTTGTGGCGCGCAGCGAGATTGCGACGATGAGCTACTTGTTGTCGTCACCGTATTCACCGGAGAATGAAGCCGCGGTCAACGTCTTTGATGACGAGCTGGCCATTGCGTGGCACCTCGACGGAGAGCCGATCCTCTCTAACGCGGATCGAGACGCTCCGTCGTTGTCAGAGCAACGAGCGTCCAACTTGCTGCCGACGTTTGTTAGCTAACGAGCGGACGCCGGTACAGCCCGAGGATGTTGCCATCGAGATCGCGGATGAGAGCGATCGAGCCGTAGTTGTTGGGTAGGTCGGTGGGCGCAGTGACAACGGAACCACCGAGAGCCACTGCCTGATCGCACTTCTCTTGGAGATCTTCCACTTCCCAATACAGGATGAGCCCAGTCGGGAGCTCATCGTTCGTTGGTTCAATGTCGCCATTGATGGCAGTGGCCTCGCCGCCGTGATTGAAGAACGCGTGATCGTCGTCGCCCTCAACCGTCCAATCAAAGAGATTGGTTAAGAACTCAGACTGCGCCTTCAGCTGGGGTGAGTTGAATTGGAAGTAACACGCAGTGGCACCCATGGCGGAAAACTACATCCGGATACCGAAAAATTCACCTGAAAATGCAAGAACGCCGGGCGGACTCAACTGAGTCCGCCCGGCGTTCTTGTTGGAGCTAACAGCCAGTTGCCGGTGCCCTAAATCCGGGGAATGGATTGAGCGAGCCCATCAGCGTGTAACGGCCAACGGACGGTGACGCAACTTGAGTCGGCTCGGCCGCACTCGGGTTGGCCCGGAAGAACCATGGAGCGAACACCTCATCTTCAGGGTGGTACGCACCATCGGCGGACTGGGAGCCGTTCGGGTTCGGACCTTGCTCAAAGGTGTTGGTGCCCATCGCGAATCCGATGCCCACCACGGGGTCACCAGTTTCGAGAATGCCGGAGCATCCGTACTGCGGCGCCGTCGGCGTCAGCCACGGGTTGACCGAGTTGTTGACGAACGGGTCATCGGCCCACTCGGCGATCTCGTGGCTCAGGGCGTGAATGTCCTGGATCGCCCAGTCCGTTCCGCCGTTAGCGCGCGAGTACAGACCGGGTGAGACGTACGACGCCCACGCGAAGGTCTGAACCTTCTGGCTGCCGTTGCCGTTCGAGCTACGCGCCTTGGCTCCGTGGAAGCCGAGGATGCAGCAGTTGCCGGGGTTGTTGCTGTCGTACAAGAACACGTTGTTCGTGAGGTAGATCGGCAAGTTGCCCGAGCTGGCCTGACTCTCAAGGTTGTTGATTTGACTGCTCCACCAACCAGCGTCGATGTCCGCGAAGATCACGCCGCGACCGCTTTGCAGGAGCGTTCCCTGGTTGTTCGGGACGTTGATCGTGACCGCCGGCTTCACTACGGGATTAAGAACCAGGTGGTAGCCGCTTGCACCGGTCTGGTTGAACTGGGCGCGCATCGTCGCATCCTGTAACTGCAGTGCGTTGCCGGCATCGTTCTGCGACAGCGCGCCGCCCGGGCCTTTGATCATCGCGGGGGAGTTGGGGAAGTTGCCGGCCGCCGTCGCCGCGCTCGTTGAGCCGTAGTCGTTGGTCGCAAACACTGGTGACGCCAATGTTGCGCTCACGACGCTCGAGCCGCTGAAGGTGTAGCCGTCGACGTTCACGGTGATCGGCGTGATGTCCGCCTCAATTGTGGTGGAGCACGCAGCGCCGCTGCATGTTGATGGATTTGCACCAACCATGTTGAAGCCGTACGTCGTGCCGTTGGACGGATCAGTCGCCGTACTCGCAAAGTGCGGGATCGTGTTATCCGTGTTGAGTGGGCTGGCGCCGCCCATTGTGGCGAAGTTCGCCTGGAGCGATGAATCAGCAATCACCGGGATGGTGATCGCAGCGCCAGACGATGCCGCAATTGGAATCAAGGTCGCCACGGCGAGCGATGCTGCGCCAATGGCGATTCGAGTAATTCGCATGAGTCTCCTTGTCTAAATGTTTGAGGGCGGTTGATCGGGAGGCTATCCCTAAGAAAAGTGACGTGCTGGCTCGAAATCGTTTTCAAAACGAGTGCTCGAAAAGTTTGAGCGACGGCTCCCGTAGGTCCTGAAATATGTGGTTCCACCCGTATTGTGGCGAGCGCGGTACTTCCCCCTAAGTGTCGCCAAAGGAGCAGTTGATGCGGCGACTGGCGACGTGGTGCGTCTCGCACCGTCGCATCGTGGTGTCGGCGTGGTTGGCCGCATTCATTCTCACAATCGCAATTAGTGGCGCGATTGGACCGAGCTACTCGACGAACTTTTCACTGAAGGGCACCGAGTCAACGCGGGCGTTCGCGCTGCTCGCACGAACCGAGAAGTCGATCTCGGGAGATGTTGATCAGATCGTCATCCAGACGTCCGGTGGGCACCACGTGACTGACCAGTCGGTGGTGAACGAGTTCGCCGTGGTTCTCAGTCGCGTAGCGACCTTGAAGGATGTGTCGGGCGTCGTGGTGCCCTACGCCATCGGGCGTTTTCCAGTCGCACCCAGCCAAATCAGCAAGGACCGCACGATCGCGTACGCCACCGTGCACTTCTCGGTGCGCGGCTTCAATGTCTCATCGGCCGCCGCTCGCCAATTCGTGGCGACGGGTACGTCGTTTCACAAGTCCTACATTCTCTCGGCGGTCTCCGGACAGATTGCGGAACAGGCCGATCGCCCCACCGTCGGTGGACTCTGGATCGGCATGATCGCTGCACTGATCGTGCTGTTCTTGGTCTTTGGGTCGGTCTACGCCTCACTGATGCCGTTGGCGTCAGCCGTGGTGGCTCTCGGATCAGCCACGGCAGTTATTTCCATGCTGTCGCATCTCGTGGCCATGCCCGAGTTCACCGCGAATCTCGCGTGGCTTATCGGACTGGGCGTGGGCGTTGACTATGCGCTCTTCATCGTCACGCGGCACCGCCAAGGTCTCATGGAGGGCCGAGCGGTTGAGGAATCCATTGTCAACGCGGTGAATACGTCGGGTCGCGCCGTGCTCTTTGCCGGGATCATCGTTTGCGTGGCGCTGCTCGGAATGTTCGCGATCGGAGTCAACTTCCTTTACGGCGTGGCGATCGCCGCGGCCATTGGCGTGGCGTTCACGATGATCGCGGCGTTGACCTTCCTGCCCGCGATGTTGGGCTTTGTCGGACCGGGAATTCTGTCGCGACGCACGAGGGCCAACCTCGTGGTGTCGGGTCACCGCGAGTCGGGAGATCTCTCCAGTGGATTCTGGTCGCGGTGGTCGATGTTCATTTCGCGGCGACCGATCGTTCCCGCGGCACTCTCGTTGGTGCTAATTGCGATCATCGCGTGGCCGTTCTTCTCAATGCGTCTTGGTCAAAGTGACCAGGGCAACGACGCCGTTGGTTCGACGACACGCACCGCGTACGACCTCGTGGCCAAAGGGTTCGGACCCGGTGTGAACGGTCCGCTTCAGATCGTGTCGCTGCGCTCAACACCACAGAGCCCCGAACTAGCGCAACTCACGACAAAACTGACGACGATGCGCGACGTCGCGCACGTGTCGACCACGGTGCTGCCCGCCAAGGGCGGCGGTTACCTCTGGGTGATCTTGGTGACTCCGCATTCCGCACCGCAGTCGGCGGCGACGTCGAATCTCATCACCGACATCCGCCAAACCGTGATCCCGTCGATTATGCCGCGCGGGAGCCCCAAGGTCTACGTCGGTGGCGTCACCGCGGTCTTCATTGACTTCTCCCACGTGCTCGGCACCAAGTTGCCGCTCTTTATCGGTCTCGTCGTCGGCGTCAGTTTCTTGCTGCTGGCGATCGTGTTCCGCAGCATTGTCGTGCCCCTCATGAGCGCGATCATGAACGTGATCTCCATTGGCGCCGCCTTCGGTGTCGTGACTGCGGTGTTCCAGTGGGGCTGGGCCGGCGCGCTTATTGGCGTCAATCGAGCGGGACCCATCGATGCGTTCTTGCCGGTGATGATGTTCGCGATCCTCTTTGGTCTCGCGATGGACTACCAGGTCTTCTTACTGGTGCGGGTGCATGAAGAGTGGGTGGCTTCGGGCGACAATCGCACGGCCATTCAGATCGGTCTCGCTCGCACTGGCAAGACGATCACGGCCGCCGCGCTCATCATGATCGTCGTGTTCGCGTCGTTCATCCTCGGCGGTCAGCGCGTGATCAAGGAGTTCGGGCTCGGACTCGCCGGGGGAGTGCTCGTTGACGCGATCATCATCCGCATGTCGATTGTCCCGGCCGTGATGTTTCTTCTAGGACGCGCCAACTGGTGGTTCCCGAAGGTTCTTGATCGCGTCGTGCCCAAGATCGGTCTCGAGCACGACTAGGAGTTGGACGAGCTCTAGCCGTCCTTGCGGGCCTTCTTCGCCTGCTTGGCCGCCCGCTTTTCTTTCAGTGACTTGCCAACCTTCTTGTTGTTGTGCTGCTGGGGAGTCTTGTTCGCCATGTGTACCTCGCTCCTCGTGACCGATGACGGCCCCTAGAGGCCTATCAGACTGCGTCGTCCACTGACAACGTAGGTGACGGTGCGTCGAGCACGGTTGCGGTGTCGTGGCGCGCAGTCGTGGCCGGGATCACCCACGCCACGGCGAACGCCAGCAACAAGATGCCCGCCGAGATCACGAACGCGCGCGAGTATCCGGCCGTTTGGGCCACCGCGGATTTGGGGTGCAGGTACTCATTGGCCTTGGCGGCCGACGCCGTAACAAGCGCGGCCAATCCCAACGAGCCACCGATCTGTCGACCGGTGTTGAGAACGCCGGAGGCGAGCCCCGCGTCGGCGCGATCGACGTGGCTGGTCGCCGCGGTCGCGAGGGGCGTAAAGAGCAGTCCCATCGAGAAGCTGCACAGCACGGAGGGAGCGAGCAGAAACCCGGCGTAGCTCGAGTTCACGTGCAGCAGGCTCATCCAGTAAAACGCGCTCGCGCCGAGCAGCGTTGAGGTCAAGATGATCGGTCGAACTCCCGCGCGTGCAATCAGCCGCGAGGCGATTTGAGCGCCGGCGATGATGCCAGCGGACATCGGAAGAAATGCCAGGCCCGCACGTACGGGTCCGAAGTGGTGCACCTCTTGGAAGTAGAAGGTGAGGAAGTACCACATCGAAAAGAACGCGGCGCCGATCAGCAGCATCACTGAGTCGGCTCCCGTCAGTGCGCGGGACTTAAACACACGAAACGGCAACAGCGGATGACTGGCAATGCGGGACTCCCAGAACGCAAAACCGATGAGCAGAGCGGCGGCCGCAACGATCCAGCGGAGCGTGAAAGTGGAGGTCCACCCGTGAGACGTGGTGTTGACGATGGCGTAGACGAGTGACGCGAGTCCGGCGGTAACGAGGATCGCGCCTGTGACGTCGAGCTTTTGCGCCGCGGCGGCGTTGCGCATTTCACGCAGGTAGCGAATGGCCACGAGCCCCGCCAAGATCCCGAGCGGCACGTTGATGAAGAAGATCCACCGCCATGTCGTGGCGCCGAGGATTAACCCGCCGAGCAGGCCGCCGACTGCGCCGCCGCCTCCGGCCACCGCGCTCCACACGCCGATGGCGCGTGGCAGCTTCGGACCTTGAAACGTCGTGATGATGATGGTGAGAGTCGACGGTCCGAGAATTGCGCCGCCGAGACCTTGAATCGCCCTCGCGGCGATCATTTGGGTGGGACTCGAGGCGAATCCCGCGCCGACGCTCGCGAGTGTGAAGACCGTGAGACCGACGAGGTACACCGCGCGGCGCCCGAAGAGGTCGGCCGCGCGACCGCCGAGCAGCAAGAAGCCCGCGAACGTCAGCACGTACGCGTTGACGACCCACTGGACTGACGACGCGGTGAAATGTAAATC
This sequence comes from uncultured Ferrimicrobium sp., assembly GCA_964434455.1. GTDB lineage: Bacteria > Actinomycetota > Acidimicrobiia > Acidimicrobiales > RAAP-2 > RAAP-2. The sequence continues at coordinate 29,343 of CAYSVK010000002.1, read as the reverse complement.
GCCCTGCAGTTTCGGCAGCGCGATGTTCACGATGGAGACATCGAGCACGACCATGAACTGTGCGACGCACGCCATCGCCAAGATCAGGCCGTCCGGGGCGTGGCGCTGCGTTGCGCGGGCGGCCATTTCGCGATGCTACGGGTGGGTTACTTCACGCCGCCGTGTCGTTGACGGCGACACCGTTGACCCGTACCGTTGAGTAATGAGGCATGCTCGAACGGCGCTCGCCGCGCTCTGCGTCGTGAGCGCGCTGTTCATCTCGACGATCACCTCGAGCGCGTCCGCCGTGAATTCGCCGCGCACGACCTGCACCACGGTGCAGCCGCTCTCGACGTGGTCGCTCGTGCAGCTCGCCAATGAGACGGTCATCGTGCCGTTTCGCGCCACTGATCTCAGTCAGGCGCGAAACGCCGCACTGGAAGGATTCGGCGGAATCATCCTGTTTGGTTCGACCGGACCAGCGAATCTCAAGTGGCGCATCGCGGCCATGCGACTCGCGGTTCCACGTCACGCCGGCTTTCTGGTCATGACCGACGACGAAGGCGGCGGCGTCTGGCGCATGTCGAACCTCGTGCCGTGGCTGCCGTGGGCGCGCGCCCTTGGTCGTCAGCCTGACGGCATCGTCGAGGCGCTGGCGCGCCAGCGGGCTAAGTCAATGGTGAAGAACGGCATCACGGTTGATCTGGCTCCAGTGCTCGACATTGACGGTCGCAATGTCGAGCCCGGGCCAACCAACGCTGACGGATATCGCAGCTTCTCGGGCCACGCGTCGGTCGTTGAAGCCAAGGGCATCGCGTTCATGCGCGGACTCATTGAGGGCGGTGTTCTTCCGGTGGTGAAGCACTTCCCGGGTCTCGGCGGCGTCTCGCCCAACACCGACTACGGCGGTGCACTCACCAAACCGTGGTTGGTGGTGCAAAAGACGTCGCTGGCTCCGTTCGTGGCGGCCATTGCTGCCGGTGCACCCGCGATCATGACGAGCAACGCGATCGTTCCGGGACTCAGCCGACTTCCGGCGTCGCTCAGCCGCGCCGTGATTACCGGCGAACTTCGCAACACGCTGCATTTCAAGGGTTTAATCATCACGGACTCGCTCTCGGCGGGCGCCATCCATGACGCGGGACTGAGCGTCGTGGCGGCCGGTGTGGCGGCCGTTGCCGCCGGGGCGGATGCAGTTCTGTTCTCAGTGCCTTCGCATGGCACGGCGGTCGGTCTCGCGAACTCGATCAGTCACGCCATTGTGCGCGCGGTGCAGCGCCACCAGATCTCTAAGGCCACGCTCATTGCCGCGGCGCAGCGAGTCGTCGCCGCCCAAGGGGCCAATATCTGTCTTTGAACTAACCAAGCGGTTCGAAGAATCGGCCACACTGGTGCGCGTGGCGGCTCAGTTCATTTACACGATGCGCCAACTTCGGCGCTTTTATCCACCGGACCGCGAGGTTCTGCGCGGCATCAATCTCTCCTTTTATCCCGGCGCCAAGATCGGCGTGATCGGTGCCAACGGGTCCGGCAAGTCGTCGCTGCTGCGGATCATGGCCGGACTCGATGACGGATTCCAGGGCGACGCGCGGCTGACCCCCGGCTTCAGCGTGGGCTATCTGGCCCAAGAGCCCGAGCTCGATGCCACCAAGGACGTGCTCGGCAACGTCGCCGCCGGTCTCGGCGAAGCGCGCGATCTGCTCGATCGCTACAACGAAGTGTGCGCGGCGTTCGCTGACCCCGATGCCGATATTGACGCGCTCGTGAGCGAACAGTCCGATTTACAGACACGCCTCGATGCGATCAACGGCTGGGAGATCGAGCGCACGCTCGACATCGCCATGGACGCGCTGCGTCTGCCCGCGCCCGACGCGGCAATTGACACTCTCTCTGGTGGTGAGCGTCGACGGGTGGCGCTCTGTCGCTTGCTCCTCGCTAAACCCGATCTGTTGTTGCTCGATGAACCAACGAACCACCTTGACGCTGAGGCGGTGGCGTGGCTCGAGCGGACTCTTCAGGAGTACTCCGGAACGGTGGTGGCGATCACTCACGACCGCTACTTCCTCGACAACGTGGCGCGCTGGATTTTGGAGCTCGACCGCGGACACGGAATTCCGTGGGAGGGCAACTACTCCAGTTGGCTGGATCAAAAGCAGGCCCGGCTCGCGTCCGAGGAACGCGCCGACCAGTCGCGTCAGGCCGCGCTGCAGCGCGAGCTCGAGTGGATTCGCATGTCGCCGCGCGCTCGCCAGAGCAAGGGCAAAGCGCGCGTCACGGCGTTCAACGAGCTGGTGGCGGAGTCCGAGGCAGCCGAGCGGCGCGCCGACAAGCTCGAAATCACGATCCCGCCGGGTCCCCGACTGGGCGACCAGGTGGTCGTGGTGGAGAACCTCGTCAAGGGCTACGACGACCGGCTACTTATTGACGGTCTCAGCTTTTCATTACCGCCGGGCGGGATTGTCGGTGTGATCGGTCCAAACGGCGCAGGCAAGACCACGCTCTTTCGCATGCTCGTCGGTCAAGAAACTCCCGACGCTGGATCAATGACCGTCGGTTCCACGGTGCAGTTCGCGTACGTCGACCAGTCCCGTGACGCGCTCGACGCGAGCGCGACCGTGTTTGATCAGATCACGGGTGGTCACGATCGCCTCGTCGTTGGTCACCGCGAACTTCACTCGCGCGCGTACGTGGCGAGTTTCGGATTCAAGGGCAGCGACCAGCAAAAGAAAGTCGGTGAGCTGAGCGGCGGCGAACGAAACCGCCTGCAACTCGCCACCGTTCTACGTGACGGTGGCAACGTCTTGTTGCTCGACGAACCAACCAACGATCTCGACGTTGACACCCTGCGCGCATTAGAAGATGCGTTGCTCGGCTTTCCCGGCTGCGCGGTGGTGATCAGTCACGATCGGTGGTTCCTTGATCGCATCTGCACTCACGTGCTGGCGTTCGAGGGCGACAGCGAAGTGCGGTGGTTCGAAGGGAACTTCTCGGACTATGAGGTCGATCGCCATCGCCGCCTCGGCACTGACGCTGATCAGCCGCACCGCATCAAGTACAAGCCATTGCGGCGCGACAGTTGAACTTGGCGAACGGCACGTCATGACCGGCCGTGCGGCGTTTCGAATCCTGCTGGTTGGCGGATCCGTCTTGTTGTGGGGCGAATGGATTCACTGGCGTGCGTCTCGACAGTTCTTGGGATCGCTGGGCGATGAGCGAGCTCCGGGCGAAGTCGTTGTGGTTCTGGGTTACAAGAACAGTGGGGATCGCATCAACTTCATTAATAAGTGGCGCGTTCGAGCAGGCCTTCGATCACGCAACCCTGAGTGCGGACCGAGTCGCTTGTTGTTCAGCGGTGGTGCTCCTGGGGGCGAACGAAGTGAAGCGGAGTTAATGGCGCGCTACGCCCGTGGACTCGTGACAGACGACGTCGAGATAGAGGTTGAGTCGCTGAGCCGAACGACGTGGGAGAACATCGAAATGTCCGCGCCGATGATCGAGGACGCACCGCGCATCAAGATCGTGTCCAATTCGCTGCACGCCGCGACCGCTCGGATCTATCTCTGGCGCCAGCGCCCGGATCTCGCGATCCGACTAGTACGTGCATCGGACTATCGCTTCGGAGAGCTCGTGTGGCTGAAACCAGTCATCGCGCTCCACTCACTACGGAGCCGTAGATCTGGCCTTCTCACCAACGTTGCGGTGTAAAGCTCGCCGCCGTCTTGGCTGGCATACCTAGGATTTCATCGTGTCCGCTCCGGTAGTAATGCGAGCGGATTTACGTAATTCAACTGACGTTGCGCAGTTGGCGCGATTGATCTTTCAGTGGCGATCAGTGGAACGTGATGAGGTCGGACTGACCTTTGACGACTACCTCAGTCGTTTTGAATCGTGGGTGGCCGGGCACCTCACAACTCACGAGGCGTTCGTCATCGAAGATGGGGGTGCATTCATCGGAATGGCGTGGCTGGCCCTGGTTGATCGCGTGGCGGGACCGGTGCACTTTGTGCGGCGATGTGCGTACGTGCAATCTGTCTTTGTTGACGCGGACCGCCGAAATCAAGAGCTCGGACGTTCAATGCTTGAGGCGCTGATTGAGAGATCTCGAGAACTTGGTTTGGACTACATCGCCGTGCATCCCTCCGAGCGATCTTTTCCCTTTTACGAACGGCTGGGGTTTTCCGCAACCGCACGCGTGCTGGAGCTCGACTTCCGTACAGTTAAAAGGTCCACGTCATGAGCGCTGAGGCGCAATCGGGTCGCCAGTTCTTCGTCACGCGACGACCGCTAGTGACGGGGCTCATCGTGCTCGTGACCATCATCGCGACGCTCTACTCGGTGATCCTCTTTGGCGCCACGAGCCGAGAACAGCCCATCGGATCGCTGACGGGTGTTCGTCTCGCGGTCGATGTGAATCTCGAGAGCCAGGGAATACCTCTCGACGAGTTGAGCTACCAAGCGGTGTTGTCGAGTGTCGATAAGCACTGGGCGATGTTCGTGCTCACGCCGACCGCCAAGGCGCACGGGACGCTGACCGCGGCGTACGGATTCGCGCACTTCACCCAGCACGCCTGGCAGATCGTCGATTCCGGATCGAGCAACGTGGGCTGTCCCACGTCAAACCATCGAGCCACAGTTCCTGACGCCATACGTTCCGGGTTTGGTGAACGGTGTTTCGGTGAATGACTGACTCTAATGGAGTTCGGTTAGCCTAACCTAAATGCGTTTCGCCCAGCATTCGTCGGACGCCGTCGCGTGATTCCTACTTTCGTCATCTATCTCCGCGAGGGCATCGAAGCTTCGATGATCGTGGCGATATTGCTGGCGTACCTCGATCGGGTGGGGCAGCGTCGACATTTTCGAGACGTATTTCTCGGCGTGGGCGCCGCGGTCGCGCTCATGGTCGGCGGCGGCATCGCGGCCTATCTGTGGATTCATTCGTACTCGGGCTCGCGAGCCCAGACGATCTTTGAGACGGTGACCTACTTGGTTGCGACAGTGGCCCTCACCTACATGACGTTCTGGATGAATCACCACGGCCGCACCTTGGGCAAAGAGATAGAGGCGCGTGGTGACGCGGTGATCTCGCGCGGATCACGCACGGGCATGGCCCTCTTGGCCTTCTCTTCCGTGGGTCGAGAAGGACTCGAGACGATGGTCTTCACCCTGGCCATCATTTTTGCGAGCAGCGCGCAAGCGCCCACCGCTAATCACTCGCGACTGCTTGTCATTGGCGGTCTCCTTGGGCTGCTCGTGGCAATGGCGATTGCGACGCTCATCTACAAGCTCGGTCGTCGAGTGAACCTCCGATTGTTCTTTCGAGTCCTCGGCATCACTCTGCTGGTCTTTGCGGCGGGACTGCTGAGCGACGCGATCGAAAATCTGCAGTCGCTCGGCTGGCTGCCGTTCGGGCGGCACCAGATGTGGAATACCGGCCACATGTTGCGCGAGTCGAGCACCGTGGGCGATCTGTTTCACTCACTTGTCGGCTACGCCGAAGCCCCCACGGTGCTTCAAGGCGTCACCTGGGTGGCCTACGTCGCCATTGTTGTGGCGATGTTCTCGTTTCTCAGCCGACGCCGATCCGCGCCGCCGAAAGTCACCTCGTGAGCGCGACGCGTTCGAGCACCGTCGAGCGGTACCTCGAAACGATCTATTACATCGCGGCGGAAGGCGAGGTCGTTCGACCTGGTCGTCTGTCGAGTTGGCTCGAAGTGAGTCCGCCCACTGTCTCTGAGGCGCTGCGTCGACTGGAGCGCGACGGATGGATCACGCTGCGCGACGACCGTTCAGTCGTCTTGACCGAACAAGGTGAGGCCGCGGCCGCCGCAGTCGTGCGGCGGCACCGCATCTTGGAGCGTTGGCTGACCGACGTGCTCGGATTTGATTGGGCGAGCGCGGACGTCGAAGCCGAACGGATCGCCTCGACGATCTCCGACGACGTGATTGACCGCATTGACGCGTCAATGGGGTGTCCGACAACTTGCCCGCACGGCAACGTAATTCCGGGCCGGATCGCCACGTATGGCGCGCTGGGAACTCTCTCGGAATTGCCGGTGGGCGATCGCGCCCAAGTTCGTCGGATCTCGGAGGTGTCTGAGCACGAGAGCCAGGTGCTTCTACGTGCACTGTCGGCGCACGGCGTGGTGGAAGGCGGAACCCTGCGCATTATCAGTCGCGACAGCGAGGGGGCCGTGACATTGGAGTCGGGCGACGATCACTTCACGATCGGCGCCGAGGCTGCTCGATCGATCTGGGTGGACTCTCCCTCATGATCCTTTTGCTTCCAGTCGCCGTCCTCGCGGGACTGATCGCGGGAGTATCGCCTTGCATTTTGCCGGTGCTGCCCGTCGTCCTTGTCAGCTGGTCAATTCCGGGCACCGACGGCGCAGCGCCGCACTACGGACGGCGTCGGGCGGTTGCAGTGGTGCTCGGGATAATTGTGAGCTTTACCGCGGCAACGTTGGCTGGATCCGCTGCTCTATCGGCTCTCCATCTTTCGCAGAACTTTCTTCACTACGTCGGAATGGGCGCGATCGCTCTCCTCGGACTCGCGTTGCTCATTCCTCCACTTGAGTCGATGTTGGAGCGTCCATTTCGTCGCTTCTCGCGCGACGCACCGTCAGGACGGCGCTCAGCATTCCTGTTCGGCCTCGGTCTCGGCTTGGTGTTTGTGCCGTGCGCTGGTCCCGTGCTGTCCGCCGTCGTCGGACTGGGCGCCGGTCACCAGACCCTTTTCTCCGTATTGATCACAGTGTGTTTCTCGCTTGGACTTGCGGCACCTCTGATGGCAATTGCGTTGGCGGGAGATCGGCTGATCGAACGAAACCGTGCACTGCGCCAGCGTTCCAAGCGACTGCGGCCAGTGGCCGGAGCGATCTTGATCTTGATGGCAGTCGCGATTCAGTTCGGACTGCTCAACAACTTGCAAAAGGATTTGCCTGGCTATACCTCCTCACTCCAGAGATCGATTGAAGGAAATTCGATCGTGCGATCGTGGCTAAACGAAATCTCAAATTCCAATGCTTCAAAGGCCCTGAAGAATTGCTTGCCGGACAGTTCGACTCTGACCGACTGTGGGCCGGCACCGGAGTTTGCCGATATCGCGAAGTGGTTGAACACTCCTCATGGTCAACCAGTGTCGATCTCACAGTTGCGAGGAAAGGTGGTACTCGTTGATTTTTGGACGTATTCGTGCATCAACTGCCAACGCGAACTTCCCCACGTTGAAGCGTGGTATCAGCGCTACCACCGCGACGGACTGGTCGTAGTCGGCGTGCACAGCCCGGAGTTCGCCTTTGAGCACGTTGTCTCCAACGTTCAAAATGCGACCAGATCATTTGGACTGACCTTTCCGGTGGCCATCGACAACGATCTCTCGACTTTTAACGCGTACGCCAATAACTACTGGCCCGCCGAGTACTTGATTGACAGCACCGGTCACGTGCGCCACTACGTGCCGGGCGAAGTGGACTACGCGGGCACCGAGAACTTCATCAGGTCACTGCTCGTCGCCGCGAATCCCGCGGTGAAACTTCCGCCACCCACCAGTGTCGCGGACTTGACGCCCAACGAAAGCCAGCTGAGTCCCGAGACGTACCTCGGCTACAAGTACACCAATAACTCGGGGGCCGTGGGCACGCCGATCGTGAGAGACAACCCCGCCCCGTACACAATGGTGACGACGCTCGAACCTCCGAACTACACGCTCGGCGGTGTGTGGACGGTCAACGCCGAGAAGATCCACGCGGGTCGTGAGGCAACGCTCAATCTCGGCTTTGTCGCCACCAAGATCTATCTCGTCATGGGCGGCACCGGGACCGTCACGGTCAACGTCAACGGCACGATTCACGTCGTGCACGTCTCGGGATATCCGAAGCTCTACACGCTCGAGAACTACTCCACGGAACAGTCCGGCACCTTGCAACTCACCTTCACCAAGGGCATCGACGCGTACGACTTCACGTTCGGATAGTGCACTGTCCTAATCTGACTCGCGTTGTGCGTGATCTCGCACGAAAGGTGAGTCGATGAACACACGCCGCGTCGCCCTCGTGTGCGACACGCGCAGTTACGTCGGCCCCGATCTCGCTCGCGAGTTCGCCCGACGTGGTCACGACGTCGTTGTCGGCAACGCCAGTGATGAGCTCGTCGGCGAACTCACCGCACTTGGGGTTGCCGTTGAGAACGTGGCTGATGTTCGTAACCTCGCGAATCCCGAAGCCGCGAGCACATTGGTAAATGCGGCGCTCACGCGATTCGGTCGGCTGGACGCTGCCGTGGCGTTCTCCGGTGTGATCATTCCCGGCAAGTTCATGACCAGCTCGTTGGAAGATCTGCACTCGTTGGTCTCAGGCTGCCTTGAAGCGCCGTACCACTTCTTAAAGGCCGCGGCCGCACCGATGATCGAGGCGAATGCAGGCCAGATTGTTCTCATCACCAGTGCCTCCGCCGCCCGCCCGACGCCCGGCGCTGCGCTGTACTCCTCGGTTCGGGCCGCTGCGACGATGATGGCGCGCAACTTGGCGATGGAGATCGCCAAGATGGGCGTGCAAGTGAACGTGCTCGGCACGAATTTCATGGACTTTCCCGAGTTCCACGCCGCGAACGGCACGAACGATCCCGAGAAGCGGGCGCGACTAGAAGCGATGGTGCCCATGCGTCGTATGGGAACCCTCGCCGAGTTCGCGGCGTTCGCGATGGCGTTCCTTGACGGCTCGAGCCAGTTCACGACCGGTCAGTTCGTCGCGTACGCCGGAGGGTGGGCGTGAACGACACATCGCTGGAGATCACTGCGGGCACGGTGGATGGACGAACGCGTCGCCGCGACACCAATCGCAACGCCGTGCTCGACGCCACGATCGCTCTATTTGCCGAAGACCTCGATGCGACGCCCGAAGCCGTGGCCGCCCGCAGCGGAGTGTCACTGCGATCGGTCTATCGATACTTCAGTGACCGTGACGCGCTCGTGGCCGCCGCAGTCGAACGTCAGTTGTCGCTCATTCATCCCTCCGAAGTCATTCCCGAATTGGGTCTCGGGCCGCTCGAGTCGCGGATTGATCGCTTCGTGACGACACGCGTCGCGCTCTTTGAGCTCGTGGCGCCCGCCGCTCGCGCCGCACGCACGAGGGCGCGCAACCAACCTGCCGTTCAGCGCCAGGTGCGCGCCGCACAGGCGGCCATGCTCAATCAGACCGCCGCTCACTTTCGCATCGAGTTGGATCAGTTGGGCTCACGGCGCGACGAAGTGCTCGGCGCGATCGATGCCCTTAGCCAGTTCGAAACCTTTGACTATTTGCGGCGCGCGCGCGAGCTATCACTCGACGATGTCGCCGCGGTCATCACGGCGTCGCTGACCGCGCTTCTCACTTAGAGACGAGTCAGCGAGCAGTCGAATCCAACGCGCGGATCGACGTTGCCGTCGAGCAGTCGTCGATACGCGGCCTCAATGGATTCAGTTGAATTTGGGCGTTCAAAGGTGAGCCACGTGCTCGTAAACGCCGTGAAGCGTCGCCACGCCTGCGCGACTCGCTCTTCGAATCCGTCGCGTCCCCAATCGCGTCGCCGCTTCGCGATCTGCACTGGTGCGAAGAGAAACTCCGGGCGCGGACCGCTGAGCTCCCCGGATCCCTCATCGGCGTTGTCCCAGTGCGTGTCACCGACGACCATCGAGTGCCCGAGCAACGAACCAAGGTGCTCGTGCACGGCGTGAGTGATGTCGCGACGCCCCGCGACATCCACGTACACCGAAGGAACCAAGTCGATTTCGCCCACTTGCGCGTACGTGAGCACGGTGTCATAACAACCGAGGGACTGCGTAAACGTGACGTTGCTCGGTGACGTGAGTCCGACCGTGTGGGTACCGCGCTCGTGCAACAAAAAGGCTGCACCGATTGCGGTCTTCGACGATGCGCTGGAGATCACGGCCGACGCAGCTCCGAACAGATCGTGATCGACAAGGAAGTCGTCCATGACAAAGGACGTCACGAAGAGTGGCCGCAGCAACATCAATACGTCCTCGCCGCCAGCGTCGTAGAGGACGTCAGTGCGCACGTCGGCATAGCGGTTGTAAACGAGAGGAAGTTTTGATCGGTGAGGTGCCATGTCGCTGAATCCCGAATCATCGGACCGTCCGGGCTCGACGACCAGTTCAGTGCCCAGCGGGAAGTAGCCGAAGTAGCGCTGCCCCACGGTTGTTTCGGAAGATCTTGAGTCAACGACGCGGCCGAATCCCCACACCGGAAGGCGGCCCCAGTTCGCGCGTTGATCAGCTGGGGCGACGGGAAAGAACTCCCAGTACGACATCAGTTCTCCGAACGCGCCGTACGTGATGTTGTTCGCAGAAAGTCCGAACCGCTCGATTGTTAACCGGGCTTGTCCCTCCAGCAAGGGGGCTGGGGGAGTGGTCGTCCACCTCGTGTCGCGCAAACTCGCCTTGGAGATGTCGAGATCGATCTGATCGGTCATTAGAACTCCTGGAACTGTCGTCGTAATTCATCGGCGGACGCGGTGTCGCCACCAATGGTCACCGGTCGAACTGAGCGACCGGCGGTAAACAGCAACAGATCGCCCGACGGTGCGCTAATCGTGGCGTCGAGTTGGTCGAGTGCTCCCGCGGTGATCTGAGGACCCGAGGGATCAAGTGTCACGGTCCACGAATGTCGAGGTGAGCGCAGCGCCACGTGTTGGCCGTGCCATCCGGACTCAGCGGCTTCGCCGAACTCCGAGAGCATCCACAACATCTCGTCGACTCCGTCGTCACTGAGGGCGTCGTCCATCGAACCGAGTTCACCCTTGGCCAATTCGGCGTCAGTGCGGTGCACCAGCGTTTCAAGAGCCATGCGGCGGAACCAAAACGCCACTTCTTGTTGGGAGGGCATGAAGGTTGCGGCTACGTCATCGTCGGCGCGCTCGGTCAACATTGCTTGAAGTTCTTGTGCGTGGATCTCGACGCGCTCGAGAGGGTCGCGTCCAGCTCGCGCGTCTCGCGCGTCAGTGAAATCGGACTCATCGGGAAACGCGCCGAGCTCGAGCACCCACGTCTTGTGTTGGTAGACGTTGGCGAGGTGGTGAGCGAGATCAGTCACCGTCCACTCCGGACACGTCGGGACGCGAGCATCGAGATTGCCTCGGGCGGCCGCGAGAAACTTCGCACGGTCAGCGTTCCAGTGGGCGAGATACTGCTCACGCGTAAGCCCGGTACGGGCGTAACTCGGATCACTCATGTGGTCCACGGTACGTCGTCGGTCACACACGTCGAACGAGCGAATTCACCAGTGGAACACCCAGAATCCGGTGTTAGGTTGGCCAAGTTTCTCGCTACGAGACCAATAAGAGGGTGGGCATGCTCAAGTCCCGGTTCCTGCGCGTCGCGACGGTCACCGCCGCGGTCGCTTCATTCGCGATTGTCACCGTCCCCATGCCCGCAGGTGCACAATCGTCGGTCTCGACGCGACTATTGACCGCGGCGCCATCGGTGCCGCGAGGCGCGCTCTCGCTCGGCGCGATGTCGGCGCGCTCCACGCTGTCGTTCTCGGTGTACTTGCGTCCGAACAGCGCGTCCGCGCTAGATCGGTACGCCGCGAGCGTGACCAACACGCACTCGGTCATGTACGGGCACTACCTCACTCATGGCGCCTTCGCCCACAAATTCGGCGCGAGAGTTACGACTGTGGCCAAAGTGCTTGCGTTTCTTCGCCTTCACGGCTTGAAGGTCAAAGGTGGCATTACCGACGGCCTGATCATCAAAGTATCCGGGCAAGCCGGAGCGATCAATCGGGCGTTTCACACTCGACTGGTTCGATACCGCCTGCCCGACGGCTCAGTGGGCTTCGCCGCGGCGCGGGGGATCTCATTGCCGAGCACCATTTCATCGAAGGTGATGAGTGTCATTGGCCTCAACAACCTGGCGCGCTACGCCAGCTCCACCAGGATTACGCGTGCGGCGCACAGCCAGGTGCGCTGGCCGAGTCAGACCGGGCGCGGCACCACGTTCGGTGTGAATCCGTCCACGGCGCCCGGCGCGCCGAGCAGTTGCAGTGCCTCGACGCACGCAACCCAAGCGGGCTTTGGCGGCATCACCGACAGCCAAGTCGCACACGCCTACGGCGTCGACAATCTCTACACCGCCGGAGACCTCGGTGCTGGTCAGACGGTCGCGGTCTTTGAGCTCGAGCCGTTCTTGCTGAGTGATGTGGCGCAGTTCGATCAGTGCTATTTCGGCACCGACAACACCGGCAACATCAATGAGATCAACGTCGACGGTGGACCGGGCATCGGCACGGGTTCTGGCGAGGCCGCGCTTGACGTTCAAGATGTCGCGGGCATTGCACCAGCGGCGACCATCGACGTGTACCAGGCATCGAACACCACCTCGGGCTACATCGACGCGTACGGCCAGATCGTCGCGGACGACACCGCGCGCGTGGTGACCACCTCGTGGGGTCTCTGTGAGGCGCAGTCGATCACGTACGAACCAGGCACGACTGCGGTAGAGCACATGCTCTTTGAGCAAGCGGCTGTTCAGGGCCAGACGGTCTTTGCGGCCGCCGGCGATGACGGGGCGGACAGTTGTGCGGGGCACTCGAGTGAGCCCGTCGCGCCGTATCTCTCCCAGCTGGACCCCGCAGCGCAGCCCTACGTCGTGTCGGTCGGCGGCACGACCGCTGTGTCCGTGAACAATCCGCCGACCGAGCAAGTGTGGAACGACGGTGCCGAGGGCGGCGCCGGCGGCGGCGGTCCTTCGTCGCTGTGGGCGATGCCGGCGTGGCAGCGCAACATCCCGACAGTGCTGAGTGCAGCTGGATCGTTTAACACCTGCGGCGCGGATGGTGCCTCACCGTGCCGCGTCACGCCCGACGTCTCGGCGTTCGCTGATGAGTACACCGGCATCACGATTGTGTGGGCCGGTCAGTGGGGCACGATTGGCGGAACCTCGTCCGCGGCTCCGCTGTGGGCCGCGATGCTTGCCGAGGTCAATGCCTCCTCGTTCTGCACGTCGAATCTGGTGACCCAGCACGGCGTCGGATTCGCAAGTCCGCTGCTCTATGAGGTCGGCGCCAATGCGACCACCGGTCCGCAGTCATTTAATGACGTGACTAGCGGCAACAACGACATCTTCTCGATCAATGGCGGCGCCTTCAGCGCGGGCGCGGGTTTTGATGCCGCGACTGGTTGGGGATCTCCACAACTGCTCGGACCGTCCAACACCGGTCTCGCGCCGAGTCTGTGTGCGGCCGCTCAGGAGGCGACCGTCACGCCGCTCACGTCCGTCTCGCCCACGATCGGTCCGCTCACCGGCAACACCCGCGTGACGATTCATGGATCGGGATTTATGACCGGCGCGACCGTCAACGTGTCGGGTGTCGACTTCGGTGAGATCCCCGCCGCCAGCTTCTCGGTGACCAGCGCCACAACCATCGTCGCGCGCACTGCCCCCGATCAGTTGCCGACGGCGTTTGCAACGTCACACATCACCTCGGGCAATGAAGCCGCCGTCACGGTGTCGTTTCACTCCGGCCACGTCGCGATTGGACCCACCTTCAGTTACGTGCCGGTGGTCTTGACCGCCAAATTGCCCACCGTCCTCGGTGTTGGTGCGAGCGGCGGACCAACGGCGGGCGGCAATGTCGTTCTTATCTACGGCACCGGGCTGACCAATACGTCGAAGGTCACCTTCGGCGGCGTTGCGTCACCGTCGTTCACCGTGCGCAGCGACTCGCTCATTCGCGCAACCGTGCCAGCCCAGGGCGCGGCTCACTGTCTGGCTGGTTCGTTCACTCTCGCAAGTGGGCTCTGTCAGACCGTGGTGCAAGTGACCACACCACGCGGACTATCACCGACGGTGACACCGCATAAGCCGCTCCAGGGCTTCTTTAGTTACAACAACATCGGCGTTCCGGTTCTGCCCGCGCACTGCGGCTGCGAGCTATTCCCGACGGTGACGGAGTACGACTTTCAAGCCGCGCCGATCGTGACGTCGCTCGTAGGTGAATCCAGCGTGTCAAGCGCGCACGGAGCGCGTCTCAGTCCCTACGGCGGCGACCTCGTGATCGTGCACGGCACTGGCTTTAACTACTTGACGCTCAACGCCGTGCTTGAGAGCACGGGCGCGACGCAGATGACGAACTACTCGTTCGGCAACGTGACCAATACGAGTTTCGTCTTCTTTAGTGACCAGGACCCCAATCCAACCGTGACGGGGGACAACATGCCGGTGGTCGTGAACTCCCAAGGCGGCACGTCCTCTTCGTTGACGATCGGTTACGGGCGAGTTCCAAAGGTCACCTCGATGTCGGTCACCCAGATGAACAGTGCCGGCGGTGTGATTATGCACATCTACGGCCAGGGATTCACCGGGGCGCAGTACGTCGCATTCAGCGCCGCGTTTAACCGTCCGTCAACGGTGATTCTCGGCAACTACGCCATCACCTCCAACACAGAGATCACGCTGCTCGAGCCCGGCATGACGCCCGGAACCTACATCGTGAGTGTCGGCAACATCTACGGGGACTCGTCGCTATACATCGACCAGACCTCGCTCGGCGCACCACCGACCTCGTACGCCGACGTGCCGCTCTCGGCGGTGAACATGCTGGTCACCTATCCCGGCGAGCCGGACATCACGAGCGTCAGTGGATCGACTTGTGACGTGTCAGGTGGCTGCACTCTCACGGTGTACGGCGACAACCTCGCGCCGCAAGGTTCGCTCTCGATCTACGTCGGGTCCCAACTCGCGACGATCACCAATTTCGTGGCGGTCGGCAGTCAGGACACCGTCACCGTCACGGTGCCACCTGCGCTGTTTGGTCGAGAGGGACTGTTCCTTATTACCGCGTTGACGCCGAGCGGCACCACGCCGTCGTCGCTGTTGGCTTTCGAGACCTACACCTGATTGATCCGGTTGCCCGGGTGGAAACGCCCGGTCAACCGGGCGGTCGGCTCAGCCGGCGATCGCCGGCTCGTCGCTGTCGGGCACGGTGTACGTCGCGCGCAGCTTGGAACCGCGCGCGCGAGCGTCGGGGCGCTGGCGCTGCTGCTTGTTGCGCTCGATCAACCGGTTGAGTTGGTCCGGACGCACTGACGTCGATAGCGCCGTCTCGTGCGTGATGGCGCCGATGTCGACCAGCTCGGCCAGATGCATCTCGAGGGTCTGCATTCCTTCGTCGCCGTAGATCGTCATGGCGTTGTAGAGCTGATTGGTTTTGCCGTCGCGGATGATGTTGCGCACACCGCCGTTGGCGATCAGCACTTCAAAGGCCGCGATGCGTCCACCCTCAGTGCGCTTGACGAGGCGCTGGGCACAAATTGCGGTCAGCGACGCGGAGAACTGGTCGCGGATCTGCTCGCGCCGCCAACTCGGAAAGACGTCAACAATACGGTCGATCGCCTGGCTGGCGTCGTTGGTGTGAAGGGTGGCGAGCACTAAGTGGCCGGTCTCGGCCATCGTCAGCGCGATCTGAATCGACTCGAGGTCACGCATCTCACCGAGGAGCAACACGTCAGGGTCTTCGCGCAATGCGGATCGAAGTGCGCGCTGGAACGAAGGACTGTCGACGCCCACTTCACGCTGCGTCACGATCGAGCGCTTGCGCTGGTGCAGGAACTCAACGGGGTCTTCAATCGTCATGATGTGCGCCGCACGGGACTCATTGATCCGGTCGACCATTGAGGCGAGTGTCGTGGACTTGCCAGATCCGGTCGGACCAGTAATGAGAATGAGACCTCGAGCCAGGTTCACCAAGTTGTCCATGGTCGAGGGCAGACCCAACGCATCAAAACTCGGAATGTCGACGGGGATCATGCGTAACGCCAGGGCCGTCTCACCTCGTTGGGTGAACGCGCTGGCGCGGATGCGCGCGTGGCTCTGCCACGTAAAGGAGAAGTCGACGTCCTGGTGGCTCTTAAAGGCCACCAACTGCTCGGGGGTGAGCAGAGACTGCACGGCAGCGTCGATGTCGTCTCCGCTGAGATCGTTAGAGCCGCCCAGAGGTCGAAGATCGCCGTCCACGCGAATGCACGGGGGCGAACCACCCACGAGCAAGAGGTCCGAACCGCGCGCGTCCCAAAGGACCTGCAGCCAGTGATCAAGCGGCAACGCCGCGACCGGCTTCATGATTGAAACCGCAATGAACTATTTGTGATGATGTCAGCCGACACTTCAGACACTCCCCACCCGAGCCACAAGGCTAATGAGGTCAAAGGGCGAAATTCCACTCGCGATGAATCACTTGAATCACGCGCGTGTGTCTCACCAATGATTCACTGGCGAATCGGTCGAACGTCAGTTGGCCGTCGACTGCTTGGACCCGCGTTCAATGATCGACCCGACGCGATCGTTAAGTCCGGCCGCGTCGAACTGCGAGCGCATCCAGCGACGGTTGTAATCAATTTCGGCGCGGTACGCGTCGTCGCCGCGCAGCTGTCCGATCTCGTCGTACATCGCGCGAAGTTCGGCGGCCACCGCGGGACGAACCGCCGCGAGCGACGTCGCCACCTCGAGCGCCCGCTCGACCAGAGAGTCGTGGGCGACAACTTCAGTGACGAGTCCCCAGGTGAGCGCGGTGGCGGCGTCGACGAAGTCGCCCGTGAGGCTCATTCGACGCGCCCGATCGACTCCGACGAGCTCAGGCAGTCGAATGGTCATTCCGCCCGCGGGCATCACTCCCACGAGTCCGTGGGTGTCGGCGAACCGTGCCCGGTCACTGGCGATGAGAAAATCGCACCCGAGGGCCAACTCGAGACCTCCGGTCACCGCGGGTCCATTGATCGCGCCGACGATGGGTTTGGTGTGCGGCGGCATCAGTCCTCGCGGATGTTCAGTGTGCGCGCTGCCCAAAGAGGCGGTCGCAGACAGCTCGCGTTGCAGGTTGCGCAAATCGAATCCCGCGCAGAACGCGGGATCGGCGCCGGTCAGCACGGTGACGCGAAGTTCAACGTCGTTGTCGGCTTCGATGAGCAATGCGGCGATGCGGGCCATCACATCCGCGGTGAGCGCGTTGCGCTTCTCGGGTCGATTGAGGGTCATGAGCCCCACCGGTCCTCGACGTTCGAATAGGACTTCCACGGCGGCCTCCCTCAGTACGGCGCGAGGTTACGACGAAGTGTGATGCTCCCGATTAGGTTTCGCGCGTGACCCCGACGCGCCCGCGCGAGGCGAGCGGGGATCTGCTCGACGTTCGGCGACGTCCGTTGCTGCTGGGCACC
Organism: uncultured Ferrimicrobium sp.; assembly: GCA_964434455.1. Classification (GTDB taxonomy): domain Bacteria; phylum Actinomycetota; class Acidimicrobiia; order Acidimicrobiales; family RAAP-2; genus RAAP-2. Next base: position 12,162 of record CAYSVK010000002.1, on the reverse strand, counting down.
ACCGCGTACCTCGCGATGTCAGTGACGCTCTTTTGGCACGTGATTACGACTTCGCCGGTACGAGCAGCGACGTGCACGTGCTCGGACGTGAGTCAGTTCACCTGGTTTGCCGAGTGGCCGTGGGCCGCAATCCGCCAAGGGGCCAATCCGCTGTTCTCATCGGCGATGTTTCATCCACACGGCGTGAATCTGCTCGCCAACACCTCGGCCACCGGGATTGGCTTCTTGCTGCTTCCGATCACGGCGATCTTTGGCCCCCTCGCCTCGCTTAATCTGGGATTGATTCTCGCGCCAACGCTGTCCGCCTTCGCGGTGATGCTGGTCGCTCAACGGTGGTCGCGCTCGGACCTCGCGACCTTTGTCGCGGGCGCGATGTACGGCTTTAGCCCGTTCGTCCTCTTTCACGATGCGCTCGGCCACCTGAATCTCACGTTCCTTTTGGTGCCGCCACTCGTGCTGTGGTGTGTCGACGAGCTCCTCACTCGGCGTAGTCATGGCCGCGTGCGCGTGGGCATCGTGCTCGGAGTGCTACTCGCCTGGCAGTTCTTTATCGGCAGCGAAGTCTTCGTGATGATGGGCGTCGCCACCATCGTGGGTGGGGGAGTTCTGCTCGTCGCTTCCCTCGTGGCAGAACGAGGCGCGGCAGTGCGCGCGGTTGCGCGCTCGATTCTCGGTTTCGTCGTGGCGGGTGTCATTGCGGCGCTGACTCTCGCGGCACCTTTGATCTACGCCGTCTTCGGGCCGGGCCACTATCGCGGCCCCGTGTGGCCCGGCACCACGCTGTCGAACACGCCGATCCGCGCGTTCGTTACCGCGCACGGGGGACCGACGTTGTGGTGGAACCCCAGTACGTGGACGTTTCTGCCCGCGACGTATCTGGCACCGGGACTGCTGATTGTGGTGGGACTCGGCACGATCATTTGGTGGCGCGATCGACGACTCGGGACCACCGTCCTGCTGGCGGCAGTGATGGCTTGGCTCGCCCTTGGCCAGCGGTACTGGTTTGCCGCCTGGCACTGGCTGGTGCATTTCCCGCAGATGGAGAACGTCGAAAACGACCGTTTCGCCATATTCCTGGTCTTATTTATGGTGTTGGCGCTGGCGAGAGTGGCTGATCACCTGCGCACGTGGCGCCCCAAGGCGCTGGCACCGCTGGCCGTCGTCGGAGCCTTGGCGGTCAGTTCGTTTCCTTATATATATGACGCGGCGCACGTCGCGCCCTACTCGGCGTCGCGCTTATGGGTTCCGCAGTGGTACGAGTCCCACGCCGGAACCCTTCCGCCCGGCCACGTGGTACTGGGATTCCCCTTCTTCAATGTCTCGGCGAACTTGCTCGGAGTCCAGGCGATCTACGAGATGCGCTTTGCGGTGGTGGGAGGCACGACCCCGTTGTGGCTCGTGCGTCGCCAGGGCGCGCAAGCTCCGGGCTACGCCCTGCTGCGCGAGTTGGCCTCGACCCGTCTCGCGCCAATGTTTCCGCCGAACCCATCTCAGAGCGACGCGCTCGCCGTTCGCTCGGCTTTAACGGGATGGCGCGTCACTGACGTGATTGTTTCGATGACGAACGGTCCGAACACTTCTTCGGCCGCGCGGGCGCCCGCCGCCGTTGAGCTGTGGCTCGCCTCAGTTCTAGGTGCTCCCACGATCGAAAACGGCGCGTGGACGTGGCACCGCGCCGTCGGAGCGACGAACTGGAATCAAGTGGGAACTCACCATGACTGACGAGGTGACGGCTCCTCGCGACGCCACCGAGGCGACCCGGCGCGTCAATGAGCAGTTCGCGCGACGGATGTCTCTTGATGGCGCCGATTTCGAACGCGTCAATCGCGGACGACTCGCGTCGCCCGCGCGAGCGACCGTCCCCGGTCGATTCGGTCACGCCGTTTGGGATTTCGACAGCTACTCGTTCTTTGATGACCACGCGCCGAACGATCCGCCCAACACAGTCAATCCAGGACTGTGGCGCCAGGGACATCTCAATAATGTCGCTGGACTGTTTGAGGTGACGGCCGGCGTCTATCAGGTGCGCGGCCTGGACATCTCGAACGTCACCTTCATCGAGGGCGAGAGCGGCTGGATCGTTATCGATCCGTTGACTGCTACCGAGACCGCCCGCGAGGCGGCCGAGTTGGTTGCCGCGCAGTTCGGCAGTCGCCCGGTGCGCGCCGTGATCTACACCCACAGCCACACCGATCACTTCGGCGGAGTGCGCGGTCTCATTGACGAAGCCGACGTGCACGCAGGCGCCGTTCAGTTGATCGCGCCAGCGGGATTCATGGAGGCGGCCGTCAGTGAGAACGTGCTCGCGGGCACGGCAATGTTGCGCCGCGCCACCTACATGTACGGCGCGCTGTTGCCCCGCTCAGTGCGCGGCCACGTCGACACCGGTCTCGGCAAAGGGTTGCCCGCGCTGCCGAGCGTCACGCTGCTCGCACCCACCATTGATATTGAGACCACCGGGACCGAAGTTGTGATCGACGGCGTGCGATTGATCTTTCAAGTGACGCCGGGAACTGAAGCGCCCGCCGAGATGAACATCTATCTGCCTGCGCACCGGGCGCTCTGCACCGCGGAGAACTGCACGGCGAACTTTCACAACCTCTACACGCCGCGCGGAGCTCAAGTGCGCGACGCGCTCATGTGGTCCAAGTACATCGAAGAGGCCATTCAGCTGTATGGCGACGACTGCGATGTCGTCTTCGCCAGCCATCACTGGCCCCGGTTCGGTCACGACGAACTGGTGGCGTACCTCGAGAGTCAGCGCGACCTCTACCGCTACGTGCACGACCAGACATTGCGACTGGCCAATCACGGTCTCACGATGAATGAGATCGCCGAAGAGTTAGAGCTGCCCGCCGGTCTCGGTGACGAGTTCTTTAACCGGGGGTACTACGGCACGCTCAGCCATAACGCCAAGGCCGTGTATCAGCGCTACCTCGGCTACTTCAGCGCCAATCCGGCGCACCTTCATCCGCTGCCGCCCGTTGAGGCGGGTCGTCGCTACGTCGAGTTCATTGGTGGCGCCGACGCACTGATGAGCCGAGCGCGCGAGAGCTTCGATCGTGGCGAGTACCGCTGGGTCGCCGAAGTCGTCAATCACCTCGTCTTCGCCGAACCCGAACGTTCTGACGCCCGCGAGTTGCAGGCCGACGCGCTCGAACAGCTCGGCTATCAGGCCGAGAGCGGACCGTGGCGTGACTTCTATCTGACCGGGGCGATGGAGTTGCGGGCCAACGGCACGGTGCTGAAGGGTCTGCCCGGTAACGCGCTCTCGGCCGACATTGTGCGTGCCATGTCGCTTGAGATGCTGACCGATCTCATGGGCGTGCGACTCAACGGACCTCGCGCATCGGAGGTCGATCTCGTGATCTCGATTCATCTCACCGATCGCGACGAGGAGCGATTTGTCCGCGTGCGTCGTGGATCCTTGAGCGCCACCACAACGAATCGCGCGGGTCGAGTCGATGCCGAACTGGCGGCGACGCACGACGCGATGGCGGCCCTCGCCGCGGGCAATCGCTCTCTCGCCCAACTTGAAGAGGCCGGCCTCGTGACGGTGAGTTCTGGGCGCGAGGTCCTCGAGCAGCTGCTTGCGCTGTTGGACACGTTCTCCTTCGGTTTCGAGATCGTGCTGCCCTAACGTCAGCGCCATGAGCAGCGAGGTCACACTCGAGGCCGACTACGTCATTGTCGGGGCGGGAGCGTGCGGCATGGCCGTCGCCGATGTCCTGCTGAGTGAGTCCGACGCCACGATCGCATTGATCGATCGCAACGCGACTCCGGGTGGTCACTGGGGCTATGCGTACCCGTTCGTGCGGCTGCACCAGCCGTCCTCGTTTTATGGAGTGCCGTCGCGGCCGCTTGGTTCGGGACGTCTCGACACCGTGGGACGCAACGCCGGACTGTTCGAGTTGGCCAGCGGGCCTGAGGTCGTCGCGTACTACGACGCGGTGTTGCGCGAGCAGTTCCTTCCCAGCGGACGAGTCGAGTTCTTGCCTATGCACGAGGTGAACGGCGACGTGGCGACGTCGCGACTCAGCGGACAACGCACGCGGCTCGTCGCGCGCACCAAGGTGGTGGACGCTCACTACCTCGGATCAGTCGTGCCGACAATGCCAGAGCACGTGCGCAGCTACGCCGTAAACGACGCGCGGGTCGTGACGCCGACCGAACTCGCGCGATCGGGCGCAGACCGCGACGCCTTCGTGGTGTTGGGAGCGGGAAAGACCTCTTCGGACGTCGTCACCTGGATGCTCGATCAGGGTGTGGCTCCCGACGCCATTATCTGGGTGCGTCCCCGCGACGCGTGGTACCTCAATCGCGCAGTCGTCCAGCCGAGCGCGCGCTTTGCCAGGGAGACCTTCGGCGGGTACCTCGCGATGCTCGAAGCGGCCGGTGCGGCGAGCTCGAGCACCGATCTCGCTCACCGCTATGAAGCGAGTGGGGTGTTCTTGCGCATTGATGAGAACGTCGAGCCGACGCTGTATCGCGGCGCCACAATTTCAGCGGCCGAGGTCACTGAACTGCGCGCCGTACAGCGAGTGGTGCGCCGGGGCCACGTGCGCGCCGTGAGCGACGGTGCTCTGCAGTTCGATGACGGCGAGGAGACCGTGCCGCGTAGCGCGACCTTCATTGACTGCACGGCCGAGGGTTTGCGCCGCCGTCCACCCGTGCCGATCTATGAGCCGGGTCTCATGACACCCCAGTACGCGGTCAACGCCGGTCAAGTCACGTGGAGTTCAGCGCTGGCTGCGGCGGTGGAGGTGTTCTGCACTATTGATGACGAACGCAACTTTCGATTGGCGCCGGTGCCATTGACCAGTGCCATCAGCGACCTGCCTCAAATGTTCCTGCTCGAGATCATCAATCAGTCGCGCTGGTCCGAAGTTCCCGCGCTGCAGGCGTGGATTGATCGGTGCCGACTGAGCCCGTCCATGGAAGCTCAACGCGACATGGACCTCACTGAACCAGTCATGGTCGATCTCGTGACGCGAATCTTCACTGCGCTCGAGCCCGCGCGAGAGAATCTCGAACGGCTCGTGCAGGACTCACGGTGATATCAGCGTGAGAACTCCGCCGCGCGCGAGGACGTCGGCCATAGCGGGAGCGATGTAGAGGCTGTAGTGCATAGAGATGTGGCGTAAGTCGAAATTCACGACGATGCCGCGCACGACACTGGGGCACCCGGTGTCTACACAGAAGAACGCGCTCGTATTGACGTAGAGCGCCTTGGCCGCAGTCGCCGCGCGGCGAACTGGATCAATCAGTTGCCACGTGCGACCAGTCGAGGGATCAAAAGCGCACTCGGAACGTAACTGGTTGGTCTCAGTGAGACAGGCGGTCACGACGTCACAGGCCCGTACGTCTGTGCTGTGCACCGCCAGACACGGACCCGGTTCAACCGAGAGCGGTGGGGGAGTGCCGAGATACAAGACGATTCGGCTGCTGGCTCCGAGCGTCGTGAGCGTGCGCTGAACCCCTGCGCCCACCTCAGCTGGAGAGACCAGGCGCTGGTGATAGTCCTCTTGGAGTCCGTACCCATAGTCGGTGACCACGGTGACGGCGGGATGGATTCGGGCAATCTCTCGCATCGCCCAAGCGCGAAACGCAGTGCACTGCACTCCGGGTTGGTGCAGCGCGGGGTCCCAGAGCTTCGAGTCGTTGACCTGACATGACGCTCGAGCAATCAGTTCGACACCGAAGTGGTCCAGTCGACCGATTGCGTCAAAGGTGGCGAGCCACATGTCCGCGTTGGAGTCTCCGTACAGCACGAGCGTGCGGGGGCTGGTCACGTCTCCGAAACGACAGTCGCGCGGACGCGCCCCTAGGGCGCTCGGCGCATCAAAGGCCACGAGACATCCCCGGTCGAATCCGCTGTACGGCACGTCAGAGGAGAGCGAGGTGAGCGGTACGACCAGCGCACCGAGTTGCGTGTGAGTTAGTGCGCGCGAGAGCTGGACCTGCAACTGACCGAGAGTTGCCGGTGGGTTCGGCGCGGCGATGCCGCTCGTTGAGGCCCCCGCCACTTCGATGGCTCCGACCGTGCCGAGCGAACTCGCGACGAGCGCCGCGCCGAGTGCGACGGTTCGCCACGCCGGCGCGCGCCAGAAGGTGCGGCGCCGTACGGGATTCTCGATGATCCAATAGCTGAGCTCGGCGAGCGCCACCGTTGGCACGATGAGGGCGAGTCGCTCCGGCCACGACGGCGTATGTCCGAGGCGCTGTGAGGCGAGGGCGTAGACCGGCCAATGCCAGAGATAGATCGAGTACGACGTTGCGCCGACGTGCCGCAGCAGTCGTCGATCGGTCAGCTTCGTCAGAACAGCACCGTCGCGACACCCCGCGATGATGAGCAGCGCACACGACACGGTCGGTCCGATGACGACCCATCCGGGAAACGCCACTTGATCGGTCAACAGCACGATCGACAGCACGATTCCCGCCCCACCGATCAGTGACAACATCTCGCCGAGCCACTGAGGCAGTCGGGCGAGCCGCGACTCGCCGACGGCGATGAGCGCGCCGAGCGCGAGTTCACCCATGCGAATAAACGACGCGTAGTACGCCGCATTGGGATTTGCCGCAGTCCAATGCGCCGAGAGGATGAGCGCCGTGGCAACAATCGCCACGAGAACGATCGCCACGACGACGTCGCGACCCCGTCGCCACAACATGCCGAGCACGAGCAGCAGCGCGGGCCAGAGGAAGTAGAACTGTTCTTCAATCGACAGCGACCAAAAGTGCACGAGCGGCGACTGTGGGCTCAGCGCATTGAAATAGCTGGCGCTGGCGTGCGCGAAGTGCACGTTGGCGTAAAACAGCGCCGCCGCGAAGCCATCGTGCGCAACCGAGACGCCGCTGGCTGCACCGAGCACGACGTATGTCGCTACCACGGTGCCGACGATTGTCACGGTGGCCGCGGGCAGGATGCGACGCGCGCGACGGAGGTAAAAGCCCGGAAGCGACATCGATCCCGTCCGCGCTCGTTCGCTGAGCAGCGTGCGCGTGATGACGAAGCCCGAGATGACAAAGAAGATGTCGACGCCCACGAATCCACCCCGACACGGCGGCAGCTGGAAGTGATACAGCAGGACCGCAAGAACCGCAACGGCGCGCAGCGCCTCAACGTCGGGTCGAAATTTGGAATCCGGACGTTCCGTGGCGGTGGCGCCGGCGACGTTGGTCGCGTGCGCCATGCGGCGACGTTATCCACGACTCATGACTGTTCCGTGCTCGTCACTCGGCTCCGGTCGACGAGAGTGAAACAATGTCGCGATGAGGCGGTCAGATGCGCGAAACGCTCTGCGCATCAAGACGGTCGAGGATGCCCGTCGACTCGCCAAAGTGCGATTACCCGCACCCGTGTATGACTACATCGAAGGTGCGGCGGGCGCGGAAGTCACGGTGGCCGAGAATCGGGCCGAACTTGAGGCAATCCGCTTTCGACCCCGATTTGGCACGACGGTCGGCACGGAACCTCGCGATCTGCGCACGACGCTTTTTGGCGATGACCTCTCGATGCCCATCATCCTCGGACCAGTCGGATTCACGCGCTCGATGCATCCCGACGGCGACGCCGCGGGTCTGCGCGCGGCGGCGGCCGCCGGAACGGCGTTCTGTCACTCGTCAATGACGGGTCACTCGTTGGAATCGCTGGTGACCTCGGCCACCTCGCCGTACTGGTTCCAGTTGTATTTCCTTGGAGGTCGTCGTGGCGCCGAGCAGTTAGTGGCGCGCGCGGCGGCGGCGGGTTGTCGCACTCTCGTTGTCACGATTGATACACCAGTACCGGGGAATCGCGAGCGCGACCTCGCATATGGGGCGGCGCTGCCGATTCGGATTAACCGTCGCACCATCAAGCGGATGACGCGTTATGTCGTCGGCCATCCCCGTTGGCTGTGGAACACGTACCGAGATCACTTCAACTTGCACTTGGGCAACGTGGAGGGAATCACGCTCGACGGTCGACAAATCTCTGAAGACGAATCCCTACTGCACTGGATCATCGAGCCGCCGACGTGGTCAGACATTGAATGGATCCGTCGCGAGTGGAAGGGCCAGCTCGTGATCAAGGGTGTGGTCACGTCCCACGATGCTCGAGTCGCCCTCGATCTCGGCGCTGATGGAGTCATCGTGTCGAATCACGGGGGCCGCCAGCTCGATCAATCTCCATCCACCGTGTCTGCACTGCGTGAGGTCGTTGCAGCTGTCGGGGACCGCACCACAGTCTTGGCCGATGGAGGAATTCGTCGAGGCTCCGACGTCGCGGCGGCCCTGTGTTTGGGGGCGAAAGGAGTACTCCTCGGCCGAGCGTGGGTGTACGGACTCTCCGCCGCGGGCGAAATGGGGGTCACGCGAGTCTTGGACGTGATTCGCGCTGATCTCGTTCGAACGATGCAGCTCCTCGGGACCAGAACTGTCGGCGATTTGACGAATGAGTACCTAACGACAGGATTGCACGGCGACTGACAGTTGCGGGCGAACGGTTCCTATCATTGGCAATACGAGTGCTCGGCCGAACTTGGGGAAGTTCGCGACCGTTGTGGCACCACATGAGCGGAGATGAAGTGAACAGGGTTCTGGGACGCTGGTCTGTCCCGCGTTCGTCGTGCACCATTGTCGCGGCGCTCGCGCTGGCTGCGACGATGTTTGTCACATCGCCGGCCGTTGCCGACACGCAGGGCACAACTACGACAACAGCGGCGACGCAGACAAGTGGCTCAAGTGCGGGTTCAGTACAGCCGCTGTCGACCAGAAATCTCTTGCCGTTTGGTTACACGATGCTCGCCGCGCTCCGTCATCCCGCGTTCGCGTATTCGTGGCCGGGCCACATCACGAAGCGAGTGATCTCTCCGCTCTATCAAGGTTCCCCGGTCGAGATGCCGGTCATCACGGTTCAGAGCGGGTACTTGCTCATTCGACTGCCGACTCGTCCGAACGAATCGACAACGTGGGTCAAGAAGTCTGATGCCACAGTGTCGGCGACGCCGTATCGCATTCAGATCTTTTTGCACTCGATGCACATGCGACTTCTCTACAAGGGCCTCAAAGTTTTTAACGCGCCAGTGGGAATCGGCACGCCCGCGGACCCGACACCGATCGGACGCTTCTTCATCACTTTTTACGCCGCTCCACCCAACCTGGGTTACGGCCCATTCGTGATGGTCACGTCAGCTCACTCCAACAAGATCACTGATTGGGAACAGTCCGGTGATGCGATGGTCGCGATTCACGGACCACTGGGAGCCGGATCGTTGATCGGCACAACGGGCGCGCGCATCTCTCACGGCTGCATCCGCATGCACGTTTACGACCAGCGGCACATCGGCAACCTGCCAATTGGCACTCCGGTCCAAATAATTAAGTAGACAAAATCGCACTGACGTGAGTCACTCGATCGAACGAGATTCGATCGAGAATTCGTCATTTCGTTGGCGATTACCAAAATGTGATTAATGGCGTTCTTGCCGAAAGCAAGTGAGTTGTTGAATCTTGCATTTTCTTTTCAATGAGATTTGTCAAGTTGCCCTTTTTTACAAACTCATGTCAGGTCTATAGTCGCACTGCTCACCGTTCCAGACGAGTGACCGTGAGCGAAGAGATCAATGCGGAGAGATCTCTGGCCGGAGTATCCGGTATCGCGCGAAGGGAGATCGCGCGAGAGCGACGAAGGTGTCGCCAAGAGTTCCTCCTCGGGCGATGGGGAATGAAATGTCAAGTTCATACGAGCGCAATACTGAGTTGACTCCGACGCGTACGCGTGCGGGTGTTCGAGCGGCGATGGCCGTTCTCGCGGCTTCGACAACGATGGTGTCGTTCCTCGTCACGATGGCGCCAAGCGCTGGTGCGAGCTCCGTGCAGACCTACGCGCAGTGCGCCAACAATGCGGGCGTCGGTTTCTCTGGTGCGTGCAATTGGATCAACGGCAACTTGAACCAGTCGAACTCCGCGTACACCGAGGGTGACTCCACGCCCCAAGAACTCTTTCTCACGGGTCTTGCTCCAGGCTCGACGCACACGGTCACGTTCGATTACGCGACTACCAAGAGCGGTAAGCACGCGTACGACTTCCTGACGGACTTCAACTCGTCAGAGAGTTGGATCACGGACGCGGACCGCTGTGGCGGACTCACGGGCTGCACCTCAACTACAGATCAGTCGATCGCGATCCCTCACGACCCGAATGTTCCTGCGGCGTACGAAAACGGTGTCGCGAGTCGTCACTTCATTTTGCGCGGCGCAACGCCGACGAACGTGACGACACCCACGGTGGTTTCTGGATCGTTCTCTGGTGGCGCGTACTCAACGGACAGCACGACGGAAGTCATCCTCAGCTTCACGACGGCCAGCTCGGGCGCAATGTGCTCGGGAGGTTCGTGCTCCGTCGCGATCTGGTTCGGTGCACACGTCGCCGATGACCGCAACTGGGGACCCAATACCGGCGCTGCAGCCATTCCCGGCTCGCCGTACCACGTCTCACTGTCGGCCGTTGACGGCGCGTCAGTCGGCAGCCGCGACAATCAGATGTCTGCCAACGCTCTTGTTATTCCCGGAATCTCGATTGTGAAGTCGGCGTCGCCGACGACCTACTCAACGGTGGGCCAGACCATTACGTATAGCTTCCTCGTCACCAACACCGGCAACATCGCTCTGTCGAGCGTGAGTGTGAACGACACGCAGACCGCACCGGCGGGAGCTCTTGCGACCGGTCCGACATGCCCGAGCTCCACTCTCGCTGCTGGAGCATCTGAGACCTGCACCGCCACCTACAAGGTGACCGCGGCGGACTTGGACAACGGGACGATTAAGGACTCCGCAACCGCGTCGGGGACGCCGTCCGGCGGTTCGGCGATCACTTCGACGCCAAGCACGGCGATTGTGACAGCTGTACCCGCACCAAGTGTGTCGATTGTGAAGACGGCCAGCCCCACGACGGTGACTGGTCCCAATCAGACAATTACGTACTCGTTCGTGGTGACCAATACCGGCAATGTGACCCTCACCGGAATCACTGTGAACGACACACAGACCGCACCCGCAGGAGCACTGCTCAGCGGTCCGACCTGCCCGAGCTCGACACTGGCCGCCGGTGCCCACGAAACCTGCACCGCGACCTACAAGACCACGCAGACCGATATCGACAACGGCTCGATTAAGGACTCGGCGACCGCGACCGGCACCCCGCCGAGCGGTCCAGCCGTGACGAGCCCGCCATCGTCGGCCACAGTTGGCGTCACCTCGACTCCGACGCTGTCGATCGTGAAGTCGGCCAGTCCGACCACGGTCACCGGACCTAACCAGACGGTGACCTACAGCTTCCTCGTCACCAACACCGGCAACGTCACGTTGAGCGCCATCACGGTGAACGACACGCAGACCGCACCGGCGGGCGCGCTGCTCACCGGACCCACGTGTCCGAGTGCCACTTTGGCCCCCGGCGCCTTTGAGACCTGCACCGCGACGTACTCAACAACGCAGACCGATATTGATCACGGCTCGATCCACGACAGTGCGACCGCCACCGGCACGCCACCGAGTGGACCGGCCGTGACCTCACCGCCGTCTACCGCCACCGTGACCGCGACGCAGAGCCCGAGTCTCTCCATCGTGAAGAGCGCGGACCCGCTGACGGTCTCCACCGTCGGCACGACGATCAACTACAGCTTCCTCGTCACCAACACCGGCAACGTGACGCTCACGAGCGTGAGTGTCGCTGACACTCAGAGCGCACCGGCCGGCGCCCTGCTGACTGGTCCGAGCTGCCCGAGCTCAACGCTCGCGCCGGGGGCCTTTGAGACCTGCACCGCGACTTACAAGGTGACCCAGGCCGACCTCGACAACGGCTCGATCCACGACAGCGCGACTGCGAGCGGCACCCCGCCGCAGGGTGATCCCATCACCAGCCCGCCGAGTGAAGTCACCGTGACCGCGACGCAGAGCCCGAGTCTCAGCATCGTGAAGAGCGCGGACCCGCTGACGGTCTCAACCGTCGGCACGACGATCAACTACAGCTTCCTCGTCACCAACACCGGCAACGTGACGCTCACGAGCGTGAGTGTCGCTGACACTCAGAGCGCACCGGCCGGCGCCCTGCTGACTGGACCGAGCTGCCCGAGCGCCACGCTCGCGCCGGGGGCCTTTGAGACCTGCACCGCGACTTAC
>CAYSVK010000001.1:0-727710 GCA_964434455.1 uncultured Ferrimicrobium sp. | reverse complement strand
TGGTGTAACTGGTCTGGGTCACACACCCAGTCGTCATGCCCACGTTGGTGCAGGCGACCGCGGTGTAAGAAATACCGCTGCCCGAAACGCCGGTAAATGTCGCCGTCACCGCACCCGCAGTTGTCGAGGACGGACTCACTGAAACCGCGGTAGGTGCGTTGAGGTACCCGAAGGTGACCGTTGAACTAGTCCCCGTATTGCTCGCGACGTCCGTCGCTTGCGCGACGACCGAGTAGCTGTCGCCATTGACAAAGTTCGACGATGCCAGCGCGTAGGACCAACTCGTGGTCCCTGTCGCCGTCACAAATGTCTGACTCGTGGCCGTCGTGAAGTTCGACCCGTTCCACCAGTGACCAGTCGTGGTGTTCTCGATCGCAATCTGAACGAGTGAAACACCGCTCGTCGCGTCGCTCGCCGTTCCGGTGACTGAGCCCGACCATCCGGTTCCATATGTCGCGGAATCGACGGGATAGGTGACAGTGGCCGTCGGCGACGTGGCGTCCACGGTCACGGTCGGGCTCAATCCACTCTCTGTACCGAGCCAACTTGTGCCGTAGGTAGGAGTGTCGGTGAACTTCCAGGAGCCATCAGGTACCGATGACACCGTGCAGGTAATGGTCGACGACCCCGAGCAACTGGCCGGGGCGCTCATTCCTGATCCACCGGCGGCGGGATATCGAGTCAGGTCGTAGTTCGATGAACTGAGAGTCGTTCCATTGACCACGGTCGCCACCGTCGCAAAGCTGACGGCGACCGAAGTCGAATTGGTCGCGGGCGTTGTCACCGCGGAACTCGGTGTCGCCCCCGTAGGCAACTGGTCGGCAACTGCCGTTGCGGGATTACTCGATGATGAAAAGCCCCAATACGCGAAGGCTGCGCCAGCGCTCAGCGCAATAACGCCGCCGAACACCCACAAGAGTCCCGCGGCGATGCGCGAGGCCCATCGTGTAGTGGAAGAGACGGGCGCTCTCATCCGCGGTGCACCGTCAACGTGATGGGGATGGAGAAACTCGCGCCCTGGCAGCCAGTGTCGGACGACGAGGACATCGTCACCGCGCCCGACAGATCAACCGAGAAATCGGTGGAATTTGCCGGAACCGAAATCGAGAGAGCGCCTTGGTCAACGAAGGCCACACCATCGTTCCCGCTGGTGCACCCACTGCCCCCGCTAACTGAAATCGACCCGCTGCCAACCACCGAGACGATCGTCATGGCGACGGCGTTGGGATTGTCGACCTTGAAGATTGCGTCCGCCGACTCCCCTGGCAACAGTGCAGTCACGGGGGTTGACGCCGTGGCCGAGATGGTGACAGCGCTCAGGGATCCGCTCGCCGCGGTTCCTGCTCCCGTACCCGTTGACGGAATGTACGCGTAGGCAACGCCACCGCCGATGAGGAGCGCGAGGACGGAACCAACAATGGCGAATCGACGCTTCATCCGTGATACCGCCAGAACAGATGAATCGTGAGGGGCAGACCCTCGCACGCCGACTGGTTGTGCGACGTGTCGATCATCTCAATTACTGGCCATGCCGATTGAGGAATTCCGAGGCCGCTCAGCGACGTTGACGTGTTACCGGGCACGGTGACGTCAGCGGTGAGACCCTTGCGCACGTTATAGTTCGCCGCAAGGGGGCACGCGATCGTGCCACCGCTCAACGTGACCTTGATAACTCCCGACCACACGGTGACCGCAGTGGCGTAGCCATTTTGAAAGTGCAGGTCCAACTTCTCGCGCATCCCTGGGTACAACGGTGACGCGAGCGTTCCAGTGAGCGTGAGCACGGGAGCGGTGTCGGGCCCCGCCGATTGAATAGCCGAGCACGTTGCACCGTCATTGGCCGCACCCTTCGTTGCCGACGTGCCGAGCGACGTCACGGTGAAGGCGGTGGTGCGCACACCGGAGACCTTGAACACTTTGCCGGACTTGGTCCATCGGAAGTAGATCGCGTGATTGACCGCGTCGCCCCACATCGAACCCGCGGCGTCAGTCGTATTCGGGATCGTCAGCGAGATGACTTTGGATGCGCCCGTCACCAGACTGAAGCCGCTCAAATTGAGCGCACTCACCGTCCAGATCCACTGGTCCTGAACCACGAGGTCGTAGCCCATCGTGATGCCTTGGGGCAAGGTGACCGCCGTCGCGGTCTTCGTTGAAATGTTGATTGCGTACAGCGACGATCCGCCGCCGGTGACGTAATACGTCCCCGTCGTGGGATCGATGTCCCCGCCTTTGTATGAACCCTTAGGAAGACCGGTGACTTTGCCGAGCACCGTTTGAACGCCGGTCTTCTTGATGCTGACGAGCTTGTTGAGGTCCGGACCAATCTTCGCGTCAAGGGCGTAGATCAATTTCGTAAACGGCGAGTACGCGACGGCGTTCACGAACGAATGCGCCGTGCCGATTTTGTGCCAGGTCAACAGCGACGTGGCCTTGCTCAACTGACCGTTGTTGTCTTGAAAGAAGCTGCCGACGGTGCACGTGAAGGTGCCCGTGTCACTTGGCGCCACCGTCAATCGAAATCCGAGGACGCTCCCACTCGCGGCACCGATTGAAACAGTCAGAAATCCGAGCGCGACAAGTGCGGTCGCTACACGCTTCAGCACGCGAAGCTCCGTGAAACTTGGTGAGTAAAGGAAACGGTCATCGCACTCAGCTCGAGGTAAAGCTCAAGTTGATGGTGGCGTTCATGCACGCGTCCTGATTCACGCCCGTGCTGTTAAAGGCGATGGTGCCGAAATTCAGTCCGCTCGTGCCGCTCGCCACGTCCTGATTCACGGCGTGGCCCGACACCGTGTAATCGGCGGCTGAGCAGGTGTACGTCGGATACAACGCTTGGATCGTCGGGTTCTCCACCACGCTCGAAATCGACACCGACACTGTGCCGATGTACTCATTGGCGTTAGCCGTATTACTGACTGAGCCGAGGATGGTCTGCGAACCACTGGCGGGATTCACCCCTGTGATTGGTGCCGAACTCAGCGTCTCGTTGACGGCAGAGCCCGTGAGTGCCGAACCCGTTCCTGAGCCGGTGGCGGTGAAATACGCGAAAGCGACTCCGCCAATGCCCAGAACTGTCGCGACAGTAATAAGGACACCGGCCAAACGACGGCCCCGCGGGCGCGTGGAACTCACGTCCGCCTCGCGGTCAGTTGGTCTTTGGAATCCCCTGGGTCCACGTAATCACCGGGCCCGTCAAGTTGACGCAGCGTCAACTGTTTGGCCCCGGAAAACTACCAGAGCGCTCGAAACTGTTTCCAGCATGGAATACTGGAAAAACCAGTGACGGGAACCTATTTCGCCATGTCGTAGGCACGACGTAGGAACTCCGTTAGTTCGAAATCGATCTCACGGTGGTTCGTCAACTGCGTGCGGTGCGTCATCTCGCTCATCCACTCCCCCGAGTCAACGAACCGTGTCGTTGGCTCCGCGTCGGGTCGACGAAAGCCCATCTCAAAGCGAGTTGGGGACACCTTGATGCCGGCAAAGCGCCGACGCTTGCGTCGAATCGACAGATAGCCGAACTGCGGCACCACGACGACATCAGATCCAAGACGGTCGAGCTTGGCGACTAGCTGGTCGTACATCGCGTGCCACCGCTTGCAGCCGCCGATGAACACGACGTCAATTTCGCCGCTACGCGTCGATCGCTCGGCGTGCGCCACCGATCCAGAATCCGCCCCGTACTGCTGCCCCATACCTCGTAGTCAACTCGCGAATCTTTGTGATTCGCCGTCACGAAACATGAAGGTTTCGTATCAATCGCACAGTTACATTGAGCCGGTGACGACCGGACGGCTCGAGGCGTTCAGCGACGGCGTGATCGCCATTTTGATCACCATCATGGTGCTGGCGTTCAAGGTGCCCCACTCGGCCAGTTGGCACGCATTACGTCACCTCAGCCCACTGGCGCTGACCTACGTGTTGAGTTTCGTCAACATCGGGATCTATTGGAACAACCACCACCACCTCATTGGGCGCACGAACGAAGTGAGCGGCCCAATTCTGTGGACCAACCTGGTGTGGCTGTTCTGTGTCTCGCTCTTTCCGTTCGCTACCGGTTGGATGGGTGAAAACCACTTCGCGACGGCGCCGGTTGCGTTCTACGGATGCGTCACGTTGGCCGCCGCGCTCTCGTACCTCGGATTACAACTCGCCATCGTGCGTCACGAGGGCCGCGACAGCTTCGTGGCCCAAGCGCTCGGTCGTGACATCAAGGGCAAGCTCTCACTCGGGCTCTACATCGCCGCGCTCGCGCTGGTGGCTCTCAATCGCTGGATCTCCGTTGCGTTGTACGTGGCGGTCGCCGCCATCTGGTTCGTGCCCGATCGACGGATGGATCACTCACACCCGCACATCGACTGAACGGTCACGCAGAAACAGTGAAGCCCCCGGTGTCGGTCCGGGGGCTCACTGCTTCCATCGATTTCCCTACCTTCCGCCCTGAGGCAGGTGAGGGCCCTCGAGGAGATCTACAGGTGCTGCAAAATCGGCGTCAAGTTCGAAGCGGACGTCGCAGCTTCGCGCACGCGAATCAGGCAGATGCCGCGGTGCGTCGATGAGGTGTAGGTAAAGGTCACGACACCGTTCACATCGGTACTCGGACCCGACGTGACAATGGCGCCACACGATCCGGCGTGCACCGCACGGGTGACGAAGTTGACCGGGTCACCAGAGACGGGCGTCGCCCCGTTGGTCACCGTGGCAGTGATCGTGGAGGTCGAGGTGCCGTCCGCCTTGATGCTGTGCGCACTCGTCGCCAACGTCAAGGTGTAGTGGTTGTCAGCGGCGGCCTGCGTCGGGTCGATCTGGTCGATCACGAACGACGTGGTCGCACTGTCGGCCGTCACGGTCACGGTGCAAAAGCCCACGACCGACGACGCGGTGTAGGTCGTCGAGAACCGGCCGTGGTGGCTCGCGGTTCCACTGGTCGCGCCGAGCGTTCCGCACGCGCCACTGCCGGACGGAAAGTCCGCCGTGGCGAGCGTGATCGCCCCAGGGGCACTCAGCTGGTGGAGAATTCGAACGTGAATGTTGGTGGTCGACTTGCCATCAGCGAGCACGCGCGACGGGTGAGAACTCGCCATTACGGACTCGTGAGGATGGCCATGAGCGGACGCCGGCAGCGCCGTCAGGGCGACACCACCCAGAATTAGCGAACCGGCCGCGACTGCGCGACGAAATGAATGTGACATTGGGGTCCCTCCCAGAGCGTCAAGAACTACGACTCAATCAGTGTTTTGCCCACCTGAGGGTAGTTCGCAAACATCAAATTCCTCTGATGTGAGCAGAATCTTCATCAGTTTCGCCAACAGTCACATGGTCAGTACTTTTGACAGAACTCGTGAAAATTTTTTGATCGGAGCCCCATGAGCCGCCTTGGACCAGCAATTGACCAGCTCCTGAATGAGGGCCACCTGGGCCATCTCGTCACCATCAATGCGGACGGCAGTCCTCAAGCCTCCGTCGTGTGGATCGGTCGCGACGGTGACGAGATCGTGATCGGCCATCTCATGGGTGGTCGAAAGATCGCCAACATCACACGTGACCCTCGCGTCGTTCTCACGGTGGAAGCTGACGGCGCGAACTCCGTCGGAATGCGTAACTACCTCATCGTTCACGGCCTCGCGACATTGCGCGAAGGCGGCGCCCCCGAATTACTGCAACGTCTCGCGCGGATTTATGTAGGACGAGACGCAAAGTTCCCTCCAATGGAGAATCCACCACCAGGTCACATCATCGCGATTACACCGACGCGTCTCGGTGGCGTTGGACCGTGGAGTGAGTAGCGATTCGACATCGTCGATCGATCTCTCACTCTCTGGTAAGACTCACTGATGGCCTCGTGGGGCGCCGGCGGAGGCTTCGCGCGAGGCACGTACGTGATGTTGGCGTGGATCTTCTCGCTCGCGGCCCTGCCATTCGCCATATGGGTCGTGGTGTCATCGGTGCAACTGTCGATCGGTTCGCCCCATCAAGTGCCGTGGTGGGCCGGGGACATCTTCGTGGTCGCCCAGATCGGGCTCTTCCCGATGGCCTACATCTCGCTGTCGCGCGCGACCGCCGGTCGCATGCGCTCCTCGGTGGCCGCCATTAACGCGGCAGCCATCTTGGCGATCGAAATCATCTCGTCCCAGCTGGTGTCGACCATCACCTGATCTAGTGGCCGAACGCCTCGGTCACGACGGCGTCAATCACCCCGGAGAGGCGTCGTGTGGCGACCTCTTTACTCGTAAGTCCGGAGTGCACGGCAATGACGAGACCGAAGACCGAATTCATCATTGTGATCACCGAGGCGATCAGTTCCTCGCGTCGGTATCCGAAGGACACCATGGGCGTCACCCACAATCGATCGAGGTTGCCGAGAATCGATTCGCGCAATGCCTTCGCTGACGGCGAGTCGCGCAAACCGCCATTGATGGCGTAGGAACCGACCATGGCGGCCGGTGCCGGCAGCGACAAATACAAAACGGTGAGGTCCTTGAGGTACCGGCTCAACTCCCCTGGTTCAGTTGGCGGAGCGATATCGGCCGCGAGAAACCGAATGCGCGCGTCCTGGTACAAAGCGGCATAAATCGCGTCGATGTCCGGGAAGAACTCGTACAGCCACTGACGCGAAACGCCCGACCGGGTGGCAATGGCGGTCAAGCTCACGTCGGAGATGCCGTTTTCCATGATGAGCTCATTCGCCGCGCGCACCAGAGCGTGCACGCGTTCGTCACGTGAGAGATGCGTGTTGCTCATCTAACGCTCGCTCGAAAGCAGCGCGGCACGTTCGGCCGCATCCGAGGTCGTGAGCCACTCGTCGAACTCGCCACCGATAATCGCGCCTCCGGGTTGCGGCCGTAAGGCCCCGTTGCGCAGCACGCGGCCGAGTTTGCCGGGCACCTTGGGAGCGACAACCGCAGTGTGGAGCGAAAAGTGCTTGAGGAACCGGCGAGCGAGGTCCGCGAGATCACCGGGGGTGGGACCGCCCACCTCGACGTGAGAACGCGTCGGACCGGCCACGCCCACATTCACCAAGTACTCCCCGAGAGCGCGAGCCGACACGGTCTGCACCGCCATCGACGGCACCATCGCCACCGGTCCGATCGAGGCGCGCGCGAGGATCTGGGTCGGAAATTCGTGAAACTGGGTGGCGCGCACAATGGACCACGGTGCGGGTCCGCCTCGCACCACGGCTTCTTGGGCCAACTTCGCGGCGTAGTACCCGTAGCCACTCGCGCGATCAATGCCCACGATGGACACCGTCACGACGTGGCCCACTCCCTGCTGCTGCGCGGCCGTCGCCAGATTTGTCGAGGCCGCCTCGAAGAATCTGATCGCCGAGCCCTGCGAGATCGACTTCGAATTCGCCGCGTCAATAATGAGGTCACAGCCGGCGACGGCGCGGTTGACGGCGTCGCGATCGAGCAAGTCGACCCCCGAGGACCGCGACAACGCCACCACGTAGTGCCCACCCGCCGTGGCGGCCTCGCTGATGTGGCGCCCCAGAACCCCGGTGGCCCCGGCGACGGCGATCTTCATGCGGGTCTGCCGACAACAGCCATAACCCAAGGGTACTGAGAGGCGACTTCACGGCCCAAGTGAAACAACAGGGCCCGGTGAGTGGCTCGCGCCGCCCACCGGGCCCTGTTTAGACCTCCTCAGCCCCCCACAGTCTTAGAAAGGTCCTGCGTTCGGCACAGCTCGCTCCGCATCGAGCCGGCCGACGATCTGGTCTGTCAAATGGTCAGAATCCGGTTATCACTGCGTCCCGCCCGCGGTGAGTCCTTGCGCAACAGATAGGTCCGAGCGCTGCCGTCCTGGGTGTCCCAGAACCGGTCCAGCTGCCAACCCCGGGCTCCGTGCGCATTCAGCAGGCTGGGAATTGTGTCATTCACTGAAGAACCCATTGGAAGATTCCGCAGATCCTGGTCGACTACTAGGTATTCGTATTTCATTTGTTTCCGCTCCTCCTTCGGAAGTTGACACCATATCAAGCCCGTTTAATTACGTAAAGGGCGGACAAGGTGTAACCCAAGGGGTTATTAGGAAATATCCACTTGAATTCGATGAAAGTAATTAAATGTTCGTATTCTTAAGAACAGGTTTGTTATTCCGAATACTCGCCGGTAACTGTTGGGGATTGAGACGTTGCCGGGCTTTCTGTCTAATACACATTTCTTGCATTTCTCGTACTTTCTTGCAGTCGACACTCCCTTTGTGACGTTTCGGTGACAGTTGCCGTCGAGCTCAGTCGACGACGACCGTTGCCGCGTATGTGGCACGAGATGTGCCATTGAATGACGTGGACACATTTGAACGCGGCGACCTGCTGAGATTTTGCGTCGTGACCGTTCGCACGCGCCTCGCAGTGCGAACAGTGTCTGTGCTGGCGATTGCCGCGATCGCCATCAGTACGGCGGTGCTCCTCTCGTCGCATTCCACGAGTCCTTCGACCCACGGGGGCGAATCACCCGGAACCCTGCCCTTGGTTGCCGGTGAAACGACGACTACGTTGCCGTCAACGGCGACAACCTCGTGGCGCATTGTCACTTCGGCCAATGCCGGTGCTGGCCACAACGAACTTCGGGCTGTGACGTCTGTGGGTACGAGCGAGTGGGCGGTTGGCTTTCAGTACAACGGTCACGCCGATCAGACCCTCATCGAACGTCAACACGGCGCGCACCGTGGTTTCGTAGTCGTTCCGAGTCCGAACCACAGCTCACTGCACAATGAACTCGACGGCATCGGTGGAATCGATGGCGCTCACGTGTGGGCCGTCGGTCGATACCAGCCCGTGGGCCATCAAGAACGCACGCTCATTGAGAGGTTCAATGGTCGAGCGTGGGGCATCGAACCATCAGCCAACGTCGGACCGTTTCATAATGAGTTGGTCGCGGTGATCGCGACCGCGGCCGAGTCCGCGTGGGCCGTCGGTCACTACGACGTCACGACCGGCGCATCTGATCGTCCGTTAATCGAACATTGGAACGGTCGAACGTGGACCGTCGCGAATTTGCCGAATGGACTCCGTGGCCGCCTCGACGCCGTCACTGCCATACCTGGAACGAGCGACGAGTGGGCGACGGGGACACAGTTGGTTGGCGGTCGACGCGAAGTTCTCATCCTTCGAAATCACGCCGGCCGCTGGAGCGAGGTCCGTGGACTAAACCCGGGGCTCTTCGGTGATGAGCTTCTAGGAGTGGCCGCGTCGAGTGCGACCAACGCGTGGGCGGTGGGAACGCAGTTTCACTCGCTGAACGGCAGCGCGTTGATCGAGCGATGGAACGGACATCAGTGGAACATTGCGCCGACTCCACAACTAGCGCATCGCTACCAACTGGCCGGCATCGCGATCGATCGATTTGGTCGTGCGTTCGCGATTGGGTACTCGCCCACCGCAACGAGCGACGTCTCGCTGGTGCTGCAGTGGAACGGTGGACGGTGGGTACTTGACCGCAGTGCAGTCGCGAGTTCTCATCACAATGAACTTCGAGGTGTGTGGGCCGCGCCGTCGGGACGATCCATTGCCGTTGGGTTCTTCTTCAACGGGCATTCGGACCGCACGCTCATCTTGAGGTGCAGGTGCTGAAAGCGATGCTGAGTACCTCGTGAGCGCTCCAACTCGCCGGCGTCCAGGGGCGGCGACAACAATTTCCGTGTTTCTGTGGGCGGCGCTCGCGGCTCTGCTTGTGTTGGTCGTGACGCGCGGAGTCGCGACGCACACCTCCGCAGGAGGGCCGGGCGATCATCGATTCAGCCACATCTATCCACCGGACCCATTCGCGTTCGAACGCCCTCCCGTTGGCGCCGCGTCACCGTTTGTGCCACTCCTTGACCGCATTCACACCGGTGCAGAGATCTCCAACATCTCCGCGCTTTCAGCGGCGCTGCCGTCTCACGGCCTCGTGCAGTTCGGAGCCACGGTATGGCGCCTGACAACGCCCCTTGAAATTGGACCGCGGACCACGCTGGCGCTCAATGGTCCGTTGCGTCTCGAACTGGCGCCGGGTGCGTACTTGCTCGCCCAGCGCGGCGCGCATCTCAGGTTGCACGGCATCACCGTCGTGGGCGTCAATCGTCACGGAACCGAGGTGACAACGCCGTATCGAGGACGAGGATTTATCGACGTGCGTTCGGGCGCTACGGCCGAACTCACCAATGACCGATTCGCCGACCTCGGATACCTGGGCGACCAAACCTACGGCGTGACCTTTGACGGAGCGTCAAATACGTCCCTAATGGCGAACTGTCGGATCGAACACGATTACTTCGGGATTTACCTCGGCCGCTTAAGCGGTGGTTCAGTCACCAACAGCAGCTTCATTGACTCGGTGATCTACGGGATTGACCCACACACCTATGACTCTCATCTAAAGATCATCAACAATTACGTGCGCGGCTCGGGAGTCCACGGCATCATCATCGCCGACCACGTGAGCCAAACAACGGTGAGTGACAACTCGGTGATAGGTAGCCGGGACCACGGGATCATGGTGATTGAGTCCTCGGATCACAACGTGATTACCAACAATCTGGTGCGCGGTGTGTTTGACGGAATCGTGATTGCCAACTCCTCGTACAACTCAGTCCGCCACAACGATGTGGCATCAGCCACGAGATTTGGTCTACGCATCAGCGGACTGGCCACCCACAACGTCATTAGCCGCAACCACTTTGTTGGCGCGATTGTCGGTGCGTTCTTGTACCAGGGTGCAACGGCCAACGAGCTCACGCACAACACTTTTCGAGACAACTACGAGAACATCCGGGTTCGAAACGACGCTCCGAGCAACATCGTTCGACCGGTGCCACCAAATAGCGAGCTGCACTCGTGAGCGCGGCTCCCCATCTAGGCGCCCGACGCGTTGTTCCAATCATGTTCGGACTCGCAGTCATTGCTGCTGGTATCTATACGTTGCCCGGCGTTCATCCAAGTCGATTTCCGTTCAATCATCACTACCCCAGCGCACCAGCGACGGTCGCAGAGTTGACCGGACGTCCACTGGACCCGGTGCCGAGCGCCGACGTGATTGCGAACCAGCGCATTTCATCCCTCACAGACTTAGAACTCGCCTTGCCGGTCGACGCCGTCATTGCGCGCGGCACGACTCTTCGGCTGCTGCGGCCAGTGCTCTTCGGTCCCGGCGCACTCGTTGATATCAACGGACCGGGCACAATCGCGCTGGATCGTGGCAGCTTTCTTGAGGCGGTGGACGGTTCGCGAGTGAAGTTGCGAGACCTCACGATCGCTTCGGTGGGAAACGGCAGCGATCGCGCCTTCGTGCTGGACGCCGGAGGTTTGTTATCGCTGTTGCATGACGAAGTCGTTGGGCTCGGCCGAAATGCCACGCTCGCGCGCGGAATCTCCTTTGATCGAGCCGCGGCGGGCTCGTCGGTGTCGTGGTGCGTCATTCGCACGGGTCTTGATGGCATCTTTGTGACGGCCAGTCGCGGTGTAGTGATCGACCACAACGAGATCGTCAATTCCTCGGCCTTCGGCATCGAGCTTCACGGCAACGTGGACTCCACGATGATTACGCACAACCAAGTCGTGATCAGTGGCGCCAGCGGCATCGTCATGTCTGGCGACCTTCGAGGCGACCTGGTGAGTAGCAACACGGTCGACGACGCCCGTGCGTATGGGGTGTTGGTGTACGGCGTGAGCGCACCGGTGTCCGTGACTCACAACTGGATCAGCCACGTCTTCGACGGAGTTGTCGTGAACTATTCGTCGAACATCTCAGTTCGGGCCAACACTGTGTTCAACGTGACGCGATTCGCGATTCGGCTCTCAGGTAAATCGCGCGGCAATCTCGTAGCGAACAACTCACTTCGTTCGAGCCCAGTTGGGATTTACGCAGTGAACGGATCTCGTGGCAATCGGCTGCTCTACAACACGTTTCGCGATCTTGGCGAGAACATTCGCATCCGCGCCTCAGCTCGCGGCAACGAGATATTCCCCGCTCCCGCAAACTCTGAAATCAACGGACAGATCACGTGAGCGGTACCCACCTCTTCGGACTGCCGAGTTGGGTTCCCGTCTCGATCATTGGCATCGTCACGTGGGGAGCGTGGCTCGTGCGCCAGGGACTCGGCGCGATGTACCGCCCACGGGAGAACGATCACACCGAAACAACCTCGATGATCGTGCCGGTCTACCGCGAGGACCCCGAGGTGCTGGAGCACTGCCTTGAGACCTGGCTACACAACGGGCCCGGCGAAATCATCCTCGTCATCGACCACAGCGAACACGAAGTGATTGAACGCGCGACAGTGTGGAGCTCACGGGACCACCGAGTTCGATCGATCATCGCGTACGAACCGGGCAAGCGCCATGCGCTGGTTCTGGGAATTCGAGCGGCCATCTACGACGTTGTCGTTCTTACCGACTCTGACACCGTGTGGCGTGGCGAATTCCTCGCGAATTTGCTCATGGGATTTGAGCCCGCGGACGTCGGCGGTGTGGGCTGTCGCCAGAACGTCTTTCAACCCGGCGACTCACTGTGGCGGCGGGTGGCGGATTGGATGCTCGATGTGCGGTTCTTGCACTTCTTGCCGGCGATGGCTCGCGTGGACGCAATCCCGTGCATCTCCGGGCGAACGGCGGCGTATCGACGCGCCGTTGTGACACCGCTGCTCGACGAACTCGAATTTGAGACCTTCCTCGGACGACCGTGTATCTCCGGCGACGACGGCCGGCTCACATGGTTGATCCTGCGCGAGGGGTGGAAGGCGGGATACCAAAGTTCCGCGCGCGCGGAGACCGTCTTTCCGAACAACTTCTCGGGATTCGTCAAGCAGCGCGTGCGCTGGAGCCGCAATAGCTACCGCTGCTACTTCCGAGCGATGGGCCGCGGATGGCTCTGGCGCCAGCCGGTCATCACGTCGGTGAGTGTGCTGCAGAACTTGCTGGGTCCCTTCACCCTCAGTTTGGTAACCACGCTGTTCACTCTGGCGCTCCTGCGCGGCGACTGGCCGATTGCGACGGTGACGGCGAGCTGGTTGCTCGTGGGGCGAAGTCTGAAGGGGATCGGACATCTGGTTCGGGCTCCGAAGACGGTGATCTTGCTACCGGTGATCACTGCAGTGTTTGTAGTGGTGATGATTCCGGTCAAGCTGTACGCATTAGCGACGCTCAACCGACAGGGTTGGATTACGCGACGCTTAGATCAAGCGGTCGCCGCCGGCCAGGGCCACGAAACGCTCGATCTCTCATGAGACCTCACTACAGAGCGTCGAACAGCGAGAACGGGAGTCTCGACGAGCGAGACTCCCGTTCTTACAGCCAAAAGCGATCGACGCTGCGTGGCGACGCCGCGGCCCAACTCGGCGAACCGATCTGTCGGGCCTGGTTTGAACTGCCAAAGCGCGAACCCACGCTCGAACTGTCCCGGACCATCGCCAACGTGGCTACCAGTCCACCGATCACTGCTCCCAAACGAAACAACATGATGACTCCTTCCTGATATCGACTGAACATCGAAGTGATATCAGTCTGACATCATTCCAGAGTCATGTCAAGTCCATTTGTGATGTATTTTGGCGAGAATTGAGTCAGACCGGTATCTTCCCTGATCAGACCAGTACTTGAACCCGGGAAGAGTGGGTCAGGCGACCCAGCTGATGTGTGTTTTCGCTCAGATCGAGCGGAGATAGCCAGCGATGGGAATCAGATGAAACCCCATTGAGCTGTAGAGCGCCCGAGCCGGCCGGTGGAACTCATCTCCCCCGGTACCGACTTCCACCACTTCGACCTGGAGGTTCTTCATGTGGGTCAGCGCGTGTTCGCAGAGTCGCCGGCCGAGTCCGTGACGGCGGTTCTTGGAACTCACGGCCAGGACATCAATCTTCCCGTGTCGACGTTCGGGCTCAATCAACCATGCGACGTATCCCGCGATCTCTTGTTCGTCGATCGCGACGGTGCACCACTTCATCTGGTCGGGTCGATGCAATGACGGGACCATCTGCCGATAGTCCTCCGGCCACTGACCGTGTTGGTGGGTCCAGACGTCGAGCGGAACCATGGCGCGAAAGCTCTCTTCATAAAACGGTCGAAAGACGTCAATCGTTAGGGCAATGAGTGCTGCCTCGTCATCTCGCTCGAAATCGCGCAACTCCATGGGAATCGATCTCAGCACAAATGCGCAGCATTGACACAATGCAGGTCGCTGCCTGCAGCGGCCTCTCACGTGAACGTCGCGAGACTGGTTACCGCTCGGGATCGTCCATGATTTCGCGCACCTCTTGGGCGCATCGACACGCCACGGCGACTTTGGCGGCCCATGCCAGAGCAGTCTCGCGATTGGGTGCATCAATAATGGAAAACCCGCCGAGCACCGCCTTGGTTTCAGGAAATGGACCGTCGGCTTGCGTGCCATCGGGGTGAACGACGGTGGCACGTTGAGTATGAAGTCCGCCGCCCCACACCCAGACGCCAGCCGACTTCATCTCGGCCACAACCGCGTGGGCGTCTCTCGACACGTCCGCAAAATCCTCTTCAGGAAAATTCATCGTTCCGTCGTCGAACGAAATCAAATATGCCGTCATTGAACTTTCTCCCCAGATTGACTTTGATCGTATGAATCAAAATGCTTCGACGACATCAGCGCTGGATACGTCCAGCGCATCTGTTCGAGTGGAGTGGGCCGTACAGGACTTGAACCTGTGACCCCTTGCGTGTCATGCAAGTGCGCTACCAGACTGCGCCAACGGCCCGAAGGTGACTCACCCTACCATCGGCAAACTCGCCACTACCGAGCTGCGAGATGCCAGACCGTGCGCATTCGATCCATCAGCGTGGTCTTCGGAGTCGACGCGGCAGCAAGTTCGCGCGCGACTCGACCGTGGGCAATCTGTTGCATCAGCACCTCACATGACGCTCGCGCGTCGAGGCTCGCATGATGCTCTCCCGCCGTGACGCCGTAGTACTCGCACAAATATGAAAGACCGCGACGAGGGCGACGAGAACGATCGGGCTCCAGCTGCAGATCGAACGCCACCACATCGATGAGTTCGATCAGCGAAAGATCAAAGCCGGACGCCATCAGTCCGCCAGAACCGTGACGGCGCAACGTGGAATCAAGCATCGAATAATCGAACTTCGGATTCGCCCCCACAAAAGTCGCGCCGCGAGCTTGGTAGTCGAGCAATCGTTGCGTCGCGCGCGTGGCACCCGCAACGGAGCTAAGGGCATCACCCTCGCGGAACTTTTTGCGCAAATGCTCGTAGGAAACGCCGTGCACACGCTCGGCGGCGGGATGGATCTGCACGTCCGGCAGTACGAAGAACTCCTCCATCGAAACGAGTTCACCGTCGAAGAACTCGGCGAACCCGTACGAGATGGCCTCGTCGTTGCGAGTATCGAGTCCCGTCGACTCAACGTCGAATCCCACGAGCAACGTCGGGGGCTCAACGAGCACCTTCACAGCGCGATCATCTCATCGCGTAGCGACATCACCGCGACCAGTGAAGGCTCGGACGAACGAACAGACGTTCTCTTTTGCTGCGGACGACGCCGTGCGTTGATTCGACCGGCGGAAAATAGGTGAAGCCCGCGTCCTGCAATGTCTCGATCAACTGCGCCAAATCGACCCGTTCAGGGTGAATTTCAATCAGAACGGCACCAACGTGGCTCAGCCATTCCGGCGGCGGCACCAGCACGTCGCCCTCAGCGCCCTCAATGTCGATTTTCACCAGATCGGGCTGAACTGCACATGAGTTGATGATGTCGGTGACTGTCATGACTTCGACGTCAATTGAGCCGTGGCCCAGGCGACCCATGTTCGTCCCGAGTCCCGCGTCAAACCTTGCTCGACCACTTGTTGACCCGGCTGCTGCTAACACGATGGTCGCCGCAATCGCGTTGTCAGCGACATTGCGACGAAGCACATCCACATTGTCCGGGACTGGTTCAACGCACGTCACCGAGCTCAAGTGATATCGGTGCGCGAGGTAGACCGTCGCGAGCCCAATATTGGCCCCGAGGTCGAGCAATGCAATCGGGGCCGCGCCGTCGGGGAGCCGGTAGATCTCATCGTTAAAGATCTCCCGGATTCCCTGGACGTCGCCGCGGTTGCAGCGATACCACAGCGTCTCGCCGCTTCGCAGCGTCATCCGACGCAGTCGTTTCGATCCGGGTACCCACCGAATTCGGCTGAGAAGTCGATAAGCGACAACGTCGTAGAGATAAGTCCCACGACCGCCCTCAACCTCTCGGAACGCCCAACTCCACTCATGGCGCACGCCCCACCAGGCTCGCCGCAACGACGCGGCGCGGGACACGGCGGCATCGTAACAACGACGCGCATTCAGTTTGGGTGAGACGACTCGTACGCTGGTTGGCGTGATCGACGACGCGGACGCTCACTCGTCACGACCAGAGCGCCGCGCGGGCCAGCGCCGCGCACGCCGTCGTCGCCTCGTCACGATGTGCGTGGTGGTCGTCGTCGCCGGTGCCGTCACCTTCATCGCCGTTCGCGATTCGCCCACCAGTTCGGCGCTGACTCATCCCCACACCTCAACGAGCACCACGGTGCCGGTCGTCAAGCCGATCTTGCCGGTTGATCTGAAGCCTCTCTTTCACACTCCTCTCACCAATGAGGGTCGATGGGTCGCTCGGGACCGCTGGCACGCTGGGTGGCCCTACGTCATGACGACGTTCCTCCGCGTCGATCCGAGGAACGCATCAACAATCGCCTACGCCGCGTGGATGAGGTCGTCCGCGGTCCGCGTCGGTCTCTATCTCGGTTACAAGGGACCCGGTGCGAGTTCACTGCCCCGCGGACCCGAGCAGATCCCGATCGCTGGTCGGTGGAACTTGCTCGCCGCGTTTAACTCCGGCTTTTACGAATTCGACAGCGCCGAGGGGTTCTACACACACAACCGCCTGTACTTTCCGATGCGCAACGGCCACGCCACGCTCGTGGAGTACACGAACGGCACCTACGACATCGTGAATTGGCACAATGGACCTAAGGTGCCCGCCAACGTGCTCATGGCGCGCCAGAACCTGCATCTGCTCGTCGCCAACTCCAAGCCAACCCCGCTGACGGCGCAGTCGGCGGCATGGGGCGTGACGCTGCACGGCGCACCCGAGGTGTGGCGCACCGCGTTGGGCATTGACGTGCACGGCAATCTCATCTACGTCGCGGCGTCGAATCAGACCGGCGCGTCACTCGCGCGAGTCCTCGTTCGCTTCGGCGCGATTCGCGCGATGCAGCTCGACATCAATCCCGCCTGGCCGATCTATGTGACCTACGGCGGCCCGAGCGGACGACGTCCCCACCTGGACGTCCCGAACTCCCAGCAGATCCCGGGCCGGTTCCTCTACACCAGCACCAAAGACTTCTTCGCCGTGTACGCCAAGACGCCGCACAATCTGCAAACTCCGTGGTGAGACGCCTCACTTTGGCCGTGGCCGTGGTGGCGGCACTCGCCAATGCCATGCCCGCCCACGCAATCACCGCGCCGAGCACGATCACCATCTCCTTTGTCGGTGATACCGAACTGGGCAACACCCCGATCCTTCCCGCCAAGCCGTACCACTATCTAGATCCGGTGAAGTCCGCGCTGCATGCGGCGGTCGGCTTTGCCAACCTCGAGGGCACCCTCACCAACGGCGGCTACTCCAAGTGCGGGGTGCACTCCACGGAGTGCTACGCGTTTCGCACTCCGCCGTACTACGCGCAAGTACTTCGCAGTGACGGGTTGACCGTGCTCAACAGCGCCAACAACCACTCGCACGACTTTGGATCAGTGGGCGTGTCCGATACCTCGCGCGCGATGACCAACGCCGCCATCATTCAGGCGGGACTGCCGGGTCAGATCGGCCTGGTCCGCGACGGCGAGATCAAGGTGGCCTTTGTCGACTTCGCTCCCTATTCGAACACCAATGATCTACTGCGTTACGGCACGGCGGCGACGCTCATCGCGCGAGCGCGCCGAGAGGCTGCGATCGTCATCGTTTACATGCACGCCGGAGCTGAAGGATCAAGCGCGACCCACGTCACCGGGCGTGAGGAGTACTACGTCGGCGAAGACCGCGGCAATGCTCGGCGGTTTGCGCACGCCGCCATCGACGACGGCGCCAATTTGGTGATCGCGAGCGGACCGCACGTGCTGCGCGGCATGGAGTTCTACAAGCACCGCCTCATCGCGTACAGCTTGGGTGATTTCGCGAACTACGAGAATTTCGGACTCGGCGGGGTGCTGAGTGAGTCGGCGATCTTGAAGGTCACGCTCAGCTCAGCGGGCACTTACGTCGCCGCGCACGTCGACTCGGTCATTTTGCGCGGGGCGGGTCGCCCATACCTTGATCCCACTCACGCGGCGGCGCACCTCATCACCACGCTCAGCCACGAAGACTTCGGTCCCGCCGGCGTCTCTATCGCGCCGAGCGGCGCCGTTATTCACTAACAGCCGCCACCGGGTCCGGGCACGCCCGGACCATTCGAAGGCAGGGCCACGGTGCCGACGTTGCTCGGGCGTGGGTTGGGACCGAGGTGAATCACGAACCATTCGCCGCGCCACGAAATGAGTGACGCAATGGCGTAGGAGCGCACTCCGTGATCGCGGTAGACAATGCGCACATTCGGCAGATGCCAGTAGCCGAAGTGGTTCTCGCAGTACCCCGGAGGAATCCAGGTCGCGAGTCGACCGTCCCCGTTGATCGCGATCAGCGTCGCGGCACTCTGCGGCGACGCCATTGCACGGTGATACGCCGCCACGTCCAAAGAGAAGAACGCCCAGAGGCGGTCGGCGTAGTCCGCCCGAGGATTAGCGAGGATGCCCGCCTTCATCGAGACGTAGACGGACTCTGGAAAGAACAACGCTCGCGCTGGCGAGGTCTGGTTGGCGACAATGGCTCGAAAGATCCCCGAGAGCCGCGCCGTGAGCGCCGCACTGGCGGCCGAGGGTCGCGTCGCGGTCTGCGTGGATCCGAGAGTGGTGCTCGTGGTCGTGACCACTTCAGTCGTCGTCGTGGTGGACGTTGTGGAACTCGTCGTTGGTGCCACCGTGCTCGATGTGGTCGAAGACGTCGTGGCGGGATGGTGCACGTCGCGCGTTCCCCACGTCACAAGCAGGGCCGCGACCACCAAGAACACCGCCACCACCGCAACTCGGCGTCGACGCAACTGTCGACGCCGCGCCGTGCGCGACAAGGGGGCAGCGCTCACTGGAGGCGGCGTCCGGATTCGAACCGGAGTACGGGGCTTTGCAGGCCCCTGCCTAACCGCTCGGCCACGCCGCCAGAGTGTTCGATCCTACCGGTGCCACGCGTCTACTTGCGCTTGATGTACAGCACCACTGCGGCAATCACGACGGCGATGAACGCCACCTTGAATAAGAACCACGCGATGCCCGCGATGAAACCCAACACCACGAAGCTAAAGACCGTCGCCGCCACTGCGATAACGACGATGACGATCAGTTTCGACAGTGTGAACAGTGAACTCTTCTCGTCGCGATCGACCATACGCAATGGTACGTTCGCGAAATGAGCGCGCCGACTCTCAAAGAGAGTCGCGCGGCGCTGCTGAACGATCCCTCACTTCGGGGTCTCGAGTTCTGTCGGACGTTCTCTAAGTGCGCCGATGAGTGGCTCCGATCGATCGCCGCCTCCGCGGCCGGCGATCGGCCCCGCCACGTGGCTCTCCTGGCTGTGGGCGGGTACGGGCGCGGCGAACTTTCCCCGTACAGCGATCTGGACCTCCTGCTCGTGCACGACGGACACCGGCGGATTGCCAAGTTGGCCGACCAGCTCTGGTACCCGGTCTGGGACGACGGCGTCGGGCTCGATCACTCCGTGCGACGTCCAAAGGAGGTCCTGGCGGTCGCCGATGAGGATCTGCGCGTGGCGCTTGGACTGCTCGACGCCCGCCTCGTGTGGGGCGACTGCGAGGTGGCCGAACCGCTCATTGAGCGAGTGCGTTCGCTGTGGTCCACCACGTGGGCGGACCGCTGGCTACCCGAGCTCGAAAGTCAGATGGCGATTCGCCACGAACAACACGGCGACGTCGCCGACCTGCTCGAACCGGACCTGAAAGAAGCCCACGGCGGATTGCGCGATGTCAATGCACTCACTGCGGTGCGTTGTGCGTTTCCCGAGATCGACCACAGCGTGGACTTCACTGAGGTTCTCGCGGCGCGTGACTCGCTGCTGCGCGCACGCGTCGCACTGCACGCCGTGGCGGGACGAGAACTCGACCGGCTCCTGCTGCAAGAGCAAGATCAGGTGGCTGCCCGCGCGGGTTGGCGCGACGCCGATGAGTTGATGTCGGTCGTCTCGGCGTCCGCACGCGTCGTGGCTCGTGTGAGCGACACCGCCTGGCGCCGTCGAGCGCACTGGCGCTCGAGCAGCGAACGACCGCCAGTGGCGCCCGTGCCGATCGAAGACGGCGTTGAGGAGTACGACGGCGAGATTCGTCTGGGCGCAACTGCCCCCGTCAGCACCGACGCCACCTTGCCGCTGCGGCTCGCGGCGGTTGCCAGTGAGCGCGATCTGCCGATCGCTCTCGAGTCACTCACCAAAGTCCGCGACCTCGCGCCCGCACCGCCCACTCCGTGGCCCACTCAGGTATTGGCCGCCTTTGTTCGACTGTTAAGCCGCGGTCCGGCGTTGATTTCGATTATGGAGTCCCTCGACGCCGAAGGGATCCTGGAGCGATACCTCCCCGAATGGGTCGCGGTGCGCTCGTTTCACCAACGAAACGCGTACCACCGATTCACCGTTGACCGGCATTTGCTCGAAGCAGTGATGAATGCGCGCGCCGCGATCACCGAGGTGCACCGTCCGGACCTCCTGTTGATCGGCGTGTTACTGCACGACATTGGTAAGGGGCGCTCGCGTGACCACACCGAACTCGGCATCGAACTGGCTCAGACGATTGGGCCGCGCATCGGACTGCGCGACGACGACACCGCCACCATCGTTCAGATGGTGCGGCACCATTTGCTGCTGGCCGACGTCGCGACGCGTCGCGATCTCGACGATCCCGCCACGATCCGTTACGTCGCGGCCGCCGTCGGCGACGAACAGACCCTCGAGCTGCTCGCCGCCTTGTCGCGGGCGGACGGTCTCGCCACCGGTCCGAGTGCCTGGGGACAGTGGAAGTCGTCGCTGGTCGATGACCTCGTGCACCGAGTTCGCCGGATTCTCCAAGGACACGATCACTTGGTGGTCGATCGCGACCTCTCGCACCTAGTCGCGGGCCGCGAGTTCGCCGAGGCGGTTGTGCGTCGCGATGACGAGTGGATCGAAGTCGTCGTGAACGACCGACCGGGACTGCTCGCTGCGGTGACGGCGGCGCTCTCGAGCCTCGCGCTCGACATTCGCAGCGCGGATCTCGCCACGATCGATGGCGTTGCCGTCGACCGATTCTTTTGCGTTCCCGGTCCTCGCGGGTGGCCCGCAGACTCTGACGTCGCCCAAGCGATCGATCGCGCACTGGCCGACCCGGTGGCAGCCCAGCGCCGGTTAGCGGAGCGGGCGGCGAGTTACGGGACCCGTCGGCGATCGGCGCACGCGGTAAGCGCAACGGCCCACGCGCTGCCCGCCGCGAGCGATTTGGCGTCGGTCATTGAGGTCATTGCCCGCGACGCCCTGGGTCTCTTGAGCCGAATCGCGAGTGCCGTGGCGGCGACCGGTCTGGACATCACGGCCGCTCGACTGTCGACCGTGGGCGACGTCGCCATTGACACGTTCTACGTTCGATCGCCCCGAGGTGGTCCGCTCAGTTCCGACGAGCTCGACGCGTTGCTCGCGTCAATTCGCGCTGTGATTGTGACCAACGACGTGACGGTTTCGACCTAGGCGGCTCCTAAACTTCCCACGTGAAGCGGCGTGGAATTCTCCTCGGATCGCTGCTCGTCTCACTCAACGCTCCACTCTTTGTCGCATCCGCCGGCGCGGCGACGTCAACGGTCATCACTGCGCACGCCACGTTTCCCACGTCACTCGTCGCGGGCGTTCCGCTGGCCCGACTTCACTTTGATCACGCGGTGGCCGCGGGCGCTTTGCCGAGTGCGATCTCGACACCCGTGCTACGCGCGCAGTGGCAACAGATCGGGCCGAACGACGTACGCCTCGTGAGTTCGAGTTCTCTCGTTCCGACCGTCAAGTACCAACTCATCGTTCCTCGAACTCTGCGTTGCGCTACTCGCTGCACGACCACCAGTCAGACTGTGACCGTCGTCACTGCGGCTGGCAGCACAACCTGGCTCCAACAGTTGCTCGCAACCGACGGCTATCTCCCGGTGTCGTTTCAACGACTCAGTGCCAGTTCCATCGCGGGACAGCCGTCGCCGGGAACCTTTACGTGGAAATACCCGACATTGGCCACCACGTTGCGCCCGATGTGGCGCGTGGGCGTGTCGACCGTTCTCGTGCGCGGTGCAATCATGAGATTCCAAGATCAACACCATCTCGCGGTGTCGGGCGTCGCCAACTCGTCCACGTGGTACGCGTTGATCCATGAGGCGCAACGCGCGATCACCAACCCCCGTCCGTACAACTTCGTGCTCGTGACCATGGGATCGCCTGAGACGCTCACGCTGTACGTCGGGGGGCGAGCGACGTTTCACACGACGGTCAATACCGGGATTCCCCAGTCGCCGACCGCCACGGGTACCTACCCGGTGTATCTGCGCTTCACGTCAACGACGATGTCGGGTACGAACCCGGATGGCTCCACGTATCACGACACCGGGATTCCGTGGGTGTCGTACTTCAACGGCGGCGACGCGTTGCACGGATTCATTCGTTCCACTTACGGCTGGCCCCAGAGTCTCGGTTGCGTCGAAATGCGCTTCGACGATGCCAAGGCCATTTGGCCCTCGACGCCGATCGGCACCCTCGTCACCGTCAGATGAACGAGGCGGATCCTCCGGCGCCGGATCGACGCCTCGATGCTGAGTTCCTCTTTCGCCGAGCACTGGCGCCCGAAGATGCTCAATCGCACCCGTACTACGCGGCGCTGGGAGACGCACTTAGTGAGAATCCGGTCGCGCGCTCTTTGTTGCTCGACGTACCGATTGAAGACCGCAATCCGATCCTCATTTTCGCGATCCTGCACTATCTGGCGCTGCGCGGGCACCCGGTGCTCGCTCCTCTCTACCGCTCACTCGGCGCCGCGCCAAGCGTGACCCCCAACGAGTTCGCGACACGCGTCGTTGCCGTCGTTGAAACCGAGAGTGACGCAGTGCGAGCTCAACTGCACCGGCGTACCCAGACCAACGAAGTGGGTCGCTCCGCGGTGCTGCGCGCGGTGATGGCGGACCTACGCGCCGGCGGACTCGAACACACCAGCATCCTTGATGTCGGCACGTCGGCGGGCCTCAATCTCTACTTCGATCAGTTCGCCGTGTCGTCGTCTCCGAGCGAGGATCCGCTCACGATCACGACTGAGTTCATCGACGAGCCACCGCTGCTATCGCCACTTCCGATGATCACGGCGCGCGTCGGTCTCGATCGCAATCCGCTCGATCTCTCGGTGGACGACGACGCGCTGTGGCTGCGTGCGTGCTTGTGGCCCGAGGCACCTGAACGGCTCGCGCGCTTTGACGCGATCCTCGCGCGCCGAGCGCAGTGGCCACCGGTCACATTGGTGACGGGCGACGCCTTTGACGCGTTGGACCTCGCGATTGAGCGCTGCGGAAAAGGACCGCTGGTGATTATTCACACGTGGGTCGCGGCGTACTTCCCCGAAGCGCTGCAACGTGCGTTCGGCGAAAAGGTGCGCACTCTCGTGCGCGACGGTCGGGCCCACTGGATCTACGCCGAGTGGCCGCCGATGGTCCCGGGGCTCGTACCGCCCACACCGAGCGTGCCGGCACCTCGCCCAGGCGCCAGCCAAGTTGTGCTGGCTCGCGCCGGCCAGGAACCCGAGCACTGGGGGTGGTGTCACTCTCACGGACGCTGGATATCGGCCTCCGGGCCAAAGGGGTGACGTCCACGCTGCTGGGCGATTTCGATTTCGCCCTCGACGAGATCGGTGCCGAGACCAATGACCGAGCGGCCGAATCGTCGACGCAGATCGTCAATGGCGTCACTCAGCGCCGCGCGGGTGGCTTGTTGGGTTCTGGCCGTGCTTTCTGAGGAGCCCGTCGACGCGACGTCGAAACTGAGCTGCACCTCGCTGCCGGATTTGGCGCGCAGTCCCGACGCACTGACGCCAAAGAGCCGCACCGGGGCGTTCAGTGGCACCGTCTCCAGCAGCGCGCGTGCAATCGTCGTCACCGCCGCGTCGTCATCGAGGCCGAAGTCCACGCTCTGAGATCGTCCGATCGAGCTGAGATCGTCGTAGCGCACGGTGATGGAGATGGTGTGGGCCACTTGACCGCTCGAGCGCAGCGCGCGCGCCACGACCTCGGCGTGCCGGCGCAGGTGTCCGAGCAACTCCGCCTCGCCCACCACGCTGACGGCGAAGGTCTCCATGTGGCCGATCGACTTGGTGGCTCGGTGAGCCGTGACTTCGCGCGCGTCGCGACCGTGACTCATCTCGTGCAACGAATGCGCCATCGCGCGCCCGAAGTGGGACCGCAGCGTCGATTCATCGACTTTGGCCAGTTCGCGCACGGTTGACAGTCCGAGCCGCTCAAGCCGAGTCGACGTCGCCGGTCCCACTCCCCACAGCGCACGAACGGGCAGTTCGTCGAGCCACTGCGCGCGCGTCGCTTCGTCGACGTAAAAGACCCCGGGACCTTCGTGCAGCACGCCGTCGATGACGCGCGGCTTGGCGCGTTTGCTCGCGAGTTTGGCGAACAACTTGTTGGAACCAATGCCCACGCCCGAGGTCAACGACAGTTCATCATTGATCCGAGCGCGCAACGCGTGAGCGGCGGCGATTGGACGTACATCTAAACGACGCAGTGAACGCAGATCGGCAAACACTTCGTCGAGACCCAACGGTTCGTACTGTGGCGTGAGGTCCTCCACGATCGCTTGGAACTTCGTGGAGTACTCCCCGTAGCGATCAAAACGGCCCGGCAAGATGATGAGTTCTGGACAGACTCGCCGCGCCATCACGGTCGGCATTGCGCTGTAGACACCGAAGCAGCGCGCCTCGTAGCTGGCGCTCGCGATCACTCCGCGGTCGCCGGACCCGCCGACCGCGACCGGTCGACCCCGTAGCGAGGGATCATCGAGTACCTCCACCGACGCGAAGAACGCATCGAGGTCCACGTGCAGGATCGGCGCCTCATCGACGCCCGGATCGCTACTGCGCGAGGGCGAGGTGTCGGAACGGCTCACCGAGCGCGACTCCTACTTCCCGTCCCGCCTGTTGGGCCCGGGCGGCCACGACTTGGCGGACGCCTTCGGGGTCAGCGCCCACCTGGCTCGAATGGGCCAGCACCGC
Source organism: uncultured Ferrimicrobium sp. (assembly GCA_964434455.1). Lineage (GTDB taxonomy): Bacteria > Actinomycetota > Acidimicrobiia > Acidimicrobiales > RAAP-2 > RAAP-2. Next base: position 702,367 of record CAYSVK010000001.1, on the reverse strand, counting down.
CGCCACTTTGACGTCCACGAAGCCGGTCACATCCACCACGACGTCGGGTTCATGGGTGCCGGATAACAACAGGTGTGAGACCGCGTGCACGGGTCCGGCGTCGGGGAAATACAGCGGCATGGCCGCCGCCGGAGCGACGGCGTCGAGCACCGCCCACCCGGTCTCTCGGTGGTCGCGGTGATTGACGTAGACGCCGCCAAAGAATGTCGCCGTCGGGTCCGGACCAAGAACCACATCCGGCCGGAGCCGTCGGATCTCACGCACCAACTCGCCGCGCAGCTCCGCGTCGTTGTGAAACTCGCCATCGGGTCGCGCGAGGCTCATGACCGACGAAATTCCTAAAACCTCGGCGGCTCGCTCGAGCTCCGCTGCTCGTTCACTGGCGACAACTGTGTGCGACGTCGAACGATCGTGTGAACCCTTGGCCCCGTCGCAGACGATGACGAGATGGGTTCGCGTTCCATTCGCGGCCCAGCGCGCCAACGCTCCGCCGGCGGCCACATCGGCGTCGTCGGGGTGCGCGTACACCGCGAGCACGACCGCGGGCGCGGTCTCAAAGCGCCGCACCGCTACGCCTTCGACTTGGGAGCGGTGGTCTTGACCAACTCGCGCGCCTCGCGCGCGAAGTCCGCCGCTTGTTCGAATCCCTTGTACACCGACGCAAAGCGGACGTAGGCCACGTCGTCGACGTCGCGCAGCGCCTCGAGGGTGGCTAAGCCAATCTCCTCGCTGGTCACATCTCGTCCCAAAAGACGCATTGATTCTTCGACGGCCAGGGCCAGCTGTTCGATGACTTCGTCGTCGACCGGGCGGTTCTTGCACGCCGCGCGTAACCCACTGACGATCTTGTCCCGATCGAATCCTTCGCGGTCGCCGGACCGCTTGATCACCGTGATCGCCGCCTCGTCGATCCGTTCGAACGTGGTGTATCGCTGGCCGCACGCGGCGCATTCGCGGCGGCGGCGGATCGCCGCACCCTCTTCGACTAAGCGAGAATCGACCACTCGATCGTCGTCTGCCGAGCAGGTCGGGCAGCGCACCGCTCAACGGTACACCGGTGATTTTCTAAGGAATCAGGACGTGTTCGCCCGCCACGACGTACGTCGAGCCGAGTTCGCGCGTCAATGCACGCACCGCAACGCGCGGATCAGCCGGGTCAATCCGTCGGGCGATAGAACTCACGGTGTCGTGCGGCGAGACGACATAGATCGAACCCGCGGTGAGCTGGGATGACGTGGCCAGATCACTCGGCTGACCGAGCGAGGTCTCGCCGCCAAAGGCGTGAGCCGGCCAGGCGAGTAGGACCATGGTGATCAGGACACCGGCGGCGAGAGCAGCTCGCCGACGCCGACGCAACATGCGCGCCCGCGCCAATCGGCGCGCGGCGATCGTCCGTCCCGTGCGCAACGGCGTCGGAGGCGCGGGTGGCACCACCTCCAGGTGTCGGCTGACCTCAGGTCCCGCCGACCATTCCTCTTCCCATACTCGAGCTACAGCCATCGTCTCTCCCGACATGAGCGAACGTCTGTTCGTAACTATAGGGCGAACATCTGTTCGGGTCAACACCATGGCGATGTGTGCGCTGGCAAAAATGCCCGATTTCCGTTCACTTTTGTTAATCCCCTCCTGATCAGGCTAAACGGTTTCTATACAGTCCATACTAGCCGAACATGTGTACGGTTTAGTGGATTGGACAATGTGACACAATGGTGCTAAACCTAGAGCATAAACACAGACACCAAAGTGACTCTTGCAAGTCTCTCTTTGGAGATTTCGAACGAGACTGACGCTTATCTTTACCTCGAAAAGCGTCGTTGGAATGGTACGCCATGCTGCGCCCACTGCTCCAGCACGGACGTGAAGTTCATTAACTGCAAGACGGGCGCGACTCGCACCACGTCCAGCGGTTCTCAGTCCGCTCGCCGTGTTTGGCGTTGCCTGTCCTGCAAAAAGCAGTTCTCGATCTTGACTGGCACGGTCATGCACGGAACCAAGATTCCCGTTCGCGTCTGGGTGCTGGTCATGTTCGAGATGGTCTGCTCCAAGAACGGTGTCTCAGCCCGTGAGATTGAGCGCAAGTACGGCCTCGCCACTCGCTCCGCGTGGCACATGCTCCACCGAATCCGCAAGGCGATGGACTTTGACAACTGGCCGTTGTTCACCGGTGACGTGGTGGCCGATGAGACGTTCATCGGTGGCAAGGCGGAGTTCATGCACTCGGACCGTCGCGCCAACGTGAAGGCTGGCACGTCTGGCAAAACGCCGGTCATATCGATCATTGACGTGGACACTCACCGTTCGCGCTCGAAGTCTTTGGAGTGGGTAGACATGGCCTCGCTCCGTGAAGCTCTTCGCGAATCCGTAGACATGGGTACCACGACGCTGCACTCAGACTCGTACAACGCCTACACCTCAATCGCCTCGAAGATGGCCGGTCACTTCGCGGTGAACCACAACTCCGGCGAGTACGTGAGTGAGAAGTCCAAGGGAACTCAGATGGCTGAGAACCTGTTCAGCCAGTTAAAGCGTTCGCTGAACGGCACTCACCACCACGTCACCAAGAAGCACTTGGACCGTTACGTAGGCGAGTTTGACTTCCGTTACTCCACTTGCGATCTGACGGATGCAGATCGTATGGATGTGCTACTCGGCCAACTAGATAGCCAACTTTCCTACGCCAGCCTGAAGGCGTAGGGAGTCCATCGCGGCTCTTGATTCGGTTCTTAACGATTTTGTCCAGTTCGCGCAGACTGACAGTTCGTAAAATCTCAACATCGGGATACCCCGACTCTTTAACGCCTTGCGTTAACCCCATCACATTCGTGCATTTGATCTCGACCGCCGTCGCCCACTGACCGTCACAGGAAACCGCAAGTAGCGCTGTGTAATGAGTCGCCCGCAATGCTGCGATTGATGCGTACCTCGACTGCCCGATATCAAGCTCATTGACCGTGCAGTCATGGAGCACCGCGAACTTGACGGCGTGAGGCTGGAAGTTCTGGAACTCCCGTTCTGACGGATCAGCCCACCAATCGAGCCGATCTCTCTCGTTATGACGAGTGTCTTCGGGGCGAACGGCGATTACATCAACGCGAACATTGGTGGGCCACCGCTTACCGATTTCACGGATTTTGATGACCGTTGTTCGCTTATCGACATCTTTGAGATCGGATGCCCCGACCAATCTCATATCGCCTTCAGTTGGCTGAATGTGCCACCTATATGCAGCATCGTTTCCGACTTCGATACGCATTTTCGGCCTGTGGAACTGCGGTAATGCAGTTAGAGCAATGACGACGCCTACAGCGGCGATCACCCATAAAGCCGCAAATCCAAGCGTAAACAGGCGTGTCCAGGGCTCATGGTGCCGCGAGGTGGGGATTATCGCTACTGCGACCGCAGATGCGCCCACGGCTAGCGGCACTCCGAGGCCGATACGAATCTCTCGGTGTGGCCTTCCTCGCCTACCCCCTGCCACCTAGTTAGCCCTCGCCCCCAAGCTCGTCGTCCGGCTCCTCGAAGTCCTCTGGCTCCGCTCCAGCCCCACTCAGCACCGTGTCGATCACGTCCTCCCCAGTCACGCCCTCGGGGGCTGTGAACCGCTCGTCGGGGTCGAAGTTGGAGCGTCTGGGCATGCCCTAAGCCTTTCAGGTTCATGGGGTTTGATCCCCGTAAACAGAAGTTTGCGGTTTTGCGCTAAGTCCAACATCGCCAACACCATGGCGATGGTTTAGCGACTCCCTGTCACTGCCCCGTTTGTGCGCGAAAGTTCGGCTTTGCCCGTCAGTTCTCGGCCGACCCGGCCGAAACTTCCGGCTGATTCACGCGTCGTGACTCTCCGAAGGGCCCGCTCCGCGCCGGGCAGGGTGCGGACAAGTCGAATGCCGTGGGCGCGCACGAGCTGGGCGCACTCGCGTGAGAGGGCGGGAACGGGGTGGTCATTGGAATCGGTGACCTGCCCGTCAGTCACCCACACGATGGGCTCACGACCCCGACGGTGCCGGATCGCCCAACGCAGCACTGGTCCATCGACACCGTTGCCCACGTTGCCGGACGGAATGTCGATCACGCGCTCGCCGTCGCGCGCTAACACCCAGGCGTTCGGGTGCTTGGAACGATCGCCCGGGCGGTGGCTGTAGCCAATCACGAGCGCGCCCGGGGACTGACGCAGCAGCGACTCGAGTTCGTCCACTTCAAGATCCATCGATCCTGATTGGTCGACGACAACGATCCCACCGGCCCGTCGGCGAGTGGACGTGAACGCGCGGCGGGCCGGGTCGGTCAAGAGCCGATTGGGATACCGACAGCGAGTGCCCGCGGGCTCAGCTCTCACACGACGGATCGGCGCCCCCTGAGCGACTCGTTGGCGCTTAAGAGAGTCGTCCAGGACCAATTCGGCAAATCGACTGCTCGGGGCGCGCCGCCCGCCTGGCTCCAACGCTCGACGAAATTTGCGACGCGCGACGTCGTCGCGGGGAACTGCGCTCGCTCCGGCGGTCTCGAGCAGCCGCGCAATCGGCACCGTGAGCGCGCTGAATCCACGAGGCACGCCCGTGACGTCGAGATCAGTAGCTCCCGCGAGCACGGTGGGTACGCGCGCACTCAGCGCGTTGACGCGACGGCCAACGACGGTGAGGGCGCGAGCCCAGTCGCGATCGATGCGACGAACGCCCCGCACAAAGAGTCGCTCGGCGCCGGTGCCGAGCACCGCGGCGTAGAAGTTGACCGCTTCGGCGAACGCCCCGAGTCGCGCGAGCCGCTCGCCGGCGAGCTCTTCAGATCCATCGCTGAGGTGACTGAGATCAAAGCCGGTTCGGCGTAACAGCTCATTGACGCGGTACTCCTCGGCGCACTCCACGGCGCGCGCCGAGCAGTCCGCGGCCAGATCAACGTCCATCAGCGACATGGGACTGACGCGCAAGTGCATCAACTCATGCGCGCGAACGGTTCGCTCGACGGCGCTTGCTCCCAGCGGCACTCGCAAAATTCGCGCACCGAAGTCGCAACTCGCCGATCCGCGCTCCGCCGCGCCCGCTTCGATGGACCAACCTTCGGCGACCGCCTCGTCGCGATGTGAAGCGACGATCTCGAGAAAGACGGTGGTGGGCGTCAACTCCCGAGTTGACCGATCTGAAACGCATCTAGGAAGTCGGGTGCGCGGTGTGCGCCGAAGACCAGCTCCGCCGCGCGCGGGGCGCCGAGGCGATGTCGCAATTGATCAAAGGCGTAAAAGGCGCGCAGCGACACTTGTCGATCGCTGTCGCCGAGGGAACCCGCCATCGCCGCCGAGCGCAGATCGCTCGACAGCGACGCCACCGCACTCGGATGCGGACGATCAATGTGAATGGCAACAGGGAATCGGTCGCGCAACGCGACGGGGATTTCGTTGAGATCCTCGAGGTTGGTGGTCATGATGACGTTGAATCCGACCTGCGGAGCGATCACCTCGCCGGTTTCGGGATGGTGCCACTCGGCCGACCCGTCGGTGTCGGTCATCGCCAACAACAAGCTGAGGACGTCGCCGGCGGCGCGATCGACCTCATCAACAACGAGGCGACTCCCCGCCCGCCACGCGCGAACCGCGGGACCCTCGTACCACCGCCAGGTTCCCGTGCCCGTCGGCATCCACATGCCCGTGACATCGGCCGTCGTGAGGTCTTCGGTGCAGATGAGACGTTCGCTCGTAGCTCGAGCCCGGAACTTGAGGGCGGCAAACGTCTTGCCCGTCCCGGGCGGGCCGTACAGGATGAGTCGGTCGATGCCCGCGTCGAGCGCGTCAGTGAGATCGCGCCATCCGGCGAGCGGAGCCGGGTCATTCTCTAAGTCCGGGAGCAACTGAGGGTCAAAAGGCAAGGTCACGGCCGGCACAATGGTCGTGCGAACGTATGTTTGGAATTGAGGGCAGTTATACCCCGAATGTAGAAAGGATGCACAAAAGTGCGGGGCAATTCCGAATTATCCAAACACGAACTAATCAGGGCCGATGATTCGGTCCACCGAGTCCGGAGCGAGGGCACCGATGATGTCTCGGACGTAAAGGCCGATTTCGTAGAGATCGTCAGACGTGACGAAGTCGTCACTGCTTTCGAGTCGAAAGGCGACCATCGCTGGACCCCTCAGCCTCACTTGCACTTTGGTGCCCTTCGGTGGGCGTCGAATGTTGGTTCTTTGCACGCGACCGAACTCTGCGCCACGTTTGGCGATGACCCTGCGCTTGTGGAACTTGGTTCGCCTCACGGCGAAATACCCCCTGGGGATGTATTCAACGAGCGTCGGAGGGTGAATCTGAGCACCGCAAATATGCAGTTCGCGGTGCTTATCAGCGTTCGACATGCGCAACAACTGCATGAGAGGGTGCCCGGGTCGTTGCTTCTTCGGAAGGCGATGCGGCTGACGTTCGCTTATGAATGCGATTTGGGCCTCACTGAGTCCTTTGACCGGACTCGGCTTGGGTCTCGCGCCGCAGGTCTTGCAGGCGGACATGTCACGTTCCACGATTTCCCTTGCCCAATGTGTCGGGTCGTCATCAATCGGGTAAGAGGTCAGTTTCCCGGGGTCGCCCTTTCTCTCAATAATCAAGGTGTAGATCAGTTGATCGAGGGCGCTTCGCAAATCATGGATGAATTCCCCAACGAGGACGCCAATCTCGGGGTGAGGCAGGGGCTCATCGGTCCATTGCAAGTGGTCCCATTCATTAGGGGCCTTGCCCTTAGAGATGGCTTCGTATTTGAGTTCGTCGTTGATGATTCGCTCGCCCTCCTCGCAGATGGTTACGAGCAGTTCATTAGCCCGTTCCATCTTGGCGCGGAAGGCTCCGGCGGTCATGCGGAACGGTAACTCGATGGCGCGATTTGAGCAATTAGCCGTGAATCGCCCACGCAATAATCGCAGCGAGGACGAAACCTAGACCGATGCCCCACGCCCACGCTTTCGCGCGGTTGGGTCGCTTCCACTCGTCATAGGGCATTGGGGCATCATGGCAGTGTGAGCGCGACTGGTCAGCCTTCGCGGGTCGCATTTCTTTTGGGCGGAGCCGCTCTTACCACTGGTGAATGGATTCGATATGGACCGTTCGCGGGATTAGGCATCGTTGTGGCCGGACTTGGGCTGGGCTTCTATGTCAAGCATCGGGCTGGGAAACGGAAGCTGCCGTCATTAAATGAGGAGTTGCCTGACAGCCAGCCGTAGGCTTAAGAAGTGGCCAAGTCCCAGAAGACCAAGCCCAAGAAAAAGGGCGCAAAACCGGTCGATATCCCTGTGCCAACACGAGGCGAAGTATTGCGGGACCTTATGAAGACCGCCCCAAAAGACCGGGGAGGCGTAAAGACTCGTGAGCCAGAAAACTGAAACTGCGATACCAGTTCCGACTACTTGAAGAGCGTGTAGAGCGCACTCACGGCGACGAGCGTTGCGACTATTTGACCAGCGGTGAGTCTGCGATTCTGACGTACAGACTCAACAGTTCCAATGATTGCTGGCAATCCAATTAAGGCAGCACCGATCTTTCGGAAGTCGCCTTCGTCAAATGTGCCAATTGCTGTACGGGCCATTTCTTTCTCTCATTCAATTTGAACTCACTAAGAGGCTACGTTTCCAATCACCGATCGCGACGTGCAGCACTTCAAACAGGAAATCTCTGCAGGCAAACGAAATATCCCCTTGCTACACGTAATGACAGCGTTGTAATTTTGCCAGATGCCGCGATCAGATCGTCGCCGATACCGGAAGGATGCTGCGGACAAAGCCGTCTCCCCCGAAGGCGGTAGGGCCGCCTGGATTCCATATCGCGACGGGTGTCGCGAAGATTCAACCGAGTATTTGATTGATGACGACATCATGCTTACAGTTCGCCTTTTTTGGGATGGTCCACTTCTCACCGACTTCATCATCGCGCTGAAGTTGAAGCATCGGAGTAGTTGGCGACGCATCGCCCTGATCGACTGCAAGCACGGTCAAGTTCACAAACATCAGTGGAGAGCAAACGGCTCTGTAGAAATTACGAAGATTCGTGAAATAAATGCCCCCGAAGACGTTAGGCAAACGTACGATGACGCTTATAGCATGATGTACGCCCGCTGGAAGGACAACTTGAGGAGGTGGCGCCGTGGACGTTGATGCGCGACTGAATCGCAGATTTGAAATAGCTTCTGCAGCTAACTTTCTGGTTAGCAATCTGGAAATGAATTCCGTTTTTGCTGTGTCAGAAAATCGACCTCGCAGAATAGTTGTAGCGCTTACTGATGACACCTGCGGTCAACTCTTCCAGAAGCTTGGAAAATTGGATCGACCTGTGAATGTCGTGATTGGAACTCCAGAAAAGGAGTCCCCAATCGACGCAATTCAAATTCTGATCTTTTCGCCTGCGACAAATCGATGCGACCAATCGAGGATTGAAGAAGTTCCGGTTGCCCCTGCAAGCGAAGTTGGCATGCTGATCGCGATGTTGCGCGCATCAAAGCGAGCGGTGCGTCTAAGGCTTCAGGCTCCGAATTACGAAATTGAACTCTTGGATGACGAGCAAATGCGAGTTCCGGCTTAGTCCGTCATTGCCGCATTAAGAGCCATCTCAAGGAACATCAGTCGGCGGTTTCCCTCACCGTCTACACCACGGCGGTTATAGCGCCATGCGTACTCGTTGAGGTAGCCCTGAAGCCACTTGGCCGAGACGTGAAAGTGCGTTCCTGAGATTCCGCGCTTAACCAGCGACCAAAATCCATCGATCATCTGAGTGTGAACGTCTCCGCTCACGTAGACCTTCTGAGAGTGGTTAATCACGTTGTGGGTCCAGCCCTCGCGCTTCAACTTCCGGTACTGGGCGGCATCGTCTGAGTTGATCGTGGAGCGCACGTCAATGTGGCGAATCATCTCCGACTTCAACGTGACCGCCTGAACGCTTGGCACGACTTTCGCAATCACTCGACCCGGACGTTCGACGCCGGACTCATCGACTCTGCTGCGCTCGACCATGCCGAATACCGGAGTCTTTTTGCGGTCGGTCCAGTCACGCGACGCCTGCTTGATGGACACCGATTCGCCAGTCTCGACAGCGCGACGAAATCCCGCCTTGTCGGACATACGAGGCTTGCCACCGACGTACATTTCGTCCACCTCGACCGTGCCGGTCAGAGGCGTGGCATCCTCAACCATCAGGACGTTGCGAATCAGCGTGAACATCCGCCACGCCGTTTTGTAGGTCACGCCGAGTTCGCGCTCCAGCTGCTTGGCGGAGATTCCGCACCGAGTGCTGGTCATCAGATACATCGCGTAGAACCACAGGTGCAGCGGAGTGGACGACTTGTGAAAGATCGTGCCAGCGGTCGGGTGAACGTGGGTTCCACAGGCCGTACAGGTCCACGACTGGCGCTTCTGAGCAGTGGTGTACCGCTTGAACGGCTGGACGCACTGGCACTTCATGCACTGGGCGTTGTCGTCCTCGTCAATGGCGAACCGAGTGCGCCACAGCCAGCGCAGACAGGTCTCGTCATCGGGGAAGTCAGCCAGAAACTCCATGAGGGAGTACGAGGACTCCGAGGACTTCTGGCGCTTGGGGTTATTGCGGTTTCTTGCAGTCATGGAGTCATTATACACTAAGGGTATAACTGCCGAATTGAGACGGCGGTGAGATACGCTGCGAACACCTGTTCGTCCTAGGAGGGCCAATGGCCGAAGTTCTGACCCCAATGCGCCGCCAGATTCTCGACTTCATTGTTGCGTGCCAACGCGAGCGCAACTTCCCGCCGACCGTGCGCGAAATCGGCGACCACGTCGGTCTCAAGTCACCCGCGACCGTCGCCAACCACATCGAAGTCTTAAAGAACGCCGGTTACATCGTGAAGAACCCGCAACAGCCGCGCACGTTGGTGGTCCGCTACGACTCCGGTGAGAACAGCGAACCGATCGTCAGTCTGCCGTCACGCACGGTGCCCTTTATCGGCGACGTCGCCGCGGGTACGGGCGTGCTGGCCGACGAGTCGCGCCACGACCTCGTCTCACTTCCCGAACTGTTCGCGGGCCGCGGCGACAGCTTCATGTTGCAAGTGCGCGGTGACTCAATGATTGACGCCGGGATTCTTCCCGGCGACTACGTCGTGGTTGAACGCCAGAGTGACGCGCGCCAGGGCGAGATTGTGGTGGCGGGTATTCCCGGCGACGAAGCCACGGTCAAGCGATTCTTCCCTCAGGGTTCACGCGTCGTCTTAAAGCCTGAGAACGCCACCATGGAGCCGCTGGAGTTCGACGCGCGCGACGTGGCGATCTACGGTCGCGTTATCTCGGTGTTGCGCCGCTACTAAATCTCACCGGCGCGAACGAGCTTCGCGGGTGCCTCCAGTAGTCGGGCCTCTAAGAGCAACGGACGCAGCTCGCGCAACGTGATCTGATCGAGGTCCACGAGGATTGCGCCATATCCGTCGTAGTGCGGTGTTGTAAAGAACGTGGTGCCGGGCTGGGCGAGTAGCTCACGCTTTCGATCGAGCGTGCACATCACGACGAGCGCGCCCTCGTCGTTCGCTCGAAATCGCGCGAATCCCTTCCCGGCGACTTTCAGAGCGGGAGTGCCGTACCACGTCTCGACGGTGGTGTGCGCCAAAGTCGTGGCCCACGCCGCAACACGATCCCAACTGGTCACAGCGCCGCGAGGTACCGATCGAGAGCCACGTTGAAACTTTCCAACTCTTCGATCGTCACGCACTCGTCGGCGTGGTGCGCGAGCAGCGGGTCACCGGCACCGAAGTTGGCCGCCGGAACACCGCGTTCGGCGAAGGTCGCGACATCAGTCCAACCGAGCTTGCCGCGTGGCGGCACGCCACTCGCGGCGACGAGAGCACTTAACAGATCGTGAGCGAGCGCTGGAGGCGCCGACGGCGCCCAATCAACGACCGTGAACTCATCGCCATCTCGCAATGAGTCGCCGAGAAGTTCACGGACCGAATGTGCCGCCTCGTCGCGGGAGCGATCGGGCGCGACGCGGTGATTAATCGTGACGGTCGCCACATCGGGCACCACGTTGCCGGCAATACCTCCAGTAACCGCCACGACTTGAATCTGTTCGGTGAAGTTGACACCGTCAATCTCGACAGTGCGCGGTTCATAGTTCGCGATGCGCTTGATCACCTCGCCGAGACGGTGAATGGCGTTTTCGCCCATGAACGGCCGCGCCGTGTGCGCCCGCGCGCCGCGCACCGTCACGTCGAGTCGCAACGTGCCCTGACACCCGGCCTCAACGGCACCGGAGGTTGGCTCGGCCAGGATCGCTGCATCGCCGACCAGCAGTTCAGGTCGCAGCTCGGCCAATTCGAGCAGTCCCGACTTCGTGCGGGCAACCTCCTCGCGGGCGTAGAAGATCCAGGTCAGCTCAACTCCCATTGCTCGAGGAATCGCCGCGTGACGCAGCATCACCGCGAGCGAGCCCTTCATGTCGCACGCGCCGAGTCCCACGAGTCGCGACTGGTCGATTCGCGCGGCGCTTGGGTCACCAGGCACCGTATCGAGGTGACCCGCAACGATCAGGCGTCGACGATGGTGACCCGTCGTGCGCGCGACCACGTTGTCACCGACTCTCTCGACGTCTAGGTGCGCGCACCTGGCGAGCCGATCGTGGATCAATGACGCAAGTTCGGCCTCGCCGCCACTAATGGAGTTCACGCGCACGAGCGCGAGAGTGTCGTCGAGCAGCGTCACGGTGCGATGTCGTGCTCGCGCAGAATCTCGTTGAGCGAAATCTCGTCGTGTCGCTCACCCTCGCTGAGCCGACGTACGACGAGCACGCAGGCCATAATGAACTCACCCCCGGGATAGTTCCGTCGACGGCTTGCCGGCACTGCGACGCAGTAGTCCGGCACGTAGCCCCGCGAAATCTCCTCGCCGGTCTGGGCATCGATGACCGGGATCGACGGATTGATCAACGTGCCCGCACCAACGATCGCACCTTTGCCGACGCGGGCGCCGTTGACAATCATCGATCGACTTCCGATGAAGGCGCCATCTTCAATCACGACCGGTCGAGCGTTCGGTGGCTCGAGCACGCCGCCAATCCCGACGCCGCCCGACAGGTGCACATTGGCGCCGATCTGCGCGCAACTTCCGACGGTGGCCCAGGTGTCGACCATGGTGTTCGGTCCCACCCACGCTCCGACGTTCACGTAGCTCGGCATCAGGATGACGCCGGGGCTTAGGTAACTGCCGCGCCGAGCCGACGCCCCGGGCACCACGCGAACGCCGAGGCGGGCGTAGTCGTGCTTCAGTTCGAGCTTGTCGTGATATTCAAAAGGTCCCGCTTCCGTGGTCTCTAAGCCGCGGACGCGAAAGAGCAGCAGGATCGCCTGCTTGACCCAGTCGTAGACCACGACGTCTCCGTCGAGGACTTCGGCGACGCGCACGCGACCCTCGTCGAGCATCGCCAACACCAATTCAGCATCGCGGCGAACCTCGAGATCGTCAACGGTTACCTCGCCAATCCGTTCGAAGTGCGATCGGATGCGAGTTTCAAGGTCGCTCACCGGCTCATCGTACCGAGAGCACTCTTAACCCTCGACGAGTCGATGGGCGGCGAGATCGATCCGTTCATCGGGTTGCACGACCGCGAGTCGCGCGTAGTCGCCACCATCGGCGCCGTAGAACTCACCGGGGCTCACGAGTACGCCGGCCACCTCTGCGAGTTCGCGAGCGAGGCCCCATCCATCGACGCCCTCTTTGGAGGCCCACAGATAAAACGTCCCCTCAGGCATCGGTGCGTCGACACCTCGCGCGTGTAGCGCCGCCGATAACTTCTCCAGACGTCGTTCGTAGCGCTGGCGCTGAATTCTCACGTGCTCATCGTCGCCGTACGCGACCACAATCGCTGCTTGCACCGGCGCGGGCACCATCAGGCCAGCGTGCTGGCGCACCGAGCGCAAGTACGACACGAGGTCACCGTCACCGGCGTAAAAGCCGGCTCGCACTCCCGCCAAATTGGAGCGCTTGGAAACCGAATGCACCGCAAGCACGCCGTCGACGCCGGACCGCAGGATCGATGTTGGCGCGCTGCTCCACGTGTACTCGCAGTAGCACTCGTCACTGAGCACCACGACATCGTGCTCACGGCCCCACGCCGCAGCCAGCGAGAGATCGTCGAGACCACCGGTGGGATTCGACGGCGAATTGGACCACAGCAACAAGGCCCGCGCCGCGTCAGCGTCGTCGATGAGATCGAGACGCAGCCGGCCCCCGTGAACCGGCACAGAAACCGCGCGCAGACCCGCCAGGGTGGCGCTCATCTCGTAGGTCGGATAGCTGATCGCTGGATAGAGCACCGTGTCGCGATCGGGTCGACGCAACTTCAAGTACCCCGCAACGGAGGCCACAAACTCCTTCGTGCCCACGCACGCCGCCACCTGTTCGACATCGAGTTCGACACCAAAACGCCGCGACATCCAACCCGCCGCGGCGGCGCGATACGCGGGGGAACCAAACGACGACGGATACCCACGCGCGCCGTCTCCCTTTGCGAGTTCCGCCATCACCGCTGGCGGCGGCGCGTCACACGGCGTGCCGATCGAACAGTCGATGACTCCGCCGTCATGTCGATCAGCGATCCCACGAAGCTCGTCGAGCCGGGCGTACGGATACGGCGGCGGGTTAAAGCCGCTCACGTGCGCCACTCGGCAAATCGCGCCGCGCCGACGGGATCAAGCACGACCGTGAGAACGACGTGATCATCTGCGTTGTGGCTCTCGAGCACCTCACCCTCGCGGTGCAGGGCCGCAAGCACGTCGCCGCGAGCGGCCGGGACCGTGAGCGAGATTGCCCGATCCCCCGCGCGGAGCCGTTGCGAGATGGCGGCGACCACTTCGTCGAGATGCTCGCCGGTCGTGGCTGATACCACGACGGAGCCTTCATACTGCGCCGCCAACTTAAGAGCCCGTTCCTCGTCGAGATCACACTTGTTCACCACCACCAGCTCGGGGACCTCATTCGCACCGATCTCGGTGAGCACTTCGTGCACCGCGTCAATCTGCTCGTCGGCGTGCTCACTGGATCCATCAACGACGTGCACTAGCAAGTCGGCCAAGCGCACTGAGTCGAGCGTGCTCTTAAACGCGTCGACGAGCTCGTGGGGCAATTTCGAGATGAACCCCACCGTGTCGGTCACGAGAACCGTCTCGCCACCGGGCATCGCCATTTGGCGAGTGCGCGGATCAAGCGTCACGAACAGTCGATTCTCCGCCGGCACTCCCGCGTCGGTCAGAGCGTTCAGCAGCGAGCTCTTGCCGGCGTTGGTGTAGCCCACGAGCGTCACTTCGCGATGACGACCTCGTGCGCGACTGTGGCGCTGCACATCGCGAGTACGAGAGACGTCGCGTAGATCGGCCCGCAGTTTGTGGATGCGTCGAACGAGTCGTCGGCGATCGACTTCGAGTTGAGTCTCACCGGGTCCGCGGGTACCAATGCCACCGGCTTGTTGTGAGAGTGAACCGCTGGCGCGTCGCAGTCGCGGGAGCCGGTACTCGAGCAACGCCAGCTCCACTTGCGCCTTTCCTTCTGGAGAGCGCGCATTTTGGGCGAAGATGTCCAAGATGACGGCCGTTCGGTCAATCGCGGTTCGTCCGAGCCGTTTTTCGAGATTGCGATGCTGGGCTGGCGACAGCGACTGATCAAAAACAACCGTGTCCACGTCAAGGGTCAAACAGATCTGGTGGAGTTCATCAACTTTGCCCGAACCAAGAAACGTCGACGGGTCCGGAGCGTCTCGACGTTGCACGACTCGCGCGACCACGTCAGCACCGGCGGTGTCGACCAACTGGGCGAGCTCATCGAGTTCCGCGTCGAGATCTTCCTCGCTCACTCCGGGGAACTGCACACCGACCAGCACGATCTTTTCGCGCAGCGTGCGATCAATCAGCGTTGACGGCACGTAGGTCACGAGGCGGGCCACTCCACATCTGCCGCGAAGATCATCGGCCCGGCGAGAGTCGCCACTGCGCCGAGAGTCACCACTAGGTCGCCCCCAGGATTGCCCACGACGACTCGCTCTTCGACGTCGCCATGGCGGTGCAGCACTGCCGCCGTCGCGACCGAACCAGTCCCGCACGCCAGAGTCCAGCCCACGCCACGTTCAATCACCGTGATCTCCACGCGTTGAGGACTGATGACCGTCGCGAACTCAACGTTCGCCCCGCCCACTACCTCGGACCAGCCCTTTGCCAGATCCTCACGATCACGTACCGACCACGTGGGGTCGTCACGCACAACCACGTGCGGATTACCGACGTACGCGACCGCGAGTGTTCCATCGAGGGCATCTCCGAAAGTCACTTCGCCCATCTGCACTTCTCCCTGACCGACGTGGCCGTCGAGGTGCAGCGAAACCGTGCGAACACCGGCGTCGGTCTCCAGCTGGACCGACGGTCCACTCGCGCCGTGAGACCGCGACACGGCAGCGGCCGCACAGCGCGCACCGTTGCCACTCATCTCGGCCCGGGATCCGTCAGCGTTGAAGAGGACCATTGCGTAGCGGTCGCCTCGGCTCTCGAGGACAATCAGGCCATCTGCGCCCACCCCGCGATGTCGATCGCACGCGGCGCGGGCGAGTTCTCCCGTCCATGTGGAAATCGGGCCAGTGACGTCAATCAGAAAGTCATTACCAGCGCCGTGCCACTTCTGCAGTGAGCGAAACACGCCGTCAGTCTCCCACTGAGCGCGTTCGTAGCAGTTCGAGGACGCGGCGGCGAGCCTCTCGCGGCCGATCGAACCACTCGATGCGTGAGTCGCGCAAAAACCAGCGCCGCTGACGGCGAGCGAGACGACGTGTCGCCGCAACGGCCGCCTCAACAGACTGGGTAAGGGAGTTCTCCCCGCGCAAGTGCGACGCCAGCTGCTTGTAACCCGCGGCTTGCGCCGCGGTGCGCGAAAGGCCCCGCCCATGAATGAGCGAAGCCACCTCGGCCAATAGACCGCGATCCATCCACTCGTGAAATCGGCGATCGATGCGTCGATCAAGTTCGTCGTCGGGCACGCGCAGGCCGATCTGGGTCACGGCGCTGTCGTGGTAGCTCTCGAGGCCTTCGCCGTGCTCAGAAAAACGGCGGCCCGAACCGAGAGTCACCTCCAGCGCGCGCACCACGCGACGTGCGTTACTCGGATCGATGCGTTGGGCCGCTCGTGGATCACGCTCGAGCAGCTCGGCGTAGAGCGCCGGAAGTTCAGTGAGTGCCCGGCGCTCGAGCTCGTCGCGGATCTCGGGATATCGACCCGGTATCTCTAAGCGGTCAATCACCGCACGTCCGTACAGTCCCGTGCCGCCGACGAGCAGGAGGTCCTGATCGCGCGCCATGGCATCAGCCTCGACGCGGGCGGCTTCGTCCTGGAACTGCGCCACTGTGAACTCCTCATCGGCGCGAACCAGATCCAACAGGTGATAGCGAACCTGTCGACGCTCGGACCACGTCGGCTTGGCGGTGCCGATTTCGAGTCCGCGGTACACCGTCATGGAATCAACGGCGGCGATTTCGGCGGTGCCACACTCGAGTGCGACTTCGTGAGCGAGCGACGATTTACCCGAAGCCGTCGTGCCGACGAGCGCGACGACCCGAGGACTCACGAGGCGCTAACCGCCAGGTGAACTTTGTGACGCGGTCCGCGAATCGTCTCGATCCACTCACCAATGAGGTGATGGGGCGCTCCGTGGGTGACCTTGGCCGTGATCACCGAGCCGGCGCGCACATTGTTCGTGCCGGTGACGTGCATCAACTTGCCCTGTCGAGTCCGTCCGGAGACGAGTTCCTCGTTGCGCTTGGATGGACCTTCGACGAGCACCTCTTCGATCTGGCCCACGCGCGCTTCATGCTTGGCCAGTCCTGAACGATCCAGCACGGCACACAGGCGCTCGAAACGCTCGGTGATTACTTCGGGTGCCACGAACTGCTCAGCCATTGACGCTGCACGCGTCCCCGGCCGCGGCGAGAAGATGAAGGTGTAGGCACTGTCGAACTGAGCTTCGGCAACGACGGCGAGAGTCTCATCAAACTGTTCGTCGGTTTCACCGGGAAAGCCCACAATGAGATCACTCGTGACGGCGAGGTCGTCGATGGCGGCCCGCGCGGCGGCCAGCTTCTCGAGGTAGCGCTCGGCGCGGTACCCGCGGCGCATGGCGCGCAGCACATCGTCACTGCCTGATTGCAGCGGTAAGTGCAATTGGTTGCACACCGCCGGCGTCTCGGCCATCGCCGCGATGGTCTCGGGACGAAGATCCTTTGGGTGCGGCGAGGTAAAGCGCACTCGTTCGATTCCGTCGACTGCTCCGACCGCGCGCAGCAGCGCGGCGAACAGTGGGCGACGCTTGGTGAGGTCGCGTCCGTACGAGTTGACGTTCTGACCGAGCAGCGTGATCTCGCTGACCCCAGAATTCGCCAACATGGTGGCTTCGGTGACGAGATCGTCAAACGGTCGCGACACTTCGGGCCCGCGCACCGACGGCACAATGCAAAACGCGCACGAGTTATCACAGCCGGTCTGAATGGTCATCCACGCGGCCCACGGCAGTTCTCTCACGGCGCTCAGTGCCGGGGCCAACTCACCCACTGATTCGGGATCGGGCGCATCGAGAACCTCGACCACCGGACCGTCGAGGGCTGCGCGTCGCAACAGCTCGGGAGCGCTCGAAAGATTGTGCGTGCCAAAGACCACATCGACCCAGTGGGCGCGTTGGCGAACAATCGCGCGGTCCTTTTGGGCGAGACAACCGCCGACGGCGATCTGCAGCTCCGGACGCCGATCCTTCAAGGCCTTTAGGTGTCCGAGCGTTCCGTAGAGACGGTTATCGGCGTTCTCGCGAATGCAGCACGTGTTGAGCAGGATCACGTCAGCGAGCTCTTCGCTCTCGGCGGGCACGAGGCCGTCCGCCACCAGATGGCCGGCCAATCGCTCCGAGTCGTGCTCGTTCATCTGGCACCCGAACGTGCGAATGGCAAAGGTGCGCGGTTCGGCCATGCGAAAAGCCTAAACGCGTGAACTAATCAGGGAATTGTGACCGCCACGGCCTCGGGCGCGTCTCGCGTGACGCCGATTCCAGCGAGCACGACTAGGGCCATGCCGAGCAGGTCGAGCGGTCGAATCGACTGACCGAGGAACGCCAATCCAACAATGAAGGCGACCGCGGGATCAAGTGCGAGCAGCACGCTCACGGTCGTCGGTGGCAATCGGCGCAGGGCCTGCATCTCGGCGCCGAATCCGAGCACGGTGGCGAGCAAGGCCATTGCGCTCATGCGAAGCAGTAACGATCCTGAGCTGAACACCGTCGACGCGGTTGACGCGGTGAATGGCAATGTGATTACCGCTGCGATAGTCATCGCCACTGCCAATCCTTCAAAACCGTTGGTCGCACCCCCGACACGGTGACTCGCCACGGTGTAGGCCGCCCAACCAACCCCGGCGAGGCCGGCGAACAGCGCTGCCAGCACGGTCAGTCCGCTGCCGGGCCGCGCGATCGCCACGACGCCGCCGGCGGCCATCACCACGAAGCCGAAATGACGCCAACTCCGCTTGCCGAGCGCGGCCACGAGAAAGGGACCGAGGTACTCAATGGCAACCGCGGTACCGAGATGCGTTCGGGCGATGGCTTGATAAAAGCTGAGATTCATCAGTGCTGTCGCAATGCCAAAGGCGCTCGCGATCACCCACTGACGACGCGACCATTGCGAGATCTTCGGTCGCACCAGTGCGAGCAGCACTACCGCGCCAACGAAGAACCGCCAACCCGAGGTCGCCGAAGGACCGAGTTGAGAAAACGCTGGCACCGCCAGAGTGGCCGCCCATTGGACAAAGAACGCGCCGAGCAGAACACATCCCGCACCGCCCGCTGCGGTACGCGGCGGTGCGTTCAAACGCTCGAGGATCACGTGACGACGAGCCCGTGTCGATCAGCGCACAGCACGTGCACGTCACCGGCCACGCCCGCACGATGAAGCGCCTCACTGCCCGCCGCGGCCACCGACGAGGCCGTCGACTCGAGCGCGACTCCCAGTAGTGACGAACCCGCACCCGACCAACAGGCCGCCAACGCGCCGCCGTCGCGCAACGCAGACATGACGTCGTCGGCGAACGGCAGCAACGGTGCCCGGTACCGCTGGTGGAGTCGGTCGTCCATGGCCAACGACCTCAGTCGACGGTGATCCGCCAGTCCCGTCAGCAACAGGGCGACGCGCGACAGATTGAACGTGGCGTCTCGCAGCGCCACCGACGTCGGCAACGCCTCACGTGCTGCGCTGGTGGACAGTTCGTTTTCCGGTACGACGAGTACAAATCGCAACGCCTCATCGAGTGCCAACTGTTCGACGATCGTCGTGCTGTCGCTCACTGTCGCCACTACGAGTCCGCCGTATCGCGACGCCGCGGCGTTTTCCGCGTGACCATCCACGCCGACGGCCACCGCGAGGGGATCTGGTGCTCCAGCGGCCGCGGCGGCCGCGAGAGCCAGGGCCGCGGAGGAACCGAGTCCCCGAGCCACCGGAATCTGCGAGTCAACTTCGACGCGCAGCCGATCGTGGCCGAGCACCCCTTTGGCCACCCGAACCGCCAAATGTCGATCGTCGTCGAATCGCCCAGCTCCACATCCGCGAGTGACGATCTCTAGGTGGTCCGCGGGTTCGACAGACACCTCGATGTAGAGCTCGAGGGCGAGCCCGAGTGCGTCAAAGCCCGGACCAAGATTGGCGGTCGAGGCCGGAACTCTCGCGCGCATCAGTTCACAGTACGGCTCGCCACCACGCCGGGCGGTGGAGACGGTGCTTTTGAATGAGCTCGACCTGCACGATGCGCGTCCGTTCGACCGCAACGATCACATTGATCGTCAGCAGATGCCGAGAGAGCTGCGTGGGAAATTTCAGCGCCAGCCCGCCATCGCGTACGGCGCGAAGAAACTGGCGGTGCGATGCGAGTTGGAGCTCGCCCGCTGTGAGTTCGGGTGTTGCGATCAACAGCACGCTCGGTGACGCTGACGCGCGCCACCACAAGGCGGTCACCGTGTGGGCCACGAGCACGGGTGAGTGCGCATTCGGCCACCCCACGGTGCCAAGCTGGGATCCGCGCCGCCACGTCTGCGACACGACTTGGGAGATCGCCGACTGAGCGAGGGCGCGCGCCGCTGTTCCCGCCGCCTTTAAGAGGTTCGGCCCGCGCTGACCAATCACCACGCTGTACGTGAGAAAGGTGCTCTGCCCGCGGCGCGTGAGCACGGCCATGGCGTCACATCCCCCGGCGTCATCGGTGCGTCCGGATTTAATCCCTACCACCCCGTTCATGCCCAGCATTGGCGTGTAGGTCGTGACCGTGCCAGCTCCCGGGATCTGCACGGTGCTCTGAGCCACGATCTGCCGCACGAGCGGGACGTTCATGAGCGGTATGACGACCTTCATTAGGTCCGCCGCCGTCGAGCGGTCCCGTGGATCAACACCCGAGACATCGACGTAGGTCGTTGAATCCATGGCGAGGCCGTGAGCATTGTGGTTCATCGCCGCCACGAAGTCGGTCTCGGTGAATCCGCACAGCCGCACCAACAATTCGGCGAAGTTGTTGGCCGAATGTACGAAGAGACCATTGAGAAGATCTCGTTCGCAGAGTTCGGTGCCCGCGTTGACCTTGATCACTGACTGGTCGTCAGCGACATCGCGTTGATACGTCGCAACGTCATCTGAACTCACAATCAGACAGGGGCCACTCGATGAGAGCGAGAGCGGCAGTCGATGCAAGACGACGTACGCCGTCATGAGCTTCGTCAAGCTGGCGATCGGCGCAATTGGTTCGGCGCTCGATGCGAAGCTGACGCCGAGACGGGGAATCGCGACAGCACCCGAGCCAATCATCGGCCACGCAAACTGAGTGGACGGAGCGCTGCGCATCGCGAACGCCGCTGGTTTGAGGTGCAAGGTCGCTGACGCCCAGGCGAGCGGCAGCGCCGTTGAGATCACGATCGTTGATCCGAGAGCGACGCCGAGCAGGGCGCCCGCCAGTCGCGGAAAGGTCCCCCGAATTGAACGGGTGACCGGACGCGACGCGCCCACGCCGCTAGGACGCGCTCTGGTGGCGCTCGTACTCGTCGAGTGAGACGAGAACTTTGCGCGACTTCGACCCTTCGGCGGGCCCGACCACGTGCTCCTGTTCCAGTTGATCCATCAAGCGACCGGCGCGCGCGAATCCGACGCGCAGTTTGCGTTGCAGCATGGAGGTTGAACCGGACTGCATCCGAATCACGAGTTCACGAGCTTGCGCGAGCACCACTTCATCGTCGTCATCGGCGGCCATGCCGAAACCCGTCGTTCCTGGACCGGTCTCCTCGACGGCCACGACGCTCTCGCGCACGCCGCCTTGAGCTCGCCAATGCGACACCACACGGCGAACCTCTTCTTCAGAGACCCACGGGCACTGCAATCGGCGCGCGACGTTGCTTGAGGCTGTGAGCAACAAGACGTCGCCCTTGCCGATCAGTCGCTCGGCCCCCGCCTGGTCGAGGATGACTCGACTGTCAGCGAGGCTCGACACCGCAAAGGCCATGCGGCTTGGAATATTGGCCTTGATGACCCCAGTAATGACATCGACGCTCGGTCGCTGAGTGGCTAGCACCAAGTGAATTCCCACCGCTCTCGCCATCTGTGCAATGCGCACCACGGAGTCCTCCACGTCGCGCGCCGCCACCATCATCAGGTCGTTTAACTCGTCCACCACGATCACGATGTACGGCAGAGCCTCGGGGGTGCTGCGCTCGGACTCCTCATCGGGCTCGCGACCCATGACGTTCGCCACGATCTCGGCGGTCGTCGGTGCGACCGGCAACTCGCCGCGCTCGAGCATCGCCTGGTAACTCACGATGTCGCGAACTTGGTACTGCGCGAGGATGTCGTAGCGCCGTTCCATTTCGCGCACCGCCCACGCGAGGGCTCCGGCAGCCTTCTTCGGATCGACGACGACTTCGCTCAACAGATGCGGCAGGTCGTTGTACTGGCCGAGCTCGACACGCTTCGGATCAATCAAGATGAGGCGCAACCGATCGGGCGTGTCGCGCATCACCAAACCAGTGATGAGTGAGTTAATACAACTGCTCTTGCCCGATCCCGTGGCCCCACTAATGAGCACGTGGGGCATCTCAGCGAGATTGACCACCACGGTGCGTCCGGCAATGTCGCGACCGAGCGGAACATCGAGGGGGTGAGTGGCGGCCTGGGACTCTTCGGTGGCGAGGAGATCACCTAGCGCCACCAACGTGCGCTGGCGATTTGGGACCTCGACCCCAATAGCCGAACGACCGGGGATCGGCGCGAGGATGCGCACGTCGGGCGACGCCATGGCGTAGGCGATGTCGCGGTGCAGCGACGTGACGCGAGCCACCTTCACGCCGGGACCCAACTCGAGTTCAAAGCGCGTCACTGTGGGTCCGACCGTGTAACCGACCAGAGTCGTCTCGACTCCATGAGCCGCCAGAGCGTCCACCAGCTCGTCACCGGCGGCGTCAATCGCCGAGCGATCGTGTCTCTGTTCCTTCACGCGTTGCAGCAGGTCCAGACTCGGCAGAGTCCACGTTCCGTGTTGCACTGCGGGCGTTGTGGCGCGTCGCCGTCGAGGCGGCGCCGGTGGCGGAATCTCTTCGGCGAGGTCGTTGTCGACTTCACCGTGAATGACGTCGTCGCCGTCACTCTCGTCCACGTCATCGTCCGCAGCCTCGAAGGTGGCGGCTTCGTCTTCCGCGAAGCTCGCCGCTTCGTACTCCGGTTCCTCATCGCGACGGACTCGGACTGCGGGGGCGGGCTCGGGTCGCGCTTTCCACCACTCGGCCAACCAGATGACCGCGCCCTTTGTCGACGACCAGCTGGTGGTGAGTAGTCGCCCGAGAGTGACGCCCGTTAAGAACATCGCCGACACGACGACGAGTGCGACGAGAACGACGAGCGTGCCCGGAATCCCGATTACGTGTCGCAGTCCGCCCGCGATGGTCACACCCAGGTAGCCGCCCGCCTTCCCGAGCGCCTTACTCGTGGCGTGAAAGCCGGGTTCACCGTTGGCGAGGTGCGCGAAACCGCTCACCGCGACGAGGCCAAAGCCCACCCCGAGGACGAGTCGCAGTTTCTCCACCTCGACCTTGCCCCACAACAACGCGGCGGACAGGGCAATGAGCATTGCCGCGAGAATCCACCGCGACACGCCGATCAGCGATGAGAGAGCCGTTTCCAGTGCCCGACCCACTGGTCCAAGTGCGCCGAGTTCGGCGAGTCCGAGAAACGCCCCGACGACGACCAGTGCGAGGACCCAGAGATCTCGTCGATGGCGGACCCACAGCGTCTCGGGACGTGACGCGGTACGTGACGACTGTGCAGATCCCTTGGAATGTTGGGCTTTCGCCACTGTGAAACGTTACCGAACGGGAGTTCGATTTTCGGGTCTTTCGCCACGCGATGTTGATGATTGTCGCCATCGCCGCACGAGTGGACCAAGTCGGACGCCCAACTCGAGCAGAACCCACAACACGACAAAGCCGATGGCCGCAGCCAATGTCGCCGCGAACAGTTCGGCGAACATAAATGACACGATGCCGAGCCCGGACGCTGAACCGTCGATGATGACCGTGATCAACACCGCGAGATACGACCACGCACCGAGCATCAAGGTGGCCACGAACGCCAGCCGACGAGAGTTCACTGGCGTGGGAGATGTTGCGAGCGACGACCCGAATCGCGCAGTGACGAACACGCCGGCGCCAAATGACGCCACGGGGAAGATGACCCACCCCTTACTCGGAATGACGTCGAGAAAGATCCACCCGACCGTCCAGGTGGCGATCAGCTGAGCGATCCACACCAGCGCGCGTCGAGTGACGCGCGACGAGGATCTCAGCGAAGATCTCTCGCGCATTATCTGTCACGTTAATGAGGAACGATTGATCGACCGAGCCACCAATCGTCCCTCGTAGGGTGGCGCGATGAGTGCCGAGCCGCACCAGAGTTCATTGGATTTGGCGAGCCGTCTTGACGCAGTCGCCGCCTTGGGCGAGATCACCAGCGTCGATCAACTGACGCCGCATCTGAGGGCAATCACCATCGGCCACTCGCGCGCCGAGGAGATCGCGGGACAGCCCGGACAGGACGTCATGGTCCGCCTCGAACGTCGCGCCGGGCAGTTTGTTCGGCGCCGATTTTCAGTACGCGAACGAGGAACGGATCAATTCACGTTGTGGGTGACACACGTTCATGACGGTGTGGGCGCCGAGTTCGCTCGAAGGGCCACCGTCGGGAACGTGGTTGATCTCGTCGGTCCTCGAGGCAAGGTCTTCGCGGATCCTGAGAGCCAGCACCACATTTTCATCGGCGATACCACGTCGCTCGCGGCGTTTTATGCGCTGGCAGGTTCGCTGCCGGCTGATCGCCGCGCCACTTTCGTCATTCAAGTTGACGACGTCACCGAGATGATTGGAGCGAACTTCGAGACCGGTCTGTCTTCGCGCGCCGTTATTGCCGAGCGAGGAGACGCACCCCTCGGCAGCGGCGAACCGCAACTGCGCGCACTGTCGCTCGTCGCCTTCAGCGACCGTTCGACCCACGCGTACGTCTTCGGCGAGTTTCACGCCGGACGCACCGTCCGCACGGCCCTGTTGGATCGAGGCTTCGACGAAGACCAGATCAGCGTGAAGGCGTACTGGCGTTACGACCAGGGCAACGCCGAACACGGCGAGCCGAGCAAGGAGCTCTAGGCGACCGTCACGGCGGCGAGCACAACCGGTGAGCGCCGGTATCGCTGACCAACAACTCGCCCGGCGACGCGCTGCGCCAGTTTCGTGAGCTCGGCTTCTTCGGGAATTCGCTCGGCCACCGCATCACGCAATTCACCGGTCACCGTCGATTCGACAGCGCTCAACACTTCTCGTTCGTGTTCCCCGTCAAACCAACCTCGTGCCGTGGCCCGAACGCCGATCTCCAAACTGGATCCTGATTTCCTGATGGTCGCACTAATGAGAACCACTCCGTGCTCGGCCAGCATCCGGCGTTCCTCGAGCGGCGTCTCATCGAGATCGCCCGCGTTGCCGTCGATGTAGTGAAATCCCGCGGGCACTTCACCGGCGCGTCGCACTCCGTGTTGGCCCAACTCAATGACGTCGCCGTCTTGGCATACGAGAATCTGCTTGGCGGGCACGCCCATCTCCTTGGCCAAGGCCGCGTGGTGCGACATGTGGCGGTACTCGCCGTGGATCGGCACAAAGGCGCGCGGACGAGCCAGTTGCAACAGCGTGCGCAACTCTCCCTGGCGAGCGTGACCCGAGGCGTGAACGAGCTCGTGGCCCGAATGAATCACCTCGGCGCCCAAGCGGTGCAGGTCGTCAATTACCCGTCCCACGAGCCACTCGTTGCCCGGAATCGGGTGCGAGCTGAGAATGACGGTGTCGTCTCGCCCGACCTTGAGGTATCGCCGATCGCCACGGCTGAGCCGAGCCAGTGCCGACAGCGGCTCGCCCTGGCTGCCGGTGCAGATCACGCACACTTCACCCGGCTCGTAGCGATCGAGGTTGGCGGCGTCTTCAAAGACCGCGGCGTCGACGTGCAACTCGCCGAGCTTTCGGCCGAGTTTCACGTTGTTGTCCATTGATCGGCCGAGCAGGATCACGCGACGCCCCTGATCCACGGCGACGTCAATCACCTGTTGAATGCGGTGCAAGTGACTGGCAAAGCACGCGACGACGATGCGCCGATCGGGACGTTCGAGAAACAGCCGGCGCAGCGAGTGGCCGACCACGGACTCAGACGGTGTGAACCCTGGTTCCTCGGCGTTGGTGGAGTCCGAGAGCAGCAGGTCGATGCCTTCCTCGCCGAGACGAGCAAGTTGCGTGAGATCACTGCGGCGCCCGTCAATTGGAGCGAGGTCCAATTTGAAGTCCCCTGAATGCAAGATCGTCCCCGCTGCGGTGTGCACCGCAATGGCGTTAGCGCGCGGCACCGAGTGGGTGACCGCGATGAATTCGACGTTGAACTCACCGATAGTGCGCGTCTCGCCGTCACTCACCGCGATGAACTGGGTGCGGCTCGCGAGCTTGGCTTCTTCGAGGCGGTGTCGGGCGAAGCCGAGAGTGAGCTCCGAGCCGTACAGCGGCGCGTGAACGTCACGCAGCAGGTAGCGCAGGGCACCGGTGTGGTCCTCGTGTCCATGCGTCAGCACGATCCCGTCCACCTTGTCAGCGCGCTCTTTCAGCCAGGTGAAGTCCGGCAGGATGAGGTCGATTCCGTACATCGTGGGCTCCGGGAACATCAAGCCGACGTCGATGACCAAGATGCGCCCTCGGTATTCGAGAGCCATGCAGTTACGCCCGATTTCGCCGAGCCCGCCGAAGAACGACACGCGAACGGTGGCGTCGTCGCGACGCACGATCGGCGCCACGGGTGCGGTCGACGAACTCGACTTCTTAGCCACGGTGCGCACGCAATCGAGCGAGTACGTCGCTCGCGCGTGCGTCGAGCGACTCGTCGCTCGGACCCATCGGCAGTCGGCACTGGCCCACGGCCAGACCGAGTGCGCGCATCGCCGACTTGGCCGGCAGCGGGTTGGGGTAAGCCTCAGAGGATTCGAACGAGTAGCTCTCGGCGAGAACTTCATTAAGCACGCGGGCGCGCTCCCAGTCGTCTTTCAACACGGCGTCAACGATCGCGGCGAACTCCGGACCCGCCCAGTGCGACGCCACTGAGACGATGCCGACCGCTCCGATCGATAGAAACGGCAAGAGCCAACTGTCGTCACCGGAGTACAGATCGATCGCAGCTCCGAGCACCGATTTGTAGTGCGCCGCGGCGGGCAGGTCGCCGCTCGCGTCCTTGGTCGCCACGACGTTGGTGTGGTGGGTGACCAGTTTGATCGTTGTCTCGGCCGCGATCTTGCGACCGGTGCGACTCGGAATGTCGTACAGCATGACCGGCAGCGAGGTCGCGTCCGCCATGGCGCCGAGGTGCGCCATCAGACCGTGCTGACTGGGGCGGGCGTACGCCGGGGTGGTGGCGAGGATGCCCGCGACACCCGTTGTTGACGCCTTGGCCGTCAGCTCGACCGATCGCGCGGTGTCTGATGAGGAGGTCCCGGCGAGAACCGGCACCCGCACAGCCTCAGAGACCGCGGCGAACAGATCCAACTTCTCGGAGTCACTTAACGCAAATCCCTCACCCGTCGATCCAGCGAGAACGAGACCGTCAGATCCGGTGTCCACCAAATACCGGGCGAGTTCTCGGCACCGATCAAGATCCAGCGCCCCGGCGTCGTCAAACGGCGTCACCATGGCCGTAATCACCCGGCCGAAGCGCGGCGACTCCACGATCATGAACCTACCAGCGACCTCTTAGAAGTCCACGGGACTACAGGCGAGCGAACTCGTCGAGTGCCCCGTAGATCACTGGACCGAACGAGTCGCCAGTGCCGTGCCCGGAGTCGTCGATCACCACGGTGCGCGCGTCACGCCACCGCTCCGCCAACTCGACGGTCGTGATGAGTGGCCCACTGACATCGAAGCGACCATTAATGAGCACGCCGGGAATCCCGTTAAGGACATCCGCGTGATCAATCAGCTCGGAGTCACCGCGAAACGCGTGATGACTCCAATAATGCGTAACCAAGCGCGCGAAGCGCACCCGAAACGCCGGATCCTCGTAGCGCGGGCTGGGCTTAGCGCCCGGAGCCAAACTGACGTGGGCGTCCTCCCAGGCACACCACTCGCGAGCGGCGTGCTCAATCACGCCGGCATCGTCGCTGCGCAACATGGCGGCATACGAGTCAACGACGCGCTCGCGACGGAACTGATCGGGCACGGCGTCAAAGAACCGTCGCCACTCGTTCGGAAAGATGCGCTTCACGCCGTCGGTAATCCACTCCACCTCCGCGCGCGACGTGGTGGTCACGAGGCCGAGCACCATGCTGGCCACG
This sequence comes from uncultured Ferrimicrobium sp., assembly GCA_964434455.1. GTDB lineage: Bacteria > Actinomycetota > Acidimicrobiia > Acidimicrobiales > RAAP-2 > RAAP-2. Next base: position 674,458 of record CAYSVK010000001.1, on the reverse strand, counting down.
CGGTCGCGGTGCGCTTCGCCGTACGCCACTGCGAGCGTCGTGCCCCACGACAGACCGAGCACGGTTTGCCACTGGTCCCAGCCGTGGCGAACGCGAATGGCCTCAATGTCGCTGATGAGACCATCGGTGGTGTTGGTATCAAGCAGCTCGAGGGACTCTTCGGCCAATGGCGTTGAACGGCCCGAACCGCGTTGATCCATCAGCACCGCGCAGTAGCGCTCGGGGTCAAACATGCGGCGCTGATTGACCGAACAGCCCGAGCCTGGACCGCCGTGCAGGTAAATCGCCGGACGACCGTCAGGATTGCCGACCAGTTCGTAGTACACGTGATGACCGTCATCGGTGTCGATCGTGCCGGTGAAGAACGGCTCAATCGGCGCGTAGAGCTCGCCGCGCGCAGTGCTCATCGCTGCGCCATTGCGTCAATGCCCGGCGCGAGGTGCCGGCCGTAAAAGCGGGCCACCGACGCGGGATCGTCAATGTCGAGATAGTCGGCGGGCACGAGCCAGTACGCGACAACGATGCGGCAGATCCACTCCGCCAACCGGCCTGCTGTCTCGGCGTTGAGCCAACGACTCAGCAGCGGCTGGGCGAAGCTCGAAGCCACAAAGTACGTACGCGTGGCGGACTCAAAGCGCAAGTGGCGACGCACCAGTTCGTGATCCGATTTCACGAGACCGCTGAGTGCCTCATTGGCGACTACGTGATGCCACAGAGTGGTGAGCCCGGCGAGCATGCAGCCGTGCAGGTCATCGTGCGCACCCATTGCTTCGGCGATGGCCGCGAACGAGCGGCTGGCCTCGCGCTCGAAGGCCGCGGACAGCATCGCGTCGCGACCGCCAGGAAACGCGCGATACACCGTGGCCCGTGACGCCTGACTGTGTCGGACGACTGAATCGATCGTGAACTCATTGAATCGTCCGGCGGCCACTTCGTTAAGCGTGGCTTCGATGACCCGCGCGCGCACCGAGGAGTCCTGAACGCGCCGCATCGGTCGTACCTCGCTCGGCGCGAAGGTTCGAGGCTTCTCTCCCATTCCGGCGAGCAACTCGTCGCGCACGAGTTCACGCAACTGGCTCGGATCGTCGAAGTCCCACCGACCTTGCGTCGAGATGTAATCGAGCAGCATGCGTGCCAGAAAGTCGGCGCGCTCGCTCGATGCCGCACTCTTCGGCAAGAACGGCTTTAACACTTCGCTCACCAGCGTCAAAATGTCGCCCAGCGCGTTAGACAGGCTCGGCTCGAGAATTGACGGATCCTCGCGCAGCACGATGTGCAGCAGATAGTGCGTGCTGACCGCGCGGTGCGCGTGGCGCAGTCCGCGTTCCAAGACTCCTTCGATGGATTTTTGATCTTCGATCTCGGCGTACAGCTCGAGAAAGAAACGACCGACCTCGTGGCTGACGAGATCGTCAAAGAGCTGGCGGCGCCCGTTGGGAAAGTGCCGATACAAGGTGGCGCGCGCGACACCGGCCTCTTTGGCGATCGACTCCAACGTGGTGGCGGCGATCCCGTCGTGCGCCACGCAGCGCGCGGCGGCGACGAGCGCTCGCTCGGTAACTGTGTCTGCCATCTAGACCAGCTCGGAAATCCCGATCAACATGCCCGGCATTGAGGGAACTCGACGGGCAGCGAGAGCCACACCGGCAGCGAAGCTGCGCCTATCAAAACTGTCGTGTCGAATCGTTAAGCCTTCACCGGGACGGCCGAAGAGGACCTCTTGGTGCGCGATGAGACCTGGAAGTCGCACTGAGTGGATGCGAACGCCACCGCCGGGGGCCGCTCCGCGAGCGTGCGCCAAGGTCTCACGCTCGGTGGGATCGACAATTTCCTCGCGACCCGCCGCCTCCCGAGCGCTCGACACCGCATTTGCAGTGGCAATCGAGGTCCCCGAGGGAGCGTCCACTTTCTTGTCGTGGTGCAACTCGATGATTTCGACGGCGTCAAAATATGGAGCAGCTTGGGCAGCGAATCTTTCAGCGAGCACCGCACCGATTGAGAAGTTGGCCGCGATCACCCCTGGCGCTCCCGCCGCGTCGTAGCGGCTCTTCCACTCGTTCAGTTCGGCGGTGGCGAGACCCGAGGTGCCCACTACCACCGGAACGGATCGCAGCAGACACCATTCGAGAGTCGTGCGCGCAACGGCGGCGACGGAAAAGTCAATGACGACGTCCACGTCGCTCGGATTGAGCTGCTCAATGACCGAAAGGTGTGTGGCACCAAATTTGGACTGAGGAGAAGTGGGATCGATCAGTGCCGCGATGCTGAAGTCGCCGAGTGAGACGAGTTCTTCAGCCATGGTCTGGCCCATGCGCCCCGCGCCGCCGACCAGGGCGAGGCGCGTCATCAAGTCACATTACCGCTGATCCATCGACGAACTTTGGGACGAACGATGACGATCACGACGAGAAGGAAGAGCGCGAGCGCCGCGATGCTCACCACCAATCCCAATTCGATGTACGGCGCGTGATAGTGGAAGTGGATGATCCAGTTGCCCGGCGGCACCGCCACACCTTGAATCAGTCCATGTCGCAGCACGCGCAGTGATCGCGAGTTCGTCGAATCCACCGAGGTTGCGGTGGCCCGCCATCCCGCCAGCCACGCGACGCTGCGCACGAGCGCCACGTCACGCGTGGCGCGCACCGTGATCAGCTCATCACCCCACGGCTGATTCGACGTGTGGGTAATGGCACTGCCAGCGGCGTCGCCCTCGAGCCACTGAGCTGGCTGAACTGATGTAGCGCGGAACACTGAATAGAAAGGCGTCGTGGCGACGAGCCGCCACGCCGGCGACGCGAGCGGAACCTGAAACGGACTGTTCAGTCGGAGTCGCACCGCGCGACCGCTCTCGGTCGCCACGATTGAGGAGGACGCGAGGCGAACGCCGCCCGGTGCGCTCGCGATGAATCCGGCGGCCGCAATCGGCGTCGGCAACGTCACGGTCTCGTGGAACCGGCCGCGCAGCGTGAGCAGCGCCCCCACCGCCTGACCGGTGCCGTTGATTAGTTGCACCGTCACCGGCGCCGAGGCAATCGAATGGTGTCGCCATCCCGAGAGAAAGATCTCGCTGACATCGTGCATTGTGCCGAAGTACCGGCGCGCCGTGGCCTCAATCGGAATCGGCCGGCACCACTTAAAGGGCAGGGCGCCTGGCACAACCTGAGCCAACGCGGTCGGCGAAATCACCAGCGTCGCGAGGCGCAGCTGACGAAACGTCCCTTGGCCTAGTTGACAGGCGTCGAGTGCCAGCATCGGATGCGTGCCCGTGATCGCCCCGTAACGATTCGAGACGAGCGACCCGTAGCCCTGAACGCTCGGCAGATTCGAAAAGACGTTGAGGTTTGGTGCGCCCAGGGTTTCCATCACGCCGAAGTTGCTCTGTCCCGGATCAACGATCGCGTAGCGACCGGTGGTGCCGAGTACGGCCGCGCTGGTCGCACGCGTGGGTAGCGCGCTGCTGGAACCCGTCGCGAATCCGACGTCGGTCATGACGTTAAAGAACAGGAGGTCCGCGACGAACAAGGAGATAAGGACTCGACGCGCTCTCGGTCGAGTCAGTCCGATGATCAGCGCCGCGAAAGTCGCAAGGGCTATCACCGCCTGCGGCACGAACGACGCGGTCATGAGACGAGCGAATTCGGGGTGCACGCGAGTGCCGAACCACCGTTCGATTTGGACTGGCCAGATCATCACCGCGATGGTTAATGCTCCGGCTACTCCGGCGGGTGCGGCGACGGCCCAGCGGCGTCGACCAGTGAGCGCCGCGTCATCAAAGCGGTGGGTAAAGACGCGATCCAGCCACCACCCAAGAATGACGGCGACGCCGAGATCGACAACGACCAAGTTGCGACTCGGCAGGCGCGTCTTGCCAAAGAGCGGAAGCCAATGAAAGAGATGACCTATCGGCGTGTAGTAGCCCCACGTCGCAAAGAGACCCACGATGAGGAGCACGGCGTAGACGACCATCGGGCGTAAGCCCGTGCGCGTGCGGCGCGACAGCGCGAGCACGACAAGGGCCACTACCGCGCACAGCCCGAGCAGGGTCGCGTAACCGGTGACTTCGGCCAGGTTGTAGTTCGTGAAGTACGACTTGGTGCCGAGCGAACCGTTGCCGCCGAAGAGATCCGGGTTCAACAACAGCGCGCTCCAGCGCACCACGAGGGAACCGCTGCCAAAGAACGCGTAGCCCTCATTCGCGCGCTCGGACTGACTGATGAACGCCCAGCCCGGCAACAGTTGCGCCAGCGCGATCGCGGCGCCCCACAACAGGCCGAGCGCGTTCGCGCCGAGCACGAGGAGCCGTCCCCGCCACGTGGCGCGGGCCACGCCGGTGTGCAGCACGAGCTCCACGACGACCACGACCAACGAAACGAGCTCAACCTCCGCGATCGCGCGCGGTTCACCCGAGAGGAAGGTCAACGCCCAGATTGCGGCGAAGCCCACGACAGCGGGCACGGCATCGTGCAACGCTCGTCGCCACGGGGTTTCCGCGCCGACGCCGAGCAGCGAACGGAGCACCACGAGTTCGGTCAAAACGAGCCACGGCAGCAGCGCGAATCCCTGCACGACGGCCAGATGGACCATCTGGCCCATCATCGTGCCGGCGTAGGTGTACGCCGCCGCCGCGAGGAACGCGGCCGAGCTGCGCACGCCGTGCCAGCGACACAGCGAGTACATACCGAGTGCGCACGTCGCGTAGATCGCGATGAGATTGATCACCCACGCCGCGATCGAGGGCAGGAACAGATAGAGAACTTCGAGCGGGTAAAACGCCCCGGCATTCAGTCCCCCGAGCAGCGGCGTGCCCGAATTCGCCAACGGGTTGTACAGCGGCAGATGGCCGCCGATCATTTGGTGCGCGGCGAGCACCCGCAGCGGGTAGTTCTGCAGCAGGTTGTCCTGGGCAATCGCCGCGTGACCGAACAGTGCGGGCACCACAAACAGCAGCATGGGCACCGCGAGGAACGCGACAATGGCGCGACGGTCCGCACGGTGTAGCGGGCGCCACCACCCCGGTCCCCTCGGCGCGGTGGGCTCGCTCACGATGCGGTCACATTACGAGGGCCCTGCCCTCAGTCGATGCCCTAGCGACGACGCGGACGCGGGCGACGACGATCTCCACCGTCAGAGTCGCTCATCGCCGGACCACCCGGCCCGAGGTCGCCGAGTTCGTCAGCCAGCTCGGCTTCAAAGCTGTCCTCGAAGCTGCTCGACGGACGACTCGGGGCGCGGTCGCTGCGCTCGGGACGGTCGCTGCGCTCACTACGCGGGCCGCGGTCGCTGCGCTCGGGACGATCGCCCCGATCACGACGCGGCTCGCGGTCGCGGTCGCGACGGGGCTCTTCGCTTGACTCCATGCCGGCGAACTCGCCGGCGAGTGAGAGCGAGACCTTGCCCTGCGGGTCAATGTCGTCGACGCGGACTTCGAGCACCCGACCGAGCTCTAAGACGTCCTCCACCTGACCGATGCGCTTGCCCTCATTGAGCGGCGACATCTTCGAGATGTGCAACAGACCGTCACGACCCGGCAGGATCGAGAGGAACGCGCCGAACTTGGTGAGATTTACGACTTTGCCCTGGTAGGTCGCGCCCACTTCGGCGGTCGGCGGATCGAGGATCAACTCGATGCGACGACGAGCTTCAGCGACGGCGCGGCCGTCCTTGGCGCCGATGGTGACGGTGCCAACGGTGCCGTCGTCGTCCACAGCGATGTCGGCCCCGGTCTCTTGCTGCAGGGTGTTGATGACCTTGCCCTTGGGTCCAATGACCTCGCCGATCTTGTCGATCGGAATCTCGAGGCTGACGATCTTCGGGGCGACTTCGGCGACTTCGCTGCGCGGCGCGGCGATGGTGCCTTCAATCAGGCGCAGGATCGCCAGACGCGCGTCCTTGGCCTGGTGCAGCGCCTTGGCCAGCACGTCGGCCGGCAGACCGTCGATCTTCGTGTCGAGCTGCAGAGCGGTGACGGCGTCAGCAGTGCCTGCCACCTTGAAGTCCATGTCGCCGAAGGCGTCTTCGGCGCCGAGGATGTCGGTCAAGGTGACATAGGTGCCACCCTCGTAGACGAGACCCATCGCGATACCGGCGACCGGCGCCTTGATCGGCACGCCGGCGGCCATGAGCGACAACGTTGAACCGCAGACTGACGCCATCGAGGTCGAGCCGTTGGACTGCATGACGTCGCTCACGACGCGCAGCGTGTACGGGAACTCGCTCTCGCTCGGCAGCACCGGCACGAGCGCGCGCTCGGCCAACATGCCGTGGCCGACTTCGCGGCGCTTCGGCGTGCCGACGCGGCCCGCCTCACCGGTTGAGTACGGCGGGAAGTTGTAGTGGTGCATGTAGCGGCGCCACTCGTCCGGCGTGATGGTGTCGAGCTGCTGGCGCATGCGCGGCATGCCGAGCGTGGTGACGTTGACGACCTGGGTCTCGCCGCGCTGAAAGAGCGCCGAGCCGTGAGTCATCGGGAACAGATCAACGTCCGCGCTGAGCGGACGAATGTCGCTCGTGGTGCGCCCGTCGATGCGCACGCCCTCTTCCACGATGCGCTGGCGGACCAGCTTCTTCGTGAGTGAGCGCACGGCGGCCTTCACTTCACCGGCACGGCCGGCGAACTCATCGGCGAGACGCTCTTGGATGACCGCGAGGGCCTCGTCGAGCGCCGCGGCGCGGGGCTGCTTTTGGGTGAGCGTGTTGGCCTTGCTCAACAGCTCGAGACCGACCTCGCTCACGCGAGCGGCGACGTCCTCTTCGTACTCGTTAAAGGTCGCGTGCGGGATCGGCACAATCGGTCCACGCGCGGCGACGTACTCGGCGACGAGTTCGCGCTGCAGGTTGATCGACTCGCGGATCCAGGTCTTGGATGCCTCAAGGCCGAGGGCCAAGGTCTCTTCGTCGACCTTCGGCGCGCCGTCGGCGTACTTCTCGAAGCTGCCCTCGGTCCCGCCGGCCTCCACCATCATGATGGCGATCTCGGCGTCGGGCGCGTCGCTTAACGCGCGACCGGCCACGACCAGTTCAAAGACTGAGTCGTCGCCCTGCTCGAAGGTCGGGTGCGGCATCCAGACGCCGTCGGTCGTGTACGCCAAGCGCACCGCGCCGATCGGTCCGTCAAAGGGCATGCCCGAGACCATGAGCGCGGCCGAGGCCGCGTTGATCGCGAGGATGTCGTGCGGGTTCTGCTGGTCGGCACTAAAGACCGTGACGACGATCTGGACCTCATTGCGGAATCCCTTCGGAAACGACGGGCGCAGCGGTCGGTCGATCAATCGGCAGATGAGGACCGCCTGGTCCGAGGGCTTGCCCTCGCGACGAAAGAACGCGCCGGGGATCTTGCCCGCGGCGTAGCTGCGCTCTTCGATGTCGACGGTCAATGGGAAAAAGTCGGTGCCCTCGCGCACGTGGCGCGCGGTAACCGCGGTCGCAATGAGAACGGTGTCGCCAATTTGGGCGACGACGGCGCCGTCGGCCAACTGGGCCAACTTGCCGGCCTCAAAGGTCAATGTTCTATCGGTGCCCGATATGGGCGTGCTCACGCGAATCGCGTCAGACATGATGCTCCTTATGTGGTTATCGGGAGCGGCGGACGAACCCCAGTGGGCGACCACCGCAGTGCGGTAATCCTCCACTGGCCTTCACACGCGCCGAACCCGGCCCCGGCTTCGCCGGAGACGCGCTTAGCGTCGGATCCCGAGTCGCCCGATCAGGGTGCGGTAACGCTCCACGTTGCCGCGCTGCACGTAGTCGAGCAGTCGGCGGCGTTGGCCAATGAGCTTCATCAGTCCGCGGCGGGTGTGGTGATCGCCCGCGTGGACCTTTAGGTGCTCGGTGAGGTGCGAGATCCGCTCGGTTAGCAGCGCGATTTGGACTTCGGACGAGCCGGTGTCCTTCTCGTGGTGCTGGTACTCCGTGATGATCTGCTGCTTCTCAGCCATGAAGATGAAATCGCCTCAATGAATCGGGGGTCTCTCGCGAACCGTCTCGAGACGACCCGCACGATCAGCGACGCTGAACAGGAAGGAATCCTAGCAGTTCATCGGTGAGCGGCGACAACTGCTGGCCGATCGCCGCCGAATGTTCCACATCACGCTCGATCTGGGCAATGAGCTCCTCGACCGAACTAAAGGCCATTTCGTCGCGCAATTTCTCGAAAAAGACGAGTTCAATCGTCTCGCCGTAGAGGTCGCCGTGAAACTCGATGAGGTGGGCCTCGATCAGTTCGGGCGCGTCGTCATAGAACTGGGGACGTCGACCGATCGAGACGGCGCTCGGAACGTACGCGCCGGACTTTCGCCGCGCCGCGGCGGCGTAGATGCCCGCACCCAGTCGCGCATCACGATCAGGGACCGCCAGATTGGCCGTCGGGAAACCGAGGTCCTTGCCCCCGCGTCCGTCACCGCGCACGACGGTCCCGGTCACACTCACACGGTGACCGAGCACGGATTCGGCCGTTACGAGATCGCCGGCGGCGATCGCCTCGCGGGCGCGCGAGGAGCTGATGCGGCGTCGTCCGCCGACGGGACCAACGGCCTCGGTGGCAAATCCGCGCGACACGCCCCAGCGCTCGAGGGCGACCGCGTCACCTTCGCGGTCGTGTCCGAAGCGAAAGTCGTCGCCGACGACCACTCGTCGCGCCCGCATCTGTTCGACCAGCACGCGGTCGACGAAACTAACGGCCTCCTCTTTCGACGCCGCGTCGTCGAAGGGCACGACCAGCACCTGATCGACACCGAGGGCCGCGAACCGCTCGAGTCGTCGCTCGAGCGTCTCGAGGCGCAGCGGCGCACGTTCGGGATTGAGCGTCTCGGCGGGATGGGGATCAAACGTCACGACCGCGCTCGCGAGGCCCTCGACTTGCGCGACGTTCACCACGTGCCCAATCAGGGCCTGGTGTCCGCGGTGCACCCCGTCAAAGACTCCGACCGTGAGAACGGTGCCTCGTTCGTCGGCGCGCTCCGCGCTGGTGAGCCGACGCACGGGCGACAAGTTACTGGTCATGACCGCGTGCTCAGTTCGTGGCGAGCACGACGTCGCCGCGAAACGTGATGCCCTCCACGTGTCGCAGCACAGCGACAAGTTCGCCGGATGTATCAAGAGCGGCGATCGGTCCCGGCGCCACGTCCAGATTCAGTGCGCGGCCGTGACGCACATCGAGGACCTGGTCGTCACTCAACGTGACCTGATCGAGGTGAGCCACGAGTGTCGCTGCCGGACGGGGCATCAACGCTCCCTCCTGTGACAGCCCCTCGGCCTGTTCAATCGTGACCGCATCGTTGACCGAGAAGTCCCCGATCTGAGTGCGCCGCAGGGCCGTGAGATGACCGAGAGTCCCGAGCGACTCGGCGAGATCCGCTGCAAGCACGCGCACGTAGGTGCCGGTCGAACAGATCACGTCGAGCTCGAGTGTCGATGCATCGATGAGCGTGGCTTCGAGGTGGTGCACCACGACCTCACGGGCCGCGCGCTCGACGGTCTCACCGGCCCTGGCAATCTCGTGCAGGCGACGACCTTCGTGATGGCGCGCCGAGACCATGGGTGGAATCTGCTGGATCGGACCCGTGAGTGCGCGGGCGGCGCGTTCCACGTCGCTCGGTGACAAGGAGGGCACGGCGCTTTGCGCGGTTTCGACGCCGTCGGCGTCGAGAGAATCAGTCGCGACCCCGAGACGCACGGTGGCGCGATAGTGCTTGAGTGAGGTGTCGCAGAATCGCAGCAATCGAGTGGCCGGCCCGACCGCCACGACCAGCAGTCCCGTCGCCATTGGGTCAAGAGTCCCGGCGTGACCAATGCGGCGAACCTTCAATAAGGTGCGCAATTTCGCAACGACGTCGTGGCTCGTCCACCCCGACGACTTGTCCAGCAGCAGCGCGCCGCTAGGACTCATCATCGTGCATACGTCGGATGATCTCTTCGACGTGGGTGCCTGAAGCGATTGCCGGGTCGGCTCGAAAGTGCAGCTTCGGCGTGCGCTTGAGGCGCGTTTGCGCGTTCACCAGTCCCTGCAGATGCACGCGGTGCTCTTCGAGCGCGAGAGCCGCATCCTCGCGCAGCGAATCAAAGAACACGGTGGCGCCGCGCATATCGGGCGTGATCTCAACGTCAGTGACGGTGAGAAGTTCAAGGCGCTCGTCAGTGTCGCCGAGGCGCAGCAGCGATTCGCTGATCACCTCGCGCAGAATCTGATTGAGCCTCGCCGAGCGGGGGTAGGGGTGATGACTCGGCCCGGGGGCCATCGCCTTAGGCGACCCGAGGAACTTCGCGCTCCTCGAAGGTTTCGATGAGGTCGCCGTCCTTCAGGTCCTGGTAATCGCTTAACCCGATGCCGCACTCAAAGCCCGAGGCGACTTCGCGCACGTCGTCCTTAAAGCGCCGCAGCGAGGTGATCGAACCCTTCCAGATGATGACGCCATCGCGCAGGAAGCGGACTTTGCTGCCGCGGGTAATAACCCCGTCGCGCACGTAGCACCCGGCGATCGCCCCGATGCGCGGCACGCGGAACACTTCGCGCACTTCAGCTTCGCCGGTGACAACCTCTTCAAAGACGGGCGCGAGAAGACCGAGCATGGCCGCTTCGATCTCTTCGATCAACTTGTAGATGATCTCGTAGGTGCGGATCTCCACACCTTCAACTTCGGCCATTTCGCGGCTGCGTCGGTCGGGGCGCACGTTAAAGCCGATGATCGTGGCGTTACTGGCCCGCGCCAGCTGCACGTCGTTCTCGGTGATCCCGCCGACGCCACGGTGCACGATGACGAGCTTCACGTCTTCGCGCTCGAGCTTCTTGAGTGACTCCGTGCACGCTTCGAGCGAGCCCTGCACGTCGGCCTTCAACACGATGTTGAGCGTCGCGGTCTCGCCGCGCTGAATCTGCTCGAAGAGGTCCTCCAAGCGAGCGCCGCCAGTGATGGAGGGAGCGTGGCCGGTGAGTCGCACGCGCTGGGCGCGCGCTTCGGCCAACGTGCGCGCGTTGGCGAGGTCGCGCGCGACGCGCATCTCGTCGCCGGCGTACGGGGGTTCGGAGAATCCGAGAATCTGCACCGGGGTGGACGGTCCGGCGAACTTCACCTGTTCGCCGCGGTCGTTGATGAGCGCTTTGACCTTGCCCCAGCCCGCTCCGGCGACCGCGGGGTCGCCCACGCGCAGGGTGCCGGCTTGCACGATCACCGTCGCAACGGGACCGCGGCCAATCTCGAGATTCGCTTCGAGCACGGTGCCGACGGCACGACCGTCGATGCGCGCGGTGAGCTCCTCGATTTCCGCAACGAGCAGCACCTGTTCGAGCAGTTCGTCGATGCCGAGGCTCTGCAGTGCCGAGACTTCGACGCAGATCGTTTCGCCGCCCCACTTTTCGGGCACGAGCGCGTGCTCGCTGAGCTGCTGGAGCACTCGATCGGGGTTGGCGTCTGGTTTGTCGATCTTGTTGACGGCCACGATGATCGGCACGTCAGCGGCGCGGGCGTGGTTAATCGCCTCCACGGTCTGGGGCATCACGCCGTCGTCGGCCGCGACCACCAAAATCACGATGTCGGTGACCTTCGCGCCGCGCGCGCGCATCGCGGTGAACGCTTCGTGGCCGGGGGTGTCGACGAAGGCAATCGGCTTGCCGTGCCAGTCGACGCGGTACGCACCGATGTGCTGGGTAATGCCGCCGGCTTCGCCGGCGACCACGTTGGTCGAACGAATCCGGTCGAGCAGCAATGTCTTGCCGTGGTCGACGTGGCCCATGACCGTTACAACCGGCGGGCGCACCTCGTACTCGCCGTCGTCGTCTTCGTCTTCGTCGTCGAAGTACTTAGCGAGCAACGCAGCTTCTTGCTCTTCACCCGGGTCAACGAGACGGATGGTCGCGCCGATCTCCGCGGCGTAGAGCTCGATCATGTCATCGGTCAGGCTCTGAACGCCGGTGACCATCTCGCCCTGAAGGAACAAGAAGCGAATGACGTCGGCCGCCGAACGGTTCAGGCGCGGCGCGATGTCCTTCGCGGTGCTGCCGCGCTCCAAGATGATTTCGCCCTCGGGCACCGGGGCGGTGCTCGGCACGTAGGTCGTCATGAGCGTCGGCTCGAGCTCCTCGACGTTGCGACGGCGACGGCGCGTGGCCTTGCGCTGAGACCCGCGAGGACCGCCTTGACCGCGACCTGGTCCCGGGCGTCCCGGTGCACCACCGGGTCCACCTTGACCGCCCGGTCGCGGCATGCCGAACCCGGCGCTCTGGCGCGGTCCGCCGAAGCCTCCGGTGCGCGGGCCGCTCGGTCGCGTGCCGGTCGTGGCATTGATCGTGCGCGGATTGACCGGTCGAGCGCCACTGGGACCCATCGGACGTCCGCCCGCGGACGGCGCGGTGCGGCGTTGTCCGGGCGGCGGCGGAATTGGGCGACCGGTTGAACTCATCGGCGGACGCGGCGGCGGCGCGATCGGTCGGCCGCTTGGTGACAGGGGCGGTCGAGTCGCGGCGGGTCGGTCTTCACCTTCGCCGGGACGTGCGGTTGGGCGAATCGTCGTGGGTCCGTCCGCGGGCACCGTGCGAACGGGTGCGGGCTTGGGTGGCGCGGTGCGGGTCCGCACGACGCGCGGCGCGTCCGCACTCGCCTCGCTGGGCCGCGCACTTTCGACCTCAACGACTGGGGCTGCCGGCACCATGACGGGCTCGGGCACGTCCGAACCAGATCGAACGGCCTTCTTCGGTGCCGGCTCTTCGGGCGCCACGGCGCGACGAAGCCCTTCGGCGTCCGCCTTGCGCCGCACGCGGTCAGCCTGCGCGTCCTCAATTGAGGACGAGGCGCTCTTCACCCCGATGCCGAGGGACCCGGCGAGGTCCAAGAGCTCCTTGTTGGTCAGGCCCAGCTCACGAGCGAGCTCGTGGACCCGAATCTTCTTTGCTGCCAACTCATTCCCTCACTGTGGCGACTGCCCGGGGGCAAAATCGCGCAGTTTCCAGTCTCTCATACTTCCTTCATGCGATCGCGGTGACATCGCTCGATGACGTCGCGTCCAAGCGCCACCTCCGCGTCGCTCACGACCCGGTGCCACGCGCGCGCCAGCGGAGCGGCACTGAGATTTCTCGCACATTCCCACGAGCACAGCCACGCCCCGCGTCCGTCGCCCGCACCAAGGAACACGCCGCGTTCGGCGGTCCACCCTAGGCGCGCGAACTCGGACGCCGGTCCGCGCTGACGGCAGACGATGCACGTGCGCGTCGGCGTTACGCGCCCTCCCCCACCGACGCGTCAGCGACCTCGTCGGCGGCTTCGGCCAGCTCCTCGGCGACGACGTCGGTGACCTCGACGGACTCTTCATCCACGATCTCGGTCACGTCGTCGGTCAACTCTTCGGGCACGCCCTCGTCCTCGTCGCGATCTTGCGTCTCGCTGCGAATGTCAATGCGCCAGCCCGACAAGCGCGCGGCCAAGCGGGCGTTTTGGCCCTCCTTGCCGATCGCCAAACTCAGCTGCTGGTCGTGCACGATCACTGTGGCCGTGCCGGTCTCTTCGTCGAGGCGAACTTCACGCACGCGCGCCGGCTGGAGCGCCGACTGGATGAACTCGACTGGATCGTCGCTGTAGGGCACCACGTCGATGCGCTCGCTGCGCAATTCGTTGGTGACGTTGCGCACGCGACTGCCGCGCGCGCCAACGCACGCGCCGACAGGGTCGATCATCGCGTCGTTGCTTGCAACGGCCACCTTGGAACGGTGACCGGGTTCGCGCGCCAGCGCCTTGATCTCCACGAGTCCCGACGCGATCTCGGGCACTTCAATCTCGAACAACTTCGCCACGAGCGCGGGATGCGTACGCGACACGACGATCTGGGGACCCTTGTTGGTCTTGCGCACTTCGACGATGTACACCTTGATGCGCGCGCCGTGGTCGTAGCGCTCAAAAGCAATCTGCTCGGCCTGCGGCAACAGTGCCTCAACGCGACCGATGTCGAGCAACGTGTAGCGGTTGTCGTTTTGCTGGACCGAGCCCGAGACGATGTCGCCCTCGCGGTTCGCAAACTCCTCGAACATGTGCATCCGCTTGATGTCCATGACCATTTGCTTCAGGTGCTGCTTGGCGGTCTGGGCCGCGATACGCCCGAAGTCACTCGGGGTGGCGTCCCACTCGCGCACGACCTGGCCCTCAAGGTCGAGTTCCAGACCCCAGACCTTGATCTCGCCGGACTGCGGGTTGATCTCGACTTCGGCCTCTTCGGCGCTGTCGTCGCGGCGCTTGTACGCCGCGAGCAGTGCGTTCGCCAATGCCTGGAGCAGTTCGGCTTCGTCGATGTTCTCTTCGCGCGAGTACTGCACCAACGCATCTAGCAGTTCAAAGTTCGACATGACCTACCCTCGCTTGCTCGTCGTGGCTGTCGCGCGTCCTTTAGACGGCGACGGGCGCTTTTCAGATCCCCAGTGAAAAATTGTGCGGGCGCGCTCGAGCGAGTCCAGGGCAACGACGACTTCTCCGAGTTGGTCGTCGTTGATCGTGGCGCTTAACTCGGTTGAGCCCACCAATGGGCCTTCCAAGCGGCGCGTTGGCTGGCCCTTGCGAACCTCGCGCACCGTGATGCGCTCGCCCACCGCGCGCGCGAAGTGCTCGGGGGTGCGCAGACGGCGCTCTAGACCCGGACTGGCGACGTCCAAGGTGTAGCGACCCGGAATCGGGTCGGTCTCATCGAGGTAGGTGGAGACCGCGTGAGTGGCTGCGGTGAGAGCCTCGAGGTCGACGCCACCGGGGCGATCGACGGTGACATTGAGGGTTCCACTGGCGAATTCAACGTCGTAGAGGTCAAGTCCGAGCGGTCGCAGGAGGTCGCGCAGGGGCGTTGTCAGGTCCTGTTCCACGGCTCCTCCTCTTCTTCTCCGAGAACACCTGGACGACGAAAAAGCGCGGGCCGAAGGCCCGCGCTTAACGAGTCCAGATGTCCTATGCGGACTTTCGCCCACCAGTCTATCAGCGACTCTTCTGACTCTCAATTAGTGACTTTTGGTGGCCGTCACAGGCCGTGAAGTTGTGAAATTTACTCCACCTTGCCCGAGAGCAGACGGCCCAAGGAGAGCTCTCGAACCTCGCCCGTACGCCGGTCGCGCACCTCGGCCATCTCCCGATCGAGGCCCTTTGATCCAAGCGTGATCCGCAAGGGGGCCCCGATCAGATCGGCGTCGGCAAATTTCACGCCCGCTGAGACATCGCGGTCGTCGTAGAGAACGTCGATGCCGGCCAACTTGAGCGCTCGATACGCGGCGTCGGCGACTTCGCCGACCGTCTCGTTCTTGCTCGCTCCGAGGCTGAGCAGCGACACCCGGTAGGGCGCGACCTCAGCCGGCCAGATCAGTCCGTGCTCGTCACGGTTCAATTCCGCCATTACGGCCATCGCGCGCGACACGCCGAAGCCGTAGCACCCCATCCAAAACGGCTGCTCTGTGCCGTCTTCGCCAACGAAGGTCGTGTTACTCAATTTCGTGGTGTAGTGCAAACCGAGCTGAAAGGTGTGAGCGGCTTCGACGGAACGCTGGAGCACCATCGCGGCTCCGCAGTTCGGGCAACTGTCGCCGTCTTGGACAACGACGTAACTCCCCCACCCTGATGGCGTGACGTCGCGACCGATGACGATGTCGCGCAAGTGAACGTCAACTTGGTTGGCGCCCGACACGAATGAGTGTGCGGCGTGGCGCAGTGACTCATCGGCGACGATGGTGACGCCACTGAGTCCCACCGGTCCGATGTAGCCGCGCACGAGATGCGGATGTGCGGCGAAATCGGCGTCCTCGAACAGTCGCCAGCCATGCGGCAACCGCGCTTCGCGATCGCCGGGCACGAGGATGATCGTCACCTGTCCGTCGCGATCAAACGTCGCAATGGACTTCATGATTCGCTCGGCGGTAACTCCTTCACTCGCGAGGAGTGCGACGACCGCCTCGATTGACGGCGAGTCCGGAGTGTCAACGGGGCTTGGAGCGGGTGCGTCAATGTTCGCGTGATTCACGGCGGGCGTATTGATTGATCGCTTGGCCGCTTCGATGTTGGCCGACAGCCCGCACGACTCACAGAGAGCGAAATGGTCCTCGCCAACCTCGGCCGGCACCATCCACTCGTGATTGACGTCGCCGCCGATTGCGCCCGAGCTGGCTTCCACCGGTATGACGCCGATCTGGAGCCGGTCAAAGATGGCCTGGTACGCGCGCTTAACGGTCTCGTAGGTCGCGGCCATCGCGTCCTTATCGACATCGAAGCTGTAGGCGTCGCACATGGTCAGCTCGCGCGTGCGCAGCAATCCCGTGCGCGGGCGGGGTTCGTCGCGGAACTTGGTCTGGATTTGGTAGACGGTGATGGGCAACTGGCGGTACGAATCGACCTCGCCAGCCACCAACTTGGTCACCACCTCTTCGTGAGTGGGACCGAGTACGAAGGTGCCGCCGCGACCTTCGGTGGTCATGGCTGGCAGCAAATCGGACCCGAAGATCTTGGCGCGACCGCTCTCTTCCCATAGTTCGTACGGGCTGAGCACTGGCAACAGGACTTCCTGCATGCCCTCTTTGTCTTGCTCTTCGCGCACGACGGCAGAGATCTTGTGCAGCACGCGAAGGCCAAGCGGCAAGAACGAATAGATCCCCGAGGAGAGCCGGCGGACGAATCCCGCCCGGACCAACAGCGCGTGACCCGGCGAATCAGCGTCAGCGGGAGCCTCGCGCAGCGTCCGCACGAGCAGACGAGACATTCTCATTGGTGAATTCTAGCGGTTAGACGAAATTCTCTCAGTGCTCGGTGCCGACGCGACGACGAATCTGCTCGATGCGCTCGCTCGCGTGATTGACGTCGTCGCCCTTGGCGTCAAGCAGAGCCGCGCGGTCCGCTTCAGCTTCGGCTTCGGCCGAGAGATCGCGCGCCGCGAGTCGAGCTTCCACTCCCTCGGCGACCAACTTCTCCGCTTCGGCGACGAGCGCTTCCACCATCTCATCTTCCGGCACGACGCGCACGATCTGGCCCCGGATAAAGAGGTGTCCTCGCTTCTTGCCCGCGGCGATTCCGAGATCGGCGTGTCGGGCTTCTCCGGGGCCGTTCACCACACACCCCATCACCGCTACCTGAATTGGCAACTGGCGATCAGCTAGCGCGGCTTGCGCGGCGGTGGCGACGGCGATCACGTCCACTTCAGCGCGCCCGCAACTCGGACAAGCAATGAGGTCCAAACCCTTGCGCTCGCGCAGACCCATCGACTCGAGCAATTGGCGTCCGGCCTTGGCCTCCTCCACCGGATCAGCGGTGAGCGAGTAACGAATGGTGTCGCCGATCCCCTCGGCCAACAACGTGGCGATGCCGGCGGTGCCCTTGATGAGGCCGCCCGGCAGCGGACCAGCTTCTGTGACCCCAAGATGCAACGGATGATCGAAGCTCTCTGACGCCAATCGGTACGCGGCGATCATCGTCGCCACCGAACTGGCCTTCACCGAGATCTTCACATCGCTGAAGTCGACCTCTTCGAAGTACGCCAGCTCCAGTCGGGCGGATTCAACTAACGCTTCGGGCGTGGCGCCGCCGAACTGCTCGTAGATCTTCGGATGCAGGCTGCCGGCATTCACTCCGATGCGAATCGGCACGCCGCGGTCCTTGGCTTCACGCGCGACGAGCTTGATCTCCTCGGGCTTGCGCAGGTTGCCGGGATTAAGTCGCAGTCCCTGCACGCCGGCGTCGAGCGCCGCGAGCGCCATCTCGACGTGAAAGTGAATGTCCGCGATGATCGGCACCGGCGAGCGCGGCACGATCTGGGCGAGTCCCTCCGCTGCGGCCTCTTCGTTGCAGGTGCAGCGCACGAGGTCCGCGCCGTTGGCCGCGAGCTCGTAGATCTGTTCGAGGGTGCCGGTGACGTCGGCGGTCTTGGTCGTGGTCATGGACTGCACCGAGATCGGCGCATCGCCGCCGATCTTGACTGATCCCACGGAGATCTGTCGCGTCTTTTTTCGTTCGGCGAGTTCGCGCGTGAGATCCATACGGCCATTCTGCCGTGCGGCTCAGCGCAGCGAACCTAGAGGTTGATGGGGTGCGTGATGTCCAGATAGAGGGCGCTGAGAAAGACGACGAACAACACGGCGACAAAGACGTAAACCACCGGCAGCAACTTGTTGGGATCGGCGACGTAGCGCGGTCGACCTCGTCGCGTGCGCACGCGTTCGTAAACCGCGATGGCGACGTGGCCGCCGTCGAGCGGCAGCATCGGCAACATGTTGACCATGCCGATGGCGATGTTCACCGCCGCGAATAAATAAAAGAGCCCCGCGGGATTGTCGTGAGCGACCTGAATCGCCACACGCACGATGCCGAAGATTGACGTTGGGCGATTCGTGGCGGCCGTCGGATTCGTCGCGGAGTTAGTCGCCGCCTTCGAGTTGGTCACCAAATGAAAGATCCCCGCGAAGCCGCTCGGCGAAAAGATGTGGCCCAACGCTTGTCCGGTGAGCGACACCATGCGCCAGCTCTCACTAAGTGACGCCGGGATGGCGCCGAGCACCGAGTGGTGCTGGTAGATGGTGGTCTGCTTCAGATCAATGCCGATGACCGGCGTCGCCTGATTTCCCGAAAGGTACGGCTTGTCCTTGCCCGCGAGATGAACGTGACGTCCGTCAACAGGCGTGGCCGTCAGGTTCAACAGCTCGACGTGGCGCCGTACTTGGATGATCACGGGGTGACCAATCTGGGACCGCTTCAACTGAAAGTTTCCGTCCGTGCCGATGCGGTGCCCATCGATCGCGACGAGCACGTCACCGGGCTGCAGGCCGGCGGCACGAGCAGGAGTGACCACGCCGACGAATGTGGCGACCTTGCCGACTGAAACCTGGTTCCGCAGAACGGTGCCGAACATCGCGACCGAGGCAAACACCAGAATCATCGCGAGGATCAGGTGCATGATCGAGCCCGCGGAGGCGACGAGAACCCGTTTCGGAAAACTCTGTTGTCGATAGGTGCGCGCCTCGTCGGCGGAGTCAACGACCTCCGCGGAGGTCATGCCGAGGATCTTCACGTACCCGCCGAGCGGAATGGCCTTGACGCCCCACTCGGTCTCGCCGCGTTGGCGGCTCCACAGCCGGGGTCCAAAGCCCACGAAGAACTCGGTGGACTTCATGCCGCTCCAGCGAGCAGTCAGGTAGTGGCCGAATTCGTGGAACATGATCATCGCGAGAATCGCGAAGATCACGAACGGCAGAGGCCACCCACCGAGCCAACCAAGAGCGGCGACGATGGCGAGAAATCCGACAATGAGGTGCCACAACGGGCGCTTCGCGGCGGTGAGTTCGACCGGGGGGACGGTCATCAGTGGAGGGCGGAGATCCTTTCACGAGCGCACGCCCGAGCGCGCGCGTCGTTGTCGAGGAGTTCTTCTAGCGTACCGATCGGCTCGTCGTCGTAGTGGTCAAGCGTGGTCGCAACAACGTCGTGAATCTCGCTCCAGGTGATCGTCTCATGCAAGAACGCGTCGACGGCGACTTCGTTCGCGGCATTCAGCCACGCCGGCGCGGCGTTGGCGCGCTGCGCCGCGGCGTAGGCGAGATCGAGCAACGGAAACCGCTTGTGATCGGGCGGCTCAAAGCTAAGCGTCATCGGCTCGTCGAAACGCAGTCGACCCCAGCCGTGATCAAAGCGCGTCGGCAGCCCGATCGCGTACGCAATAGCCAGTCGCATGTCGGGTCGGCTGAGTTGGGCCAACGTAGAGCCGTCCACGTACTCCACCATCGAGTGCACGATCGACTGAGGATGAATGACGACATCGATGCGCTCGACGTCCACGTGAAAGAGCGCCGCGGCTTCGAGGACTTCGAGACCCTTGTTCATCAATGTCGAGGAGTCCACGGTGATCTTCTCGCCCATCTGCCACGTCGGGTGCTTCAGCGCATCAGCCTTGGTGGCGGTGGCGAGTTGTTCCGCGCTCCACTCCCGAAACGGTCCGCCGGACGCCGTCAAAATCAGGCGACGAACGTCAGGATGCCCTCGGTCCGTTGATCCAGCCAGGCACTGATGAAGGGCGCAGTGCTCCGAGTCGATCGGCACGATTTCGCCGCTCGAACGTACCGACTCGACCACGGGCGCGCCCGCAACGAGGCTCTCCTTGTTCGCCAGCGCCAGTCGCTTGCCCGTGCGGAGTGCCTCGAGCGTGATGTACATGCCGGCGAAACCCACAATGGCATTGACGACCACGTCGGCGGGCTCACAGATCGCCGCGGGCACCTCGGCGTGCGCGACCACTGTCGCTTCCGGCATGAGCTCGCGCACGGTGGCGGCCGCCTCGTGAGTCGGAACACCGATCAAACTGACCGAGAACTCCCGGGCGATCTCGACGAGCTCGTGCAGTCGAGTGCCGGCCGTCACCGCGACGAGCTCGAGAGCCTCTGGTTCCCGGCGCAGCACATCGAGCGTTTGGCGGCCGATTGATCCGGTGGCCCCAAAGAGCGCGACGCGGCGCCGTCGCTCGGACACGACTATCCGAGGTGCAAGACGTGAACGAGGTAGTACGTCGTCGGCAGCGCGAAGAGCAGTCCGTCGACTCGATCCATCATCCCGCCGTGGCCCGACAGCCAGCCGGCCATGTCCTTCACGCCGAGGGTGCGCTTCACCATCGACTCAAAGAGATCGCCAATCGGCACGACGACCGCAAGCACCGCACCGATGACTATGGCGCCCTTCATCGTCCAGGGGTGAATCGCCGGCAGGATGCCGAGTCCGATCACGAAGGAGACGAGGCTGCCGCCGACGGCCCCCTCAATTGTTTTGCCCGGCGAGATCGACGGCGCGAGCGGATGTTTACCGAGCGTGCGACCGATAAAGAGGGCTGACGTGTCATTCGCCACTACGAGAATGATCGTGCCGATGAGGAACGCCAAACCGTGCTTGTCGGGGTAGTTGACCGGCGAGATCATGAGCGCGGCGTAACTGCCGAGGACTCCCACCCACACATAGACGAACGCAGTGGCGGCGATCCCGTCGAGGATGTCGACCTTGGTCTCCGCACCGAGGTACCAGAGCACCGAGAAGAAGAAGAACAGCACCGAAACGAGCCCGAGCGCGCTTTCGCCCTTGTTGTAAGCCGCCACACTGAGCGCGAGCGTCGCGACCAGTCCGAGCAGCGTTGCGGGGTGCACGCCCGACTTGCGTAGGGCCGCGTAGCTCTCGGCGGCCGCGGCCACCAGTGCCGCGCCGATGAGGCACATCGTCGGCACGGTACCGAGCTTGAACAGCACCAGCACGAGCACGCCAAAGACGAGTCCGGTCAAAGTCGCGCGCGAGACATTCTTTTGCGTTCCGCCGCGCACCGAACGACCGGCCAGCGGATTGGCGTTGGCCGGACGGCGCGTGCGTGCGGGTCGACTCGGCGTTGGCCGCGGGGTGTCGAGCACCATGTCGTCGGCGTCAGATGGCGCGAGCGAGTCGAACTCCCACGGCCGCGTCGTCTCTTCGGGCGCGGATTCACTCGAAAGCACTGATGCGTCGAACTGCTCTTCGTGCGCGACCCAGTCGGCCTCGCCCTCGCGCCACGCCGGCGCGGGCACGGTGGCCCAGGGGTCGTCCTCGCTGGCGGCGGCTTCGCGGGTGAGCACCGCGGGAACCTGACCGGTCGGCGCCTCGGTCCAGTGCGGCAGGATCGACTCTTCGTCGGCGCCGGCGGCCTCACTGGCTAATTCGGCGCCGCTGATGGTGACGCGAGAGTCAACGGGACTCACGATCGGCAGTTCGCCGGTCGCCGCCTGGTCGTTCTCGTCGTCAGACCTCAAGGAGCTCCTGCTCTTTCTGGGCCAAGAGGTGATCGACCGCCACGACCTCGTCGTGAGTCATCTTGTCGAGGGTCTTTTCCACGCGCTCGATCTCGTCGCTCGAAAGTCCGTGCTCTTTTTCGAGCGCGTCGAGTTCCTGGCGGGCGTGGCGGCGAACGCCGCGTAGGGCGACCTTGCCTTCCTCGGCCTTCTGGCGCACGATCTTGACCAACGCTTTGCGGCGGTCCTCGGTGAGCTGCGGGAAGGCCAGCCGAATGACGTGACCGTCGCTGCTCGGAGTTAGTCCGAGGTCGCTTGTGGAGATCGCCTTTTCAATGGCGGCGATCGATCCCTTGTCAAACGGCGAGATCACGAGGAGCCGTGACTCGGGAACCGAGAAGCTCGCGAGCGACTTGAGCGCCGTCGGCGTGCCGTAGTAGTCGATCTGCAGAGTTTCGACCAAGCCAGCGGACGCACGTCCGGTGCGCACCGAGCCGAACTCGCCCTTTACGTGCTCGAGGGCCTTGGCCATCTTGTCGCGAGTGTCGTCGAGGACCAGTTCGATGAGCTCGGGGTCCATCACTTGACCAGCGTACCTACGGCTTCACCGGCGAGGGCTCGGCGCAAGTTGTCGGGGGCCATCAGGTCGAATACGCGAATGGGCAAATTGTTGTCCTTGCAGAACGTGATGGCCGTGAGGTCCATCACGCGCAGATCTTTCGCGAGCACTTCGTCAAAACTGAGGACGTCGTACTTGGTCGCGGTCGGATCCTTCTTCGGATCCGCGCTGTAGACGCCGTCGACGCCACCGTGGGTGCCCTTTAAGACAATGTCGGCTTCGATCTCGGCGGCGCGTTGCGCTGCGGGCGTGTCGGTCGTGAAGTACGGGTTACCCATGCCGGCGGCAAAGATGACGACGCGACCTTTTTCTAAGTGGCGCACCGCGCGACGACGGATGTAGGGCTCGGCCACTTGATCCATGGAGATGGCGGACATCACGCGCGTCGCCCAGCCGTGGTTCTCAATTGCGTCCTGCAGCGCGAGCGCGTTGATGACGGTGCCGAGCATGCCCATCAGATCGCTGTTGGCCCGATTCATGCCGGCGAGCTCACCGGTCGCGCCGCGCCAAATGTTGCCGCCGCCCACCACAATGGCGAGCTCTAATCCGCCGGCTTTGGCGGCGTCAGCCACCTCGTGGGCGAGGAAGTCCACCACCGCCGCGTCGATTGTCTCGTCGCTCGCGCTCGAGGCCAGGGCCTCCCCCGAGAGCTTTAAGACGACGCGGCGCACGTCGTTAGGCGCCCACGACCACTTGGGCGAAGCTGGTCACAGAGCCCGAGCCTAGGAACTGGGCGACCGTCTGCTTTTCATCCTTCACGTATGGCTGTTCGACCAGCACGCGGTCCTTGAACCACGCGTTTAGACGACCCTCAATGATCTTGGGCAGCGCCGCCTCGGGCTTGCCCTCGTTACGGCTGATCTCTTCCACCGTGGTGCGCTCAGCATCGACGTCAAACGCCGGCACTTCGTCGCGGGTGAGATAGAGGGGCTTCGCGAACGCAATGTGCACGGCCACCTCGTGGGCGGCTTCGGCGTTGGCGCCGCGCACCACGACGGCGACGGCGTTCACGCCTCGACCGGACTGCTCGTGCAGATAGGTCTCAACGACCTCGCCCTCGGCGGCGACCAAGCGGTGCACGCGGCCGATGGAGATGTTCTCCTTCAGCGTGGTGAGCAGCGTTTCGATCTGACCGGCGAACTGTTCGGTGGCCGACTCGCCGTCTGCGGCCACGCGGGCCGCAATCTCGTCGACCAGCGCGACGAAGGCGTCCGACTTCGCTACGAAGTCGGTCTCACAACGCAGCTCGACAATCGCGGCGACAGAACCGTCGCGCACGACAGAGACCGCGCCCTGACTGGCGTCGCGGTCCGCGCGCTTGGCGGCAGAGGCGAGACCTTGCACGCGGAGCCACTGCGTGGCGGCGTCGAAGTCGCCGTTGTTCTCCTGGAGCGCCTTTTTCGCGTCGAGCATGCCGACACCAGTGGCCTGGCGCAGCGCTTGGACGTCCTTGGCGGTGATACTCACCGGGGTTCTCCTTCTCGGTGTGGTGGGTGAATTAAACGGCGGCGACGGCTTTGGCCGTCTTTGGCCGGTTGGCCGCAATGAAGCGACCTTCGGCCACGGCGTCCGCGATCACGCGACAGAGCAGTGCGCCCGAGCGGATCGCGTCATCGTTGCCGGGAATGACGTAGTCAATTAGATCGGGGTCACAGTTGGTGTCCACGACCGCGACAACCGGCATGTTGAGCTTGCGCGCCTCGGTCACCGCGATGTGCTCCTTCTTCGTGTCAATCACGAAGATGGCGTTCGGCAACTTGTCGAGACCCGAAATGCCCCCGAGGTTGCGTTCGAGCTTGTCGAGTTCGCGGCTGTGACGCAGCGCCTCGCGCTTGGGCATGTTGTCGAAATCTCCGGCGCGCTGCATGTTGCGCAGCTCGACCATGCGCTTCACGCGGCCAGCGACCGTCGAGAAGTTGGTGAGCATTCCGCCCAGCCAGCGCTGATTGACAAAGGGCATCCCGCAAGCCGCCGCGAACTCCGCGACCGGTCCCTGGGTCTGCTTCTTCGTGCCGACGAACAAGATCGTGCCGTTTTCAGCGACCAGGTCGCGCACGAAGGCGTACGCGCCCTCAATGCCGAGCAGGGTCTTGCGCAGATCGATGAGGTAAATGCCGTTGCGCTCACCCAGGATGAAGCGCCGCATCTTGGGGTTCCAGCGGCGGGTCTGGTGCCCGAAGTGCACGCCCGCGTCCAACAACTCCTGCAAAGTGACGAGTGCCACCGTGTCATTCCTTTCGTGACGGTTCCACGCGCCGCGCGCGCCCGAGGGCGACCGTCCGCTTGCGCGGCGCGATAACTCAGATGCTCGCCCACCGCGGGAGAGCCGGAGAATCCTAGTCGTTGGGGGGAGTTGCGGCCCGCGGGTGCGTGGCCCGGTGGACTTTTTGGAGTCGCGACTTGCTGACGTGGGTGTAGATCTGCGTCGTTGTGAGGCTCTCGTGTCCGAGCAGCTCTTGGACCACGCGCAGATCGGCGCCACCTTCCAGCAGGTGGGTGGCGTAGGTGTGGCGCAGGGCGTGCGGGTGCACGTGGCCCTGCGCGACGCGCGCATCAAGCAGCCGACGAACATCGCGGGGCCCGAGGCGAAAGCCGCGACGATTCGTGAACAGTGCTCCCGTCGGCGTCGCCTCCGTCACCGTGACCGAGCGGCCGTCGGTAATCCACGACTTAAGGGCCGCGAAGCCCGCGCGATGCAGCGGAACCACTCGCTGCTTTCGACCTTTGCCCAGCACTGTGAGGACACGACGAGTCGTGTCGAGATCATCGAGATCCAACGCGCACAGTTCGCTCACCCGTACAC
Source organism: uncultured Ferrimicrobium sp. (assembly GCA_964434455.1). Classification (GTDB taxonomy): domain Bacteria; phylum Actinomycetota; class Acidimicrobiia; order Acidimicrobiales; family RAAP-2; genus RAAP-2. The sequence continues at coordinate 649,318 of CAYSVK010000001.1, read as the reverse complement.
CGGCGCCGTAGAGGACCTCGCAGACCGCGCGGTCGCGCAGCGCCCAGGGGTCACTCCCCCAGTCGGCGATTAACAACTCATCGAGCTGCTCGCGCACGACGAGTTGGGGCAAGGTTCGCCCTCCCCGCGGGGCGCTGAGCGCGGCGGCGGGACTCGCGGGCAGCGCTCCGGTGTCCACGAGCCAGCTGAAGTAGTGGCGCAGCGCGGCGACGCGACGGGTGATGGAACTGCGTTCATCGCCCCGCTCGACCAGGAACGCGAGAAACGCTCGCAGGTCGCGCTTGGTCACCTCCGCCGGATCGGCGAGATCGTGTTCACCAGTCCACGCACGCAGTTGCGCGAGATCGGAGAGATAGGCGCGCACCGTTTCGGGCGAGCGATCCAGCGCACGCAAATGCCGTTCGTAGTCGCGAACGCGCCACCGGTCAGCGTCCGCGCGGGCACCGCGCGACTTCGACACGACGAAAGCGTAACGATTACCCGATTTTCGACCTACTGGTCAGTATTCTTTGTCGCAAGCTATGTCGCAGATACTGATCATTGAAGACGACGACCGGATCCGAGGCAGTCTCCGGTTGATGTTCGAGGGCGAGGGGTTCGACGTCGACGACGCCGCGACTGGAGAAGCCGGCATTGAGCAGTTCAACCGTCGAGCCAGCGACGTGGTCGTGGTCGACATCATGCTGCCGGGCATCAGCGGTATCGAGGCGTGCCGGGCGCTGCGCACGAACAGCGACGTGCCGATCGTCGTCGTCTCGGCACGTGACGACACCAGCGACATCATCGAGGGTCTTGAAGCGGGCGCCGACGACTACGTCACGAAGCCGTATGTGCCCCAAGAGCTGCTCGCCCGGGTTCGCGCTCACTTGCGCCGACGCCCGAGTGACCAGGCCAAGGCGTTCCAGCTCGGCGACCTGCACGTCATTCCCGACGAGGGCGTGGCCCGCATGGCCGACGGCACCCAAGTTCACCTCACCGCGACAGAGTTCCGACTGCTGACGGAACTCGCCATGGCTAACGGCAAGGTCCTCAGTCGCGAGGACCTGCTCGAGCGGGTGTGGGGTTATGACTACTTCGGAGACGGTCGCCTCGTCGACGTGCACATTCGACGGTTGCGCACCAAGATCGAGCCGGACGCGGCCAATCCCCGCTTTTTGTTGACGGTGCGAGGAGCCGGGTACAAGTTGGTCCTGTAGTGCGTCAGCGCAGCCTGCGGGTTCGCCTGACCGTCGCCTTCGGAATTGGAGCGGCGCTTCTTTCGGCAGTCTTCGCCTCACTCGCGTACCTCGGGGTCCGTCACATCTTGGTCTCAGACCGCGAATCGACGGACCTAAAGCAGGCCTACGTCAACGCCGCGCTCGTGAAGTCCGCCGCAGTTGCCGACACGCCATCGATGCGCTCGGTCGTGCACTCCCTCGACACCGCGACCACGTCGCTCTCCATCGTCGACTTCGAAGGCGTCTGGTACGCGACGGGAGTGAACGATCCGCGAGCCGCGGTACCACCGTCGGTTCGCGCGGTCGCCGCTCACGATCTCGTCGGCCACCAAGTTCTCGGGACCACGTCCGGTCCGGCGCTGCTCGTTGATGTGCCACTGCCGGGAATTAACGCGACCTACTACCAGATCCACTCGCTAAACGACCTCAACAACACGTTGCGCGCCCTTTTGTGGCTGCTCGGCATTGGTGCGGTGATCACGACGGCAATGGGTGCGGCCGGTGGGTGGTTCATCACGCGGCGAGCCCTCGCGCCACTTGAAGTCGCCGCCGGCGCCGCCCAACGTGTCGCGGAGGGTCAACTCGAAACCCGCATTCCCGAGAACCCCCGCAGCTCAGAAGTGGACGCGCTGGCCACGAGCTTTAACCGCATGGTTGAGATGCTGGTTGATCGACTCGAACGCGACGCACGTTTTGCCGGCGACGTCAGTCACGAACTGCGCAGTCCTCTGACCACGCTGTCAAACTCCGTGGAAGTGATGCGCCGGTCACGCGACGGCCTGTCGCCCGAAGGCCAAACCGCCTACGACCTGCTCGAAGGCGAGATCGGGATCTTCCAGCAGTTCGTCGAGGACCTTCTTGAAATCGCCCGACTGGACGCGGGTGCGTCCTCAATGCACCTCGAGGACGTCTCACTCGAAGAGCTGGTGCGGCGCTCCGTGCGCTCAGCCACCACCCGACGTGGCCTCTCTGAGGTGCCGATTGACGTCGGCAAGGGCGTAACGCACGTGAGGGTGCGCGTTGACCGACGGCGCTTCGAGCGAGTGATCTCCAACCTGCTGGAAAACGCCAATCGGTACGGGGGTGGCGCGGTGGCGGTTCGGCTCACCCGGGTGGAAAACGCCGTCGCCATTGACGTCGACGACGCGGGCGGCGGCGTACCGGAAGAGGATCGCGACCGCATCTTTGACCGGTTCAACCGCGGATCTCTCGCCAATGACCGAGGCCAGAGTCGAGGAACAGGGCTAGGTCTCGCGATTGTGGCGGACCACATTGCGCACTTCGGCGGCACGGTGCGCGTCATTGAAAGCCCCGAAGGTGGCGCGCGGTTCCGCATTGAACTGCCGATGCTCGATTGGGTGTATCGATGAAGCGGCGGCTCGCTCCGCTGGGGATCCTCGTGGCCGCGGTGGCTCTCGCCTCGTGCACCTACGTGCCCACGCAGTCCTCACCGCAGTCCGTCGCCAGCCACGACGTGCCGTTTGGATTGTTGAGCAAGGTTCGACCAAAACCACCCGCTGGTCTGCACCTCACCAACATTCACCACACCATCTATCTCATCAACGCTCGTGGGCAACTCGTGCCCGAGACGCGCACCGTGGCGTTGCCGGGCCGGCTCGTCGACGTGCTGCGCACTCTGCTTGACGGCGTGAGCGATCAGGAGCGCAACCGCGGCGTGACGACTGATCTACCGGGATCGCTGCGCGTCGTCGGCGCCACCGACATCGGTGGCATCTTGTACATCGACTTCTCCGGGGCGCTCTTAGTGCACCGCAGCAAGATCAATGCCGTAGCCCAAATCGTGCTGACCGCGTCCGCGATGGACGGCAACGCGATGGAGCTGCGCTTTAACGGCCGACCGATTGCGCTGCCGCGACCCGGCCAGTCGCCCGCCTTCGTGGTGTCGGCGTACTCCTACGCGTCGCTGCTGGCGCGCTGATCGGGTCGATACGCCGGCGCGGCGCGCCAGAGGTGTTCGAGGTCGTAGTACTCACGGGTCTCTTCGTCAAAGACGTGCACGATGACTCCGCCGTAGTCGAGCGCAATCCACTGGGCGGTGTCGAACCCTTCAACGCGCAGAGGCCGAAGTCCCGTGGCTTTGGCGACCTCGGACTCAATCTCCTCGGCGATCGCGCGCACTTGGCGATCGTTTCGTCCGGCCGTGACCACTAGGGCGTCGAAGGCGTCAGTGAACTCGGTGACGTGCAGCACGACCGAATCGACGGCGATCTTCTCGGCGGCGGCGTGAAGCGCCGCCTCAATCAGCAGATCTGACTCCTCGTCGAGTCGCCACTCGGGGCGTGACGACACGGGTGGGCGCTCGCTCAGCGGGCGACTCCCAACACGACGACGGCGGTCAGAAACGGAATCGCCAACGAGATTGATCCGATGACGAGCCAGCGGTGCCGCGTGCGGCGAACGTCCTGGCGGCTGAGCGGAGCGGTGTCAACCACCCGTAAGCGAACGCGCGGGGGGTTGGTCTCGGTGTGTTCAAAGACCCGGACAGCCATCTCGAAAAAGCCTACCCCTCGATGTCGCTCAGCAGGGGCACAACGGCCGCGGGAACCAACTCGATAATGGACATTCCCTGCGCAATCCGATCACGCAGATACGTGCTGGAGAGGTCGACTGAGTCCATGGCAATGAGGTGCCAGCGCCAGCGCGCTCCGAGAGCCACGACCGCATCTGAGCGAGGAAACACCCCCACGGTGACGAGCTCGGACAACTCGCCCGCCTGGTACCACTCGTCAAGACCGTTTGCGGCGTCCGCGCCGAGCAGCAGCTCAACAGTCGAACCATCACGAGCTAATTCGCGAACGGTGTCAATCGTGTGTGTCGGTCCCGCGCGGTGCGTTTCGCGATCATCAACGCGAATGCCGACTTCGTTGTCAAACGCCGCGTGCGCCATGGCGAGGCGTCGGTCAGCCGACGTTGGCTCGCGTGACGCGCGTTTCATATACGGATCACCCGCCACCGTGACCACGATTTCGTCGTAGTTCGAGGTGCGCCACGCCGCGCGCAGCGCGGCCACGTGTCCTTGATGCGGTGGTTCGAACGTTCCACCGAACAGGCCGAGTCGTTGTGCCGGCACGTAGCGACAGTACGGGCCGATACGAAAGATCGGCGGCTCCCTAATACTCTGTCTTGATGACGGTGGGCTCTGAGACCTGGACTCCGCACTCGTGGAACGAGCGCGTCGCGGCCCAAAGTCCCAACTGGCCGGACGCCGACGCACTCATCGCCATTCAGCAACGGCTGGCCCAGCAGCCACCACTCGTTTTTGCCGGTGAGGCCCGCACGCTGACGAAACAACTCGCAGAAGTTGGGCGAGGCGAGGCGTTCTTGTTGCAAGCCGGCGACTGCGCCGAGTCATTCGACGGTGGTTCGGCGGACTCCATTCGCGACAAGTTGAAGGTGATCTTGCAGATGGCGGTCGCGCTCACCTACGCCTCCGGTGTCCCAGTGGTGAAAGTTGGACGCATCGCCGGTCAGTTCGCTAAACCGCGCTCGGCCGAAACTGAGACGCGCGACGGTGTCACCCTCGAAGCGTTCCGCGGTCACATCGTGAACGACGAACCGTTCACCACAGAGGACCGCACGCCCAACCCCGAGCGGCTCATGACTGCGTACCACCAGAGCGCGTCGACTCTCAACCTGTTACGAGCTTTTACCAAAGGTGGTTTTGCAGACCTCAGTCGGGTGCACGCCTGGAACCAGGAGTTCGTGGCGAACTCCGCCGAAGGGCGACGCTACGAGGCCATTGCCGACGACATCGACCGCGCCATGCGCTTCATGCGAGCCTGCGGCATCGACCTCGGTCGCGAAGACTCTCTACACGCCGTTGACTTCTTCACCAGCCACGAAGCTCTAGTGCTCCCGTACGAGCAGGCGCTGACTCGACAGGACTCGCTGACCGGTGACTGGTACGACTGCTCGGCCCACCTCTTGTGGATCGGTGATCGCACGCGATCCGTCGATGGCGCGCACGTGGAGTTTCTCCGCGGCGTCGGTAATCCCCTCGGACTCAAGGTCGGCCCGACCATGGGACTCGACGAGCTACTGACTCTTTGTCGGACCCTCAATCCGACCAATGAGCCGGGCCGTCTCACGCTCATCAGTCGACTCGGTCGAGACCACATCAACGAACTACTGCCGACACTCATTCGAGGGGTCGCCGACGCCGGTCACCACGTGGTGTGGGCGTGTGACCCCATGCACGGCAACACCTTTACGACCGCGGGCGGACAAAAGACCCGTCGTTTCGACGACATTCTCGACGAAGTCCGATCGTTCTTTTCAATTCACGCGCAGCTCGGCACGTGGGCCGGCGGCCTGCACGTCGAACTGACGGGCGACAATGTCACCGAATGTTTGGGCGGTGGGCTCGGACTTGACGAGAGTGATCTGGACATCAACTACACCTCGATGTGCGACCCACGGCTCAACGCCTCTCAGAGTTTGGACCTCGCGTTTCGCGTGTCGGAATTCCTCTCGCGCTGAGGGCTACGGTGACCTCCGCTAGGGGGTCATAGATGCGCAACTCGCTTCGAATCACGTCCGTCATCGTGGGCTCAACGCTCGTACTGGGGCTGTCAATCGGTCCGCTGAGCGCCGTGCAATCCAACTCGAGCGCGTCAGGTAACGCGACGTCGCTGTTGGTCGAGCGGCACGCAATCGCACACTTTGGCAAGATCACGAATTACAAGACCCAGAAGATCGGTCAGTACTGGTTTGGCTATAACTCGACCGGCAACTGGTACCTATCCGCGGACACGCCCAAGCCCGTCTACTCGTACCAAAAGGCGGTGGCGCGCGACGAAGTCATAGTCACGTCGAACAACTCGATCGTGTGGGATCTCTCAACGTTTCACCAGATCTGCACGACCGCGCATCCTTGTGCGCACCCGCTCACGCCGCTGCGCTTTTATGCGACGACGACCACCGTCGCGTGGGGGTACGTGAATCTCACAACCAACAAAGTGCCGTGTTGGTATGCACCCAACGGCGCGACCGCGTGGATCAACGGGTACCGCACGGGCGGAACGAACTGGGTAATTGACGGCACCGCGTATCAGACACCCGAGTATTTCGGAGTGCCGATAAAGTCAGGCGGGGTCGACACAATCACCGCCACGTACCAGTACCTGCCGAGTCACCGCAACGTGATTGAGACCGACCGCATCCGCACGTCTGACTCAACAGTGCGTTCGTACACGATGAATGTGGCGGCCGGTCAGAGCCGCTCGAACCCGGCCTACAAATACAAGGTCAACTACTGGTACCCAACGACAACGCCGCACCCACCGACGATCAATTACTGCTGAGGGGCGAGCGGCGCACGGTCGTTGTAACGCAACAGGTGCCAGCGGCTGTCGCGGAACTCCACTTCAGTCAGTGAGCAGTTCTCGGTGCGCAGTCGCAGTCGCGCCGCGGGTTCGCAGGCAAACGCCATCTTCATCGCCTGCTCGATGACCCCGCCGTGCGCGACGACCACCACGAGCTTGCCGGGATGCCGCTCAGCCAGTTCGGTCAGCGCCTCGTTGCAGCGCTCATAGAAGCCGAGCCAGCTCTCCGCGTCGGGCGCGAGCGGCGTGGACGGATCCGCGGTCCAATCCGGCACCCCAAAGCGCGCCACGAACTGATCCCACGTCAGCCCGTCTCCCTCGCCGGGGTGCAGCTCGCACAGATCGCAGTCGGCGATCGGTTCAATGTCCGGTAGTGCCGGCGCCAGTACATTGGCCGTCTCGATGGCGCGCGGCAGCACCGAGGTGTAGATCGCGGACGCACTCATGAGTTCGCGGCTAGCCACCAAGCGGTCGCGCAGCGCGCTCGACTGCGCCACGCCGAGGTCGGTCAATCCGCCACAGCCGATCGGCCCGCCGACGATGCCGTCGCGATTGCAGACCGCCTCGCCGTGACGGATGAGCAACAGTCGCGTCCCGCTGGGATCCGGACCGCGGGTGCGGAACCCCTCTGGCGGCGTAGAGGTGGTGTCGCTCACGCCAGGGTGCCGACGAACGCCTCCAACTGGCGCAACGTCCGGCATTCGATCACGCGGTCACAGTACGGCTCGTACTGGTTGATGATCGAGTCCCCGCTGTTCCAGTAGCTCTGGGGCTCGGGATTTAACCAGTACACCGCCTTGGATCGGTACCGCAGATCGGCGACGAGCTCCGCGTGGGCTTGGTGATAGTTGTTGCGCGCGTCGCCGAGGATCAAGACGGCCGACCGCTTCGTCAATTCGTCGGCGTGACGTTCGTGAAAGGTGAGCAGCGCGCGGCCGTAATCGCTGTGGCCGTCAAAGGCGATGACGTCGGCTTCAGAGTTGATGCGTGCCACCGCTTCAGCCGGATCGTCGCACCCCTCAAAGAGCCGGGTGACTTCGTCCAGTCCATCCACGAACACGAAGCTGCGCACCTTGGAGAACTGACTTGAGATCGCGTGCACCAACAAGAGGGTGAAGCGCGCGAAACTCGCCACCGATCCCGAGATGTCCGCGATCACGATGATCTCGGGCTTGGCCGGGCGCGGCGGCTTAAAGCGCAGATCGATGGGCACGCCACCGGTGGAGAGACTGCGGCGCACGGTGTGGCGCAGATCAACCGCACCGCGGCGCTTGTGTCGGCGCTTGCGCGCGAGACGAACGGCCAACTTGCGGCTGAGGGGACGAAGTGCCCGCTCGAGTTGTGCCATCTCGTCGCGGTTGGCGTGCATGACGTCAAGATCCTCGGGCAGCGGTTTGCGCGTCGAGCGGGCGAGAGCCTCCGCCCCGCGATCATCCACCAGTCGCTCACGAATCTCGCGTTCCACGGCCGCTTTGAGTGCTTCGATCCGCGCGCGGGCTTCATCGCGCGCGAGGCGCTCGTTCAAGGCGTCGTCGGGTGCGCCGCTCGGTCGTTGGGCGTCGACCAGTTGGTCAAACAGCGAGTCCAAATCCAGATTGCGCAACGTGCGGTAGAGGTAGTACGTGCCACCGACCGGTCGGCCCGGCTCCATGCCCGAGTAGCGCGAGACCGCTTCGCCCGCCGCGGCGCGCATCATCGAGGTGTCGTTGTTGAGTAGTGCCTGCAGCAACATCTGGGCCAGTTCTTCCGCCGACATCGAGGTGCCCGTGCCTTGGCCCATGCCGTTGGGGCGACCCTGCCCGCGCATCTGGGCGCTCTGGTCCCCGCTGCGTCCGGCACTCTCGTCTTCCATGGAGCTGCCGTCGTCGGGCAGATCAGCGCCGTCGAACTGTCGCGTGGCAAAAAAGACGTCAAAGGCCATGTTGAACGCCGGCAGGTGGTCGCCGTCTTTGACCAACGTGGCCGCCAAGGTCTGGCGGACCTCCTCGCGCCGGCCCATCTCGATCACGCCCATGGCGTGAGCGGCGTCGACGTGCTCGGTCATCGAGATCGGCAGACCCGCCGCGCGCAGCTCGGCGATGAACTCGCCCAGCAGGTCAAGCACCCGACTTCACCTTGCCCAACATCTCTTTGGTGGCCTTTTCAATGTCCGTTTGGTACTTGAGCAGGATGTGCAGAGTCGCGGCGGCGTCCTCATCTCCGATCTCGGTGCGCCCGAGCACCACGAGCGTGCGCGCCCAGTCGAGGGTCTCAGACACACTCGGCGCCTTTTTGAGATCGAGCGAGCGCAGCGAACGGACCACTCGCGCGATCTGCTCAGCCAAGGTCGTGGAGATGCCCGGCACCCTCGAAGTGATGATGTCGCGCTCGCGCTCCACGTCGGGGTAGCCAACGTAGAGATAAAGGCAGCGACGCTTTAACGCTTCAGAGAGCTCGCGAGTGTTGTTCGAGGTGAGAAACACCATCGGGATCTGCGTCGCAGTGATCGTGCCCAACTCGGGAATCGACACCTGGTACTCCGAGAGAATCTCGAGCAGCAGCGCCTCGGTCTCTAGTTCCACCCGGTCGACTTCATCGATGAGCAACACCACCGGCTCTTTGGCGCGAATCGCCTCGAGCAGCGGTCGAGTGAGCAAGAACTCCTCAGCGAAGATGTCCTCCTCGAGGGCGTGCCACTCCTCGTGACCTTCGCCTTCGGGTCGACCGGCCTGGATGCGCAACAGCTGTTTGCGGTAGTTCCATTCGTAGAGCGCCTTTGATTCGTCGAGGCCCTCGTAGCACTGCAGGCGAATGAGCCGCGCCCCGGTCGCGCGCGCGACCGCCTGGGCCAGCGCGGTCTTGCCCGTGCCGGCGGGACCTTCGACCAGCACGGGCTTACCCAAGCGGTCGGCGAGAAAGGTCACTGAGCTGATTGCGGGATCGGGCAAATAGTCCGCAGCCCGCAAACGCGCGCCGACGTCGTCGACGTCACTAAAGCGCGGCGGCGGCGGAGCCTGCAGCCCCAATCGGTCGGCCAGCTCCTGGCGAGGATCGATGGCGCTCATCGAATCTGTCCCTTTCCTTTGATTACCCATTTCAGACACGTCAGGCTGCGCAGACCCATAGGACCGCGCGCGTGGAGCTTTTGCGTAGAGATTCCGACTTCACCGCCGAGTCCGAGCTCGCCGCCATCTACGAATCGCGTGGACGCGTTCACGAGCACGGCAGCTGCGTCAACCTCACGCACCCAGCGAGCCGCCGCACGATCGTCCTGGGTCACGATCGCTTCACTGTGACCGGAACTGAATTTCGCGACGTGCGCGATCGCGTCATCGAGGGAGTCCACCACGCCGACCGCCAGGATCAAGTCGAGGAATTCGCGCGCAAAGTCGTCTTCGGTCGCTGGGTGCATCGGCGCGTAGGACTGAGCGCGGAGATCACCGCGTAATTCGACTTCGGGCAACAACGCTGGTAGAGACGCAATAAAGGTGGGTGCCACTGACGCGTGAACGAGCAGGGTCTCGGCGGCGTTGCACACGCCCGGCCGAGAGACCTTGGCGTTGCGCACGATCAAAGCAGCCATCTCGAGGTCCGCGTGTGCGTCCACGTAGATGTGACAGTTGCCATCTCCATCAAGCACGTACGGCACGCGGGCGTGTTCGCGCATTGCGGCGATGAGATTCGGTCCGCCGCGCGGTACGAGGCAGTCGATGACGTCGCTTAGAGCCATGAAGCGGGCCGCGGCGTCGTGCGAAGTGTCGCGCAGCAGCAGCACTGAGTCACTCGGTAGTCCGACTTCGCCCAGCGCCTCGGACCAGAGGTCCACCAAAAACTCATTGGTGCGAAGCGCGCTGGCTGAGCCTCGCAAGAACGCGGCGTTGCCTGACCGCACGCAGAGCGCCGCCACGTCGGTGGTGACATTCGGTCGATTTTCGTAGATCACGCCGACGACGCCAAGCGGCACGCGCAGTTGCTCGACCTCGAGACCGTTTGGGCGCGTTTGTTGATTGACCACTTCGTACAGCGGATCCGGGAGATCAGCCACGGCGTCGAGGGTGTCGGCCATGGCCGCGACGCGCGACTCGGTGAGTACGAGCCGATCGCGACCGGCATCTGACTCGCCGTACTGCTCAAGTTCCTTGGCGTTCACGGCCAATAGATCGTGCTGGCGCTCACGCAGCAATCGGGCTGTGGCCCGCAGAGCTCCGGTTCGTTGAGCGTCAGTGGCGAGAGCGAGAACGCCACTGGCGGCCTTCACGCGGCGTCCGAGCTCTGCTACATCCTCGTTCGCCATTCATCAAGGTTAGTGCCGGGTTTCACGGCTCTCGAAGGACGACGAGGTCATCTCGATGCACGAGAACGTCACCACCGTCATCGAAGTTCGCACTCGCGACACGCACCAGTCCCTTTGCGAGCACTTCACCGCTCTCATCGATCAACTCGACCGCATCGCCTTCGTCGAACTCACCAACGTGCGATACAACTCCGACGCGCAACAGGCTGCGCCGATCGACCAACACCGCGTCGGCGGCGCCGGCATTCACGGTGACGCGACCCTGCGTCGGCAAGGCAAATGCGATCCACGCCTTGCGGGCCGCGAGGCGATCCGGGCGAGCAACAAATCGCGTGCCAGCGCTCGCGTCGCCGCGCACGACTCGACACAACGGCTCGGGCACTCGGGCCGGAGCGATCGTCGCTTCAACGCCAGACCACGTGGCAATGCGCGCCGCGGCCAATTTGGAAGCCATTCCCCCGCTGCCCACGACGCCCGCGCTCGCCCCAGCGCGCGCCTCGAGATCGCGGTCAATCGCCACCACCTCTTCAATCAAGCTGGCCGTGGGATCTAGGTGCGGATCTGCCGTCAACAGACCCGGGGTATCAGTCAGCAACACCAGTCGCGAGGCGGCGACCAGGTTGGCCACCAGCGCGGCCAGTCGGTCGTTGTCGCCGTAGCGAATCTCTTCGTCGGCAACGGCGTCGTTCTCGTTGACGACCGGCACGACACCCAGTTCGAGCAGTTGATCGATCGTCGTTCGCGCGTGCAAGTACTGGCCGCGGTGCGCGAAGTCGAGCGGGGCCAACAGCACCTGGCCGACCGCGAGACCGTGCGGGGCGAACGCGTCGCGCCACGCATCCATCAACAACGGCTGACCCACGGCAGCCACGGCCTGCAGTGTCGCGAGGTGTCGTGGCCGAGGTGAGCCCGCGCCTACCGCGGCCCATCCCGCAGTAATCGCCCCAGAGGTCACAATGACCGTGCGCACTGAGTCGGCCGCGAGCTTTACGACGTCATTGGCGAGCGATCGCAGAACGTCGTGATCGATGTGCCCATCGGCCGTCGTCAACGACGACGTGCCAACTTTGACAACGACGATCTCACTCATCGGGCTCGCGCCGTCGCCGGGCTTTGCGTTCGGTGGCCGACACTCGATGGTGCCCTTCGGCGTCCAGTCCGCCGCCCATCTGATCGCGCCACCACTCAAATGCGAGCCCGCCCACCGACACCACGTCGCCCTCACGAACACCCGCCCGACTGAGAAGTCGATCAACGCCGAGTGATTTGAGTCGCGCCACCACTTCGGCCAGGGCCTCTTCGTCGGTCAGGTCACTAAATCTCGTGGCGCGCAGGGCGGCGCGACCGTGCACGGCCCAGTCGTGATCACCCGTTCGTTCGATCGTGACGCCCTCTCCGACAGGTCGGTGAATCACCACTTCGTCGCTCGACTCGACGAGGTCGGCGCGCCGAACTTCATCAACGAGTCGCGCCATCTCTCGTACCAAGTCATCGAGTCCATTGCCGGTGACTGACGAGATCTGTAGCGGTGGACCACCGTCGCCTTCAGCGAGGTCCGCGCGCGAGCCCACCACGATGCGCGGGCGCTCGAGCAACGACGCGTCGTACTGACCGAGTTCACGAAGTAGCACTATCAACTGTTCGTCGGCCGAGGAAGGGGCGCTCGCGGCGAGATCCAACAGAACACAAAGCACGCGCGCGCGCTCCACGTGCTTTAAGAAGTTGTGACCGAGCCCTCGCCCATCGGCCGCGCCCTCGATCAATCCAGGAATGTCGGCAAGGACGAATTCCGTCGCGTCGTCGCGCTTGGCCGCACGATCTCCCACGCGCACCACTCCCAGATTCGGCACGAGCGTTGTGAAGGGATAGTCGGCGATCTTCGGGCGTGCCGCTGAGACTCGCGAGATCAACGTTGATTTGCCCACATTGGGATACCCGATGAGTGCGACGTCGGCTTGCAGTTTGAGTTCCAGCGTGAGCCACTGTTCTTCTCCGCGCTCGCCCTGCTCGGCGAACGCCGGAGCACGCCGTTTGTTGGAGAGAAATCGAGCGTTGCCCGAACCGCCGAGGCCACCTTCGGCCGCTCGCCAACGAACTCCGGCTTGCTCGAAGTCCATCAGCACCTCGCCGTCGGCGTTTAAAACCACCGTGCCCACCGGGACGGCCACCGTGAGGTCTTTGCCGCGGGAGCCGTGTTGGCGCTTGCTCGTCCCGTGGGTCCCGTCGCCCGCGCGGCGAAAGGGATGATCGCGAAAGCCCAGCAAAGACGCTTGATTGGGATCTGACACCACCCAGACGTCGCCGCCGCGACCTCCGTCGCCGCCGTCGGGCCCACCCTTAGCCACGTGTGCTTCTCGTCGAAACGACACGCAGCCCGCTCCACCGTCGCCGGCGCGAGCGTGCAACTGCGCCGAATCAACGAAGGAGGACATGGCAAAAGCCTAGGAGTGGTCCGAAGGCGCGTTCGAAGCGACGCGGCGTTCTCGCCACCGTGCACTCCATCAGAGTGAGCAGTGCCCGGCGTCAACAGCGAGATCGCGCTCGCGCGAACTATCAGTCGCGATCGGAATGCGAGCGCTGAAACGAGTCGAACGAACTATTACTTCGTCGACTTGGGTCCGGGGCTCTGCCACGAGCCCGTTTGCAACCACTTCACGCGCTCACGCGACGAACTCTTCGACGGCCGTCGCGGCGTCCGTTTCCGTTGCCACAACAGAATCATCTGGTCCCCTCGCCCCATCTCCGTTTAGCAGCAATTACCGGGAAGCGCCGTGGCGCGAAACTCGAAAATCCGTCCTGACTAGGGAGAACATGGGGTAATTCGGTGCAATATCCCCGAAAACCCTTGGAAATCCCGCGTTCTGTCGCGGGGTGCGATAAAGATGCTCCCGGCGGTCAGGGACGTTCCTGACCCACAACAACGAGGGTGAAGGAGTCCACCGGTGAACAAGACCGAGTTGGTTGAAGCAATCGCGAACAAGACAGGCGCGACCAAGAGCACGGTCAATGAGGTCGTGGGCGCGCTTGAGGAAATCGTGGTGCACAACGTCAGCAAGGGCGAGAAGGTGGTCATCACCGGTTTCGTCTCCTTTGAGCGTGTGGACCGCAAGGCGCGCACCGCGCGTAACCCGCAGACCGGCGAAGCCATCCAGGTGAAGGCGTCAAAGGCTCCGAAGGTGTCGATCGGCGCGGCGTTCAAGAAGGCCGTGAAGGGGCACTAAAGCTCCGCAACATCGAGAAACCCCCGGGGTTCGCCCCGGGGGTTTCGTCGTTTAGAGACTGATTCGCTTATTCAGCGACGATGTCCACCAACTTGCGCCCGCCGCGGTACCCGAACTTCACGGTGCCGGGAGCCATGGCAAAGAGAGTGTCGTCCTTGCCGATGCCGACGTTGCGGCCCGGGTGGAACTTGGTGCCGCGCTGGCGCACGATGATCGAACCGGTCGAGACCGCTTCGCCGTCAAAGGCCTTCACGCCCAAACGCTGCGCGTTGGAGTCGCGGCCGTTACGCGTGGAGCCGCCGCCCTTGGTCTTAGACATGACTGCTCCTTAGGCCTTGGCCGAGATCTTCTGGATCTCGACGGTCGAGTACTTCTGGCGATGGCCCCACCGCTTGCGCTGGTTGGCCTTCGCCTTGTAGGTGAGGGCGCGAATCTTCGGGCCCTTCTCCTCGCCGATCACAGTCGCGGTCACCGTGGCGCCGCGCAGCTGATTGCCGGCGAGCACCGTGTCGCCGTCGACGACGAGCACCGGCTCAAAGGTCACGGTCTCACCCTCGGTCTCGGGGCGCAGGTCCACGCGCACGCGCTGGCCCTCGCTCACGCGCTCTTGGCTGGTTCCGACGCGAATCACGGCATACATAGGGGGTCCATCCTAGCAATCTTCGGTTCTAGAGAGATTCGTTAGTTCAACAGATATCCCATTTCGATGCGCAAAATCGCGAAACGATTCAATTATGACGATCAATAGCGAATGGGTAAAACAGCCACCCTCGCCCAGGAACAGTTACCTGGGTCGGACTGTTCCCGGCATCGTTCTCTTCTTTGGGGGTGGAGTCTTTGCGCTTGATCAGATGATCAACATCAGACCACGACTTCACCAAACCGTCCTATCTGCGATCCAAGCCGAAATCACTACAGAATTGTTGCTCGCGCTGTCCATTGCTGGAACTTGGACGTGGACGAGATTCAAGTATCCCAACCACAGCGGAGGTCAGGAAAAGTTTCGCCCGTACCCAGTCACTCAGCGAGGGACACGAATCCGATTCGGAGTTGCTTTTGCGACTACCGCAATCAACATGTATTGGCTGAGATTCGTTCTATTGGACTCTGTCTTACAACGCGTGGATGCCGGCGCAGCCTTCCGAGGATATTTCGCACTCGCGGCACTGTCACTTGTTATCGGAACTGTTCTGCTGGGCAGCACTATGCGTGCCATTCGAACTCAAGATTTCAGATTTCCTGCGCCTCCTCAACAATCCTGAGGGTGTCGCTCCAGCGCCGCTGACCTTTACAAACCGGTATCGACGACGAATCCGCGACCATCACAAACGCTGCAAACTGAGCTCACCGATTCGAGCAGTCCTTCGCTTACGCGCTTGCGGGTCATTTCCACGAGGCCCAGCTCGGAGATGTCAAAGACCTGAGTGCGGGTCTTGTCGCGGCTGAGTGCCTGACGCAGAGCCGACGCCACGGCCTCGCGGTTGGCCTTGGTCTCCATATCAATGAAGTCAATAACGATGATTCCACCGATGTCGCGTAGGCGCAGCTGTCGCGCCACTTCTTCGGCGGCCTCGAGGTTGTTGCGAAAGACGGTCTCTTCGAGATTGGTCTTACCCACGTTCTTGCCGGTGTTGACGTCAATCACCGTCAGCGCCTCGGTCCGCTCGATAATGAGCGAGCCGCCGGAAGGAAGCCAGACCTTGCGATCGAGCGCGCGATGCAACTGCTCGTGCACGAAGTACCGCTCAAAGAGCGCGAGCTCTTCGCTCTCTCGGTCGTAGAGCTCGATGCGGTCCGCCAACTCCGGATTGACCGCCATGACGTAGTCGCGGACCTTGTCGTAGAGATCGCGGTCGTCGATGATGACGCCGCGGTAGTCGTCGTTCAGTTCCTCGCGCAGCACGCGAACCGCGAGGTCGAGATCGCGATAAACGAGACGCGGTTGGCTCGATTTGGCGACCTCGCGCTCAATGGCTGCCCACTTGTCGGTGAGCGAGGCGACGTCACGCTGCAGATCAGCGGCCGAGACTCCTTCGGCGGCGGTGCGCACGATGATCCCGTGTGCGCCGAGCTGGAGGTCATCGATTATGCGGCGCAACCGGCGTCGTTCACCGTCGGGCAACCGCTTAGAGATGCCGATGGTGCTCGAGTTCGGCACGAGGACTGCGAAACGGCCCGGCAGCGACACTTCCTGAGTCAGACGGGCACCCTTTGCGCCGATGGCGTTCTTCGTCACCTGGCAGAGGATCGTTTGGCCACCCTTCAACATCTGCTCGATGCGCATGTTGTTGCGGGCCGGACCTTCGACGTCGTCTTCGTCAAAGGTGACGTCGTTCTTGTACAAGACGGCGTTCTTCGGGATCCCAATGTCGATAAAGGCCAGTTCCATGCCGGGCAGGACGTTCTGCACGCGGCCGACATAGATGTTTCCGTCGATCTGGTTGGTCTCATCGGCCGCTTTGGCCACGGTGTACTCGACTAACTGGCGTCCCTCGAGGGTCGCAATGTGGGTCGCCATAGCGGTCGAGTGCACGCACATGAGATAGCGACCCTGGGCCCGTTGCGTGCGATCCGCCGGGCGCCGAGAGCGCTTGGCCCGACGAGCGCCGTCGGCCGCCTCGGGCGCCGACGCCTCAACGGGGGCGTCGTTGCGGGTGGTACGGGGAGCGCCAGCATTCGCGGCACCGTTGCCACGCGACCCAGCACCGGAGCCTCCCCGTCCGCGTCCACCGCGACGCCGGCGACTGCCTCGTGCGTTGCCCGAGGATGCTGCGTCGGGGGTGGGACCAGAAGCTGAGGGCCGCGTGTCGCCGATCCGCGGCGCCGGTCGGGTGTCACCGATCTTCGGTGCGGACTCCGGGAGGTGCGGCGGGTCGGTGCGAGTGGTCTCGTCGGACATCGAGGGGACTCCTTAAAGGTGAGTGCACCGGTTGACCCCGAAGGGCCCCGATGCGAGCCGAGAACCGTCCGCGCTGGTGCGTCGAAACGGTCGGCGATGTTCCAATGTGCGGAAACTTGTTGCGGTCGATCGGCATGCCCGTTTGTAATTCGGCGGCCACGCCCAAGGTTTCGATGATTTCGCGCGTCTGGGGGCTCATGTTGCGAAAGAACCGGTGTATGCGCTTCAACATCTCAGTAACTGCGTTCCTTGGTCTGGCGCCGCAGCGACAGACCCTCGACATGTGGGCGACGCGAGCGTCGCCGTAACCGTGATCCTACCGGCGAGTACCGCGGCGAATGATGACTGTTACTTCGTCGTCTTGGTGGCGGAGAAGTCGACGGGACCGATCGGATGGTTCACGAGGTAGTTGAACGCCTGGGCTACGACCGGCGCCGCACCGTCAGCGCCATAGCCACCTTTGGCAATCACGCAGATGACCGCGTACTTCGGGTGCGTCGCGGGACCAAAGCCCACGAACCAGCTGTTGGGCTCTTCGCCGGGCGCATTGCTCGCCGTGCCGGTCTTGCCCGCGATGGGGTAACTCGCGAGATTGAACCGAGCGAACTGGTGAAACGGGAAGTACCCCGTGCCGTCAATGTTGGACACCACACCCTCGAGTCCCTGGAGGATCGGGTTACGCACGCGACCGGGCAACGCCACGTGACCCAGCACTCGCGGTCCGTAGCGCTGAACGAGTCGACCGTTGGCGCCGATCACGCCCGCGGCGATCTGAGGCGCGTACCGCGTGCCGCCGTTGGCGAAGGTGGCGTACGCGTCAAGCAGCGAAATCGGAGTAATCGCCGTGGCACCCTGACCGAACGCCATCTCGATGTTGTCGCCCGTGTACCAATTGTGATTGGGAAACGCTTTGGGAGCTTCGGCAAAAAGCTGCTGGCGAACCGTCGGGGAGTCAACGCGTCCAACATTTTCGTATGGCAAATCAATTAGCGAATACTGACCTAGTCCATATTGCGCTGCAACGTCTTGTATTGGTGTCTTTCCGTAACGACCCGTGTGTGCCCAAAAGAGATATCCCAAGTTATAGAAGTAGTAGTCGCTTGATTTGGTGAGAGCCAACGGAAGGTTGACTTGTCCGGACCCAGATGCTTCGTCGTCGTGAAAGACACATCCGTGATTGCCTTGAAGACATCCCGGCACGGTGAATTTTCCCGTGTCGTTCACGTACTGGTTTGCAGACATGACATTTGTTTGCAGTTCTGCAGTTGCCGAAATCATTTTGAATGTTGATCCAGGAGTGAAAAGTCCCTGAATGGCGTAGTTGTTGAGGGCGCCAACTCGTTCAATTGCCTGAAACTTCGAATTTGAAACTGTTCCTACGAAGTCATTGAGATTGAATCCGGGGAAACTAGACATCGCGAGCACTGCACCCGTTCTGACGTCCATAACCATTGCTGCCCCGTACGGCGCTGGTGGAAACTTGCCACTTCTCGGATCGACATGCGTCCTGACGCGAACAATGCCATCGGAAAGAGCTCGATCAAGAGCTCGTTGAAGTCCGGCATCAATATTGAGCACAAGAGTGTCGCCAACGCGCGGTTGGACGACGTGTGAAGTTCCTAGAACAGTGCCGGCGGCATTGACCCGCAAGTCCTCGTGGCCGTCTCTACCCCGTAGGTATGTCTCATAGAACTGTTCAAGCCCGGTCTGGCCAAATTGGGAATTGATCGTGTATCCCTGATTGGGATGGCCCTGAAGTTCTGGGGTCTGAATGATTCCAACGTAACCAAGAACGTGAGGCGCAATACCGCCTCCCAGCGGGTACAGACGTGATGCAGCGGTGACCAACGAAACACCCGGAAAAAGTTCGGGGTGCTGGCGCACATATTGGATGATCGCCGGTGGAGTCGAAGTAAGAATTGGCACCGGCTGGTACGGCTCATAGTGCCGGTTGTTGAGCCGAGACTCAATTTCACCAAGTGGAAGCCCGGTGAGGGCGCTCAGGGCTCCCTTGATCGAGGGATCGAGCGCGGCGCGAACTTTTGACACTTGAAGCTGGATGGTCGTCCGATTTCCAACGAGAACGTATCCGTTTCGGTCGCGGATCTGGCCGCGGCTCGCGGGAATGGTCGAGACACGAAGTGAGTTCTGTTCAACCGTAATGACCGCCGCGGCGTGCTCGACTACCTGAAGGAAGAAGAGCCGAATGATCACCACGACGAGCAGAGCGAAGAAGAACATGCCGATGTAGCGCCAGCGCATTTCCGGATTCGCCGCGACCTCGGCCGGAGAAGCGATCAGGTCACGAACTCGGACACGCTTTCGCACATTGATGCGTGCGGTGTTTGAGCCTCGCGGGCGAAGTGATCGCCACGAACGGCCCGATCGAGAGGTTCGCCCAGCCGGTCGCTCACGCCACGATCGACTCATGCGCGCGCCCACCCACCGACGGCTGCGACCGCCCGCGCCACGCGCGCGACGGGCCGCGTGAAGAGAAAGAACATCGCCGCATTAACCACCATCGTCATGATCACTGCGCCGTGCCAGAGCGCCGTGTTCGCGTAGAGGAGTCCCGCCGCGAGCAGCAAGATCGGCGCGCTGATGCCCGCAACAAGACCAAGCGCCGGCGGCATCCACCACGCCGACGCGTCGAGATCGCCGATGCCCTCACGAGCGAGCAGAGACGCCAGCGCCGCGAGAGCTCCCGCGACGAGGGCGTTGAGGCCAAAGGGTGTGGCGAGGTAGGCGTCAAACAGCAGGCCGCCGAGCATGGCGCCGGCGACGGCCGGCCCGGTGCGCGACGTGAGCCCGAGAGCGAGCGCCCACAACCACACCAGCACGATCACGACGCCGCCGATCCGCAGCGGGGAGACCACCGAGACCTGCACCGCGGCCACAACGATGCTGCTCAGCACCAGTGCGAGCAGTCCACGACTCACGAACCGGGCTCCCACAACAACACGTCGACGAACGCCGGATGGCGCAGGTCACCGAGCGGCGTCAGTGACAAGTCGTAGGTGGAGGTGCCGGGAGTGAGCGTGATGGTGCGCACCTTGGCGACGGGAATCCCGCTCGGATAGAGCCCACCGGGCAGCGCGTCGGTGCTGAAGACGAATCCCGGGGCAATGGGGTGCGCCACCTGCACCGCACTGACCGCGAGATCGTCACCGACGCCGCGCCCGTACACCAAGGTGTGTGTCGCGCCGTGGCCCCAGGTGCAGCCGACGATGCTCGATGGATCAGTAATCAACGTCACCGTTGCCGAGTGCGCACTCTCCGAGGTGATACGCCCGATCAGCCCGGCCGACGAGACGACCGGCATGCCGGTCAGCACCCCGTCTTCGCTGCCCTTGGAGATGGTGATGGTCGCCGCAAAGTTGGTGGCTGACGTACTCGTCACTTGCGCCATGACTCCAGAGAGTGTCGACGCGAACTTCAGGTGCGCAGCCGCCGATAGTTGCGCCAGCTCGCGGCGAATCGCCCCGTCTTCGGCCGCGCGTCGTCGAGCGAGACCGAGTTCTTCGCGCAACTGTTCGTTTTGACGAAGAACGTCGGAGTAGTTCGCGGCTCCCGCGAAAAGATCGGCAAACGGTCGCGCGACGAGCGAGATGGTCCAGCTAAAGGGCGCGACAATCGCGCGACCCGTGGCGCGCAGTCCACTCGCCACTCCCCCACTGGCGACGAGAATCGTGCTGAGAAGTAGACCAGCCACGACCGCCACAGTCGCGGCCCGACGAGTGCGGGCGCTCGCCACGAACTATCGCGACGGCGACGTCTTGAGCATCCGCTGGAAGATCTCGATCTCCTCGAGACACTGGCCTGAGCCAATGGCCACGCAGTTGAGCGGGTCGCGAGCCACCACGATGGGCATGTTGGTCTCCTGCTCGAGGCGAGCGGCCAGACCGCTGAGCAGCGCTCCTCCGCCCGTCAGCACGATGCCCTGCTCCATGATGTCGGCGGAGAGCTCGGGTGGCGTGCGGTCCAAGGTGACCTTGACAGCGTCCACGATGGCCTGAACTGGCTCCTCGATCGCTTCGCGGATCTGTTGAGTCGAGATAATGACGGTCTTGGGTAGTCCCGTCACGAGGTCGCGCCCGCGAATCTCCGCCCGCAGTTCGGCTTCGAGTGGATAGGCGCTGCCGAGTTGGATCTTCAGCTCTTCCGCGGTGCGCTCACCGAGGGCCAGCTGGAACTCTTTTTTCACGTACGCGACAATCGCTTCGTCGAGCTCGTCGCCGCCCACGCGGATGGACTGACTTGTCACGATGCCACCGAGCGAGATGACCGCAACCTCCGTCGTGCCGCCACCGATGTCGACGACCATGTTGCCAGTGGGTTCATTGATCGGCAGTCCCGCGCCGATCGCGGCGGCCATTGGCTCTTCGATGATGTAGGCCTTGCGCGCGCCGGCGAACTCCGCCGCTTCCATGACGGCGCGCTGTTCGACGCCCGTGATGCCCGAGGGTACGCAGATGACCATGCGGGGCTTGGCGAAGCGGCGCTGGTGCACGCGGTGGATGAAGTAGCGCAGCATCTTTTCGCAGATCTCAAAGTCCGCGATGACGCCGTCTTTTAAAGGTCGGATCGCCTGGATGTTGCTCGGCGTGCGCCCGATCATCCGCTTGGCCTCGGCGCCCACCGCGAGGGGCTTTCCGTCCTTGATATCGACCGCCACGACCGACGGTTCGTTGAGAACGATCCCGCGCCCGCGCACGTAGACCAGCGTGTTGGCGGTGCCGAGATCGACGGCCATGTCGCGACCGAGCAGCGCCCAGCGATTGTCCACCATGCAAAGAGTCCTTTGGCTCGAGTCCAAATGGCCCGAGCGTGGCCTCAAGGTTACGGGATAACCCCGTAATGCCCCAATCGGGGGCGGTGACTAGAGATTCGGGAAGAAGAGCGCGATCTCGCGAGCAGCCGAGGCGGCGGAGTCCGAGCCGTGAATGAGGTTCTCAGTCATAACTGTGGCGAGGTCCCCGCGAATTGTCCCAGGCGCCGCGTCGCGCGGATTGGTCGCGCCCATCATCGTGCGCACGATCTGCCAGGTGTCCTCGGGACCCTCAACGACCGCGAGCAGCGCGGGTGAACGAGTGATGAAGTCGACGAGGTCGCCAAAGAACGGCTTGCCCTGGTGCTCGGCGTAGTGAGTCTCGGCGGTCGCGCGATCAATCGTGCGCAACTGCGCGGCCACCAGGCGCAATCCCTTGCGCTCGAGACGACCAATGATCTCGCCGGCGAGACCACGCTCGACGCCGTCAGGTTTCACAATCACGAGGGTGCGCATCACGGGCGAGAACCCTAACAGCGCGCTCGAGCGGATCTCAGTGTCGCGACGGGATCTTGAGCACGAGCCCGCGCAGCTCCGCCACGAGGTACAGACTGCCCGCGCCGATGATGAGGTCGTCGTCGGTGGAGCGTTCGCGCGCGTGCGCGAGAGCGCTCGACACGCTGGCGCACTCAGTCACGATTGCGCCGAGTTGACGCGCCGCGGCCGCGACCTCAGCCGCCGGCATCGCGCGAGGCGAATCCGGCGCCGTGACAAAGAGCTCACGCACACCCGCGGCCACGAGCGGCGCCACCATTTCGAGCGGTTCGCGACCACCGAGCATCCCGATGACGGCGCGACGTTGACCACCTACGTGAAAGGCCCCGTTGAGCGCAGCAGCGAGTGCTCGCATCCCCGCGGGGTTGTGCGCTCCATCAACGATCACGGTTGGTCGCGCACTCAATACTTCGAGCCGTCCCGGCATCGACACCCGTGAGAGCGTCGCGCGAATAACGTCGTCGCCGAGGGCTCGTTCTAAGAACAGCTCACTCGCCACGATCGCCGTCGTGGCGTTGTCCCCCTGATGAATCCCGTGCAATGACAAGGGAATCTCCTCATACGTGGCGTACGGGGTGACCAGCGAAATGAGCCGTCCCCCGACGGCCACGTCGTTACGAGTGAGCTCAAAGTCTCGACTTCGTCGCACCAATGTCGCGCCGATTTCGGCGGCGCGCGCCTCGGCGACCTCGACGACTTCGGGTGCGGTCGTACCAAGTACGGCCGGGCGCTGGGATCGAAAGATGCCCACCTTGTCGCGCGCAATGTCCACGGTCGTCGGACCGAGTATCGCCACGTGGTCGAGGTCCACGTTCGTGAGTACGGCCACGTCAGAGTCAATGACGTTTGTGGAGTCCCACGTTCCTCCGAGACCTACCTCAATCACCGCGACATCAACACCTTCGTCACTGAAGTGCAGCAGTGCGCCGACGGTCAGTAGCTCAAAACGCGTGAGCACGATGGAAGTGACTCGCTCGACATCGCTCAGCCGACTGAGCAGCAGTGTCAGTTCGTCATCGTTGATCGGCTCGCCGGCGACGGCAATACGCTCGTTGACGACGTGCAGATCGGGACTGGTGAAAGTCCCGACGCGCAGTCCGGTCGCGCCGAGCAGTGCGGTGACGAGTGTGCTCGTCGTGCCCTTGCCGTTCGTGCCGGTGATGTGCACGCTCGGGTAGTCGCTTTGGGGTTCTCCCATGGCGGCGAGGAAGTCTCGAATTGGCTGCAGCGTCGGCACGGCCTGGCGATTGGGCGCCACGCGCTCGTAGTCAACGTGGTCTGCGAGCCAGGCGAGCGCCTCGTCCAGCGAGCGCAGCGCCACTCGGCGCTAGCTGGCTCGACGGGAGCGAGCGGTCTTGCGCATCTCGTACGTCGGCTCGGCGGTCTTGCGCACCGCATCTGCGGTCACCACGCAACGCGCCACGTCCGTGCGGCCCGGCACGTCGTACATGACGTTGAGCAGGACGTCTTCGAGAATGGAGCGCAGTCCGCGCGCGCCAGTGCCGCGCGCCAGTGCCAAATCAGCGATCGCCTCAAGCGCCGCGGGCTCAATTTCGAGCTCGACGTCGTCCATACGCAACACGGCCTGGAACTGCTTGACGAACGAATTCTTCGGCTCGGTCAGAACCTGGATCATCATGTCGCGGTCGAGCTGTTGGACTGCGCCCACCACAGGGAGCCGGCCGATGAACTCGGGGATCAGACCAAACTTGATGAGGTCTTCGGGCAGCACGTGGCGGAAGATCTCCACGTCGCCGGCACGCTTGGACTCGACGGTTGAACCAAAGCCCATGCCCTTTTTGCCGAGACGCTTCTCGATGACCTGCTCAAGACCAGCGAAGGCGCCGCCGCAGATGAACAACACGTTCGTGGTGTCGATCGTGATGAACTCCTGGTGCGGATGCTTGCGGCCGCCTTGAGGCGGAACCGACGCGGTCGTTCCTTCGAGGATCTTGAGCAGCGCTTGCTGCACTCCCTCACCGGAGACGTCGCGCGTGATCGAAGGGTTCTCACTCTTGCGCGCGATCTTGTCGATCTCGTCGATATAGATGATCCCGTACTCGGCGCGCTTGACGTCGAAGTCCGCGGCAGTCAGCAACTTCAACAAGATGTTCTCGACGTCTTCGCCGACGTAGCCCGCTTCGGTCAGTGCAGTGGCGTCCGCGATCGCGAAGGGCACGTTGAGCATGCGCGCGAGCGTCTGGGCGAGGAACGTCTTGCCACAGCCGGTCGGTCCGAGCATGAGTACGTTCGACTTCGAGATCTCGACGTCGTCGTCGCGCCGCGGCCCGGCCTGCACGCGCTTGTAGTGGTTGTAGACGGCGACCGAGAGAATCTTCTTCGCTTCGTCTTGACCGACGACGAACTGGTCGAGGAACGCGGAGATCTCGCGCGGTTTGGGGAGTTCTTCGAGAACGGACTCGGGACGATCACCGAGTTCGTCGGCGATGATCTCGTTACAGAGATTGATGCACTCGTCACAGATGTAAACGCTGGGACCGGCAATCAGCTTTCGCACTTGCTTCTGGCTCTTGGCACAGAAACTGCATTTGACGAGGTCGCCGCCTTCACCGAATTTTGCCACTTCAGTTACCTTCCGACACGGCTCCGCCCGTCGGACAGCCTAGGACTCAAGTACCACGAAAATTGGTACTAAACGCGACTTGTAATCACTTCGTCAATTAATCCGTACTCCACGGCCTCTTCAGCGGTGATCACGAAGTCACGGTCAGTGTCCTTGCCGATGCGCTCGATGCTCTGGCCGGTGTCGTTGGCCAGCATTTCATTGAGCAGATCGCGCATCCGCAGGATCTCGCGGGCCTGGATCTCGATGTCACTGGCCTGACCGCCCACGCCGCCCCACGGCTGGTGCAACAGCACACGAGCGTGCGGCAATGCGAAGCGCTTGCCTTTCTTACCGGCACCGAGCAGCACGGCCGCGGCCGACGCCGCCTGGCCAAAGCAGAAGGTCGAGACGTCGGGCTTGATGTACTTCAGCGTGTCGTAGACCGCCAGCAGTCCAGTGATGTCGCCGCCCGGCGAGTTGATGTAGAGGTTGATGTCCTTGTCGGGATCGTCGGACTCAAGAAACAACAGCTGCGCGCAGATGAGATTCGCGACGGTGTCGTCGAGCGCGGTGCCGAGAAAGACGATGCGTTCCTTCAGCAGCCGGCTGTAAAGGTCGTAGGCGCGCTCGCCGCGGTTGGAAGATTCCACCACCGTGGGGACGAGATAGTTCTGCGGACGTCGGGTGTCGCTCATTGCGGTCACCCTATTCGTCAGAGGTCTGTTCCTCGTCGCTTTTCAAGAGCTCCTTGTCGATGACAATGCCCTCTTCGTCGACGTACGTGGCGTTTTCCAGCAGCCATCGCGACGCCTTCATTTTGGCGACTTCGGAGTAAAAGCCGCTCATGCGCCCGCCCAAGATGAGGTTCTCGCGCAACCGCTCAACCGTGACGTTCATTGAGCCCGCGGTCTTGGTGATCTCCTCGTCGATCTCTTCGTCGGTGGGCTCGAGTCCGAGCGCACGCACTAGACCTCGCAATGCGAGATCGACGCGAACGGCCTTTATCGCGTCCTGGTGAATCTGCTCGCCCACGTCGGTTTCTTGCTCTGCCATCATCCGCGCGAAGTAGTCGAGTGAGATCCCTGAACGCAGCAGTCGATCCTGGAGGTCACTGATGCGATGCTGAATCTCCTCTTGAACGAGCGCCTCGGGTGCAAGCTCAACATCGACAAGACCGGCGAGAGCTTCCATTGCCGCATCGCGACGAGCGAACTGCGCTTCAATCAACCGGCGACGGCGCAGCTGGGTGATGATGCCCTCGCGCATTTCATCGGCGGTCTGGTACTCGGTGTTGTCCTTCGCCCACTCGTCAGTGAGCGGCTCAAGGACGCGTTCCTTGATCGACTTGATATTGATGGCGTAGTTGCGAATCTTGCCGGGACCGGTGCGCGCGGTGGCTTCGAAGGTTTCGCCGACCTTAAATCCGATGATCGATTCGTCGATGCCCTGGGCAATTGATCCCGCACCGACCACGAAGCTGAAGTCGTCGACCGCAACGTCTTCTTCTTCACCCATTGGATCGACGCCACGGATGTCACCGAGGACGATGTCGCCGGTCACGATTGGGCGGTCCACTTCGCGCAGCTCCGCGTCGGTTTCGCGCAGTCGGTTGATCTGAGCGTCTACTTCGTCGTCGGTCACCAGTGGCGACGGGATTTGGATCTTGAGATCGGCGTAGCCCGTGACGTCGATTTCGGGGCGGACTTCGACAACGGCCTCAAACTTGAACTCCGACTCGTCGCTCTCTGAGATCGACAGTTCCGGTTGGCCGATGGGATCGACCAACGCATCGCTGATCGCGCGGGCGTAAAAGTCAGGCAGGGAGTCGTTAATGGCCTGCGCGCGGATCGCCGAGGGTCCCCCGAGACGCGCCTCGATCAACTGACGCGGCGCCTTGCCTTTGCGGAAACCCTTGATCGACACTTCGCGCATGAGACGCTGCGCGGTCTTATCGACGGCCGAAGTGAGTTCGTCGGGCTCGACCTCAATGACCAATTGGACTTTGTTGTCCTCGATAGGGGTGGCGGTCGTGCGCATAGGGAGCGAGAGCCTAATTGCGAGCGATCGTGGGTCCTAAATCATGACCGCCATCGAGTGAAGGAGTCGCTCGGAGATCTCGGGATCGCCAAAGCTCGTTACTCCCCATTTCTGTCGAGCGACGTCCGCGTCAATGCGGCCCGCCGCTAGTCGCCAGAAAGCTCCGGCACTCATGGTCAACGTGGCGCTCGGCTCTTCATGGATCGACTCCGTCAGCACCGCGCGTCCATCGCGCACCACCACCGTCACGGTTCGCGCGAGTCGCCCGGTGATGTTGACGCGAACTGACTTTCCCTCGCCAGGAGCGACGCGCTTGCCGACGATGTAGGTAAGCGCCGCCGCAAAGCGAGTGATGACGACATCCGCACCGACACCCGAGTCGTCATCAGGCATACCCAACGCGTCGCGAATGTCACCGAGATGGATCCAGCTGTCGAGCAACCGCGTCTCCATAAATCGGTGATATGGCGCGTCACCTTCGGGACTCCATCCAACGACGTCCCACGCCGCATCATCCAGGGCAGCGAGCCGATCCAGTGACGACGAGGTGACGGTGGCAAATTCGTTCAACATTTCGGTGCGAGATCGATCCCGTCGTGCGATCACAAACGGTTCATTGAGTTCGCCGACGAAGTTCTTGACGTGTGCGGCGTGTCCGCCATCAACAACCGGCGCCGCGACTCCGGTCAACATCAGTTCGAAGCCGATCAAGTGACTCACGACGTCGCGCACGCTCCAGCCCGGCAGCGCCGTAGGCACGTCAAGGTCACTGTCGCGGCACTCTTTAAGAATCGTGGAGATCTCTCCCCACGTCTCAGCCAGCGCGTCGATGATCCACTGATATGGCACCTTCGCCTCGTTTCTGACGTGAGCGGTTTAGTCGGTCCGAGTTTGCTCAGTGAACCGTGTGCGAAAGTGATGTGACGGGAAGTAGCGCAGCTTGGCAGCGCGCCTGCTTTGGGAGCAGGAGGCCGCGGGTTCAAATCCCGCCTTCCCGACCATGTAGGTCAGGTCGTCAGCTCGTCGCAGGAGCTGCGTCGTTAGCTGCCTTCACCTCTGAGTAGAACTGTCGTGGCACCCACAACGTCGGGCCGAGAGACGTGATTTTGTGCCAGATGCCCGTGGGGTTGCCCAGGTCGCTGTTGCGAGGGAACTCTCCGATCTGAGCGCCGACTTGCGAGCGTGAGTAGTGCCCTCCGCGAAAGAGGACGATGCGCTTGCTCGTCACGGCAACGACGGTGTACCCGTTGATGAGAACGATGAGCCAGGTCAGGATCGCCCACGCCGGATTCGTCGTCTGTGCCACGAACGCTGACTGCATCTTTTCGTCTTGATTGAGCGCCAACTTGGCTTGCGCCGCGAAGAAGACGGAATCTTTCAGTCCCATTGGACCTCCCCATTCAACCCCCAGGTGGCGAACATAGACCTCGTTGGAACTTTCTGCTCGTGGTCACTGGGCGCATCATCTAAGCGACTCAATCGTCAAGACTGACGGTTGACATGGAATCGAACAGCGATGAAGAACTCCCGCTGAACGAAGAGTCACCGGCAGACGAGATTCGCCGCGGTGAGCGAGAGCACGGAGTTCGGCGATGGGCTCGGCATCTTGACCCTCGTCACAGCTTCGTATTCGGTTGGCTCGCGGGGGCTGGACCGTCAATCGCCATCTTCTACTGGTTCTTGACCAACGGATCCCTTAATCCGTTTCGCGCGGAATTCACGAGTGACTTCTACGACGTCCAGGCACATTCGATCTGGCACGGCACCTTGGCAATGCCCGCCGAGGTGCTCTCAATCGAAGGATTCCGTGTGCACGGACACGAAGTCATGTACTTCGGTCCGACGTTGGCGATCCTTCGTCTCCCCATTGCCTTGCTGTGGCCCTCGACACGCGGTCATTTGTCAGGACTGTCGATGCTCGTCGCGTACGGACTGATCTTGGCGTTGAGCGCGGCGCTCTTCATCCGCATTCGATCGCTGGTGGTCCCCAACGCGAGTCGGCCCATTCGCCGGGAGCAGATCGTCGTCGCAATGTTCGTGATGGCCGTCGGACTGGGTTCGGTCGTGCTCTTTTTGTCGAGCTACGTCTCGGTGTACCAATAGACCGAGTTGTGGGCCATTGCGCTGGCTCTCGCAGTGGCGTTCGTCGGGCTGGGCGTACTCCAACGATCGACCACGGCCAACTCGTTAGGACTCGTAGCGCTCACCGTGGCGTGTCTGTTCACTCGATTGTCGCTCGGTCTCGGCGCCCTCGCCCTATTGGGTGTGATTGCGCTCGTCCACGTCGTGGCGTCGCGGCAGCATTCGTCGGAGATCGATCGACGCACCGTTCTGCAACGACTCGGACTCGATTTACGAGAGGGACGCCCGCGGCCCACGCTCCTTATTAGTGGTATCGCCATCGGAGTCTTCGCGGTCGCCATCGTGAATTACTGGAAATTCGGTTCGTGGTGGCCGTTTTCTCTGCCGTACAAAGATCAGGTCTACACAACCTCCGGAGAAGCGCCGGCGGGGTATGCCGCCTACGTCGCGAATCATCCGTCACTCGCGAGTCCGTCGTTTCTGTCGTCCACGCTGCGCTGGTACCTGCGACCCGACGGACTCTCCTTGAGTCGCCTCTTTCCGTTTGCCAACTTCAGAACGCCGTCGGCGGGTGGCTCCATCAGTACCTCGGAGATTTCGCCCAGCTCATCGGTCGTTGCGAGCATGCCGGTGTTGTGTCTCCTGGCGCTGATGGGCGTGTGGGTGTTGCGGCCCCGACGGAAAGTTTCGAATCGTTCTCGTCAGGTGACTCCGCTCGCGCTTGTGATTTCGTGCTGTGCGCTCGGCGCTGTCGGTGTGTTGTTCTTCGGCACGATCGCTGAGCGCTACATGGGGGACTTCATTCCCACTCTCGTCGTGGCGAGCGCCGTCGGCGCCGTTGCCATTGCACTTTGGGAAACAGCGACGGTCTCTCGTGTTCGACGCCTCGTACGACGCGGGATCTTCGCTCTGTTCGCCGTGAGCTTGGTGTGGTCAATCTGGGCCAACGCGTCTCTGACCTATCTCTACGAGCGAGTCACCCCACCGCAGTTGCCACTCAGCTCCCGATTGGCGTTCTTAGAGCAGCGCACTGAGTTGTTCTCGGGGATGTTTGGTGGACGCACACTCGACGTGTACTGGAACCACTTTCCGCCGTCAAGCGCTCCACTCGGTTCACTCGCCGTTGACGGGAACTGCCGCGCGGTATTCGAGAAGATCTCCAACGCCTCAACGATCGCTGCCACGATCACGGGAGTCGAGTGGTCGGCCGATGCGGGTCACGCCCGCTTGGTCTTGAGCGAACCCACCGCGCCGCTCTATCAACGACTGCCTCTCGTGGTAACGGGTGACTCCACCCGCAATCTCAATGTCGTCGCGATCCGCCGTTTGCCGGGACACCATTTTGACGTCTCGTACATGGCGTACGGATGGAGCAAGTTCTTCTTTCACGCCAATTGGCTGACCAGCGCCCCGCACGCGTGGCCGACAACCGGGCCTCTTCACCTCGACGTGGTTCTCGATGCGGCGCGGCGTCCCTCTTTTCGCGAGGTGCGCGTCGCGATTGGTGATGACGTCATCTTGCAGCTCCCCTTTGGGATCCATCCGTCGACGGCAATCTCAATCGGCTCGGTGCCAATGTCAGTGCGCAACGACGCGACGCTGCGTCGACTAATGGCGCTCAGCTATCCAGAGCCTCTGACGACGGAGCCGATTCCCTCACCGCTCTGTCATCGACTCGTTCGATAGGTATTCGGCTACGACCGTTTCACTACGTGGTCATCGTCGGGCCCACGCGGTTTCATCGCGCCGCCGACACAACGATGTCGTTGAAAATACGGGGCTATGGCATACTGGTTCGCCCTTGGTGGGCGTAGCTCAGTTGGTTAGAGCGCCAGGTTGTGGTCCTGGAGGCCGCGGGTTCGAACCCCGTCGCTCACCCCAAATGCCCTGAACCCCATCGACTGGATCACTCTTGTGAGAGGGAATCCGGTTGGTGGGGCTCAGGGCAGATTCAGCGGCCCGACACGGTGTCCAACCAGTCGTTCTGCTGGCGAGTCCGCCGCCGTTGCCGTGTAGATTTCGCTTCGGGCGCCACGACGGTGCCGACTGTCCGCCAAAGGGGGACCCGTGACGATTGTTCGCGACTCGTTCTACATCAACGGTGAGTGGGTAAAGGCCAGCTCGAGCGAGACCATTGCGGTCACCTCGTCGGGCACCGGCGAGCACTTCGCCACCATTCCGGCCGGCACGACCGAAGAGGCCAACCGCGCCGTCGACGCAGCGGCCGCCGCCTTCACGGCATGGAGCAACACCAGCCCCAAGGAGCGCGGCGAATTCCTCCAGCGCATCAGCGAGAAGCTGGCCGAGCGCCAGGACGAGATCGCTCTCGTCATCGCCAACGAAGTGGGTATGCCGTTAGCACTGGCCAAGGGGATCCAGGTGGGCTTGCCGACTGCCACATTCGCGGACAACGCCACGCGCGCCTCAGAGTACGTGTGGGAGACCGAATCTGGCAACTCGACGCTCGTGCGCGAGCCGGTTGGTGTCGTCGCTGCCATCACCCCGTGGAACTACCCACTGCACCAGATTGCTAACAAAGTGGGTCCGGCGCTCGCCGCCGGTTGCACTGTCGTTCTGAAGCCGAGCGAAGTCGCGCCGATTAATGCGTTCATTCTCGCCGACATCATCCACGAAGTCGGTCTGCCGAAGGGCGTGTTCAACCTCGTTTCAGGCACCGGTCCGGTCGTTGGTGAAGCGATCGTCGCTCACCCAAAGACCGACATGGTCTCGTTCACTGGATCGACGCGCGCCGGCAAGCGCGTGATGGAGATTGCCGCGCAGATGGTGAAGCGCGTCAGCCTCGAGCTCGGCGGCAAGTCCGCGAACATCATCTTGGAGGACGCCGACTTCTCCAAGGCGATCCCCGACGGCGTGTTCAAGTGCTATCTCAACTCGGGCCAAACCTGCTCCGCGCTCACGCGCATGCTGGTTCCGCGGTCTCGGCTCAGCGAAGTCGAAGACCTCGCCGTCGCCGCAGCATCGGGCTTTCAGCCCGCGGACCCGGTTACGGGTGCGAGCCTTATTGGACCGCTCGTGAGCGCCGCACAACAGCAGCGAGTTCGCGACTACATCAACAAAGGTGTGGCCGAAGGCGCGCGCATCATTCTCGGTGGTACCGAACCGCCGGAAGGTCTCGAGCAGGGCTACTACGTCCAGCCGACCGTCTTTAGTGACGTGCGCAACGACATGACCATCGCCCAAGAAGAGATCTTCGGACCGGTTCTGTCGATCATCCCCTACGACACCGAAGACGAGGCCGTGGCGATCGCCAACGACACCGTCTACGGACTCGCGGGTGGCGTGTGGGCCGGCAGTGACGAGAAGGCGTTCGAAGTCGCGCGCAAGATCCGCACCGGACAGGTCGAGATCAACGGCGGATCGTTCAACATCTTCGCGCCGTTTGGTGGGTACAAGCAGTCCGGCATCGGTCGCGAACTTGGTGAGTACGGCTTCGAAGAGTTCCTCGAAGTGAAGGCCGTTCAGCACCACTGATCAGCCAATTGCTGGAGATGCCCCGGCTAGCATCGTCGGGCGCCTCTAGCTCAACGGCAGAGCAATGGACTCTTAATCCACAGGTTTCGGGTTCGAATCCCGAGGGGCGCACTCGGTGACCTATCCCCCAAAGGGTTTGAGAAGTGGGTCCGTGCAAAGGCTTATTTCGACTTTCGATTCGAAGTCGATTTCATAAGACAGAAGTTCGCGGTCTTCGTTGACCGATGCTCTTGGCACGGCTCCACCAGTCATGGCCAGCAAGCAAGCAGCAATAGTGACTATTTTGCCACGAGAGTGAACGCAAGACGTGGGCGCGACATCAAGACGAAAATATCTCTTGAGCAACGTGGCTGGAACGTCCTCAGAACTGGAAGTACTTGGTCCTCGTGACTACCAGTAGAGAATCATGATCGCCATACAAATGGAATCCGCGAGAACGCCGAATAAGACTCGCAGGAAAGTTACGAAGAATGCTCGGTAGCGCCGACACGCCCGTCGCTGAAGTCATGACGGCACTTTCCGAATTCGGAGTTGACGCTGCGTATTTTTCGCCAACTCCAACAGGAATGACGAAAAGCATCATTGACGCGCACGTTGGCGTCCGAACATTCTTAGCTACAAGGCGAATCCATGACTTCGAATCACAAGGGAAGGGAAGCAGTCACAAGAAGATGATTCCGATCTCGCTGGTAACGGCGAACGGTCTCATCGAGAGGGATATGAGCCTCTATCGACCCGAAACAAAGGACGGAGACCCGAGAATGTGGATTGCTCGACTTGGTACTTATGCGAAGCCAGGCAATCTCATCGCGCTTATTTCCAATAGCGCAGGATCACTGTTCGCCGTGAATTGCAGCGACCCAGAGATTTATGCCAGCCGCCTTCAGGGCGGGTCCCCGCTGAATGAACTCTTAACGTCCGGTCAATACGCAGCCATAGCTGAGGAGTTACTTGCAAAGCTACGGGGAGTTGCTGCGATGGGCTTTGTTGACACGTTTCGTCCGGGAGACACCGGAATCGGCTACACCCTTGAGACGTTGCTCGGCATTTCGGCCAACTCAAGTGGCAAGCCGGACTACAAGGGAATCGAACTGAAGAGTGGTCGCATTCGTGAGATCGGGCGAGGAAGTAGATCCACGATCATTTCCAAAGCTCCGGAGTGGGCTACCAGCGCCATCAAATCGGCGCGAGAGTTGGTTGCCGAATACGGCTATCTCGACGAATCGACCGGGCTCAAGAATCTCCACGTAACAATTAGCCACGTTCCGAATGTGCAAGGTCTTTGCTTTGCGCCCGTCGAAGGCCCTGAATACTTAGAAAGCGTTGCAATGGGCTCAGACCAACGTGTTCGTCAAGTTGTCCATTGGCCAATTCCAGTTTTACTTGAACGAATTTCCACAAAACACCGGGAAACGTTTTGGATCAAGGCCAAAACTCAATCCAGTACGGCGGGCGTCGAGCAATTTAAGTATGAAACGGTAACCCACACCCGATCGCCATTAGTTAATAACTTCATCCCGCTGATAGAACGAGGCGTTGTAACAATGGACATTCTTGAAAGAGAGTTAGCCGAAGGTGGCACACGAAACCACGGCTACCTCTTCAAGATCCAGCCGAAGGATTTGTCGCTTCTGTTCCCCCAACCGGTTCATCATGACTTGAATTAGCTGGCAACCAGTTTTAGTAAGTGCTCACCGATGGCGCGACCTAGGGCCACTGGCACGGCGTTTCCAATCTGTGTGTACTTGGGTAAATCGCGGCTCCAGTCGCCCAACGAAGGATCTCCGGCCCTCCTTCGACCCCCGGTCGTGCGGCCCCCGCTGAACTGATACCAATCGGGGAAGGTTTGGATTCGCGCCCACTCTCTGACTGTCGGTGTTCGAGGCTGGGAAAAATGAACGTAGTCATCGGGTAACGACGTCAACGTGATAGTTGGCCCCTTGGGACCCCACTTACTCGGAAGGACACGCTGAGCGAACTTCTTCGTGCGCATTTGGGTGGGAATCTCCCCGTTATTCGCCAACATGAATTCAAATTTCGCGACAATCTCGGGCCGGTGGCGCGAGTAGTCCTGCTCCGTAAGAACATCGCCCTTGCGCAAGCGCTTACCGGAAGGTGAGAGCCGGAGCCGCTCTTGTACTTCTGTCTTGGGGTCCGTCCGATACTTCTTGGTAGATCCTCCGGGAGCCCACTTGGGGTCGACTAGGTCCCCCATAAGTTGAACTAGCCCCGGTGCCCCCATTGAGGGGCTGGGCAGGAAGCCACCACCCACACCGCCCGGATCGACGAACGCATTTACATCGCTACGGATGCCAACAAGCAGTACGCGCGGCCGGCTCTGGGGTACTCCGTAATCCTTCGCTTGGACGAGTTGCCAGCCCATGGCATAGGTAAGAAGCTTGCGTCCGCGTCGAAACTGGATCTGCTCGAACGTAGTTAGTACGTCTTGCCAGATTTCACCACTTTCGCCGCCAGGAGTCCACTTTCCACGGAGAAGACCGGCAACGTTCTCAAAGACAAAGGAGCGAGGACCGACGGCTTGAACGAAGTTCGCCATCTCGCGATAGAGGTGGTTGCTTGGAACTTCCTCCTTGGTGACATTGAAGGAACGGCGGTGGCCAATTCCACTAAAGCCTTGGCACGGTGGGCCACCTACGACAGCGTCGATGTCGCCGTGTTCATTTCGAAGCCGACGTGCGAGGGACTTCAACTGGTCTGGATGGCGCGTCACTTCCAAAATGTCAAGGACTTGGTTTCTGGGAAGTTCGACGAGGGATCCGGGTCGATTTCGGACGAACGTCTCCATAGCTTTTGGATGAATCTCGTTGACGAAAACGGTCTCGAACCCTGACTCTTCGAGCCCGAGAGAGAGGCCGCCACAACCAGCGAAGAGGTCAACGCTCGTCGGGCTCATCTGACGACCCTACCGATGCGCGCGCTCAAAATTGAGTTTGTAGAATTGCTTGCTGGACTCACTGTTGCCTAACCACAGCGATCCATCTTTATGCCCGCGTGTGACGCTGCGACTTAAATCAGGCTTCTTCCAAATCGGATACACGTCGAGACAAGCCGGCAACGGCAGCCTTGAGTACATCAAGCTCGGCAAGAACTCGAAGTATTAGGTCACCAGAATTGACGTCATGCTCGTTACCGTCAGGTGCCCCGCCTTCAAAATCACTTCGACCGCTGTCGGTTCGTCCGCAGGTGAATCCCAATCGGCTGAGGACGCGGTACGCCTCGTGGCTTGTGAACGAATCACGAGACCAGCCGGTTGATAGCGACAGCGCTTGCTTAATCGGGATGGCCTCCCCATTGACTACCACGTAAATCGTGCGCACCGCTTCGAGCGGACGGCCCTGAACCGCTTGGCGCACTTGCTCTTTGGTCAAGCTGATTGCCCTACCGCCAACGACGAAGTCCATCAGTGCCTCCAAGAGATATTAGTAAGTTATAGGAACTCTAGAATATTACAGGAACTCCTAGTTGCTGTCAACTTTCAAATTGGAATCCCCAACGGTTCAAGAAGTTGGAAACCGTGGCTGCTTTGGGAGTGAAGTTGGCTTTCCATTGAGTGATCGACGATTGGGGCCCATTGACAGGGAAACCTCGCGAGCACCCATCGCGCGCATCTGCGACGACACATCATCAACACTTTCTTCACGAACTACGTGCTCGATCCAGAAATCGTCGAATGCTGGCGCTCGATGCCCGAACGGTTTTGTAGTCAGCTCTTTCAGTTTTGTCAGTGCCCCCGGCAGGAGTCGAACCCGCAACCTGACGGGTAGAAACCGTCTGCTCTATCCAGTTGAGCTACAGGGGCGTCCTCCAAGCGTACCGACGACCTTCATTGCTTCTCGGGAGTGGTTATCCCCCGTTGCCGGCTGCAACGTATGTCCGACACGGCTCGCCTCGCAGTGCTCCGCACGTTGGCACGGCGAGAACCGTGGAGTACGACACGACGTTGATCGCGAGCGACGATGGTTGCAATCCACCGATTGAGATCGTGTCGGTCACAGTGCCGGTGGTGGCGTAGGTGTCAAAGGTCCACGCGACGCGGTCCCCACCCGGAGCGGAAATGGTGACGCGCAATTTCGATCCCGCGGGAAAGACGTGACCAATTGGATCGATCGGGATACGCACGAGCGAATACACCCCGCTCGGCAGCACCGCGGCATTGGAAGTCAAGAAACTCGGCCGAGGAGCCAGCGTTGTACTGCCCGCACGAAGGTGTCGCCACGACGCTCGGAGATCCCCACTGGCGACATACTCCTCACTGCCATTGGAGCGAACTTCACTTATGGTCGCCTGCAGATCGGTGTCGAGCGCAGAGGACTTCAGCCACAAGTCCAGACTTGCGGGACCGACGACGGTGGTCTGATGCGCGAACGGTGCTGTCACGAAGCCGACTCCGGTTGAACCGGTAACTGCCGTCCAGTTGTACGGGGGCTGCTCAGCCCAAGGATTTCCCGATGGAAGGTCCGTTGCCGGACGCGCGCTCGGATCCGGAGTGAAGCCGACGGAGCTTGCACTCGAGCTGAGTGATCCGAGTGCCCCCGATGCGTTGAGGTACAGACGCGTGATGGTGCCCGCTGGCGGCCACGAGGTGAAGCCCGCTCCCCCGGTCGGACCGAGCGTGCCAGCACCCAGTGCCGTGCCGCCATTGTTGAACAGCACGTGAACGCGGGGCTGAGCTGATTCAAACGCCGTGATCGCCGAGGCCAGCGTCGTCTTCGTCGTAAAGCCAAGAGGGTCAATCGGTACCTCGCTCGCTCCACCGGTCGAACCCGCCATGATCAACGGTTCGAGGAACTTCAAGGCGTTGTAGCCGTTTTTCACGGCCGCGAGATTTGTCGTTCGTCCCGCGACGAACAGATTCAAGAACTCGTACCACTCGGTGATGGTTTCAGGACCGAGTGAATCGATGTGCAGTCCGTTATCGAGCGTGGCAAAGACGTGGGGGTCACTCTTGAGCGAGCTGATCAACGACGCCCACTGCGGACCGGTCTGCTCATCTTGAAGCGATCCCACAACGAAGACCGGCACGTTGATGTGCGTCGCCCACAGTGACGGCGAGCGCTGGTCGTACAGCGACGGGTCACGCTGTATCCCGGGTCCAAATCCGGTCGAGACGCTCTGTGCTTCCAGATGAAGGGCCTGATTCGCCGCACAGGACAAATCGCCCGTCGCGATCTCTGCTTGCGCCCACGGTTGGCCACCCATTGACGCGGGCAGTGAGTCGTTCTGGCGCTCGGCAATCCACCCCGCGGCGAAGCCGTTGTTAAAGATCCCACCGGGACTGCCGGTCGAGTACAGGTCGTCGGTCGGGCTCATCGGGGCGATAGCGGCCAACGCCGGCGGTCGCGTTCCGGCCACTTCAAACTGACTGATGCCCGAGTACGAGATGCCGATCATGCCGACTTTGTGGTGCAGCACCCAACTCTGGTGGCCCACGATCTGAATCGCGTCGTAGCCGTCGAGGTCGCTGTCGTAGCCAAAGAGATCGAATGCTCCACCCGAACACGCGGTGCCGCGCATTTGCAGGCTGACGACAGCAAAGCCCAACTCAGGAGCGAGGAAACTACCTACGATCGTTGACGTGCTGGGCAACAGGGCGGGATTGGGCACGGGCTTTCCCGTGAGTGAATCAATCAGGCTCGCCGGACCCGCGACGTCGTAGCCGGAGTACTCAATGAGTGTCGGAAACGGCCCGTTGCGCAAGGTCTTGCCTGGCGGCAGACGCACTGTCGCCGCCAGCTTCACGCCATCGCGCATGGTGATGTAGTTGAGACCAGCGTGCATGCTCTGTGCCACGCTGAACGTGCTCGGCGGTGTCGAGGCCGTCGAGAGAACGTGAATCGTCGACGTGGTGGCGTGACCGTGAACAATCGAAGCGGCGCTGTAGGTGCCGGACGAGAGGCCGCGCGCGAGGAAACTGCCCAGGGCGTCGGCGCTGCCCGAAGTCGCGTGATGGGTGATTGAGTTCGTAAAGGTGACCGTGGTGCCGATGTCCGCACCGGTGACGTAGGCGAGCAGCACACCGCCGTGCGCGCTGTAGCTATACGGAGAGTTGGTGGCCGACGCGGGCGACACCATGGCCAGCGCGAAGGACGTCGTCGCGAGCACTGTGCTCGCGGCCATCATCCTGATCAGTCGCCGCCCCGCGTGTTGATTTCGCCTCACCAGTCCCCTCGATTCGTCATCGTCACCCTACGAGGCACTCGACGAATGTCGAGGACCTCAGCTGTGAACGGTGATCGGAATATTCAGCGCGTTCGAACTCGTCGTGCCGTGCAAGTGACACTTGTTCAGAACGACCGAGCCTGCGTGGTCCCCGGCGCCTCCGAGGTCCGAGACGATCTGCAGCGCATGACTCGTCGCCCCGAGCACTGTGTCGTAACCCGCGCTTACGTGCGGTCCGTAACTTTGACCCACGTACTGAATGACCATGATCCCGACGGCCGAGCCGCTGATGAGGTCAAAACTCGTAGTCACGCGCCCCTGATCAACCAGCAGGTTCTCGTAGCGATCGCCCCCGATGCCATTAAGCGATATAACGACGTCCGATGTCGTCGGTAGCGACACCGCGCCGGACTTGTAGCGCACACCGACATCGTTGAACTGAATGCGGTTTTGGAGAACCTTGGTGCCCGCGGCCGCGCCCGCGAGGTCCACGCCGGCGGCCTGAGTTTGGGTGAGCGCGTTGGCCCCGCAGCCAGTGGCGTTGCACTCATTGTGCGTCACAACGTTCTGCTTGATGAAACCTTGGGCTCCGTGGGTGATCACCACGCCGTCTTGGGCCGTCGCCGCAGTCACGCCTGCGCCAGTCACCGTTGAAGTCCGCATCTGCACGGTGCTGCCCGCGCCGTCAGCCATGACGCCAGCGCTCTCGTAGTTGACGAATCGGTCGCTTAACAAGATGGCGTGACCGACCTCAACGGGCGTCGTCCAGCCCATGCCGACTTGGAGCGCCACGCCGTGACTGCAACCGTTCAGAGTCTTTGGACCCGCCCCAATGATCTTGACGTCACTCATGATGAAGGTGTCGCCGCCCCCGACGAGTACGCCGTAGAGGCTGTCGCTGCAGGTGCCGGTCGGCCACTGCGCGCGCAAGGTGATCGAGGTCATCAGCACCGTGGCCGGCGAAGTGCCACAGATCGCAATGAGATCTTGATCGGGCGTGAAGCTGCCGGTACCCGGGGCGGTGTCACACGGCGTTGTGGAGTTCACTGGTGTGCTCGGCAGCGCA
This sequence comes from uncultured Ferrimicrobium sp., assembly GCA_964434455.1. Taxonomy (GTDB): domain Bacteria; phylum Actinomycetota; class Acidimicrobiia; order Acidimicrobiales; family RAAP-2; genus RAAP-2. The sequence continues at coordinate 609,617 of CAYSVK010000001.1, read as the reverse complement.
ATGGTGGTGCCCGAACCGGGATTGACAGCGCTAATGGAGATGCGGTGACTGCCGGTGATCTGGATCTGCTCGTGGTAGATGCCGTAACAGACCCGCACGATGCCGCCGCCCACTGACTCCGCGGCGTTGATGGCGGACTGGATGGTCGAGAAATTGGGGTGATAACAGGTCGTGCCGGGTGCGCCGACCGGATTAGAACCAACGACAAAGACCGGAGGTGAGGTGGCGCCGGCGCCACCGATGAGAGCCAGCGAACTGGAGGCCACCGCGAGGACAGCCGTGGCGACGACGCGCCACGCCCTTGCGTTGACCGTCTTCATGGCGCCTCCTGGGACGACGCCGACGTCGACCCGGACCCAAGGTTACGTGACCCTCTTATGCGCGACGAGGTCGGCCCACGAGGAACCGAGGATTACTCCAGTGCTGCGGCCAGTTCGAACAACAACGATTGGATTTGGCGCACGACCTCTAAATCGTCATCCGACGCGCTTTCAACATCATCGGAAGTCACCAGACCTCGCTGCTGGGCGTGCGCGCGAAGCGCGGTCTGCAGTGCCCGCAACCACGACCACGCTTCGCCTACGGAAATCTTCGTGTCATTGAGCGTCAGCAGCGCCAACTGCACACTGTCGCCCACGACCTTTTCGCGTTCAAATCCGTGGACCGGGTCATCGACGTCGCTGGAGGGATCAATCACCTGATGCAGCGACGGTCGCCACGCGTGATGGGCGTCACTGGTCGCGTCGGCGAGTGCGGTGAGCTGCTCGCGAATGAAGCTGCGCCCGTACTCATTGAGTCGCACATCAATCGTGCCGTCGCGGTGACGGACGAACAGTTTCTGGGCCACTTAGGAGTCCTGTTCGATGGTGGACAACAAGCCGTGGGACTGCAATTTCACGCAGTAACTCTCGGCTCGTTCTCGCGCACCGGACCACACAATGGCTCGACCCTCATTGTGCACCGTGAGCATGAGGTGCGTCGCCTTTGCGTCGTGGTACCCGAAGATCTTCTTGAAGATGACCACGACGACCGACATCGGCGTCACCGGGTCATCCCAGACCACCACGTTCCATGGTCGCATCGTCGCGACCGAGCCCTCGGTGGACTCTTTGATCTCGGTCCTGCCGTCAGAGAGTCGAATGACTGTCACCACGCCACCAGTTTCCCAGAGACGAGGTTCGTGAACCAGACTCGTACTCTCACTACGTGGCACCTGCGAGCTGGCGCGACGTTGGCGAGGCCACGGTGCACGACTGGGCGCAACGAGTGCGAGCGCCGGTGCAGCAACGAATTCGGCGTCAAATCGGAGCACGACGCTCGCCACCGCCGATGGAGCGCGACCCCGAGCGGGCGTATCAACCCGTAGATGGCATGGCTCGCACTGTGCACAGCGACCTCGCCTCGATGCTGATCGGCGGCGTCGCGTCACTGCTCCTGCAGCTCCTGCACCCCGAAGTCATGGCCGGAGTCGATCAACACTCGCGGTACCGAGAGGACCCGCTTGGGCGTCTTCAGCGCACGGCCGCGTTCGTTGGCACCACGACCTTCGGTTCCCGCGAGGACGCGAAGCGAGCGATTTCGCGAGTGCGGGCCCTACACGCCGAAGTCCGCGGCATCACTGAGGAGGGCGTTGCCTACCGGGCGACCGACGAAGCCCTGCTGCGCTGGGTGCACGACACCGAGATTGCGATGTTCCTCGAGGCGAGCCGCCGGTTCGGACCACGCAATATCAGTGACGACGATGCCGACCGCTACGTCGACGAAATGGCGCGCGTCGCTCGTGATCTCGGAATCAGCGATCCTCCGCGAACCGTGGCGTCACTGTGGGCGGACATCGACGACGTAAAGCCGCATCTCGCGCTCACGAGGGCGGGGCGAGTCACTCGCGACTTCGTTGTGCGAGGCATCGCGCGCCGGCCCCGCGACGTGGCGGTCTACCGCACGATCTCGGCCGCGGCCATCGGCACGATCCCGCAGTGGGCTCGCGATCTGCTCGAGTTTCCGACTGTGCCGGGCGTTGATGCTCTGCTCGTTCGCCCCGCGGCTCTCGCGCTCTGTTCCACGTTGCGCCTCGCGGTGCCGGCGAGTCGGTGAGCTAGATCGCGATCGTCAGCCCGCCGTCGACTGCAATCACCTGACCAGTGAGATACGGCGAACCGGCGACCGCGACGACCACGTCGGCGATGTCACTCGGCTGGCCGCTGCGTCCGAGCGGGGCGACGCCACTCACGAACTGACGCTGAATCTCCCAGTCCGCCGTCCACGGCGTGTCAATCAACCCCGGGGCGACGGCGTTTACGCGCACCGATGGCCCAACAACCTTCGCGAGGAGCACCGTCTGGTGATTGAGCGCGGCCTTGGAGCTGGCGTACGGGATCGACGAGCCCGTCGGACGCAGACCCGCGACCGAGGTGATGTTCACAATGGCGCCTCGGGCTTCGCGCAACGCCGGCATCGCCGCCACGCTGAGCGCCCAGGTGCCAAAGACGTTCACTTCAAAGATCTCGCGCCACACGTCGATCGTGGCGGCGTCAATGTCGGGGTGCGCAATGACTTTGGTGGTTCCGGCGTTGTTCACGAGCACGTCGAGACGGCCGAATCGCTCGAGGGTCGAGGCAACCAGCGCCTCGGGCACGCCCTTCTCCTTGATATCGCCCTGGAGGTAGATCGCGTCGGGCAGCGACGCCGCGACGGCGCGACCGCTGTCCACGCTGCGCGCCGAGTTGATCACCACCTTGGCGCCGCGGCTCGCGAATTCGCGTGCGGTCTCTTCGCCGATCCCACTTGATGATCCGGTGATCAGTACAACGGATTCGTTCCACTGCTTCGCGCTCACGCGGTTCTCCTCACTCGCCACGAACCGGCCCACCGCTGACCCGGCTCCAGCACAATCACGTCTTTGCCGCTGCGCAGAGCTTCGGGCGGACAGCTCATGGGCTCAACTCCGATCGCTGTGCGCCGCCGACCCTTTTCCAAGCGGTCTCCCGTATACACCTGCAAATACGGAAAGGTGCGATCGACGCTCAGTTCAACCTGTCCGCCCGCGCTGTCGCGCACGATTGAGGTCGCCATGCCCGAGTCGTCGCGCACGAGTTCCGTGTACGTGACGTCGAGCTCGTGGCCCGAGACCGATTTGGCGACGCGAAAGTCCAGTGCGCCGCCGACGACGGGGAGGATCTCGCCCGTGGGCAGTCGACGGTCATTGACCGCCACGTGGGCCGCGGCCGGCACGGTCAATTCCGCACCCTCAATTGTGGGAGTCGTAACCGCCAGATACGGATGAAATCCGATGCCGATTGGGATCGGCACGTCGTCGCGATTGATCACCGTGCTCGTGACTGTCAGTCCGAGCGCACCCAAGTGGTACGCCACTTCTAAGGACGCCGCAAAGGGGTACGCGGGACTCGGGTGCAAGTAGATCGACAGCGCGCAGCGGTTCTGATTAAACGAGTCGACGCGAAACGGACGCCACCGCACCAGACCGTGATTGCTCGTGCGCTCGTAGGAGTCATCGATCTGAGGACGCGCGAGCCGTCCCGAGAACTCCCAGGTTCCTTCACCGAGACGATTGGGCCACGGAAAGAGCACCTGTCCGCGACCGCCGGTGCAGCGCTCGTCGGCGGCGAACCCTTCAACGACCGGCACTCCGGCGGTGACAAAGGTGCGCAGAGTCGCGCCGACTTCGGAGATCACTGCGCGCTGATCGCCGTGCGCAATCGCGACTTGTTCTCCAGTTGGCAGTGTCACGAGTGTCGACTCGACTTCACGAGTGCGTCACTCACGGCCGTTATCGTACGAGAAATGCGTCTTCTCATCACGAACGACGATGGTGTCCAGGCTCCCGGTCTGCACGCCCTCGTTCGCGCCGTCGCGCAGTGGATGAAAGAGTCGCCCGGCGACACCGTGCGCGAGGCCATGGTCGTGGCGCCGCTCACTAACCAGTCCGGCATGAGTTCGGCTGTGGGCGACGTCTTTGGCCGCCAGGGCGTGCCCTACGAGCGCATCGTGATCGACGGCGCGGAGTCCATTGACGCCTTTGGCCTTGACGCCACGCCGGCGCTGTGCACGATCATCGGGGCCCTCGGTTCACTGGGGTATCGGCCCGATGTGGTGCTCTCGGGAATTAACGCCGGAGCCAATGTCGGTCGGTCCGTGCTGCACAGCGGGACGATCGGTGCCATCTTGACCGGCGCGCAACTCGGGCTCTCGGGTCTGGCGGTCTCAATCCAGTGGGGCGATGACGTCCATTTCGACACCGCCGCCGCTGTCGCCGTTGAAGTACTAAACGGGCTTGAGCACGCGCCGGCGAGGACGTTGCTCAACCTCAACGTTCCGAATTTGCCCGCCAGCGAGTTCAGAGGTGTGCGACGCGGCCGCATCTCGACAGCGGGCATCATCAAAGCGGCCGGTCCAGCTGCGGGCGGCGCACCACTGGAGGACCGCGGCGAACTGCCGCTGCGACTTGGTGCCGCAACCCCGCAGCTCGGTGATGTCAGCGATGAAGAGCCCGAGGACGATGGCGCGCTGGTGGTTGCCGGTTACGCATCACTCACTCCGTTGCGCGGGGTGCACGAGGACACTGACGCCGGGACCGACGATCTCGTTCGCGATTATCTCGCCGCGATCGAGAGTCACCTCAACCGTCACCGCTAACTCAATCGTCGTCGCGCCAGCGACGACCTTCTTTCAGTGCCGAGCGTCGTCGTTTCGAATCGATGCGGCGCGCCACCGAGGATCGAGTTGGTGCGGTATCGCGACGAATGGTCGGCTCAACGAGCGCGTCGGCGATGCGATCGGCCAACGTCGAGAGCGCGGCGTGACGATTCGCCAATTGCGACCGACTCGTGCTCGAGCTCGCCGACACGTGAGCGCCCACGCGTTCGAGCAGCGTGGCTCGCAGCTCGCTCGGAATCGATGACGCGTGAGCGACATCGAGGGAGGCCACGACACGACTTAGCGTCCGATTGGCGTGCTGACCACCCGGGCCGCCTGGAGTCGTCACGCGTATGCGCACGTCACGACCATCAATCAGCAGTCCGCGCCCGACATCGAGCGAGCCATCGCCGCGCACGCGGCTGCCCCGCGGCACGACTAACTCGCAGCGTGCGGGAAGCGCACCATCGCCAGCTGAGACGACAACGCCACCAATCGACCACGCTCGTCGTACAACTCGCAGCGCTCATCGACCAGATCACCGTCGACGACGACGCACCACTGGCGCACCCGCAACCACTCGCTCAGTGGCACTGACCGCACGTAGCTCGTAAGTTGCAACGTCGGCACCCACCCCGTGGATCCCAACGGGAAGGTCGCCGGCGGCAACGCGTCGGTTGCGAACAGCACGCTCCAGGGATCCCAACTCACCCCGGGGTTGTCGAGTCGAATCCAGCCCTTGATTTCGCCGCGATCAGACGTCGTTCCGTCGTACCACTGAGCGCAGCTGGGGTCGAGCAGCAGTTCGGCGCTGTAAGTCATATTGATGTCTTCAGTCATCTGGCGGCGCAGGCACTGCTCTCGCGGCGCCACGTCAAATTGTGTGCCCTCGGTGTAGCGAACCGGCGACTCAGCGTGCAGGGTGCCGAGTACGACCACGCTCTCAGTACGCAGATCGCCGTGCTCGTACAAAGTGGCGTGAACGAACGACGCTCCTTTGCCAACTCGGCGCACGTCCGTGCGAATCTCGATGTCTGGAGCGTCGGTGTGCGGTGCGCCGATGTAGTTCGTTGTGATCGCCGTCGCGTGACGATGCGGCGCTCCGTGATGCTGGGCGGCGTCTAATGCGGCGTTGGCCATGACGCACTGCAGGTATCCCCCATTGGGACGCCCCACTACTGAGTAGTACTTCGAAAGCGAGATCGCGTATCGATCTTCACTGGTGCGCTCGACCGCCGCGGCCGTGGCGAGCACTCGTTCCATTGATGGGTCAGACACCCCGTCACGGTAATAGCGAGTTCATCGATCATTAGGGTTGTCTCGCCCGTCGGCTTCGGTCCGTCGACGCGGGAGGCGTGATGTCGTCGGCGGTGTTCACCAACACCAATTGGTTCGTGGCGGGGTTTCGCAGCGCGGCCGCGATGGTGTGGATGACGTTCTGGCCCCTCGTGCTCGGCTTTCTCCTTTCGGGAGTCACCCAGTCCTTCTTGCGGCGCGACGCGCTGCGGCGCTCTCTCGGGCGACACGGAATTCGCCCGACGGCCACCGCCACCCTCTTAGGTGTCATCTCGTCGTCGTGCAGTTACGCGGCCAGCGCCATGGCCCGGGCGCTCGTGTTGCGCGGCGCCACCTTCTCTAACGCAATGGTCTTCATGGTCGCGTCGACCAATCTCGTCATCGAGCTCGGAGTGGTGCTGTACGTCATGCTCGGCGGACAGTTCCTCGCGGCTCAAATAATTGGCGGAATTGTGATGGTCGCGATCCTCGCGGTAGTCCTGCCTCGCATGTTTCCCCGCGAACTCGAAGATCGTCTCCGTGCGGAGGACTCCTCTCCCGCCAGCGCCGTTCCGGCGGGTAGTGGATGGAAGAGCGCCGTTGGGTGGTCACGAGCGGCGCGGTACTGCATGGGTGACTTGCGAATGCTGCGGAAAGAGCTGGCCTTCGGGTTCATCGTCGCGGGATTCATCGCGGCTGACGTGCCGACGTCTTGGGGTCGCACGATCTTTATTCCGCATCACGGCGCGTGGACTGTGCTCGAAAACGTGCTCATTGCGCCCGCGATTGCGGTCGTGAGTTTCGTCTGTTCGGTCGGAAATATCCCCCTGGCGGCTGCGCTCTGGGCTCGCGGCGTCAGCTTCGGTGGAGTCGTCGCTTTCATTTTCGCTGACCTCATCACGTTGCCGCTCGTGTTGATCTACCGACGGTTTTACGGCACACGCGCGGCCGTGAAGATCCTGTTGGTGTTCTGGGCCACGATGAGCGTTACGGGCGTCGTGGTCCAGGCACTCTTTTCGTCGCCGCACCCCGCACCGGCCATCTCGTTGCCCTACATCGCGGGCACATTTGATCTGGGCTCCACGTTGATTCTTAATGTGGTGGCCGCCGTGGCGCTACTCGTGGCGTTCGTGCTCTCGCGCCGACACCTCGACGCGACGACGGCGATTGATCCAATCTGCGGCATGCAGGTCGAGATCGCGAGTGCCGCAGCCACGATCAGCTCAGCGGGCGACACGTACTACTTCTGTTCGCCGGGATGTCGAGATCGCTTCGCCGCGCAGAGTGCTCGGGCCGAGCCAAACTCCAGTGACGGCCATGGCTGAGCGCTACCCCGAGCGGCGCTACCCCGTCGCGCGGGTGTACGGCGTCGCAATCGACGCCGACCAGGTGCTGTTGGTGCGCGCCGCGTCCACGACTCGGTCACCGGGTGCGTGGTGGTTACCCGGTGGTGGGATTGAGTACCTCGAAGCGCCACTAGACGCGCTTCACCGCGAGGTGTTCGAAGAGACCGGCATGACGGTGGTCGAGCGCGAACTCGTCGACGTGATGAGCGACACGTACCCGTTTCCCGACCGCCTGGTCGGTCACTTCTTGCGCATCATCTACAAGGTCCGCGTTGAAGGTGAGTTACGCCACGAAACCGAGGGCTCGAGCGACCTCGCCCAGTGGTGGCCCCTCGCGGAACTCGACTCGCTCAATCTCGCGCAGTACGCGCGCGACGCCATCGCGCGCGTGCGTCACACGAAGTAGCGCTGGCGCAGTTCGCGCTTGAGGAACTTGCCCGCCGGATTGCGCGGCAGTGGTTCGTGGGTGAACGCCACGCGGGTCGGAACTTTAAATCCCGCGAGGTGCTGGGCCACGTGATTTCGCAGCTCGTCTTCGCTCAAGCTCGCCCCCTCGCGCAGCACCACAACGCAGGCCACCTCTTCGCCCAATCGCTCGTGGGGCACGCCGAAGACGGCGGCCTCAAAGACCGCCGGGTGGTCGTAGATCGCGGCCTCGACTTCGGCGGAGTAGACGTTCTCGCCCGCGCGCAGCACCATGTCCTTCGCGCGGTCTTCGATGTAAAGGAATCCCTCCTCATCGATGCGCCCGACGTCTCCACTGCGCAGCCAGCCGTCCTGGATGGTTTCGGCCGTCGCCTCAGCCTTGTTCCAGTAGCCGCGGATCAGCGTGGGTGAACGCATCCAGATCTCGCCGCGATGATTGGTGTCCAGTTCGTGGTTGTCCTCATCGCGGATCGAGAAGTCCATGATGATCGTCGGCGTGCGTCCCGTCGACGTCGGATGGCTCACGTAGTCGTCGCCGAAGTTGCCCGGTCCGTACGCGTTGGTCTCGGTCATGCCGTAGCCAATGCTCGGTCGACCGGAGCGAAACGAACTTTCGACGCGCGCGACGAGCTTCGGTGGCGCGGGCGCCCCGCCGCCGCCGACGGCGGCCAGCGAACTCGTGTCGTACTTCGAGAAGTTCGGGTTCTCGAGCATGTCCCAGGACTGCGTCGGCACGCCAACGAAGTTGGTGACCTTGTGGCGCTCGATCAGCTGCAGCGCGCGCTCGGGGTCCCAGCGATACATCATCACGAGCTTGAAGTGCCAGGTGAAGCACGAGAGCATCACGGGAATGCACCCCGTCACGTGAAAGAGCGGGACGATGAGAATGAAGCACGGCGGGTTGCTCGGCGTCGCCGGTGCCGCGCCCTCGGCGATCGGGGCGCGCCGCAGCACCTGAATCGCACCGGCACTGGCGAACGCCATGATCGCGTTGCTGATCGCGCGGTGCGTGGACACGGCACCCTTTGGAAATCCGGTCGTGCCCGAGGTGTAAAGAATCGTCGCGTCGTCATCGGGCCCGAACTCCACCGTCGGCATCGGCACTCCGCGCACCACGGCGTTGTTCCAGTGCTCGACGTGCGGAGCCAGGGGCTGAATCTCATCGAGGCGCACGCCGATGATCGGCACGCCAGCCTTGTCGCACGGGCCGTGGGCTTTGGCGACCCGTTCGGCGTCAGCGATCAGCACGGAGAGGCCCGAGTCGTTAATCGCGTAGTCGAGCTCGTCTTCGGTCCACCAGGCATTCAGCGACACATTGACTGCGCCGATCGAGAGAATCGCGGCGAAGCTGACAATCCACTCGGGAAGGTTGCGCATGGCGACGCCGACGCGGTCCCCGCGCTTGACGCCGTAGGTGTGAACAAGCGCGTAGCCGAGAGCGTCGGCCTCTTCCATGACCTTGGCGAAACTCCACTCCTCGTCCTCGTAGACGAGGAAGGTCTGCTCAAGGCCCCGAGCGCTGTCGAGCATGTCCTTGATCGTGGCGGGCGCGTTCTTAAACCGCCGCACAGTTCCCGTACCGGACGGAACCTCCTCAATCTCAAAGGGCGAGCCCGGACCGCTCACTTGAGCAATGGCGTCTTCGAAACTGACCGGCACGAGACCTCCTTGCGAACCGGCCGATCCTAACGATGGCCAAATGGCCCACATCGATCTCTAGCGAGTAGAAACTGCCCATGCCGATCAACGTGAGCGCCATTCCCAACCTCTCTCCGCTTGTCAACGACGTGCGCCTGCGCACCGCGGAGCTCATTAATGAGGAGATCCTTCCGCGCGAGGGCGATCTGTTCGCCGCCCGTCGCTCGATGGACAAAGCCACGCGCGAAAACGCCAAGGCGCTACGCAACGAGGTGAAGCAGAAAGTGAAGAACGCCGGACTGTGGGCGCCGCACCTGCCCAAGGAGTACGGCGGGATGGGCCTTGACTTTCTCCCCCACGCCTACATGAACGAGATCCTCGCGTACGCCGTGGGCGCCGCGTCGCTCTTCGGCGTCGTCGCGCCGAACTCGGGCAACCAGAAGATCCTCGTGAAGTACGGCACTGAGGAGCAAAAGCGCAAGTGGTTGCTGCCGCTCATCGAGGGGACGATGGAGTCCGGGTACTCCATGACCGAACCCGAAAACGCGGGCAGCGATCCCCGGTCCATCACCACCACCGCGGTGCGCGACGGCGACGACTACGTCATCAACGGCCACAAGTGGTTCACCAGCAACGGCATCGCCGCGGACTTCTTCATCGTGATGTGCCGGGTGCAAGAAGACGGCGACGACACCAGTCGTCCGGGCTCGATGAGCCAGATCATCGTGCCGACCGACACCCCGGGTGTCAACATCGTGCGCGGGATCGGCATTTGGGGCCACGCCACGTCGGATCACTGCGAAGTCGTCTATGACAACGTCCGCGTGCCGGCCGACAACGTGCTCGGCCGCGTCGGCCAGGGCTATGACGCCGCCCAGGACCGTCTCGGCGCGGGGCGGGTCTTTCACTGCATGAACTCGGTCGGACAGATGTGGCGCGCCTTTGACCTCATGGTCGAGCGCAGCCTCACCCGCCAAGTCCACGAAGGACTGTTAAAGGACAAGCAGTTCATTCAGGGCTTTATCGCCGAGAGCTACATCGATCTGCAGACCAGTCGTCTGTTGACCATCCGCGCCGCCGAGTTGATCGACCGCGGCGACCCCGCCGCCCGCACCGAGATCAGCGCGCTCAAGATCTACGTGCCCGCGGCGTTTCACCGCGTGGTCGACCGCGCGATTCAGATCTGGGGAGCCGCGGGAGTGAGCAACGACCTGCCGCTCTCGACCATGTACCTCGGGGCGCGCACGCTGCGACTGGCGGACGGACCCGATGAGGTGCACAAGATCCTCATCGCGAAGAACGTCATCCACGAGTACGAAAAAGGAAAGAGCTGGGACTTCGCGCGGTGAGCCGCTTCGAGCTGCACGTCCAGGCGGGCGCGCGCTCGGAACGAGTCGGCGGCAACTACGCCGGCGCCCTGCTCGTCAAAGTGAGAGAACGCGCGATTGACGGCGCGGCGAACGACGCGGTGATCCGGGCACTGGCTCACGCATTTGGCGTCGCGCCGCGCGAGGTGCAGATCCTGCGCGGACGCCGTTCGCCTCGCAAGTTCGTTGAAGTCGGTGGCGACGATCCTCGCCACGACGCGAGACTGGCCGAGCTGCTCAGTTAGTCAGGTCCTTGCGCCACATCACGTTGGCGCCGGCGACTCGCGCACCGATCGCCTCATTGACCGCGATCATCGGGGTATTGAGCGCCGAGTTAAACGTGGAGATGCGCTTTACCGGCAGTTGCGATCTTTCCAACAGTCGCATTGTCGCGATCTTGAGAAGTCCCCCGAGACGGTGACCTCGGTGCGCACTGAGAACCAGCGTGTCCCACTGGTACGCGTTGTCGGTGTATTCGCGCGAACACGTCAGTTCGCTGTAGCCGACCAGGTGGCCGCTCTCTCGATGAAGCGCTGCTGAGACGAATAGGTCGCGGCCCATCGCGTCGCACGTACGTTCGTGCTCGCGCAGTCGCGACTCGCTCCATGACTCAGCCTCAACGTCCAGGTCCGCATACGGCGCCTCGGCGGGCATCACGGCCGAGAGGTGGACCCGATCATCGACGAACTGCTCGGGCGTCTCTTTCAGCCACGTCACAATCTCGTAGCCCTCGGCGAATGGACGCCACTCGGACTCCAGCCGATCAAGTTCTCCGGGTGGTCGAGGCCAGTCGAGATCGCGACGCACCCCCTCGTCAGCCACGCTGTAGCCCATTCGAGGTGCGAACTCTCGATTCGGCGCGGTACCCACTTCGTCGCTGCCCTCGGTCACCGAAACGACCAGAGTCGGTCGATCGAGTTCCAACGCCGAGCGTTCAAGTTGATGAAGCGCGGCCGAGCCAATGCCGCGGCGGCGGTGCTCGGGCAGAACGTGCAGCTCACCGCGCACCCAGTGCTGGTTGTCGTCCCTCGTGTACTCGAGCGCTCCCATGGCCACCGGGTGAGCAACGTCGTCGCCGTAACTAAAGAGATGCCATACCTTCGGCGCGTCCACGTCGATCGCGCGCACTCGCCACTCATCGGGGTGCCAGCCTTGGCCCGGACGCCCGTGCCGAGCCTCTTCAGAACGACGCAAAACGTCGAACCAGGGGTCAAACTGCGACGGATCACTCGCGTTGACGCGGCTCCAACGCATCTCACCAGCGTACAAATCTGATTCGCGACGTACCCTGTGAACGTGCAGAGTCGCACTGAGCTCGCGGTGCCGCGTCGGTTCGTGACCGCCACGGCGCTCTTTGACGGCCACGACGCCTCGATCAACATGATTCGACGGTTGCTGCACGCCGCCGGTTGCGAAGTGGTTCACCTCGGTCACAACCGCTCAGTCGCCGAGATCGTGACCGCGGTCATCGATGAAGACGCCGACGCGGTGGCGGTGTCGAGTTACCAGGGCGGCCACATCGAGTTTTTCAAGTACCTCCTCGACGAACTGCGGGCCCGCGGACACGGCGACGTGCAGGTGGTCGGCGGGGGCGGCGGCGTGATTATTGACTCCGAGATCGCCGAACTCGAGGCGTACGGGGTGGCCAAGATCGTGTCGCCCGCCGATGGCGCTCGCATGGGTCTGGACGGGATGAGCGAGCTGCTCGTAGAAATCGCGCAGCGACGCCGGCGCGTCGACGCGGATCTCGATGCGCTCGCCGCTGGTGATCGAACGGCACTCGCGCACACGATTACCGCCATCCAAGACGGTCGCCTGAGCGACGCCCAGCTGGCCGACCTCTCGAACCGAGCCGGCACTCATCGAGCGCCGATCCTCGGGGTCACCGGAACGGGTGGATCGGGCAAGTCGTCGCTGACTGATGAGTTGCTGCGGCGGTTCCGGCTCGATCTCGAGGAGTCGGTGCGCATCGTTGTCATCGCGGTCGACCCTTCGCGGCGGCGCAGCGGGGGTGCGCTGCTCGGAGACCGCATTCGCATGAACGCGATTGATACCGACTCGATCGTCTTTCGATCACTGGCAGCCCGCGGCGCCAGTGGCGGGCTGCCTCGTGAACTTCACGCTGTCATCCACGCCGCCATGACCTACGGCGCCGATCTGGTGGTCGTCGAAACTCCCGGCATCGGCCAAGGTGACGCCGGAATCGAAGAACTCGCCGACCTCTCGCTGTACGTCATGACGCCGGAATACGGAGCGGCGAGTCAGCTTGAAAAGATCGAGATGCTCGACGTCGCCGACATCGTGGCCATTAACAAGTTCGAGCGACGCGGAGCCACCGAGGCGTACCGCGACGTGCGACGACAGCTGGCTCGACGCTTCAAGGTAGCCCCGACGCCAGAGGCGTCACTGCCGGTCTTCGGCACGATCGCGTCGCGCTTCAACGACGACGGAGTGACCTCGCTCTACTTCGAAGTCAAGCGAGCACTCGCTGAACGAGGATTCGCCACTCGCGACGGCCAGCTACGTGATCCCGGCGTGCACACGAGTTCTCAAATTGACGTCATCGTGCCCGGTGACCGCGTGCGGTACTTGAGCGAAATCGCCGCGACGGTGCGCGGATATCACGCCAGTACCAACACCCTGATCGACGAGGTGCGACTGGCGACGGCGTTACGGCGAACGGCCGATCACCTCGGTGCCGACGGCAGTGCCATCGCGGAGCGAGCGGAGCGCGCGTGGAATGAGTTGGACGGCTCGACGCGAGCGCAATTGGACCAGTGGCCCTCACGCCGTGCGCAGTGGCGTTCTGGTGAGTTAGGTGGCGACGGCGGTCCTCAACCCACGACACGAACTTCGCTGTCGGGAACGACTTTTCCGCGCGTCGCTCTACCTGATGACGACGAACCGACGACGCTGCTGCGTTTTCTGCGCCGCGAGAATCTGCCCGGAACGTTTCCGTTCACCGGAGGTGTCTTCGCGCTAACTCGCGACGACGAGGAGCCGACGCGAATGTTCGCGGGCGAGGGCGATGCCGCTCGAACCAACCGACGATTTCACTTGCTCGCCGACGGGCAGCCTTCGACTCGACTCTCGACCGCCTTTGATTCGGTCACTCTCTACGGCTTTGATCCTGCGCGGCGACCGGATATCTACGGCAAGGTCGGCAACGCCGGTGTGTCGGTGTCGACCGTCGAGGATATGGCGACGCTTTATTCGGGATTTGATCTGTGCGACCCGACGACCTCGGTGTCGATGACCATCAACGGCCCGGCCCCCACGATCCTCGCCATGTTCCTCAACGTGGCCATCGATCAGCAGATCACGCGTGCAGAAGAAGCCGCCGGTCGGGCGTTGCGTGACGACGAACGCGCGGCGGTAACCGCAACCGCTTTGGCCTCGGTGCGCGGCACGGTGCAGGCCGACATCTTGAAGGAGGACCAGGGCCAGAACACGTGCATCCTTTCGACCGAGTTCGCACTGCGCATGATGAGTGACGTTCAAGAGTGGTTCGTTGCCAACAACGTGCGGCGCTTTTACTCCGTGTCGGTGTCCGGCTATCACATCGCCGAAGCCGGTGCGAACCCCATCACGCAATTAGCTCTCACCCTCGCAAACGGCTTCACCTACGTTGAGGCCTGGCGAGCTCGCGGCCTGAGCGTCGATGAAATCGCGCCGAGTCTCTCCTTCTTCTTCTCCAACGGTATGGACATCGAGTACACCGTGCTCGGCCGAGTAGCGCGGCGGATCTGGTCCATTGCCATGCGAGATCGCTACGGTGCCAGCGAACGCAGCCAGAAGCTGAAGTACCACATCCAAACCTCGGGCCGCAGCCTTCACGCTCAGGAGATGTCGTTCAACGACATCCGCACCACACTGCAGGCGCTCTGTGCGATCTATGACCGAACTAATTCGCTGCACACCAACGCGTACGACGAAGCGGTCACGACCCCGACCGGCGAATCAGTGCGACGCGCGATGGCGATCCAGTTGATCATCAATCGCGAGTGGGGACTGGCCCAGGTCGCCAACTCGCTGCAGGGCAGCTACATCGTTGAAGAGTTGACCGATCTCGTCGAAGAGGCCGTGCTCAAAGAACTTGATGCCTTAAGTGACCGCGGTGGCGTTCTCGGGGCGATGGAACTCGGATACCAGCGCGGGCGGATCCAAGACGAGAGCCTCCTGTACGAGCAGCGCAAGCACGACGGCTCACTGCCCATCATCGGCGTCAACACGTTCCTTGGCGCGCCGGCTCCTCCGCTCGCACCGAAGGAACTGGCGCGCTCGACGACTGAGGAAAAAGAGGGCTGTCTCGCGCGACTCGAGAGCTTTCAGCAGCGACACGCCAATGACGCGCCGCAGGCGCTGCGCCGGTTGCGCGATGCAGCGCTCGCGGGCGAGAACACCTTCGCCGTTTTGATGGACGCGGTGCGGTGCTGTTCGCTCGGTCAGATCACCGACACGCTCTTTGACGTAGGTGGTCGATACCGCCGCAACCTGTAGAGAGGTCACACCTCGTCGATAGCCTGATTCGCTATGTCGCTGCTACCCCAAGAGATCCAGGACGTCCTGCACGGCCCGGCCCGGCGGTATTTCGTGGCGACCACGCTGAATGCCGTCGGCATGGGACTAACGCTCGCACTCAGCCTCATCTACATGACCGACGTGCGCCATCTCAGCACCGAATTCGCGACCACCATCTTCACAATGAACGCCGTGCTTGGCCTCTTCATCGCTCCATTTGTCGGCACGTTGACTGACCGCATTGGACCTTCGTACCTCTTGATTACGTGCGTGGTGATCCAGAGCGCGGGACTGTGGCAGTGGGCTCACGCCAACTCCAAGACGACGGTCGTGATTGCGTCCGTCATCATGGTGATCGGCAATTCGGGCACGTGGGGACCGGGCAACGTCCTACTGACGCGACTCGTGAAGTACGAACACCGAACCCGGGCATACGGATTCAATTTCATGCTGCTCAATGTGGGCATCGGTCTCGGCGGCCTCATCTCCGCGCTGATTGTGGACAAGGCGCACCCCGCCTCCTTTTCACACCTCTATGAGGGCACCGCGCTCTTCGCCCTGATGGCCGGAGCCATCCAGGTGTCGCTACTGCCGCACGGCCGGGCAGTGAAGGCTGAAGCTCACGAGGACGCGACGCACGACGAGGGAGGGTGGCGCGAGGTGTTGGCGGACAAGCGACTCCGTCGTTTCATCTTGTCGTCAATCGTCCTATTGATCTGCGGCTACGCCTCCATGGACGTGGGCTACTCCAAGTTCTTTGCCGATCAGGCACATCTGTCGGTTCACTGGATCGGTGTCATCTTTTTCTTCAACACATTGACCATCGTCTTCGGACAGATCTACGTCCTTCGACGGATGGAGGGACATAGCCGAACGCGAATGATGTGTCTCGTGGGCTTGCTGTGGGGCGGCTCGTGGATGATCGTTGGAGTCACGACCGCAACACCAATGGCCGTGACACTGCTGCTCGCGTGCGTCGCTTCGTGCGTCTTCGCGGTTGGCGAGACAATCTGGGCCCCAACGTCGCCAGCGCTCGTCAACGAGTTCGCGCCCGAGAGGCTGCGCGGGCGCTACAACGCTGCTGCCGGAGCCACGTGGGGACTGTCCGCCACGATCGCTCCCCAGCTGCTCGGCGGAATGTTCAGCGCGTCGCTCGCCCACGAGTGGCCGTACGTCGTGGGAATCGGCGCAATGGTGGGCGGCGTCGCGGCGCTCTCGCTACGCCGATTGATTACGCCTCAACAGGATGGCCGGTCCGTGTCGCTGGATCCGACGCCAACTCACGCATAAGCAAGGCCACTGAACCCACCACGATCACGGCGGGCGACGCCACCTCGGTCGCTCCGAGATTGCCCAGTGTCACCACCTGGCGACGTTCGTCTGCACCCGAGACACGCTCGAGCACGGCAACGGGCGTGAGCGGATCGCGACCATTCGCCATTAGGCGGGCGGCGATCTCTTTCCGAGTGGCGACGGCCATCAACAGCACAATCGTGTCCGCCGTCACTGTGTCGACCTCGGCAGGATCGTGGCCGGTGACCACGGCGACCGAACGCGAGAGACCTCGATGAGTCACAGGGATGCCGGCCAGAGCGGGTACTCCCAAGGCTGAGGTAACGCCCGGCACAATCTCGACAGTGACGCCCGCCGACTCCAGCGCGGCGATCTCCTCGCCGCCGCGGCCGAAGAGAAACGGGTCACCACCCTTGAGACGCACGACACAGGCGAATCGACGACCGAGCTCGACAAGGAGATCGTTGATCTTTGATTGTGAAGTTGTTGCCGTGGCGTCAAACGGAACTTTGCCGACGTAGTGAACAACTGCGCTCTCGGGGACCTCATCGAGCACTCGAGGATCAACGAGACGGTCGACCACGACTGCGTCGGCGCGCGCCAAGAGGTGAGCGCCTCGTCGAGTCAACAGGTCGGGATCGCCCGGACCGGCGCCCACCAAGTACACGGTCACGGCGCGCGCTCCTCGAAACGTGCGATGCGGTTCTCGACCTCGCTCCACTCCCCCCGGCCCACCGACGCGACCAGGTCATCGTCGATGAGCTCCGTCCAATCCAGTGACTCGGTACCCACGTCACGTGACTGAAGTCGTCGGCGCAGCTCGCCGAGGCGCTCGGCCAGTTCACCAAGTCCTTCGGGCCATAACTGCTCGGTCCGACGAGCGAGATAGCTCGCCAATGCGGGACTCACTCCCGACGACGAGATTGCCCCAACGATCGGACCGCGTCGCACGAGCGCGGCGAGATAGAAGTCGCAGTTCTCAGGATCATCGGCGCTGTTGACGGGCCGTCGCTGTTCACGAGCCCACACTGCGACCTCACCATCGACGACGGGATCACCGGTCGCGGTGAACACGAAGTTCGCATCCATCACATCGCTGGCGCGCACCTCGCGCGCGATCCACGACAGTTGCGCACGCTCTGCGGCATCTCGTACTTCGAGGGTCGCGTCAGGTGCCACCACGATGACATCGGCGCCAGCATCGAGGAGAGAAAATGCCTTTCGGGAACCGACACGGCCGGCCCCAACGACGAGACACGGCACGTCTTGCACCACGAGGGCCACCGGCAGGATTCCCGGAGCCCGCAGACGGGTGGTGGACGAAGTTTCTCTAATCCCGACTAATTTAGTCAGGTATAGTCGAATTCCCAAACCCCTTGTGCCACAAGGGTTACCGGGTCTGAGGAGGCGCGATGGTCGCCAGGAGCGGAGGAACCGACAGCTCCGAGCTGCTCGGCCTCGGGCCCGCTGACGCGCCTCCGATTCCGTTTCTTCGCCCCTACCGGTGGGTCAATGAACTGAATGACACGGAGTTAGAAAAGCTCCGACGCCACCCCTTTGACGTCGCCGAATCGGTACTGCGCACCTACTCCGTCGGTGGACTCGACGCCCTGGCGAAAGAGCCCGGCGAAGTGGAGCGATTGAAGTGGGTGGGTCTGTATCCCCAGCGCCAGGGTGGCGACAACTTCATGATGCGCATCAAGGTGCCCGGCGGCGTTCTGAGCTCGGCCCAAGCTCGCGAGATCGGTCTCGCCGCCGAAGCATTCGCTGAAGGACCAACCGATCATCCGCTCTTTGGGAATCGTGTGCTCGATCTCACGACCCGCCAAGCGATTCAGTTGCACTGGATCTCCATGCGCGATGTTCCCACGATGTGGGAACGGTTCGCTCGCGTGGGACTGACCACGGTGCAGGCGTGCGGCGACTGCGCGCGCAACGTCACGAGTTGCCCCGTCAGCGGGATTGATCCGCACGAGCACGTCGACGGACTTGCGGCGGCCCGGGCGATCTCGGCATTCTTCACGGGCAATCGTGCCTACTCCAACCTTCCGCGCAAGTTCAAGATCGCCGTCAGCGGATGCAGTGACAACTGCGCGCGCGTCGAGATCAATGACATCGCGCTGCGGGCGGCGACGCTCAGTGACGAACCGGGCTTCGCGGTGCTCGTCGGCGGAGGTCTGAGCGACGGTGAGCGCCTCGCGAGTGACATTGATCTCTTCGTTCGACCGTCGGAGGTCGTCGAACTCACTCGGGCCATTGCCCACCTGTACGCGCAACTCGGCAATCGCGAGAACCGCGGACTCGCCCGGATGCGCTACCTCGTTCAAGAGCTCGGTCCCGAGGAGTTCCGCCGCGAACTCGTCGAGCGCCTGCAGTTCGAGCCGCGTGGCGGGGCGACGGTTGTTCCCTTCGGTGATCGTCGCGATCACGTGGGTGTGCACCCCCAACGTCAAGAAGGGCTCAGGTACGTCGGCGCGGTAGTGCCCGTTGGTCGTCTCGCCGGACGGGACTTCGTTGAGGCCGCGCGGTTGGCTGACACCTATGGCGACGGGACGGTGCGCATCGGCGTCGACCAGAACTTCGTACTCGCCGGAGTACTCGAAGACCGCGTTGACGCGCTGCTCGATGAAGAGTTGCTGCAGCGGTACTCCCCCGCTGCAGGGCCATTTACCCGCGGCGTCGTTGCCTGCACCGGTAACGAGTTCTGTAGGTACGCGATCACCGAGACCAAGGAGCGGGCCGTAAAGCTCGCCCGACGTCTCGACGCACGACTCGACGAGCTCGGACTGTCACGCACCGATGAACCGTTTCGCATTCACCTTTCGGGATGCTCCGCAAGCTGCGCGCAGCCCCAGATCGCCGACATTGGACTTCGCGGCGCCGTGCATAAGGGCGAGAGCGCACTAGATGAGGCCTACGACGTGGGACTCGGTGGTTCGCTCGGCCCGAATGCGGGATTCATCAACTGGATCGAGGGTGCAGTGCCCGAACGCCAACTCGAGGCGGCGATCTCACGAGTGGCTCAGGCCTACATCTCACAGCGCGAACGGAGCGAGGGATTCACCACGTGGGTTCGTCGATTGCCGCTCGTGGAATTACGCACCATCGTGAACGGGAGAGGATCTTGAAGCGCTACGCCCTGCGCGAAGCGATGAACGACATCGCCGAGCCGCCGCGCAAGACCTGGTTCTGGGAACTAGAAGCCGCCGTCATCGAGGCGGAGCGCTGTGTGCAGTGCGGCGTGTGCGTCGCGGTCTGTCCGTCCAACTCCATCGGCGTCTCTGAGCTGACGAATCTGCCCGAGCTCATCAAGATGTGCACCGGCTGTTCGCTCTGTTGGGACTTCTGTCCGCGCGGCGGACTGCGCTATGAGGCGACGTGGCCGCCGGCGACACCGGAGCTCGGTATCGAGCCCGCCGCGGACGAAATTGTGTCGCGCACCGATCCCAATGACACGTACTGGAAGTTGACCGGCGTCGAACCCGCGGCCGGACTAGGTCGGGTGCTTGACGCGTACGCGGTGCGCTCGAGCAAGCCCGTGAGCACCGCCCAGGACGGAGGTGCGGTCACCGCCCTGCTCGAGGGCCTGCTGCGCGCCGGCGCTATCGATGGTGCCCTCGTGTCGAAGCCCTCATCTGATCCTGACGAGCCTTGGAAGGGCGTCGCCACGATCGCCACGTCGCCGGAGGAAGTACGTGCGGCCGCCGGTTCGTTTTACAACCAGACCATGGCGCTCAGTGCGCTCGATCTGTCGCGTTACTCGCTGCCCGCCAAGCCGCGACTCGCCGTCGTCGGCACTCCATGCGAGATCGAGGGACTGCGCGCGATGCAACTGCGCAAGTGGTCGACCGGCGCGCACCGCGTTGACGCAGTGGTCCTCACGATTGCGCTGATGTGCACCAAGAGTTTCGACTACGACCGACTGATTGTTGAAGAACTCCAGCGACGTCGTCAGATCGATCTCTCACGGGTCTCCAAAGTCGACGTGACGCGCGGACGGCTGATTGTTGAGTACAAGGACGGAGCGATTGCACTCGATGAGCCGGTGAAGTCCTTTCATGGGGCGGCGTTAAAGGGTTGCGACGAGTGCTCCGATTTCCTCGGCCGCGCCGCAGACATCTCCGTTGGCTCGGTGGGATCGATGGATGGTTGGACCTCCGTGCTGGTTCGTACCGAACGCGGTCGCGAGGCGCTTGAGCGCGTTCGTGGACAGTTCGATTTACGAGCGCTCGATGACCCCGGTGCGCTCGTGCGGCTCGACCAACTCGACAAGCGGATCGCCTTTGAGTCGCTCGAGCGCGACTTTGATACCGCCGGGCCGATGTTCATTGACTACGAAGAGCACCTCAAGTCGTACGCCGGCACGACTCGCGCCCCGGTCGAGATTCGCCACTAAGACTCAGCCAACTCCGCCAACTTGGTCACGGTGCGCCAGTTGCGGGCCGTGACCACGCAGTCGAGGGCTCGCTCGAGGTGCGGCGAGAGCGACGGGGAGTTCGAGATTCCGTCCGGGCACCACTGAAACACCTCGCCCGCCCACGCCACGCGGTCGGGACCGTGCTTGGCGAGGTCCACTGACGTCAGGCGAGATTTGGAGATTGCCGGATCCGAGAAGTGCACGACGAGCCGAGCGTCGTCGTCGGACTCAGGAAAGGGACGCTGCTGCATGAGCTTTCGCCACTGCGCGTCGGTTCGAACCACGACACCAATGCGGTGGTGATAGCGACGCTCGAGCGGTGACGCCACGGCGTCACGAACTGCCGATGCACTCGCCAGCTCGCTGCGCAGAACGACGTTGCCGGACTGAACGACCGTGCCGCGCACATCGAATCCCGCGTCGCCCAACATCGAACGCAGGTCACCCATCGAGACTCGGACCGACTTTCCGACGTTGATCCCGCGTAGGAGAACGACGTAGGTCCTCATCGCGCGCTACTGGTAACGATCGCGTAGTTGGCGCTTGAGCAACTTGCCGTTAGGCAGGCGAGGTAGATCGTCGACAAAATCCACACGACGAGGGCACTTGAACTTGGCGAGATGGGCCTGGCAGTACGCGATCAGTTCGGCACCGAGTGCCTCTGACGGTTTGGCGTCGGGCGCGGCGTGAATGACGGCGAGCACGGTTTCACCTAGGTCCGGGTCGGGCACACCAATGACCGCCACGTCGAGAACGGCCGGGTGAAGGGCCAACAGGCTCTCGACCTCCTGCGGGTAGATATTGACGCCTCCCGAGATGATCATGTGCGACGCGCGGTCAGTGAGATAGAGAAAGTCGTCGGCATCGAGGTAGCCGATGTCGTTGAGCGTGCTCCAACCGTGGGCGTTGTACGCCGACGCGGTCTTTTCTTCGTCGTTGTGGTACTTGAACTGCGCGCCGGATTCGAAATACACGAGACCCGGTTCGCCGACCGGCAACTCCTCGCCGTCCTCACCCATGATGTGGACCTTGCCGGTGATCATCTTGCCGACGGTCCCAGGATGCGCGAGCCACTCCTCTGGCGACGCCGAGCAGTACCCGTTGCCCTCACTACCGGCGTAGTACTCCCAGATCACTGGTCCCCACCACTCGAGCATCGCTCGCTTTGCTTCGATCGGACAGGGGGCCGCCGCGTGGACCGCCATCTTGAGGGACGACAGGTCGTACTTGTGGCGCACGGACTCGTCAAGCTTCAACATGCGAATGAAGTGCGTCGGCACGAACTGCGCGTGGGTGACGCGATGGCGCTCAATAGCGGCCAACGTCTCTTCGGGATCGAAGTGCTCCATCACAATGACAGTGGCGCCGATCCGTTGGGCGGCCAGCGACCACACCAGCGGAGCCGCGTGATACAGCGGAGCGGGTGAGAGGTACACCGAATCCGATGTCGCTCCGTAGAGGAACTCGAGCAACATGTCCATGCCGCCTCGAGCGTCGATCGGGTTGTCACTCAGCGGCTGCTTGATTCCCTTTGGTCGCCCGGTCGTTCCCGATGAATAAAACATGATGGCGCCGAGAGACTGATCGTCGATTGGTGTGGTCGGCTGCGCTGACACTGCGGATTCGAAGCTCTCAAATGCTTCGAGGTTCCCGTCCACACAAAAGCGAGATTCGACGCGATCCAAGACCGAGGCAATTTCCGATGTCAACGGTGCAAACCGCGATGACGTCACGAACGCTCGAGCGCCGCAGTCCTGGATGATGTAGGACACCTCATCGGCCACCAAATGCCAATTGATGGGAGTGACATATATCCCGCTGCGCAGCGCCGCCCAGACGATGGCGTGGTACCAGGGGTTGTTCTCCATCAGCAGCGCGATGTGATCTCCGCGCTCGATCCCGTGTGCGCGCAGCACGTGCGCGATGGCGTTGGATCGGCGGTTCAGTTCTCCGAACGTCACGGTCACGCCCGAGCCGTTCATAACGATGGCTGGTCGAGTTTGAATTGAGTTGGTAAAAAGCTCGATGGTCATTGTTCTAGATTCGCATGTTTTTGATTGCTCGATTGCTAGGGATCACTTCAATCGAGACTTCGTAGAAGTTCGATCGCGTCACTCGTGTCGCAGTTGAGAGACGAGAAGAATTTTCCCAGAGAATCACGAGCCGATAAATCCACATCCTTCAATCCAATACTGATCGTCTGGCCTCGACTATCAGTCAGATCGATGGTGTGACGATTGTTCTGCCCCTCCGCTCTTGGTCCAGTAAATCGACGAGTGAGCCGCTTCTGACCGGAGCTCACTAATGCGGGTGAGTAACAGGCGACTATCGCTTCTCGAGTAAGAATCCTCCAACGATTGCCGGTTACGTCGCGAACCGCAATTTGCGAGACGTCAAGAATCAACTGCGGGCCGTTACGTGAACGACTTCGTCGCCAAAGTCTTAAGAAGAATGGTGCTGAAAATCCTTCCATTCCAAGCAAAAACCAGCCCCAAATACGGTGGCGCGCTATTAGGTAGATACCGTATGGCACTACCAGAACGAATCCCCACGTCTGGTTGAGAAAGTAACGCTTCGCTGTGGGCGAAAGCACCGACGAAATCGCATTCCCAGATGGCGTCTCTTCGCTAGTCATGATCGATGGACAATCGGACACTTCCGTAGTTCGACGAGATTTCTTGGGCGCGATGTGAGCGTTCAGTTCCTTTACAACTCTTGTTGAGTGTGGTGCCTTCATCTTCGAAAGTGCCTTCGAATCAAATTCCAAGGAACGGTTACGGCTGAAGCGCACAAAATCAGTTACACCCGGAACGCGAACTCGGCAGCCGTTGATTAAGACCAAATGAGGTGCAACGCGACGTCGCGCGACAGGAGAAACCACAACTTGCGCAACACACTTCGAAGATATTGCGAATGGGACGGGATACTTGCTCATGATGATCAGATCGCGGCTCCCCACGATGGGTTTTGATCGCAAACTCATGCCGAACAAGATTGAACCCGCTGATACAAGAAGCCATAGCATCGAAAGCCCTAGGGCCCATGTAGGTGTTCCGTGGAGGAACGTCTTATTGGTATCTCCACTCAGAACGAAAGTGAAGATGAGTCCAATGAAAAGCACCGGTGGAACGAGAAAGATATATATCCACCGTTGGCGATTCATTGATCTTGTATCGATACTCCACTGATCTGGCGACTTCATGTTCATGTCTCGAAGCCGAGACCTC
The DNA here is from genome assembly GCA_964434455.1 of uncultured Ferrimicrobium sp. GTDB lineage: Bacteria > Actinomycetota > Acidimicrobiia > Acidimicrobiales > RAAP-2 > RAAP-2. Next base: position 585,454 of record CAYSVK010000001.1, on the reverse strand, counting down.
GCGGAATATCTGCTGACAATGTCGGGGCCCTAACACCGAACACTCCGTCGATCAACATCATTTCCCGGGTCCGATTCGAATCGATACAAAATGTTGGTGCCACGTGGATGTGGCCAACAAATTGATCAATTGACATTCTGATGAGCTATGAGCAGCCGCTCGTCGCTCCACAGCTGCTGCACACGTAGCACGAACCCGCCCGCTGCATGGCGTTGCCGCACGAGTAACACATCGGAGCGTCGCGCTGCTCGGAACGCGCCATTGGCGCAGACGAGGTCGGCGCCGAGGTGAGTTCCACGGGCTTGGCCAAGCCACTGACGCCGTGCGACTGCGTCGCCTGCTCGTCGATGCTGGGCAACGTCGGCTGAATGCGCTCGCTCGTGGACATGACGCCCAAATCCTCACGCTCGTCGCGGCTCAGGTAGTCGAGCGCCAAGCGGCGGAAGATGTAGTCAACGAGCGACGTGGCGATGCGCAGATCGGAGTCATCGGTCATGCCCGACGGCTCGAACTTCATGTTCACGTACTTGCGGACATAGGTCGCGAGCGGCACGCCGTGCTGCAGTCCGAGGCTGATCGAGATGCTGAAGGCGTCCATGATTCCCGCAAGGGTCGAACCCTGCTTGGAGACCTTGATGAACACCTCGCCCGGTCGACCGTCCTCGTATTCACCGACGGTGACGTAGCCCTCGCAGTCCGCCACGCGGAATGCGAAGGTCCCCGACTTACGACGACGCGGCAACCGCTCGCGTACGGCACCGACGACGACGTGGTGCTCCTTGGCCTGGCGCAGCTCAGCCTCCAGACGCTGGACCGTGGCGGCGAGTTCGGAGACGACCGCTTCTCCGGCTTCGGCCACCAGTGTCGACTCGACCGTGGCGCCCGCCTTCTTGGTGGTTGAGAGCGGTTGGGCGACCTTGCAGTTGTCGCGATAGATCGCGACGGCCTTTACGCCGAGCTTCCACGCGTCAAGGTGCAGTTGCTCGACATCTTCGATCGTCGCGTCCTCGGGCATGTTCACGGTCTTAGAGATCGCGCCCGAGATGAAGGGCTGAACGGCCCCCATCATCCGCACGTGACCGAGGTAGTGAATGGTGTTGTCGCCCATCGAGCACGCAAAGACCGGCATGTGCTCGGCGCGCAGCGCCGGGGCTCCGACAATCGTCTTGTGCTCATCGATGTACTCGTTGATGACGTCGATCTCCTCGGCGCTGTAGCCGAGGGCGCGCAGCGCGCGCGGCACGGTCTGGTTGACAATCGACATGTTGCCGCCGCCGACCAACTTCTTGGTCTTCACCAGTCCGAGGTCTGGCTCAATGCCTGTTGTGTCACAGTCCATCAACAAGCCAATGGTGCCTGTCGGCGCGAGCACTGAGGCCTGCGCGTTGCGCACGCCGTACTTCTCACCGAGCTCCACGGCGTCATCCCAAGCTCGCTGGGCCGCCTCGAGCAGATCAGCCGACACGAGCGACGCGTCGATTTGGTGCGAGGCGTCGCGGTGCATGCGCAGGACGTTCAGCATCGGTTCGGCGTTCTCGTGGTACCCCGCGTGCGGTCCCATGCGTCCCGCGGTGCGCGCCGAGGTCGCGTACGCGTGCCCGGTCATGAGTGCGGTCAACGCCGCCGCCACGGCGCGGCCCCCGTCAGAGTCATATGGCAGTCCCGTCGCCATGAGCAGTGCGCCGAGGTTGGCGTACCCGAGTCCGAGCTGGCGGAACTTGCGCGAGTTCTCTCCGATCTTTTCGGTCGGGTAGTCCGCGTTGCCCACGATGATCTCCTGGGCGGTGAAGACAACCTCGATCGCCGCCTTGTAGGCGTCGGTGTCAAAGGTGCCGTCGGTGCGCAGGAACTTCATGAGGTTGAGGCTCGCGAGGTTGCACGCCGAGTTGTCGATGTGCATGTACTCCGAGCACGGATTCGATCCGTTGATGCGCGCCGTGTTGGACGAGGTGTGCCAACGATTGATCGTGGTGTCGAACTGCAAACCGGGGTCAGCGCACTCCCACGCCGCCTGGGCGATCTCGCGCCAGATCTCACGAGCCTTCACGGTGCGCACGGCGCGACCATCAAGGCGAGCGCGCAACGACCAATCAGCGTCGTCCACGACGGCGTTCATGAACTCGTCAGAGACGCGCACCGAGTTGTTGGCGTTCTGGTACTGGATCGAGTGGATGTCGCGACCGTCGAGGTCCATGTCGAATCCGGCATCGCGCAGCACGCGCGCCTTCTTTTCCTCTTGGGCCTTGCACCAGACGAACTCTTCGATGTCCGGGTGATCGACGTCGAGGATGACCATCTTCGCGGCGCGTCGGGTCTTGCCACCCGACTTGATGGTGCCGGCCGACGCGTCCGCGCCACGCATAAACGAGACCGGTCCACTGGCCGTGCCGCCGCCTTCTAGATTCTCAAAGCTGGAGCGGATCTTGGAGAGATTGACACCCGCGCCCGAGCCGCCCTTAAAGATGACGCCCTCTTCGGTGTACCAGTTGAGGATCGAGCTCATCGTGTCCTCGACGGCCAAGATGAAGCAAGCACTGCCCTGCTGCGGCACTCCGCGCACGCCGATGTTGAACCACACCGGTGAGTTAAAGGCGGCCTTCTGCGTGATCAGCAGGTGCTTTAGCTCATCGCGAAACGTGGCCGCCTCTTCGTCGTCGACGAAGTAACCGTCAGCGACGCCCCACTCAGTGATCGTGTCGACAATGCGATTGACCACCTGCTTCAAGCTCGTCTCGCGCTCGGCGGTGTTGAGCGTGCCGCGGAAATACTTCTGCGCGAGAATGTTCGTGGCGTTCACGCTCCAACTCGCCGGCACCTCGACATCGAGTTGCTCGAAGGCGATCGAGTTGTCGCGGAAGTTCGTGATGCGCGCATCTCGACGATCCCAAATGACGTCATCGAAGGGATGCTTGTCATCGGCGGTGAAGTGCCGACGAAGTCCGATGCCGAGGCGCTGCGGGGCGATAGCCATCTTGTTGTCCATTCTCCTCACGTATTCCGACACTGCGTTCTTCAGCCTCGAGCGCCACCCCCGAGTCGTTGGAGGCTAGAAGAACTTCTACCCCCGTAGACACAAGATGTTGTGGTCGAGACCACAACCTGACGCAAGATGCTGTGTCATTACAGCATTGTAATTACATCGAGTCAACGCTTTCTTTGCGAACTTTTGTTACGTAATTCCCACAACGGTTCCGCGTTGCGCCATTTGTAGCGTGGCCACCGTGCGAATCGTCCTGGCGCTGGACGCCGGGACCAGCGGAGTGCGCACGGTGGCCTTTGACGACACCCTCTCCGTCCTCGCCACCGCCCACCGAGAGCTGACCCAGCACTATCCCGCACCAGGCCTCGTTGAGCACGACGCCGCCGAGATCACCGCGCTGGCTCGTGAGACGTTGAGCGAGGTGGCCGGCGCCATGCTCGCTGCGGGCCACGAAATTGTCGCGTGCGGGATCACCAACCAGCGCGAAACCACGATCGCCTTTGATCGAGCCAATGGACGACTCGGCCATCACGCCATCGTCTGGCAGGACCGACGCACCGCGACGCGGTGCGCGAGCCTCATCGATGACGGTCACAGTGATCTCATCCGGGCGCGAACTGGACTTGTCATCGACTCGTACTTCTCGGCGACCAAGATGCAATGGCTCATCGAGCACGGCGCGCTCGACCACATGACGTCGCCCTCGTTGTGCACGGTGGATGCCTATCTCGTGTGGTCCCTGACGGGCGAGTACGTCACCGAACCATCGAATGCTTCGCGCACGATGATTCTCGATATCTCCTCGCGTGCGTGGTCGAACGAACTGGCGTCATTGTTCTCGGTGCCACTTGACACGCTGCCGATTGTTCAACCTTCGATCGGTGCATTCGGCACTGTTCGCGCCGACGTGGTGCCGGAGTTAGCTGGCGTGCCGATCACGGCGGTGCTCGGTGACCAGCAGTCGGCACTCTTCGGCCAGGCCTGCTTTACCCCGGGCACTGTGAAAGCCACGTACGGCACGGGCGCGTTCATCTTGGCCAACGCCGGAGCAGCCGTCCCGCCCGCTCCCGCGGGATTAGTGGCGACCGTCGCATGGGATTTGGGCCGCTTCGGCGACTCCACGTACGCGCTCGAAGGTTCGAGCTTCGTCGCGGGAGCCGCCATCCAGTGGCTGCGCGACGAGTTGGGTCTGATCAGCGCCGCGAGCGAACTGGGACCGCTTGCGGCGAGTGTCCCCGACGCCGGCGGCGTCAGTTTCGTCCCCGCGTTCACTGGTCTCGGTTCGCCGTTTTGGCGTTCCGACGCGCGCGGCGCGCTCGTTGGACTCACGCGGGGATCAACCCGTGCGCACATTGCTCGGGCAGTCCGCGATGCCCAAGCGTTCCAGGTGCGCGCCATGACCGACGCATTCGTTGATGCGGGAGTCAGGCTCAGTGAGATTCGCGCCGACGGCGGCGCGGCGGCGATGGACGAGATGTTGGCGCTGCAAGCGAATCTCTCAAAGAGTCCGGTGGCTCGCAGTCGCACGTTGGAAGCGACGGCGCTCGGAGCCGCTGCAGCCGCGGGTCTGGGAGCGGGGCTATTTGCGTCGATCGAACAGATCGCGCAGCGTTGGACTCGCGACGCTCTCTTTACACCGGTCGAGGACCCGGCCGCCGAGGCCGCCTACGTGCAGTGGCTGCGCGCCGTGCAGCGGGCGTAAGAAGTCGCACACTTCGCCCAGTAGTTTTCGCGCGGACGAGGAGGGCCATGGGCGAGGACACGTATACGGCCGAGAAGATCCACGGCGGACTTGGTTTTGGTGAAGGACCGCGCTGGCACAACGATCGACTCTGGTTCTCGGATTTCTATCGACGCGGGATTTACTCGATCGCCGCCGACGGCACCGGCGAGCGCCTCGAACTCGCTGTGCCCGAACAACCTTCTGGTCTCGGGTGGATGCCCGACGGCTCGCTGCTCTTTGTTTCGATGATCGACAACACCGTGAAGCGCTACGACGGCACTTCGGTGAGTTCGCACTGTCACGTCGGCGAACACACCGGTTTTTGGAGCAACGAGATGTGCGTGTCGTCGACCGGCGTCGCTTACACCGGCAGTTTCGGCTTCGACCTCGACACGATGCTGCGCGATGAGGGCGTTGGACCGCTGCTGCGCGGCGAAGTTGGCGGATCGAACCTCATTGTCGTCGCCGCCAGTGGCGAGATCATTCAGGTGGTACCCGACCTGATGTTCCCCAACGGCACCGTCATCACCCCCGACGGTCGCACGCTGATCATCGCGGAAACGATGGGCACCCGGTTGACAGCCTTCGACATCGCCGCAGACGGCACGCTGTCCAATCGCCGTCTCTTCGCTCAGCTCGAGATGGTGTTCGCCGACGGCATTTGCCTTGATGCCGAGGGCCAAGTCTGGGTGAGCAACGCCGGCGCACCCCAAGTCGTGCGGGTCGCTGAGGGCGGCGAGATCACCGCGCGCGTCTCCACCAGCCAGATCGCGTACGCGTGCATGCTCGGCGGCGCTGATCGCCGCGACCTCTTTGTCATCACCAATCACACATCCAGCCGATTCGAGCTCGAAGGAGCCGCCACCGGCGCGATCGAGCGGGTCCGCGTCGAGGTGGCCGGCGCCGGACTGCCCTAAGTCGTGCCCGCTCCCGCTGCTGTTCTCGTTGACCTCGACAACACCCTGGTCGACCGTGACGTGCACTTCGCCGAGTTCGCGCGCCGCTTTGTCGCTGAACGACAACTCGGTGACGATGCGCTCGCGGTCGTCTTTGCGGCCGACCGCGACGGGCACGCCTCGCGAGAGGAGTTCTTTGACACGCTGACGTCCCAGTTGCCGTTGCGCGAACCAGCTGACCAACTGGTGGCTTGGTACAAGGAACATTTCTCCACCACGTTTCGCGCGATGGACGGAGCGATCGACGCGCTGCGGCGCCTGCGCGCCGCGGGGACGAAGATCGCCGTCGTCACCAACGGCGAAGGTTCCCAGCGCAAGAAGATTGCCGCCGCGCAGTTAGAAGGTGAAGTCGACGCAATCTGTGTCAGCGGCGAGATCGATGCGTGGAAGCCCGACCCGCGGATCTTTCATCACGCCCTTCAACTGCTCGACGCGCCTGGTCCGACCTGGATGGTCGGTGACAACGCGACTGCGGATATCGGCGGAGCGCGCGAGGTGGGGTTGCTCACGGCGTGGGTCTCGCGAGGACGCCAGTGGCCCGAGTCGAGTTGGACTCCGGACCTCACTGTGGACTCCGTGCCAGCGTTCGCCGACGCGGTTCTTTTGAGTTAGCCCAGCTTCGTCAACGCGCGGCGCATCTGGCGAATCGCCTGCGCTGTGCGCAGTTCATTCTCAATGAGCGAGAAGCGCACGTGGCCGTCGCCCCCTTCGCCAAAGCCAATGCCCGGTGAGGTCGCGACATCGGCTTCGTCAACGAGCATCGTGGAGAACTCGAGCGACCCCATCTCGCGGTACGGCTCGGGAATACGCGCCCACACAAACATTGAACCGCGCGGCGGGGCGACCGGCCACCCGATGCGTGCTAGTCCGTCAATGAGCGTGTCACGGCGGCTCTGGTAGATGGCATTCAGTTGCGCCGGGTAATCCACGGCTTCATTGAGCGCCACAATCGAGGCGATCTGGATCGGTTGAAAGGTGCCGTAGTCGAGGTAGCTCTTCAGTTTGGTGAGCGCCGCCACGATCTCGGCATTGCCGAGCATGAAGCCGACGCGCCACCCGGCCATGGAGAAACTCTTCGTCAGCGTGTACAGCTCCACGCAACACTCCTTCGCGCCCGGAACCTGCAGAATCGACGGCGGCTGCACGCCGTCGAACCCGAGATCGGCGTAGGCGAAGTCGTGAACCACGACGACGTCGTGCTCGCGCGCGAAAGCCACCAAGCGCTCCATGAAGCTGAGGTCCACGCACGCGGTCGTGGGGTTGTGCGGGAACGAACAGATGATGACGCGAGGTTTGGGCCACGCGCGCGTCCACGCCTCGAGCAGTCCGGCAAAGAAGCTGTCACCCGGTGAGGTGCCCTCAGCGGCCGAGGGATCGTGCATCGGCACGGTCACGATTTGGCCGCCGGCGAACAGCGGCGCGTAAATGTGGATCGGGTAGCTGGGCGACGGCACGATCGCGGTGTCGCCACGATCAATGAGCACCCACATGAGATGACTCAGCCCCTCTTTGGCCCCGATGGTGGTCACAACCTCGGTTTCCGGATCGATCTCGACCCCGAAGAGGTTCTGGTAGCGCTGGGCAATCGCCAGGCGCAAGTGTGGAATGCCCCGACTGGCGCTGTAGCGGTGGTTCTTTGGATTGTGTGCGGCTTCGGCGAGCTTTTCGACCGCCACGTCGGGACTCGGCAGGTCGGGATTGCCGAATCCGAAATCGACCACGTCGCGACCCGCGGCGCGCGCTGCGGCCTTGCGCGAATTGATCGCCGCGAACACGTACGGCGGCAGACCAGTGATGCGGCGGAACTCCATCACGAAACGGTAGTGGGCTTCTGAGCATGCACCCAGGTCGCGAGTCTCTCGAGATCACAACTCGGTGTCAGCACCGCCCAACTGGCGCCGGCGTCAGCGAGCTCGTCGAGTTGAGTCTCGAGGTCCTCGCGGGGCAGTCCGGCCCAGTTGACCGCGCCGTCACGGCTCAGTGTGCGCACGCGCTCGGCGCTCTTGTCCCACAGATTGAGTACGGCACCTAGTTCACGCGCTACCGCGTTCGTCGCCGATTCACCCGCGCCGATCCAGACTTCGTGCGCGCCTTCGAGCATGGCGACGACCGCGCGAAGTCGGGCGCGGCGTTCGTCAGCGGACTCAACGGCCACACCGAACGCTCGATTCTCGTCGTCTGAGAGGTGGTCGCCCGTGCCCAGACCAGCGATGAGTCGTCCTGGTGAAAGTTCGGTCAACTGGTTCAGCTGCGCGGCGAGCATCACGTTATCACTCAGACCCACCCGTGCCACGAGGGGGCCGACGAACAGTCCGCTGCGCCAGCCCGCCACGGCACCGAGGACTGGCCACGGCGAGAGCGCGGGACGATCAGGACGGCCCATGGGCCAGAGATGGTCGTACGCGAACACGCCGTGCAGACCGAGATCGCGAGCGCGTCGCGCCGTGTTTAGCGCGTGGTCCGCGTCGCGTCGAAAGAGCGGCAACAAGACGCCGACTTTCATGAGAGACGCTCCTCGGCGATGAGTGCCGCACCGATGGCGCCGGCTCGTTCCCCAAAGGCGGCGGCCACAACGTTCACGCGCGGACGCAACGCTCCGCCTTCGATCAGACCGTCGAGGTGTCGACGTGCGGCGGGCAACAACAAGGTGGACGCTTGGCTGAGTCCCCCGCCGATGACGACTGTTTCGCAGTCAAGGATCGCGGCGAGATTGGCGATGCCGAGAGCCAACCACCACCCGACATCGTCCATCACCGCGAGCGCTTCGTCCAGTCCCGCGGCCGCGGCCGCAGTCACGTCCTCTCCGCGCACTGCGTCAGGCGAGCCACCGAGTTGCGCGACGAGGGTCGGCAGACGTCCAGCGGCAGCGGCCTCACGAGCGAGGCGCGCCACTCCAGCCCCCGAGGCGTACCGCTCCCAGCAGCCCCGACTCCCGCACGGACAGCGCGGACCATTCGCGTCAACGACCATGTGACCGATCTCGCCCGCAAAGCCGCTGCGACCTCGGATCAGCTCGCCGCCCGAGATGATGCCGCCGCCGATTCCCGTGCCGAGCGTGACCATGACCACGTCGCTCACCCCGCGCGCCGCGCCGGCTCTCTGCTCGGCCACCACCGCACAGTCCGCGTCGTTCTCGCACAGGATCGACACGCTCGGGGCGCGATCACGAACCGCGCGCGCGAGGTCCGCACCATTGGCGCTCGGCACATTCGGAGCGAAGACCAAGACGCCGTCACGACGCATCATGCCCGGCAGTCCCACCCCGACCACGATGTCCTCGTGCGTCCATCCGTTGCGATGCGCCAGCGTGTTGATGACTTCTAAGACCGCGTCAGCGGCGGATTCGCCAGCGGGTTGATCCAAGCGGTGCGGCGTTTCGACACGGAACTCGTCGAGCACCTGCGCACCTTCGCGCAGAGCCACGCCGAGAACCTTGGTGCCGCCGACGTCGACGCCGAGCGCGACGCGGCTCACGCCAGCGACTCGGCCCGTCTCTTGAGGTCGCTTAGCGCCTGGGACTGAATTCGCTGTGCCGCGCGGGATTTGATGAATCCGGGGATCGGCACGAGGAGATCGACTTCGAGGTCGTACTGCACGGAGGTGCCCGAGCCCGACGCGCTGAACGTGTACGAACCGTCGAGCTGGGTGGTGAGGTCTCCGGAGGCTTGCGTCCACGACAGTGTGCCCGGGGCCTTGGAGTAGTCGTAGCGCAACGTGTACGACGTGGTGCGCCCGAACGCGGCGGCGCGAAACTCCACCAGGGTGCCGACGCCGTCGGCGGAGCTTTCGAGCACATTGACGGACTTGAGATCCGCCACCCACTGCGGATAGCGGGAAAAGTCGGTGACGACCGCGTAGACGACCTCGGGCGAGGCGTTCACCACAATCGATTTGGTCGCGCGCTGGCTCACGGGGCTCCCGGGGTCAATTCCCAGATTAGGGGAGAGAGTTCACGATTCTTGAGATTGGTCAAATGGGCGAAGTCCGTCGCTGAGCCGTCGCGCGAGAACGTCCCAGTCAAGTTCGCGCACCGCGTGCTCGCGCGCGGCCACCGCGAATTGCGCGCGACGCTCCTCGTTGCTCGCCAAATCGATGATCGCTGTGGCCAACGCGTCGTCGCGACGAGGTGTCGCCACCACGGTGCCCGTCACGCCGTTTCTCACCGCCTCGTCGCTGCCTCCCGAAAGTCCCGCGACGGAGGGAACTCCGCACGCCGCGGCTTCGGCGAACACGATTCCGAATCCCTCGCGTTCTAGACCGAACCATCGAGTGCGACAGTCCATCACCATCAGGTCACCCGCGGCAATCCAGGCGGGCAGATCCTCATCGGCGACCCGTCCTTGAAAGGTCACGGGCGCGGAGCGACTCGCCGCGAGTCGTTCAAGTCGCGCACGATCACGTCCGGCACCGCCAATTTGGGCCAGCACGTGCGGCACGCTCGCTGCAACTTGGCGCATCGAGCGAATCAGAACATCAAAGCCCTTGCGTGGCACGAGACGCGAGTACCCCACAATCGCGAAGGCGCCCGGCGGAATCCCAAATCGCTCGCGCGCCGCGAGTCGGTCCGCAGCGCTCAGCGGAACAAATCGCGAGTTATCCACACCAGGGGGCACTTGCACAACGGGCGGTAGGGCCGCGCCAACCAGTCGGCGCGCCTCTTCTTCGGGGTACCGACCCGCGCAAATGACAACACTCGCGCGCGACAGGGTGCGTCGCACCAGCCAACGCACGACGGGTAGACGCGCCGGGACGGTCAGTTCAGATCCGTGGAGAACCACCCCGAATGGTTTTGACAAACGAGGGCCGATGAGGCCTAGCGGAAAGACCGGGTCCAACAGCACGACGGAACTGCCGTGCGTTGCAATTGCGGCCTCGATAACGCGGCGAACCGACGTCGTCGGCCAGAACAGCAACTTGGACGCCACTCGCTCGGTCTGTACACCACTGGCCCGGTCAAAGCTCTCTGCATCAGGGTGCGACGAGGCGGTGAGCACGACGGCCCGACCGGGTTCCAGGCGCCGCCACAGCTCATAGAGGTAACTCTGGATTCCGCCGGTCTTGGGCGGGAAGTCGTTGGTGACGAGGAGGTGTTGCGCCACTGGGCGGCAACGCTAACGGGCGGTTACTCGCCCGCCGTCGTGGCTTGATAGCGCAGTCGAGGCACGAGTCCTTCGTTCACGAAAAGTTCGACAACCTTCGCGGCCTCGCTTGTGAGCTCCAACGTCTCGGGCTCATCGCCCAACACGTAACTGACGAGGCAGTCCGCACAGTCCGGGGTGCCGCGTCGCACGCATCCGTGACAACTAATCGAGAGTTCAATCTCTCGGGCCATGTCGCCTCCTCATCGGGGGCCACACAATGGTCGCTCGCTGTCACATACCGGAAATCTCGTCGGCGACCTGTTGAGGTTCAAACGCAATGCCCTCGCTCACGAGGCGCGGTGGATGGCCCGACACGAGCACATACGCCGGAGCAGATCGAATCTCCAGTGCGTCAAAGGCGCTCGGAGCCACGAGGACTCGGTGGCGAGAGGTGTGCCATGTCGGTGACGGTTCGCGGGCAATCAGATAGACAGCGACATCACCGAGTGGAGTGAGGTCGCCGTCATAAAACGCGGCACATCCATCGCAGTTGGTCTTCACCGCCACGACGAGAGTGGGACTCGTGAACGCGACGACTGTTCCGTCGTCACTGACGATCTGGGTGGGAATGTCGCGTGGACGGGGCGGGTCGACGCTGCGCGGCCCGCTCATCGATCAGTTGTCAGAGTCAGACAACGCCACGACATCGCGGCCGTGCCCGCACCACCGACACGCGATCTGGTCCACGCTGCGTCGAACGACTTCGGGCTCTTCGACCGTGAGCTCACCGCCCACCGTGTAGTGATGAAAGGAGCGAACGGTCGTCGTTTCAACGACGTCGAACCGAGTGAGGTTGCCGCACGCGTTGCACCGGTACCTCGTCATCACGACGAGCACCGTACTGTCTGATCTCGCGCACTCAATCGCGCGAAACGTCACCGTCGAGGTGACTCCGGTCCAAAGAGATGACGCCATCGCCGGTCGTACTCGTCATTGCTCAAGAGCCCCGCCGCGAGAGCGTCGCTTAACTCCTGGGCGCGATCGAGTCGGATCTCGTCCACCCGTCGCAACTGAACGCGCTGGTGATCGATCACTCTCGCCAGTGAGTCGGGTCGACGAACACGCTCAAGGACAAATGACCCCGCCGGCGTTTCAACGATGACGGCGCCGCGTCGAGTGAGGCGCTCGAACCACCGCTGGTCGGTCCGCGTGACGGTCACGTCAATGAGATCGATACCGCTCGAATGTCGACGGGCGACTCCCCCGTATTGAATGATGCGCTGATTGGTGACGACAATCTTGTGCGATCGCCATCGCCATAGGCGGCCACCGAGCACCACTCCGCACGGACCGACCAGGACAATGGACAGTGCGGCAGCGTTCTGGTCGGCCCACGTCCACGTGGCCGCACTGGCCCAAATGGCGGCAATGACCACCAGCGACGTGACGCTCGGACCGATCAGCCCCCGAGAGATGGGCGTGACGGACACGACCGGAAACTCCCCGTCGCGCAGGCGCTGTCGAGATGCCACGGTTCAAGAGTAAGAGGTGCGCTGAAGCAGATTTCGGCCTAGAGATTCCGTAGTTGTTGCGCCGCCATCGCGAAGTATTCGTCCAGTTCCGCCCGATCCATTGCGCTGACGTCAACGGCGACATCGTTGAGCGCGCCCTGCATCGCGTCGAGCCACGCATCGCGCGCATCAGCATTAATCGCAAAGGGTGAGTGTCGCATCCTCAAGCGCGGATGTCCCCGCAGCTCTTGGTACTCCGGCGGTCCGCCCCAGTACTGAGCGAGAAACAGCGCGAGGTGCCGTTTGGGTTCTACGAGATCGGTTGGATACATCGTTCGCAGAACTGGTTCTTGCACCACGCGGTCGTAGAACGAATCGACGAGCCGGACAAAGAAATCGGTGCCGCCCACACGCTCAAACAACGTCGCGAGCGCCACGTTTTCACCTTAGGAGCGAGCCGACTCGTCGTAGGATGTACGAGCCCATTGGGGTACGCGGGTGTAGCTCAATGGTAGAGCTCCAGCCTTCCAAGCTGGCCATGCGGGTTCGATTCCCGTCACCCGCTCTCACTGCGGTGAAGTGAAGCCGTGGCGGTTTCGGCGCGAGCCGAAACCGCCACGGGTCACTTACGCCTTGACGTTGGCCTTTAAGTCCCAACCACCACGGGTCGCTGCGGCGCCCTGCGGTGCGTAGTTGTAGATGATCTTCGAGTAGTTGAAGCTCAACGACTCAGTTGGTCGGTCGTCACCCGATGAAGCGCTCTGTTGGTACACCGAGCAGAACGCATTCTTTAACGTGATCATCTGCGAATCAGCTGGTACACCCGCAGACGGCGACACCGTCATCGTGACCGTCGGGAATATCTGGTGCGCCGCGCACGCCTGCATCAACAGAGGTGAGGACTTGTCGATGGTCTTCGTGATGCTGAACGGATTAAATGTCACTCTCCCCGCACCGAGTCCGGCGTTCGACGCAATCGAGCCCGCTTGACTGGCGCCGAAGGACCACGACTCAACTTCAATTGGTCCGCCACCCGTGAGACCAGAGATGGTCATCGTCGTAGCGCCAGCGGCACTCAATGCGTGAGGTTGGATCAAGGTCGCCGCCGCCGTCACGCCCGCAATTGCGACGCCCGCCACCGACAACACTCCGACCCAGGCAATTCGACCCCGTCGCCGCACTCGAGACGACACGGAATCAGATGATTCCTTACTCATGAACTCCCCCTTGGACTGCCGGCCGTCCGGCCGACGCCGAACTGTATGTCACGTACTGATCACGCAACCGTCACGAACTCACGTCGTACGCGGACAACCTGACAACAATTTGTGGGTCCCTCACTTCTCTGATGAGGGGTTTTGCGAAGTTCCATCTACCTCGTTGGAGTTCGCAGCAGTTCCAAAGTTGATCGATACTCCGCTTCAGAAATCTGGCCCTTGGCTAGGCGAAGTCGTAACTCCTCCTCCGCCGGATCACGAGGAACAATGGGGCCACTCTCAGCGACGACGTCGCGTGGGGCGACCGGAGCGTTGCGGTGCCGGCGCTCATCGGTGACGCGCAAGAGGGCAAGAACCCCAACGACTACTAGTGAAACGAAGACGACGAAACAAAGTACGCCGAGTCCGAACCGCCAGATGTTGAAGACCGGTCCGAAGTGGTCCGGACGAAACGGGAAGCGATCTCCGGGCATGGCAATTCTCCTGCTCTCTCGGTGACTCCAAACTACGGCCGGCCAGTTCGCCTCGCCGTGCCACAAGTCCTTTTCTTACGGAGTTCCTAGAAGGAATGCGGCGATCGACGGCAGCGCGGTTGGATCTTGACGAGCGAACAGGTGCCCTCCCTCAAACACCTGAAGCTGCGCGTGAGGAATGCGTGACGCCAAGACTTCGGAGTTCGCGAGAGGCGCTTGGCCGTCGTAGCGGCCGGCGGCCACGAGCGTCGGCGACGTGATCTTTCCCAATCGGTCAAAGACGTCGTGAGCGCTGCGAGCTCGCAGCTGTCCCGCAATCCCCCGGCGTTGTTCGCTCGAAGGAGCTCGTGACGCTCGCGTGGTGAGCGCGGCGAGCAGTGCACGGTCGGCGGGGTGGGTCTCTAACCACTCGTCGGTGAATCGTGAATCCAGGATGTGGCGCATTCGATCTCGCCGCTCGGACTCTGATAGTCCCGCGAGCGACTCCAGGGGAAAACTCGATCCGCCGGCGCCCCCCGAGGACGTACACAGCAACGCCAACCGATCGATTCGATCCGGAGACTCGACCGCAAACTCCAGAGCGACCATGCCGCCGAAGCTGATGCCCACAACGTGGGCGCGATCCCATTTCACCGCGTCCATGACGCACGCCGCATCGAGTGCGTAGTCGCGCATGGTGAAGCGGCTCTCATCGCCGGGCCCGGTTAGGCCTAGTCCACGTTGATCGTGCACCACGACGTCGAATCGCTGGGCCAAGAACTCGATGAGCGGTCGTGAGCCGGCTATTGATGCGCCACTGCCGTTGCAGAGCAACAGGCGAGGACCCTCGCCGACACGTACGTAGTGGATCGTGAGCTCGTCTCGTTGAGCGGTCCCGGTGACCTCACGGGTCATTGCGCCTCATCTGTTCCATCTGTCGGTGGTATTCGGCCGCATCGATCTGTCCGGCGGCCAGGGAGCGTCGAAGCTGATCTTGCGCGTCATAGATCGCACCCGAGCCGTCCATTTCCATCTCGACAGGCGCATTTGCGATTCGACGATTCGTGCGGTCCCTCACGACATAGGCCACGATCAAGATGGGGATAAGGGCCAGCACGAGAGTGACGACGACTTCTTCAATCACGATGACCCATCCCGGTGCTGGACCGAAATAGGTAAACCACACCGGTCCCATCGATCAAGACTCCCCGCAGAAGTCTCAGGTAACTGGTGCGGTCGTGTCGCGACGCACCAACGTTGGTTCCACCGTCGCGAGCGTGCTGAGCGCGCGCGTGGACGCATCAATTCCCAGAGTCGATCGAACAAAGCCCACGGTGACCTGGTTCACCACCCGCCAACGGGCCTGGTAATTGACGCGAGCTCCGCTCGAGGAAAAGCATCCGTCGGACGCTTGCTTCGCGGCGCTGGATGACAGCGGACTGCCGAGGGCTTGAGCAACCACCACGGCGGCACCGTGTCCCCCATCGACCGAGCAACCGTCGTCGAAAATTTGGTGGCCGGTACCGCGCAGTTCGACGAGTCGTCGAAACGGACCTAGGGCGTTGTAGCCCACCTTGAGAGCGAAAAACGGCACCACGTGGTCGTTATCGGACGCCATCATCAACCCCGGCAGCGACGGAATCGTGTTGTACGGCGCAGTGATCCCGGGCGAGACCGTCGCGCCGGCCATTGCGAGCCAGCCCTTCAGCCACGGAGCGGTCGTGGACACCGCCGCTTGCGCGCCAGCGAGCTCTTCAACCGAAACCGCTCCTGCCGAGTGACCGATGGCGATCACGCGGGCGGCGTCCACGTGGCCGATGAGCATGGGGACAACGTTGCTCGCGAGCAGCGCGCGCGTGGCCAACAACTCAGCGATGTCCGAGTTGGGATCACTAGACGTCGGGGGTACCCCGATGACTCCATTGACGATCGACGTGAAATCACGAGTGACGTGATCGGGCGCCGCGACGATGAATCCCCAACTCGCGAGATTCGTGGTGAAGTAACTCGACTGGTCCCGAACGCCCGCGTAGCCGTGACTGAACAGCACCAGCGGGAATTTGCCGTGCGCGGCGGGTAAAGACATTGCCGCTAACTCCGACACCGTCGCCTTGGCTACGAGCGTCTCGGTGGCCGCGTCACGGGTCAACAGAGGCTGCAGCGCCGTGGGAACCCATTGACCCAAGTTGTACGACGCCTTGGCTCCGGGTTCGGGCAGCGCCGGATACCACAGCTCGACATTCGTGGAGTACGTCACGTGATTCGCGTCAGTGACCGTGATCGCCACGGTGAGATCGCCCACCGGAAAAGGGCCCGAATGTTCGAAGCTGTGCGGCCCGAGTGACGCGAGCTTCACCACCGTGTCGCCGTGCCAGGTCGTAATCGTCCGCGCATTGGTACTCGCGCTGGTGGCGCTCGCAACGACGAAGGTCGAGATCAGCGACGCCGACGCGAGAGTTGGAAGAAGCCAGCGTCTCGCAATCACGAGAACCAGTCTCTCCTCAGCTGAGGGGCAAGCGGGGGGCGTCCAGCAACGACGGTCCGCTCAGACGTCCAGAACGGCGACTCATCGGGTCAAAGATCTGTTCGGGTCGAAACGAACGATCTCGAAATTCGCCCGGCCGACCGCCACGGACTTCTATCCAGAGTTCTCCCGAACTCTCATTCGTTACCGCGGCCACGAACTGAAACCGACTTCGCGCCTCGCGCGGTGCATCGATTGCCACCTCGTCACCGGGTCGCAGCCCACACCAATTCTCCTCGCGTCGCAGCACGATGCGCGCGGGGGCCATCAGAGAGTTCTAGTGCCGCCGGACTTCTCCGGGTGTGACGTTCCTCTTCTACGGTGGCGCTATGGCCATGGACCAACCGCTGCCGGGCGCTCTCTCACCGTCACGGCTGGCGGACTTTCAACAGTGTCCGCGACGCTTCCAGCACAGCACGATCGACCGCATCCCCCAACCCGCCACGTACGCCACCGCGAAGGGCAACGTCGCGCATCACATGTTCGAGCACCTTTTCAAATCCGAACCAGCCGAGCGCACCGATGTGCGGGCGCGCGAACTCGCGGCGAACGCCGAGGACGTCGTCTTGACCGCGAAAGTGAAAGACGAGGCGTCCCTCGACGAGAGCCAGTTGGCGAGGATGCGTCGCGAAATAAATGGAGTCGTCACCTCCTACTTCTCGATGGAAGATCCCCGCACCGTCAACGCCGAAGGTGTTGAACTTCGCCTCACTCAGGATCTTGGCGGCGTCACGATGCTCGGCATTCTCGACCGTCTCGATCGCGAACGCGACGGGTCGCTCTCGATTGTCGACTACAAGACCGGATCGCTCCCGAATCGCCGCTTTGATACCCAAACCTTTGCCAACACTGAGCTGTACGCCGCGCTGTGTGAGCAGGCGCTCGGTGAACGGCCCCAGCGAATTCGACTGCTCTACGTGGCCCATGGCGAGGCGATCGAGCGACCCGTCACCGAGTCCGTGACCATTGCGCGGCGCAAGTTCGCGGCGGGCGCATGGCGCAAGATCGAGCAGTACTACGACGAAGGCGCGTTTCCCGCCACGCCGTCAGTCAACGCGTGCCGCTTTTGCAGTTACAAACAGCGGTGCCGAGACGCGGGCGTGGCGGTACCGACTTAACGGCGCACCCGTAGCGTTCACGGCGTGCCCACTTCGTTCGCCCTCACGTACGACTACCGCTGTCCGTTCGCATCCAATCTGCACCTCCACGTCATCGAGGCGTTGCGCGCCGGCGCGGAGTTCGAGGTGCAGTTCCTGCCGTGGTCGCTCAACCAGAATCACCGCGACGAAGGCGCGCCCGATGTCTGGGACGATCCCGAGCGCGAACCACAACTCGTGGCGCTGGCCGCGGGAGTCTCGGTGCGCGACCAGCAACGCGAACGGTTTCTCGACGCCCACGAAGCGCTGTTCCTGGCGCGTCATGTGCACGGCGTGCGCCTGAACACGTTTGAGCAAGTGGCCGTGGCACTGGGGGCCGTCGGAGTCGACGTTGATGCGGTTGAAGCGGATCTGGCGACCCGGCGCCCACATCAGGTGATTGCCGAAAGTCATCGAGCGCTTGATCGCTACGAAGTCTTTGGCGTGCCGACCATTATCGTGAACGATCAGTCGGTCTTCGTCCGCTATATGGAGCGACCGAACGGCACCAGCGGTGCGGAGTCGGTGTCTCTCATCGAACGACTCGTCACCATGGCGCGCGATGACGTGCGTCTCAACGAGTTCAAGCACACCACCCGGTCGAACTAACCAACTCCGAGTCGTTCAAGTTGGTCGCTCGGCGCTTCTAACTCAATCAGCGCCGCCCGCAACGCCTCCAGCGGCTCGCTGAGTCCGTCGTCGGCGCGGTTCACCTGCTCATTGGGGTCGTCGTTGCGCCAAAAGAGCTGGTCGCCGAGTGCGGGACGACCGGCCCAAAACGGTGCCCGGTCACCAATCTCGAAAGGTTGGCGGATAACTGGGACGTCTGAGCCCGGCATCGTGTCGAGTCGTGCGCGTTGATCCGGACGAGGTAGGCGCAGCTCCGGGTACGCGTGCACCGGCATCGTGGACCAACGATTCGAAAACACCGACAGCGGCCGATTCGCTCCGATGGGAGAGCGCGAGAATCTCCACTGATCGCTTACGTAGGTGACGTCGCGGCCCCACACGCCCGTCAACAGGTGTTCGCGGACTGACGTTGCTGCGCCCTCTATTACGGGCACCAACGAATGCCCGTGCGTGCGATGCGCCACTTGGACACCGAAGATGTCGGCCAACGTCGCGTGCACGTCCACCGTTGTGGTGAGTGCATTGCAGTGCTCGGGCTGGTGTCCGGGCCACGCGATCATGAGCGGAATGTGGCCCATCTCCTTGAAGATGGGCACCCCCGGCTTGCCCCACGTGCCGCGCTCCCCTAAGTAGTGGCCGTGATCGGTGAGCACAATGACCGCGGTGTTCGACCAGAGGTCGTTGCGATCAAGCGCGTCGAGCACCTCTCCGAACCAGTGATCGATCATTGAGAGCTTCGCGCCGTAGTTCGCGCGCAGCTGTCTCGCGGTATCGGCGTCCGGACACTGCGCCGAACCCGGCACGGCATACGGGGGCCAAATAACCCGATCGCCGACAGCTGGTCCGTACCGCGACGCCCAGGGCTCGGGTGCGTCAAACGGTTCGTGCGGATCGAACTCGTCGACCAGCAAGAAGAATCGCTCGTGCTGCGACGCGTTCTCGTTCAGCCACCGCGCCGATTCACGCATCGTGCGCGGACCAGGGAACTCCTCTTCGCTTTTGAAGTACGTCCGCGACGTGTCGTAGTGCCGTGCAATCGGCGAGCGCATCGCCGGCAGCGCGGGCGCACCCACCCAGCTCGGATCAAGTCGCGTCTTCCACGGGTCATCTTCGTGACCGCGCACGTACGCCCAGGCTGAGAAGTCGGTGTGGTAGTTCTCCCCGCCAGTTTCAAAGAGGTGCGGGTGGTCGGTCACTAACTGGGTGACGACGCCGGCGCGGCGAAGTTCGTAGGTGATCGCGTCTTCCCACACTTCAATCGAGCCCCACGGACGCCACAAGAAGTCCTGGGCACCACAGAGCAGATCGTGACGAGCGGGCATGCACGGCAGGGACCCCGCGTGATGGTTGGTAAAGACGACCGAACGGCGCGCGAAACGATCGAGCTGGGGAGTGTCGAACTCTTCGCCGCCGTAGGCGCCAACGAGATGGCGATTCAGCGAATCAAGCAGAACCACGACGACGTTCGCCGGACGAGCCGGCGACGGTTCGTTCATTTAGCTCTGGGCAAGCTCGGCGAGCAGATCGAGCGACGCCTCGCGCTCGGCTGCGTCGCCGGTTGGCAAGCCTGAGAACTCGGTGACGCCGGCGTCAAAGAGTTGACCAATCTGATCACGGACTTGCTCTTTGGATCCGATGAGAGTCAGTTCGGCGGGCGTACTCGCACCCTCGCGGGCCATCATCGCGGCGTAGCTCGGCAATGTCGGATAGATCGCGTAGGCCTCATTGGAGCGCTGGGCCGCACCCGAAGGGTCGCTCGTCACCGACACCGGCAGCGAGCAAACAATCCGCGGCGCGGGACGACCCGCGGCGGCCGCCGCATCATTGATCGTCGGCGCGACGTGAGTGCGCACGGTCTCGCGACCGGTCATCCACAAACAGGTGCCGTCGGCCAGTAACGCGGCGGTGCGCAACATCACCGGACCGAGGGCCGCGACGAGCAGTTGCGGCGTACGCACGTCGCGCGGTCCGACGGGTCCACGCGACACCGCGGTCACGAGTTCGCCGTGCACGTCGACGCTCTCGCCGCGCAACATCGGTGAGAGTGCCTCGAGGTACTCGCGCATGTGCGTCGCTGGACGGCTGAAGGGCAGTCCCCACATCCCCTCCACAACCACTTGGTGACTGAGGCCAATGCCGAGCGACAACGTGCCGCCCATGGCGTCTTGCACTGTTCGCGCCTGCGCGGCGAGCATCGCGGGATGGCGAGGTTGGATCGGCACGACGGCGGTGCCGAGATCGAGTTCGGGCAGTTCACGTCCCACGAGGGCCAGCACCGTCAGCGTGTCGGGTCCGGTGATTTGGCTCGCCCACAACGTGCGCAGTCCCCGATCGCGCAGCTCGGTCGCGCGTTCAATTGTCTTGTCGAGCGTGCCGTTCGTGTTGAGTCCCGTCGAGATCTTCACGGAAACCTCCCAATCATCGACCGGTAACGTCGCGGCCGTGGCGAAGGATAACGGCGCCTCGCCGCCGCCTCGAGTGGGCGTGATCGGCGCCGGTCAGTTGGCCCGGATGATGGCCGAGTCCGCCAGCGAACTCGGTATTCAGTTGGTTGTATTGGCTGCGAGCGAGAACGACGGAGCTGTCGCGAGCGCCGCCGACTTCGCTATAGGCGAGCCCCTTGACGTTGATGCCGTCACGGCCTTCGGCGCGAAGTTCGACGTCCTCACCATCGACCATGAACTCGTGAGCCTCGACGCGTTACGCACCCTCGAGAATCAGGGTGTCTCGGTATACCCATCCTCGACCGCAATTCAGTTCGCCGCTCGTAAGGATCATCAGCGGCGGGTCATGCACGCAGCGGGCGTGCCGGTCCCGCAATTTCACATTATGGAGCGGTGGTCAGAGACCGACTTCGACGCGATTCTCGATGAGTTGGGCGACGTCATCGCCAAGGCCGCGGTCGGCGGCTACGACGGACGAGCGGTACTCACGGGAACACCCGAGGAGCTCGCGGCGGCCACTCGCGAGTGGTTGGAACGCGGTCCGGTGATTCTCGAACAGCGCGTGTCGATCCTTCACGAAGTAGCGGCGCTGGTGGTGACCGCGCCGAACGGAGAGCGCCAGTGGTGGCCGCTCGTTCGCACGGTGCAACAAGACGGCATGTGCGTCGAGGTGAATTATCCCGCCCCCGTGGACCATGCGATCGACATCGAGGCGAACCGGGTCGCTGCCTTAGTGGCCGATGTCGTGGGCGCGGTCGGCGTGCTGGCCATCGAACTGTTCGTCACTCCCGAGGGGGTTCTGCTCAACGAAGTCGCCACGCGACCGCACAACTCCGGACATTGGACGATCGAGGGATCGGTCACCAGCCAGTTTGAAAATCACCTCCGCGCCGTGCTCGGCTGGCCGCTCGGTTCAACAACGCCCACGGCGCACTCCGCGACGATGGTGAACGTCATTGGCTCAAATGCCCCGGGATCTCGAGTTGAGGCCCTCAAAGTTGAGGGCGCTCACGTTCACGATTACGGCAAGGCGTGGCGACCCGGTCGCAAACTCGGACACGTCACGGCCATTGGCGCGGAGTGCGATGAGGTGCGCGTGAGAGCATGGGATGCGGCCCGCGCACTGGCGACGGCCGCACGAAAGGAATCGTGGTGAGCGACGCAGTCGTCGGCATCGTCATGGGGAGTTCGTCGGACCACGAGGTAATGAAGGACGCCGCCTCGGCGCTCGAGCGCTTCGCGGTTCCCTTTGAAATCCACGTCGTCTCGGCGCATCGCACCCCCGAATCGATGATCGAATACGGCTTGGCCGCGCGAGGCCGAGGTCTCCGCGTGATCATTGCGGGCGCCGGCGGCTCGGCTCATCTGCCGGGGATGCTCGCGTCGGTGACAACGGTGCCCGTCATTGGAGTTCCGGTCCAGCTGTCGCGCCTCGACGGTCTTGATTCGCTGCTCTCGATTGTTCAGATGCCAAAGGGAGTCCCCGTGGCCACGGTGGCGATCAATGGTGCCTTTAACGCGGGCTTGTTGGCGCTGCGGATCCTGTCGCTCACCGACGACGCCCTCGCCCAGCAACTCGAGACGTATCGGCTCGAGTTGTCCGAGCAGGCGCGCAACCAGGACAGCCAACTGCCCCGATCGTGAGCGATCTCGCCACTGCCGCGTTACGCGGCGCGCGCCGCGGGGTGATCGTTACCGCATCTGACGCCGGGCTCTGTTACGGAGTAAATGAAGCGGTTCGGCTCTGTCTCGCTGAGGGATTGGTCTCCTCGGCCTCACTCATTGTCGTGGCGCCGTTCGCGCGCGACGCCGCGCGGCGCATCGGGGCGAACTTGGGGGTGCAAGTCGCGCTCTCGAGCGAACATGAACTGATTGACCTGCGTCCCGTCACGCACGCGCCTTCGCTGCTGGGTGGACGGGGCGGCTTTCCCACTGATGCCGAAGATGCCGCCGAGCACGCCGATCCCGACGAGGCATACCGCGAGTTTCGTGCGCAGGTGGAGCGCGCCATTGTGCTCGGGGTCACTCCGGCGTTTCTCGCGAGTCACGACGACGTCGTCGCGCGACAGCTGGCGCTCTTTGACGTCTTCTTGGATCTCGCCGAGGAGTACCACCTGGCGATCCGGCACGGCTACGACTTCTCGGCCACGTCACTGGACGCTGCTCGACTGGCGCGCGAGCGCGGGCACTTTGTGGCCGCATCGACCGTGAACTGGTCCGCCGACATAGGGGATCTCAACGATGTCGTAGCGGCACTGCCCGACGGCGTCAGCGAACTCATCGTGTCACCGGGAGTAATTGGCGACGAAATCGAAGCGATGCTCAGCGACGCCGCTCAACGCGACGCGACGCTGCGCGCCTTGCGCCGAACGCCGCCGCGCGACGTCGCCACGCGACACGACGTCGCGTGGCTCAGCTGGTCCGACCTAAGGGGCGCCTAAAAACGGGCCGAAGACGGTGTCGATCGACCCGTAGTCTGGTCCTGAAATCGAGGAGGACCTCATGGGGTTGTGGCAACGCTTCACACAGATCTTTAAGGCGAAGGCCAGTAGTGCCATCAACAAGGCCGAGGACCCGCGCCAGACGCTCGACTACTCCTACGAGCAGCAGCTCGAGAACGTCACCAAGGTCCGTCGGGCGGTGGCCGATGTCGCCACGGCGCGCAAGCGCATCGAGATGCAGGCGCAGCAGTTAAAGGATCAGGGCGACAAGCTCTCCGAGCAGGCCAAGGCTGCGCTGCAGCAGAACAATGAGCCGCTGGCCCGCGAGGCATTGACACGCCGCGAGGCCATTGTGGCCCAGCTGAAGGACCTCGACACCCAGCACGCGAGCATCGTCGACCAGGAGCAAAAGCTCGAAGCGACCTCCACGCGCCTGCAGTCCGAGGTGGAGCAGTTCCGCACCCGCAAGGAGACGATTAAGGCCACCTACACGGCGGCTGAAGCCCAAACGAAAATCTCCGAGGCCGTCAGCGGCATCTCGGGTTCGATGAATGACGCCGGCGCCGCGATGCAGCGCGCGCAGGACAAGGTCGCCGAGATGCAGGCTCGCAGCGGCGCGCTCGATGAACTGTTGAGTTCCGGAGCGCTGACTGACCTCACCGGTCCGAACGACGACATCCAAAAACAGTTGGACGCCGCCGGCAACTCAAGCAACGTGGACTCCCAGTTGGCGGCGCTCAAGGCCGAAGTCGCCAGTGCGCCGGCCGCCGGTGAGTTGAAGTCCCCCGAGGCGGCCAACTGATGGCCACCGGCCACATTGAAACCGACCGCGGGCTCTCAGCCCGCATGTTCTTTACGGGACTCGCCCTCGTGGTTCTGTGGGGCGGCATCACTGCACTGCTGTGGTCCCTCGGCGTCGCGCTGCCCGTCGTCGTCGTCATCATGTTCTTCGCGATCTTCGCGCAGTACTGGTTCAGCGACAAGATCGCGATGTTCTCGATGCACGCGCGCGAGGTCACTCCCCAAGAGGAGCCGCAGTTGCACGCGATCGTCGATCGTTTGTGTGCGCTCGCGGGAATGCCCAAGCCCCGCGTGGGCATCGCGGAGACCGACGTGCCCAACGCGTTCGCGACGGGGCGCAGCCCGAAGGCGGCCGTGATCTGCGCGACGCGCGGCATCATGCGCCGACTGCCCGATGAAGAACTAGAAGCCGTGCTGGCCCACGAGTTGAGCCACGTGGCTCACCGCGACGTGGCGGTGATGACGATTGCCAGCTCCGTCGGGATCCTCGCGGGATTCGTGAGTCGCATGGCGATGTGGGGCGCAATGTTCTCTGGCGGCGGTCGCAGCCGCGACGGTGAGAATCTCGTGCTCGTTGAGCTCGCCACGATGGTCATTTCGATGGTCATCTACGTCATCAGCTACTTGTTGACGTTGGCGCTCTCGCGGTACCGCGAACTGTCGGCGGATCGCTCCGGCGCCATTCTCATCGGCAAGCCTTCGGTGCTCGCGAGTGCTCTCGTGCGCATTACCGGCGAGATCGGCAAGATCCCGACTCAGGACTTGCGCAAAGTAGAGGGGATGAACGCGTTCTTCTTCACGCCCGCGTTCGCCAAGGGATCCGCCGCGCAGCTGCTCTCCACGCACCCATCACTCGAGCGCCGACTCGACCAGCTCTCCAAGCTGGAGCGCGAGCTCAACGGCTAGATGGGGCTGCGCGACACGCTCTTTGGGCGAACCAAGCAGGTCGCGCCGTCGCTCGACAACCTGTTCGCGCTGCCGAGCGCGGCGATCACGCTGGACACCGAGCTCGACCTAGTGCCGACTGGCCAGGGCGGACTGTGCTTTAAGGGCGGCAGCGGTGAATCCACCATCACCACCGATGCGGAACTGCGTCAACTGCTAAGCGTCGACTCCCCTGATGGATCAGTGTCGCTCAGCGCGGATGAACTCGGATTTGAGTGGCTGGTCGTCAATGATCCCGATCTCTCCAGCCTCGTCACGCGCATCCATGGCGCCAATACCACGATGGTCGAGCACGGACTTGGTCCCCGACTGCTCTGCGCGGTGTTCGGCTTTAAGCCGAAGAGCCCACCCGGCGACGGCGACGTGCGACTGGTGTACCTCTTAAAGCGCGGCACCTTTTATCCGTTCGCCCCGCGCGACGGCCAAAAGCGCGACAACGAACTCGAATTGCGCCTCAAGAGCTTTCTCGCTCAAGACCTGCCGTTGGAGTCGGATCTGTCGCGGTGGATGGCCCTGTGGGGGGCGCCCGTCAACTGATCTATCGCGGGTGATCGATCGGGCACCAGCTAGCCGTGGGCCCAAAGAAGAGGAACTTGAAGTGGGGCCAGTTCCCCAGCCACCACCGAGTCGTCGACGGTGTCGTGTCATTCATCGCCGAGCGCAACACCGAGACGAGCCCGGCTCCGTAGATCTCGGTGCCCGGTGCGCAGAAGTGGGCACCGTCGATCATGCGCACGCGGTCCCACGTGGATCGAGGATCAAGCGGCCGACGCGGTGGCGGCAGCCACGCGGAGTACTTGTGTGCAAGATCGAGGGTGTCGCCCAACGGTGCAAAGAGGGCGCGGCCCTCGAACATCTCGGTGGTCGCGATCGCGGCTTGATTCCAGTTCAGCCGACCGGTGTCAAACGGTCGTTCCCAACGAGCTTCGGCCGCTCCACTGAGTCCCAGGAAACTCGGGCTGTGCTGGATCGGCGTCGAAGCGAAGATCACGAGTTTCACGCCACGCTGGTACAACCCTCGAGCGAAGTTCTCCATCTTCAGCAGATACTGGCCCGGGTGCACGCTGGCATAAAGATCGTCGTAGGCGTTGAGGAACACCACCACTTGGGCGTGCGCGCGCGCCACTCCGTCGTAGAAGTTGTGGAGGTGCTCGGTGTTACGCAGTCCGAATCCGACGAACGCGCTGAACTGGGCGTGCACGCCAGGAATGGAGTTGGCGGCCGCAGTCAAACCCGGTCCGGCGTAATACGCCACCGAGTCTCCCTCGATCACGACGCCGGTTCCCCCGGGACGTTCCGGCGAAATGGCGCGCAAGGTCGCCGCCGACACGGATCCCACGACGCCGTTTACGACCGTCGAGTTCGCGGGCGCGTATCGAGCGAGGATTGCGCGAATCGAGGGTGTCGGAAAGAGCGACGGCAGCGTAAAGACAATTACGGCGGCCAACGTGGCGCCCGAGCCGAGTCCCGCAACGGACGTTCGCAGGGCCGCACGTCGACGTCGTTCACGAGGCTGTTGGGTTGGCTCCAGAGCAGCAATGGCGGCGAGATCGCGGGCGCGCCAGCGGCGCTGGCGGATCGGCTGCTCCACGAAGAAGTAACTGGCCAGCGTCAATACGGTGATCAGCGCTAAACGAAGGAGGAGAAGTTTCTTGCCGCCGACGTGAGCGAGCGACGGCGTCACAAGCACGATCACCGGCCAGTGCCACAGATAGATCCCGTAACTGACTTGCCCGACGGCGCGGAGCGGACGCCACGAGAACAGTCGTGCGAGCCACGAGCCGTCAACGCGAACCGCAGCGAGGACCATCACCGCGAAGAGCGCGCACAGCAAGAATCCACCGCGGAACATGAAATTCCACGGCACACCATCGTCACCTCCAGCAAACACCATGAACGCCGCCAGTGCGACGAGCGACGCCGAACCGACGAGATTGGCGGCGCGTCGAGTGAGCGGCTCTCGGTGATTGGCAACCACCACCCACGCCAGCGCGGCCCCGAGCGCGAGATCAAATAGTCGCGTGAAGGTCGCGTTGTAGACAAAGTTTTCCGAGTTGGAGTCCCCGGGCGAAAAGATGATCGCCATCAGCGCACTTGAGACGACGGCGATGCCGAGGCAGATCGCGAGTCCGATTCGGCGCATCTCGCGCACTCCGCGACGCGTCAGCCACAAAGTCAGCAGCGGCCAGAACACGTAGAACTGCTCCTCAATCGCCAAGGACCAGGTGTGAGCCAGTGGCGACGGGGCCGCGAACGCCGCGAAGTAAGAGTGCCCCGACGAGATGACGTACCAGTTGGCGAAGTAAAAGAAGCTGGCGATGCCGAATCCGTGGAGCAGGCCAATGTCGATTCCGGCCACGCTCGAGGCGTCACCGAACTGACTGACCAGGTAGGGCACAGCGACGGCCGCAATCACCATGAGAAACAGCGCCGGCAACAGTCGGCGCGCTCGGCGTCCCCAAAATGCGCCGAGCGCAATTCGTCCAGCTTCGACTTTCTCTTCGAGCAAGAGCGACGTGATGAGAAGACCGGAGAGGACAAAGAAGAGATCCACCCCGAGATACCCACCGTTGCCCCAGTGGTATCCGAGGTGGTACACGAGAACGCTGCCCACGGCGAGCGCTCGGATTCCGTCTAGCCCCGGAAGGTGACTCCGCCGGAGCGACACAGGTTTACGTTAGTCAGACGATTGGACGAAACAGGGTTGACAGTGCGCCGAATTAACGCTTCACCGATTGCACGGCCCGACTAAAGAGCACCGCCAACGTCGTATCGAGTTCAGTCACTCCGTCGCGATCATGCGTCCACAGCTCCACCGTGAGTGATCGGAACTCCAATGTGGCCCTGGGGTGATGGTCGGACTCCGCGATGTTGTCGCGCACCATGTTCAGGACTTCGAGGCCTTTGTCGTAACTCAGCGCGAACCGCGCCAGCAAGTGGTTGTCCTGCAGCGTCCAGTCGGTGTGGCTGGCCAGCCACGAATGCAGCTCGTCATCGCTGAGCCGCGCCGGTCGATTCACGGATGGGTCATCTTCGCGGGATCAACCGCTGCATCGAACTGTTCGGCCGAAAGGAATCCGAGCGCCAGGGCGGCATCGCGCAGCGTCGTCTTCTCCTTGTGCGCCTTCTTGGCGACTTGGGCCGCTTTGTCGTAGCCAATGATTGGGTTAAGGGCCGTGACCAGCATCAAGGAGTTAGTCAGATGGTGCGCGATTTGTTCGAGATCGGGCTGCAAGCCGTCGACGCAGAACTCCGTGAAGCGGGCGCACGCGTCACTCAACAGATCGATCGAATGACAGACGTTGTGGATGATCACTGGTTTGCAGACGTTCAGTTCGAGGTTCCCGCGTGAACCCGCAATGGAGATCGCGGTGTCGTTGCCCAGCACCTGAATTGCGACCATCATCATCGCCTCGGACTGAGTCGGGTTCACCTTGCCGGGCATGATCGAACTGCCCGGTTCATTTTCCGGCAACTGGAGCTCGCCGAGTCCGCTGCGCGGGCCTGAACCCAGCCACCGCACATCGTCGGCGATCTTCGTGAGGCTCACAGCGAGCGTTCGAATCGCACCGTGAGCAAACACCAGCGCATCGTGAGCGGCGAGAGCCGCGAACTTATTCGGGGCCGTCACGAACGGCAACTTCGTAAGCGACGCGATCTCGGCCGCGACGCGCGCACCGAACTCTGGGTGGGTGTTTAAACCAGTACCGACAGCGGTCCCTCCCGCCGCCAATTCATACAGGCCGGGAAGCACGGCATTCAGACGAGACAGATCATCGGTGAGTTGCGCAACGTACCCCGAAAACTCTTGGCCCAAGGTCAATGGAACGGCATCCATCAGATGCGTGCGGCCCATCTTCGTGATGTTGGCGAACTCGTCCGCTCGTCGCGCGAGCGCGTCACGCAACTTCGTGACGGCCGGAATCAATCGCCAGACAATTTCGCTGGCCGCCGCGATGTGCATCGCCGTCGGGAAGGTGTCATTCGACGACTGCGACATGTTGACATCGTCATTGGGGTGCACGGGAGTCTTCGAGCCCATGACGCCGCCGCTTAGTTCAATCGCGCGATTCGAGATCACCTCGTTGACGTTCATGTTGGTCTGGGTGCCCGATCCGGTCTGCCAGATTCTCAGGGGAAACTCCCCCGCCAACTTGCCGTCCACAACCTCACCCGCAGCGCGCTCAATGAGGGCGGCGCGCTCGTCATCGAGTTTGCCGAGCGCGTGATTGACCCGGGCCGATGCCAACTTCAACACGCCGAACGAACGAATCACAGCGACGGGCATCGTGTCGTGTCCGATTGCGAAGTGATGGAGGCTGCGTTCTGTCTGCGCACCCCAGTAGTGCTCGGCCGGCACCTCGATCTCGCCCATGGAGTCTGACTCCACGCGCATCGCACTCATCGACGACCTACTTCTTGGCGCGCGCGTAGAGCGCCACGCCGGTCGTGACCACCTTTTCGGCGGCCTTGACGTCCTTCTTGCGGGGGCCGTCGCCGTCGCCGGGCACTTCGAGCAGCAACGGCAGATTGCGGATCTTTGGGTGTCCGACCAACGGTGCGAGTCCCGCCGTGCCAATTGTTCCCTCGTCGATGTTGGCGTGGCGATCACGGTTCCCGCCGAGCTCAATCTTGGAGTCATTCAGGTGCAAACAGCCCAGCCGCTCGATCCCGATGCGGTCGTTGATTTCCTTGACCAGCTTCTTCGTCGCCGCGACACTCGAGTAGTCCCAGCCGCTCGCCCAGAGATGCTGAGTGTCGATGCACAGTCCGAGGCGCTCGTCGCCGCCGCACGCGTCGATCAGAGCTTCGATCTCCTCCAGGCTCCGTCCGACGGTGCCGCCGGTGCCCGCCGCGTTCTCAATCAGAATTGGGCAGTCCTTCACTCCCTCGGGAGCGCTATCGGCATCATCCAGTGCTGTCAGGAGTCCCTCGGCGATCTGGTCGCGCACTTCGTCAAATCCCGCTCCGAGGTGCGAACCCACGTGCAGCACCAGTCCCCCCGAGGCCATGCCGCGCGCCACGGACAGATTGTTGGTGAGACAGTCCACGGATCGTCGATACAGCGCCGGGTCGGCCGACGCCAAGTTGATGAGGTAGGTCGCGTGGCAGTACACGGAGTTGACGCTCGGGTGTTGGCCCATCGCCTCTCGAAAGTTGCTGAGAACCTCCGGGGCGTACTGCGTTGGTTTCCACGCCCGGGGGCTCTGAGTAAATACCTGGATCGACGTGGCCCCGATTTCCACGCCGGCTTCCAACGACGGCACCAATTTTCCGCCGCCGCGCACGTGCGCTCCGATGTTCATCGGGGCCAAACTAGTACCGTCCCCCTCGCCGACAGCACGGAGGTGGTCGGTGATTCTTGTCGTTGACGCAGTGCGAGATCTCGTTCGAGTTTGTTCGTGAGTTCACGTCGCTTCACGCGTCCGTCGCACGCGCGTCATGCGCGAAGTGGGCTCGACGAGCGCGCCGTGCACGACCCAGCTCGACAGCATCGACTCGAAGAGATCGAAGCTCGACACGTCAGTCGTCTGCGCAATAACAAAGCCACCCGCCGAGGATTCGTGTTGTGGATCGCCGTGGCCATTGCGCTGTGGGTAGTGATGGGGACCTTCGGTCTCTTTCACCGGACCAGTGGCTCCAAACAAGTCTGGGCGCTCGTGGTGTTTCTCGTCGGTTGTGTGTGGACCACGCTGTTTGGCGCGTACCTCGATCGCCACGCCAACAGCGATCACCGGTGGCGCTACTCGGCGGCTACGACGGTCGTGCTCGCCCTCGTCACGGTCGCCTTGGCGCTGGCGACCTCCAACAATCGCTTCCACGCCGCCGTCGACTTCTCGTGGTACGTCCTCATCGTCGTCGGTGGTTCGATCGTTGGTCTGGTCGCAACCTATTTGTTGATGTCACTCGGCGCTGGCTTGCACAACGCACTCGAGGAGACTCGCGCCGCCGTGCGCGATCAAGCGCAAAGCTGACGAGTTAGGGGCGCAGTTCGGAGTCGGGCAGTCGCTCGATGTTCACGTCGCGAAACGTGAGAACCCGAACCGAGGGCACGAAGCGTGCCGTGCGGTACATATCCCAGACCCACGCGTCGGTGAGCGTCACCTCCATGAGAGTGGGCGTGCCGACCTGACGCACTTCGACGTGAACGTCGTTGGCGAGATAGAAGCGGCGATCAGTTTCCACTGCGTACGCGAACATCGGCGCCACGGTCTTGTATTCCTGAACCAGCGCTAATTCGAGGGTGGCCTCGTAGTCGTCGAGTTCCTCTTCGCCCATCAAGGCGGAGTTAGTTCGTGGGAGCGTTCACGCGGCGCTCCTTGATCTTCGCGGCCTTTCCGCGGAGGTCTCGGAGGTAGTAGAGCTTGGCGCGACGAACATCTCCGCGAGTCTCAACTTCGATCTTGGCAATGGTGGGAGCGTGAACCGGGAAGGTGCGCTCCACGCCGACGCCGAAACTCACCTTGCGCACGGTGAAGGTCTCTTGAACGCCGGAGCCCTGACGGCGGATGACGACGCCCTGGAACACCTGGACGCGCTCGCGGTTGCCTTCTACGACGCGCACGTGCACCTTCAGCGTGTCGCCCTGGCGAAAATCGGGGACGTCGGTACGCAACGAGTCGCGGTCGACGAGGTCAGTCGGATTCATGGGAGGGGGTCCTTTCGGGTCCGCTCGCGAGCCGGACAATTCTAGCCGAGTGGCTGACCGTCTGATCCTGTGGTGGAGTCATAGAGATCAGGTCGTCGCGATTGCGTGCGACTGAGCGCCTGATCTCGTCGCCATTTGGCAATCGCGCCATGATCTCCGGACAACAACACCGGCGGCACATCGAGACCCTCAAAGGTCGCCGGCCGCGTGTATTGCGGGTATTCGAGTAGTCCGTCCTCGAAGCTCTCATCGAAAGTGGAGTCGGCGTTGCCGAGAGCGCCAGGGACCAGTCGCGTGGTCGCTTCGAGCACGACGAGCGCCGCTAATTCCCCACCGGCCAACACGTAGTCGCCAATCGAGATCTCGTCGTCGCAGAGCAAATCGATGGCTCGCTGATCGATTCCTTCGTAGCGACCGCACAAGAGCGAGAACCCGCCACTGTTGGCGAGATCGCGCGCGACGGACTGGCTAAAGCGCCGACCCGACGGGGTGAGCGCGATGATCGGTCGCGGCAGATCCGTGACAGAACGAACGACTTTGGCGATCGGCTCCACCGACATCACCATGCCCGCGCCGCCGCCATAGGGCGCGTCATCGACCGATCGATGAACGCCCGTCGCGCCGTCGCGCAGATCGTGAACTCGCAAATCGAGTGCACCATTGGTCCGCGCGCGGGCGAGGATCGTG
Organism: uncultured Ferrimicrobium sp.; assembly: GCA_964434455.1. Taxonomy (GTDB): domain Bacteria; phylum Actinomycetota; class Acidimicrobiia; order Acidimicrobiales; family RAAP-2; genus RAAP-2. The sequence continues at coordinate 553,277 of CAYSVK010000001.1, read as the reverse complement.
TCACTGGCGTAGTGCTCAATGAGCGCCGGAAAGATCGTGAGGACGTCGACGCGCAGGGTCATTCGAACAGTCCCACCGGTGGATCAACTTCGACGCGTTCATTCGCGAGCACCGACGTCACAAAGGTGAGTGGAACGAGCGCTCCGGTGTCGAGAACCATGAGATCGCTCGCGGGATTCTCTTCGACAGAGACCACCACACCGTGCGACACCCCGTCGGGAGTGACGACCGTGGCGCCGAAGAGCTCGTCGACCCAGATGACGTCGTCGAGCTCCAAACGCGGCGCGCGCAGTTCGACGCCGCGCCACCGCTCAGCCTCGTGACGCGAGGTGATCTCTTCGAAGGCCACGAGATAGCCGCGCGGTTGGGGAATTGAAGTGCGCACCGTCAGCGGACCACGCGCCGTCTCAAAGGTGGCCCCGGGGGCGACGCGTTCATCGAGTCCCGAGTAGATGCGGACCATGACGTGGCCCTTGAGTCCGTGGATTCTGCCGATGACGCCGACGGCCAAACGGCCGTCGCTGGCGGGCATCTCAGTCGACGATGTCGACCGAGGTCATCACGCCGTCACGGGCGCCGGCGGCTCCCACCACGGTGCGGATCGCCTGCGCGGTGCGTCCGCGCCGACCGATCACTCGGCCCATGTCGTTCGGCGCCACGTTGAGCGACAACACCACGCGGCGACCTTGATCGCTCGCATCGACGGAGACGGCCTCGGGTTCATCAGCAAGTTGCGTCGCCACGTAGGTCAACACGGCGGCGGCCGTCGCGGCGCGCTCCACATTGCCAGCGCGATCGTCGTCACGCTCGTCGTAATCGTCGTCATCGACATCGTCAATCCGGTTGATGTCGCCGTCGACGTACTCGTCGTGCAGATCGCTCACTGGGCGGTTCCGGCCTTAAACGCGGCCATCGCCCCGGACTTCTCGAGCAACTTGGCCACGCGGTCGGTGGGCTGGGCGCCGTTCTTTAACCACGCGATGGCGCGGTCATTGTCGAGCGTCACAACGGTCTCGGGCTCACTCGCGGACAGTCCCCGTGGCTGGTACGTGCCGAGGATCTCGAGGAATGCACCACCGCGCGCCCGGCGCGCGTCAGCGGCCACGATGCGGTAGGTCGGCTGCTTCTTTTTGCCCATACGCACGAGGCGGAGCTTGACGGCCACGGATTTCCCTTCACAGACCAGTCGACGGACGCGCCGACCGGAGCGGACCAGTCTACCGCTGTTTGGGCGGAGTGACTCTTCCGCCCTTCTTCTTTTTGCCCCCGCCCTTTGACGGCGTGGGACGAACTGCACCGCTCGCGCGCGGATCAAGACCCGCGCCGCCCATGCGCGCCGCAGCGCCGGCGAGCTTGCCGAAGCCGCCGGGCAGATTCGGCGCGCCGCCGCCGGACATTTGGCGCATCATCTTTTGCATCTCGGTGAATTGGCGCAGCAGCTGATTAACGGCAATCACCGTGGTGCCGGCCCCCGCCGCGATGCGCGAGCGTCGCGAACCGTTGATGATGGTCGGGTTCGCTCGTTCGCTGGGCGTCATTGAATGCACGATGCCCTCGACGCGATTGAGTTCACGATCGTCAATGGAGCCCGCCGCCTCACGCATTTCTTTTGTGACACCGGGTAACAGCCGCATCAGTCCGCCGAGATTGCCCATCTTGCGAACCTGGCCCATTTGGGCCAGGAAGTCATCGAGCGTGAAGGTGCCCGACATCATTCGTCCGGCCGAGGCCGAGACGACGTCGGCGTCCATGGTGCGTTCGGCCTGATCGATGAGGCTCAGCACGTCGCCCATTCCGAGAATCCGGTTCGCCATGCGATCGGGGTGAAACAGATCGAAGTCGTCGACTCGTTCGCCGCTCGAGGCAAAGACGATGGGCTTGCCGATCACGCCGCGCGCGGAGAGCACTGCGCCACCGCGAGCGTCGTAGTCGAGCTTGGTCACGATGACGCCGCTCAACTCAAGTGAGTCGTGAAAGCGCCGGGCGGTGGTGACGGCGTCTTGGCCCGTCGCCGCGTCGATGACCAAGAAGCTGTAGTGCGGACTGACGGCCGCTGAGACGCCGCGCACCTCGGCCATGAGCGCTTCGTCGATGGAGAGTCGCCCGGCGGTGTCGACGATCACGACATCGCGACCAAGTCGTACGGCTTCGGCGACTCCGGCCCGCGCAACAGCGATCGGATCACTCGGTTCGCTGTAGACGCCGACGCCAATGGCGCCACCGAGCACGCGCAACTGCTCGACCGCCGCTGGTCGCTGCAGGTCCGCTCCAACGAGGTACGGCTGGCGGCCCTGATGTTTGAACCACTGGGCGAGCTTCGCCGCGGCAGTCGTCTTGCCGGCACCTTGAAGTCCGGCGAGCAAGATCACCGTCGGCGGTCGGCTGGCGTAGGTGACCTTGAGCGGCGAACCGCCGAGCACCTCGATGAGTTGGTCGTGAACGGCCTTTATGACTTGCTGACCCGGCGTCAGCGACTGGCGCAACGCCTCCCCGGAAATCCGCTCGCGCACGGCGTCGAGGAATCCACCGACCACCGAGAACTCCACGTCGGCTTCGAGCAGTGCGGTGCGCACGTCATTGAGTGCGCCATCGATGTCAGCGTCAGTGAGTCGGCCCCGTGATCGCAACGACCCCGAGAGCCGCTCGAGTCGCTCTGAGAGTGAGTCGAACATGGCCGCTCGAGGCTAACTGTCGGCCCCGAGCAGGGCGTCGACGAAGTCGTCGGGATGAAACGGGATCTGATCATCAATCCCCTCGCCAACGCCGACCAATTTCACCGGGATTTGAAGCTCCGACTCAATCGCCGCGACGATGCCGCCGCGCGCGGTCCCGTCGAGTTTCGTGAGCACAATTCCCGTGACCGCAGCGGCCGCCAAGAACTCTTTGGCTTGGCTGAGCGCGTTTTGACCGGTCGTGGCGTCAAGGACGAGCAACGTTTCGAGCACCTGTCCCGGCGCGCGATCGGCCACTCGGCGCACCTTGCTCAATTCGTCGAGGAGGTTCGTGCTGGTGACGCGACGTCCCGCGGTGTCCGCGAGGACGAGATCGCATCCTCGCGCAGCCGCGCGGGATATGGCGTCGTGCACCACCGAACTGGGGTCCGCACCTTCACCGGAGCGAACGAACTCCGCGCCAGCGCGATCAGCCCAGGTAGCGAGCTGTTCAGCGGCGGCGGCGCGAAACGTGTCACCAGCCGCCATCACCACTCGACGACCGTCTCGAGCTTCGCGAGCCCCCAACTTGCCGATCGTCGTGGTCTTGCCGACGCCATTTACCCCGACAAAGAGCCACACCGCAATCCGATCGGGCTCGGCGACCAGCGACAAGCTTCGATCGACGTCGAGAAAGCAGCGCCGCACCGCCGAGCGCACGGCCGCCACTGCCCCATTCGGTGCACCAGTCGTACGCAGGTGCTCGAGCACCGCATCGGTCGTGGTAACGCCGAGGTCCGCTCGAATCAGCACCTCTTCAATGAGTGCGAGCTGATCAGCACCAAGCGTGCTCGCTCCGAGTGCGCGCACGCGATCAAAGACGCCCCGTGATCCCGCCAGTCGTTCACTGAGCGACGTCGCGAGAACGTCGATGCTGGCTGGTGCGGCCTCCTCAGTAACCAGAACCGCGGGCATCGGAGCGCGCTGCACCGGCGCGAGCAGTGCCACACGGCGAGTTCGAGCGCGAGATCGAACGATCAGTGTGATGACCAGAGTCGCGACGAGGATCGCCGCGACGACTATTAGCCAAATCACGCGATGAGCTCACCTTCGCGTCGCGTGACGCGCTGGGACACCACCCGGCTCGATCCTCCGGGCGCCATGGTCACGCCGTAGAGGGCGTCGGCCGCCTCCATCGTGCGCTTTTGGTGGGTAACGATGAGTAGTTGGGCTTCATCACGGAACTCGTCTACGAGACTCAAGAACCGCTGCAGGTTGACGTCGTCAAGCGCCGCTTCAACTTCGTCCATGAGATAAAACGGCGACGGCCGCGAGCGAAAGACCGCGAACAAGAACGCCAGCGCGGCCATCGATCGTTCACCGCCGCTCAGCAGCGAGATGCGCCGAATGTTGCGACCCATCGGACGCACTTCAATTTCGACGCCGGTGTTGAGCGGATTTTCCGGTTCGGTCAGGATCAGTCGGCCCTGACCGCCCGGAAAGAGCATCGAGATCAACGCGCTGAAGTGCTCGTTCACGTCAGCCACCGCCGCAGAGAACGACGCCATGATCTCTTCGTCCAAGGTGCGCAGTACCTCTTGGAGCTCGCGTCGCGCGTGGCGCACGTCGCTCACCTGTGTGTCGAGTTCCTTGTAACGGTCCTCGAGCGCGGTGAGCTCTTCGAGCGCCAACGGATTGATCGGACCGAGCGAGCTAATGCGCGCCTCGAGCTCAGCGAGTCGCTGTTCCAACGTCACGTCGTCGGGGAGATCGGGAGCGGTGGCGTCGAGCAGATCCTCGGGCTCCTCAGAGAGATCGCGACGCACCGATTCGTGCAGGTTCGAGATCCGCACCGCGATTTCGGCGTGCTCGATCTCGGCGTGACGCACTGCGTCACTGACCTCGCCGAGGCGCGCCTCGGCGACTGCGCGCTGACGACGGAGATCTTCGACGCGCTCGGCCCCCGCGCGAGTGGCCTGCACCTGCTCGTGGTACGAGGCGGTCAACGCGGACTCGGTGATCGCGATCTCTTCGGCCGTGCGCGTGACGATGCCGTCCAGTCGTCCAAGTACCGCCAGATCGGACTCAAGACCGCGACGACGTGACGCGGCCTCGGCCCGCTCGACGTGGTGACCCTCAAGTCGGCCCTCAACTTCGTTGCGCCGTCGTTCAATAATCGCGCGACGTTCGGCGAGCCGCGCCTCGCGCTGAGCCAAGTCGGCGACCAACTCCACGACACGTGCGCGATGAGCGTCCACAGTGGCGCGCGCTTCGTCGGCCCATCCCGCACGCTGATCAGCCTCTTCAACCGCACGCTCCAATGCGGGCAGTTGCGCACGTCTCGCGGTCAGTTCGGCGTCAATGGTTGCCAGTTCTCTCGAGATCACTGCCGCCTCGCCGGCCAGTGACGCCAAACGAGCGTCGCACTCGACTCGCGCGGCCCGCAGACCGTCCAAGATGACGGCCAGCCGTGACTCACTGGATTCGGCTTCGGTCAGCTCGACTGTGGCTTCATCGAACGCGGCGCGCGCGGCGTCACGTTCGAGTTCGGCGGTTTCCACCGACGTCGCCGTGCCTTCAGCCGCGCGACGCGCGCGCACGGCCTCTTCTTGGGCCTCTTCGACGGCACCGCGCGTCACGACCGAGCGGCCCGCGGACACGCGCCAGCCCGACGGAGCGAAGCGATCGCCGTCGGGAGTCACGACGACGAGATCGGGATGCCCGATCGATGCGTCCAGGGCCGACTCCCAGTTCGGGGCCACCACCGCAGTTCGCAGCAGTGCGTCGAGAGCAGCGCTCACCGACTTGTTGCTGCCGCGTGCTCGAACGACGGGGCGAAGCGGGGAGCACCCGGTCGGTATGGCGATCTCTTGACCCGTTGGCACGTCGGCGGGCAGGACCATGCCCGCGCCGCCGGCTCGCCGCAGCGCTTCGATCACGCCGCGGGCACTGGCCGCGTTCTCGACCACCACGGCGCCGAGTGACGCTCCCACCGCGGCTTCAACCGCGCGCTCGAAACTCGAGTCCACGTCCACCAGATCGAGAAAGGAGCCGACTACTCCGTCAAGGTCAGCGACGATGTCGCGCGGCGTGGTGCCGCTCAACTCCTCGAGCGCTCGTTCGAGGGCTTCAGCTCGCGCCTGCGCTCGGGCCGTCGCATCGATGGCGCGTCGGTGATCTCGTTCCGCTCCGACGAGCGCGGCTTCCGCCGCCGCGAGCTCACGACGTCGTGATTCGCGCGCGCCCGAGCGTCGAGCCGTCTCGGTCTTTGCCGCTTCAGCCTCCGCGGTTCGCAGCGCGGCTTCGATCTCAATTTGTTCTCGTCGCTCCTCTTCGGCGCGGTGCCGAGCCGTCGCGCTGGATACGGCCGCGTCCGCCCGATCTCGCGACGAAGCGACGACCTCAATCTGCTCGCGCAGCGACTCCAGCGACGTGGCCGGATCAAGCGAGTTTCCGCCCCACGTGGCGTCGAACTGATCTTCGGCACTCTGGAGAGTCGCGCGAGCGGTGTCGATTTCGCTGCGCGTCGCGCCGAGGGATCGTTCCTCGGCTTCTAGTTCACTTAACTCATCGGACCACTTGGCCGACTCGGACTCAAGTGACGCAATCACGTTCTCGTCAGCGGCGGCCGCTAACGCGGCGTCGAGGGATCGGCGCCGCTCACTAATCACCGAGCGTGTCCCCCGGGCGCGTTCGGCCAGCGCTTGCAGCGTTCCGAGGGAACTCGCCATCGACTCTTCTCGCCGCGAAGCCATCTCCGCGGTGGCGGCGGTCAGTTGTGCGTCGAGCGTCACGATTTCGTGACGCAGATCGCGGTCTCGCGCGGCGCCGTCGCGCAGTTGCTCGTCCAAGGTTCGCTGGCGATCCCCTAACTCGACGTGGCGCACGTAAAAGGCGTAGCGACGAGTCGCGCGCAAATCGGCCTCAACGTCGGCGAAACTGCGCGCAGCGACGGCCTGGCGTTCGAGTGGGCGCATCTGTCGGCGCACTTCTCGTACGAGGTCGCCCAACCGTTCGAGATTCTCCTGCGTGGAGGCGAGTCGACGCTCCGCGCGCTCTTTGCGGCGACGGTGCTTCAGTACGCCGGCCGCCTCTTCGATGACGGCGCGACGTTCCTCGGGTCGTGAGTTCAGAACGGAGTCGAGCTGGCCCTGTCCAATGATCATGTGCTGTTGGCGCCCAACGCCCGAGTCACCCAGAAGTTCTTGGACGTCCAGCAGTCGACAGGTGGTGCCGTTTATCGCGTATTCAGATTCGCCGTCGCGAAACAGCGTGCGCGAAATCGTGATTTCGGCCCCGTCAAAGGGCAGCTTGCCCGAGGAGTTGTCGATGGTGAGACTGACTTCGGCTCGTCCAAGCGCGGTGCGCGACACCGTGCCGGCGAAGATGACATCATCCATTTTCACCGAGCGCAGTGCGCGGGTGCTCTGGGCGCCAAGCACCCAGGTGACGGCGTCAACGACGTTTGATTTCCCCGAACCGTTCGGCCCCACGACCGCGGTGACGCCCGGCTCGAACTCGAGCGTCGTGGTATCAGCGAACGACTTGAAGCCCTTCATCGTGAGTCGCTTCAAGAACACTGTTTCGACGCTACCAACGTCCGTGATGTCGGCTGGCCAACGTGGCGCGCTCTTGTACGCTCGCGCCGATCATGGAGCAACCTTGAGCGAACCCAACGCCTCCAAGAGTTTTTGGAACAAGGCGGCCAAGGAGAATGCGGCGTGGTACATCGCGACGGCGCATGACGCTCAAAGCCCCGAATTTTTTGCCAGTGGCGCAGCTGAAGTGGACGAATATCTCTCGACTTGTCGCGTTCCGTCGGGTGTCGACAAAGTCGTTTTGGAAATTGGGTGCGGCGTTGGTCGAATGACCCATCGGCTGGCGGAACGATTCGGTCACGTCGTCGCAGTCGACGTCAGCAGCGAAATGCTGAAAATGGCCGCCGGGAATCTGCCTGCTGGGCGAGTTGATCTCATCGAAGTAGCGGGCGATGGTTCACTCCCGGGAGCAGATCGATCACTGGATGCCGTCTTTAGCTACATCACTCTTCAACATGTGCCATCTATTGAGCACCAATTCACGTACCTGAGCGAGAGCGCCCGACTCTTAAAAGTCGGCGGAGTTGCAGCCATCCAAGTTCGCTCCGGATCAACTGCGGCTCGCGTCGTCAACTGGGTAGGTCACATCGGCCACCTCGTACGAGGTCGTTCGACGGTCAGTCGTGCGTGGCGTGGCGCCACCCTGAGTCAATCAGAAGTTGAGCGGCGCCTTCGGAGCCCGGAACTCGTCATTGAATTCCTTCAATTGAGTCGTCGCCACGTTTGGATCAGGCTCGAGCGAGTGGCGTAAAACTACAGAACTACGGATGGGTCGGGCGGGAGCTGAACTTGTTGCGGCGATGATGAACGACAACTTCTCGAATCGCTGCCACCGACAGCCACACTGCAACAATGCGCCACAACAACTCGGCAATGAGCGGAAACATTGCCTGCCAGATGTCAGGTGCCGCTCGACCAAGCGCGTAATGACCAAGCGCTGTTTGATCCATTTTGAATTGATAAACGCCGTTTTCAGTAATGACCAAATTGGCGATCGATATCCACGGATGCTCGTTAAAGCTCTGGTGATCCACGCCCGTGTCATCAGTAATCGTGACTTTCCGATCTGTCGCCACGTCGGTAACCGTGACATCAGTGAAAGCGCCGTAATCGCACACGACATCTCGCGTGCACGACGCGAACACCGTGAAATGGCCCGGGGGCAACTTCACGGTCGCTGAATGTCTCGATGTCACAACTGCAATGGGATTCAGAAGTCGCTCGAGACGGACAAAGAAGTTGACAAAGGTCGCCACAAGGAGCGCGATTCCCACGGCGATGCTGATCGACCGTCGAGCCCACGAACCCGGTTCGATCCCATCCAATGTGGATATGTCGGCCGCTCGAAATCGACGTCTCGTGATGTCGATGAGAACTATGGGCGCCGAAATCGAAATGAGCGTCGCCCCCGCGACTGACGCGAAGATCACGATCACTAATTCGGCCGCCGAGCCGTCACGTTGTACGGGGATCTTGGTCAGCGCGAGTGCAGAGATCAGGGACATAACGACGAACAACGGCTGCACGCGAATAATCGACGCGGCCATTGGCGAGCGCCACGCAACCGGGACCGATTCACGACTTCGCGCCGGCCACCGATCGGGTCCACGTACGTGATTCCATAAGGCGGCCGGTCGCCGTATCCCTGGAGGCAGTGGGCCGAGTGTCTGTTTTCTTACGCGGGCCAGCCCGATCGAAATGTACGACGCCCAATACGCGACGGCAGCGCTTAGAACGACCTCACAGAGTGCGAGCGAGATGCTTACCGCGTTGGCGGTGTTCCACGTTTCGACTTCGGAACTGATCGCGACGAGCCCGAAGGCGATGGCTCCAATTGACATGACGACGGCCAGAACGTCAATTCGCAAAGAGCGGCGCGAATCAAAGAATTGGTTACCGAGAGGACGCAGCGACTCTTCGATTTCGATGTCGGACTCCTCAAGTGAAGGCGAAACTGATCCAGCGTTCACGGTTCGCAGCTAATCGAACAAAGTTGACACGGTCGAGCGAGAACCGAGATCTTCAGAATTACCGACGACAATCGTCAGAGCTGGCACTTCTCGCAGTAGTACGTCGAGCGGCCCCGCACGGTCGTGCGCACAATTGGCGTGCGGCAGACGAAGCACGGCAGTCCTTCGCGGTTGTACACCTGGTGGAACTTCTGGTAGTCCCCGGGTTTGCCGTCGGGGTCCACGAAGCTTTCGTCTTCGAGCGTCGAACCGTGGTGCTTAATCGCATCAGCGAGCACCTCGGTAATCGCGCGATGCAGTCGGCGGATTTCAATCGTCGATAGAGAGTCACTCGGTCGGTCAAAACGCACGCCTGACACGAACAACGTCTCATCGGCGTAAATGTTGCCGATGCCCGCGATGATGTCCTGGTCGGTGAGCACGGCCTTAATCGCCGTCGGGCGCGACTTGAGGATCGCTGCGAAGCGGTCCCAGCCGATCTGGTCTTCGAGAAAGTCAATGCCGAGGTGTGCGAGTTCGGGAACGAGTTGACGAGTCGTGAGCCCGTCGCCGCCAATCGACAACTTGGCGAAACGGCTGATCTCGACTTTGGTACCTGGCAATGGCGGCATCGAGACGAACATCTCGCCGAAGGTGCGCGGGTCCACGTAACGCAGGTCGCCACCCTGGTTGAAGGTAAAGACCACGTGGGTGTGCTTCGGCTTGGGGTCCTTCGGTCCCTTGGCGCGCAGCAGTCGACCGCTCATGCCGAGGTGGATCACCATGCGAGCGCCGTCGTCGAGCTGGAACACCAGGTACTTGCCGAGTCGCGTGACGCCCTTGATCGTGTGACCCTCGACCAGTTCGCGAAACTCCTTGGCGCTCTTGTGGCGTCGCACCACGCGTCCGTTGGTGATCGCGGCACCCTTGATCTTTTTGCCGACGAGGTCACGACTAAGTGACGTGCGGACGGTTTCAACTTCGGGCAGTTCAGGCACGATCACTCTCTTCCAGCGCATTGAGCGCCGCGGCTACTTCAGCCGCCTTCTTGGACTTGCCTTCACCGCGGCCGACGATGCGGTCCCCGATGCTCACGGTCGCGGTAAAGAGCGTGTCGTGGCTCGGTCCGTCGCCGTGGACCTCGTAGTGAGGTAGTTCGGAACCCGCGACTTCGCACTGCTGGCGCAGTTTGGATTTCGGGTCGACGTCACCGGGTGCTGCCGCGGCCTCGGTCAGCGCGTCACCCAACTGCTCGAGCACAAAATCTCGCGACGCGTCAAAGCCACGTTCGAGGTAGATCGCGGCGACGACGGCTTCAAAGGTGTCGGCCAGCAGCGACGGACGCTGCGCGCCACCGCTCTTAATCTCTCCGCGACCGAGTCGCACGACGTCGCCGATGCCGAGTTGGTGCGCGGCCTGCGCCAGGCTCGCTTCGTTGACGACCTTGCTGCGCGTGAGCGATCCAGTGCCCTGATTGAGCTCGGGGTACTGCGCGATGATGGCGTCGGCGATCACGAGATCCACCACGGCGTCGCCGAGAAATTCGAGTCGCTCGTTGGACTCGACTTGGTGCTCGGCGGCGTAACTGGAGTGGGTCAGTGCCGTGAGCAGCACGGGGCTCGCGGCGGAGAGACCCACTCGGTGCGCCAGCGACTCGAACGTCGGCGTCAGGACGGTCACTAACCCCTTAGCGACCCTGCAGCTTGGCGGTGACGTAGTCCACGGACTGGCGCACCGACAGCAGGCCCTCGAGGTCCTCGTCGTCAATGCGGAATCCCTCGGACTTGGTGCTGAGGGACTCTTCGAGCGCCTCGACCAATTCGATGAGCGCGAGACTGTCGGCCCCGAGATCGCTAAAGAGCGCGTCTTCTGAGATGTCAGACGGACTCTTTTCCAAGATCTCGGCCAACTGGCTCTGGACCAATGCCAGGACCTCGTCGCGCGAGACGGTGTCGGCGTGCTCGGTGGTCACCACTGCTCCTTTGGCGGATTTGTGGTCACACTAACGATTCGGCGACCCGAACCTTACATTTAGGCAGTCTGATCAGGGCGAATGACGCGTCGCATGGAATCGACGACACCGGCGTCGCTGAGCTCTGCGCCCACGCGCAGAGCGTTCATGATCGCCGTGGCGTTCGAGCTGCCGTGCGAAATGATGCAGATCCCTTCGAGTCCCAGCAGCATCGCGCCCCCGTGACTGTCCGGAGTGAGCTCGCTCGCGAGCGGCAACAGGTGGGGCCACAGTGCCTCACTGGCTGCGCGCGTCGCTTCATCGTGTCCGAAGACCTCGAGCAACGACGAGAATATGAATTTGAGGGCACCCTCGAGGGTTTTGAGCGCCACATTGCCGGTGAACCCGTCGGTCACAATCACGTCCACCGGGCTCGGCACGAGGTCTCTACCCTCGACGTTGCCGAAGAAGTTGAGACCACTGGCGAGCAGCCGCTCGTGGGTTTCCTTCACGAGCGGCGTGCCCTTGCTCGACTCTTCACCGATCGAGAGCAGCCCCACGCTCGGTGACTCCACGTGAAACCGAGCAGTGGAAAACGCAGCGGCCATGAGCGCGAACTGCAGCAGCATCTCGGAGGTGCACTCGGCGTTGGCGCCGGCGTCAACCATCACCGCGGGCACTGAGCCCGGTCGCGGGATCGGCGTCGCAATGCACGGCCGGATGACGCCGGGTAGGCGTCCCATGCGCAGCAGCGCCGAGGCCATGGTGGCGCCGGTGTTGCCGGCGGAGATCATGGCGCGCGCGTGGCCGTCACGGACGAGTTCGGCAGCGCGCACCAGCGAGCTGTCCTTCTTCTTACGCACCGACGCGCCCGGGTCGTCTTTCATCTCGATGACTTCGCTGCAGGGATGAACCGGCAGGCCCATCGGGTCGCCAATGCGCTCGGGCGGACCCACGAGAAGCACGTCCAGGCCCAATTCGTCGACGGCCCGGCGGGCGCCGAGCACGATCTCGCCCGGCGCGTTATCGCCCCCCACCGCGTCCAGCGCGAGGGGGAGGGTCAACTCAGTCGACCTCGACGGCGACGCGGCCCTTGTACCAACCGCAGTTGGGGCAGACCACGTGGGGGGTCTTAGACGCCGAGCACTGCGGGCAGACGCTGCGCGAGGGACGCTTGAGCGTCCAGTTGGCCGCGCGCCGACTGCGCGTCTTGGCCTTAGATGTCTTGCGCTTGGGGACCGCCATCAGCTCACCGTTTCTCCGTGGGGCTTAGCCCGGGGACGCTTCGCTGGAACCGCGGTCCTCAATTCGAAGCGCGTCAAGTGTAGCCCACCGATTGTCGCGCTCCGGCGCGCAGTCACAGCTCGACTCGTTGCGATCGATCCCGCAGATAGGACAGAGTCCCTGGCACTCCGCGCGACAAAGCGGCGCAATCGGCAGTTCCAAGAGGACCGAGTCGTGCACCATCGCTTCGAGGTCGATGAAGTCCCCGTCAATCGGGTACGCCTCGTCGTCGTCGGGCCCCGCGTCCTCGCTGAACCGTTCGTTGACCGGCGCCTCAATCACTCCCAAGATGGGAGTCGAGCATCGCCGGCACACGCCGCGCCACGGCGAGGAAACCACCCCGCGGAACCGCAGTCCCCCGCGAAAGCTCTCAATGCGGCCCTTGACGCTCGCTTCGGAATCAATCGGCACGTCGCTTTCGGCGAAGGGCCGCGGGCTGAATTCGTGGCGCGCATCAAAGGGCGCGGTGAGGTCAATCTCCAGCGAACTGGGAATGTCGCGCAGCAGGGCGGCGACGGGGACGCGAAATACCTGGTCCACTCCTCAGCCGAGGTCCTGGTCGAAGAAGGACCCCTCCTCGGCGTGGGTCGGCGCCACGTGGTGCGCGTCGTCGTAGTGGTCAACGGTGTCGAAGGGCTCGGGTGCGGGAGCCTGCACCTGAGGGCGTAGTCGTTCGCGACCGGAGTGCACGGTCTTCATCAAGCGGTCGAGCACGATCTCCATGCCGCCCAACTTTTGATCGCAGTAGTCCTCGGCTTCGTTGATGATCGTGCGGGCCCTCTCTTCGGACTCCGCGACGATGCGATCAGCGGCGACGCGCGCGTTGCGCACGATCTCGGTCTTGTCGACCATGCGGGCCGCTTCAGCGCGCACACGGTCCATTAGCTGCTCGGCCTTGCGGATCTCGGTCGCCATCAGCTCTTCGCGGTCGCGCAGCGCCCAGCGGGCTTCCTTGATCTCCATCGGGATCTGGGCCACGGCGGTTTCCAGGATCTCGAGCAGGTCGTCGCGGTTCATCAGCACCGAACTCGACAGCGGCATGGTCTTGGCGCCCTGGACCATCTCGATGGCCAACTGCAGCATCGCCTCGATGTCGCTGCGGACGTGCGCGCCGATCGGAGTCGGCGCCGGATAGATCTCCGCCTCGTAGCCGTCGTACGTGCTCACGTTCCTACTCTCGCAAATTTCTCGGCCAATCGCTTGGCTACGGGCTCCGGCACGAAGTTCGAGACGTCGCCGCCGTAGCGGGCGACCTCACGCAGCAGGCGGCTGGCGATAAAGGAGTGGCTGGAACTAGTGGGAATAAACAGAGTCTCTACCCCGCTGAGGGACCGGTTCATCTGGGCCATCTGCAGCTCAGATTCAAAGTCGCTGACGGCGCGCAGCCCTTTCACAATGGCGGTCGCGCCCTCGTCGCGGGCCACGTCGACCAGCAACTTGTCAATGGACACAATCCGCACTCGATCAAGGTGACTCAGCGATTCGGCGATCATTTCGCGCCGTTCGGCCAGGTCAAAGAGCGCTTCGGACTTCTGCGGATTGCGGATGGCCGCCACGATGATCTCGTTAAATATGAGCGCGGCACGTTCTACGACCTCGAGGTGGCCGTTGTGGAAGGGGTCGAACGAGCCCGGAATGAGCCCGATCGTGGTCACGACGTCGTCTCGCCTTCGCGCTCGAGCATCGTCACGAGCGTAGTGCCGTACCGCTTGGTTTTTGTGGGTATCCAGCCGTTGGGTGCCTCGACGATGTGGTCGTTCTCAATCACGGCGCGGGCCGCATCAATCGGCGCGAGCAGCGCGGCGACGTCGAGCGCGCCGTAGGGCGGATCAGCCAGCACGAGATCGAGATGCTGAGGCGAGCGCCACCCGGGCAACGTGTAGCGGATGAACTCGGCACGACCGTCGAGCTTGAGCGGCTCGAGATTCGCTTTGGCCGCCGCGAGACACGCCGGGTCACTGTCGACGAAGTACACGACGGCGGCGCCGCGACTGAGCGCCTCGATGCCCATTGCCCCGCTGCCGCAGTACAGGTCGGCGACGACGAGATCAACCAGCCCCCCGCGACTCTCGAGCATCGAGAAAATGGCCTCGCGGGCCATGTCGGTCGTTGGACGAACGGTGGGCGGGAGTTTCGCGCGCAACTGACGGCCCCGGGCCGTGCCACCGACCACGCGCACCAGGCCACAGTACGGGCGTTAGGACTTAAAGAGAAATTCCGCCTCTTCGTCGTCGACGAAGAGCGACAGTTCCGCGCGCACGTCGTCATCGAGGATCTCAGTTGACGCCAGCATCTCTTCGGCGGCGGCGCGCGCGGCGAGCAACAGGTCTTCGTCATCGCGCAGTCGAGCGAGTCGTAGATCGCTGCGACCGCGCTGGCGTTCACCAAGCAATGTGCCCTCCCCGCGCAGTTCGAGGTCGACTTCAGCGAGATAGAAGCCGTCAGTGGAGTCGACCAACGCCTGTAACCGCGCCGCGGCGTCGCCTTCGGGTTGACCGAGCAGGTAGCAGTAGCTCTGCTGGTCGCTGCGCCCCACCCGGCCGCGCAGTTGGTGCAGCTGCGCGAGTCCGAATCGTCCGGCGTCTTCGATCACGATCACGGTGGCTTCAGGCACGTCGACACCGACTTCGATCACGACGGTCGCGACCAAGACATCGAGTTCGCCGCGTCGGAACCGCTCCATTTCGGCGTCCTTGTCAGCACCGCGCATCTGTCCGTGCAGCAGCCCGACGCGCAGCCCCGCGAGCTCGCCCTTCGACAGTCGGTCGCGCTCCTCGACCGCACTCGCGGCCTCGACGCGCTCGGATCCTTCAACGAGCGAGCACACCACGTAGGCCCGACGCCCCGCGGCGACTTCGGCACGCACCATGCTCCACGCGTCCGCGGGATTCTCCGCCAGCCACCGCGTCGTGATTGGTCGACGTCCGCCGGGCAACTCATCGAGCACGGAGAGATCGAGATCGCCGAACACGGCCATCGCCGCGGTGCGCGGAATCGGTGTGGCGGTCATGACCAACAGATCAGGATCGATCTGTTCGAGCGAGCGGGCTCGACCCTTTGCGCGCAGCTGTGCGCGCTGTTCCACACCGAAGCGGTGCTGTTCGTCAATGACCACCATGCCGAGCGAGCGAAAGGCGACGTCGTCGGTTAATAGCGCGTGCGTGCCGACAACAACGTCAACCTCACCGTTCTTCAAACCGGTGAGGATCACGTCGCGATCACGTTTGGTGACTCGACCGGTGAGCAGCGCGACCGAGACTGGCCTTGACCCCGACAACGTCGTCGGGTCCGAGACGGTGAGATCGCCGAGGTCACGACGGATCGCACTCACGTGTTGTTCGGCCAATACTTCGGTCGGCGCCATCAAGGCACCTTGGCGTCCGCCAGCCACCACCGCGAGTATCGCGGCGAGGGCCACCGTCGTCTTGCCCGCGCCGACATCGCCTTGAAGGAGCCGGTGCATGGGTCGCGGTTGGGCGAGGTCCTGGAAAATCTCTTCCAAGACTCGACGTTGAGCGTTCGTTAATTCGAAACGGTGTCCGGCGATGAAACGCGCGACGAGCGAGTCCGCCAACGTGCCGAGTCCCGGAGAGAGATCCTCAGCGTTCGCCCCGTGAGCTACACCGACGCTCAACTCATCAAGGCGGTGACGACGGAGCACCAACAACATCTGCAGTCGCCACAGCTCGTCAAAGGCCAGCCGTCGACGCGCCGGAGCGCGATCAGCCATCTCCGCCGGCAAGTGAATGTCGTAGAACGCGCGCGTTCGATCGAGCAGGTCATAGCGCCGCCGCACGGACTCGGGAATGGGGTCATAGAACTCGCCCGCGCGCTCGAGCGCCTCTTCGATGTAGCCGCCGATCTCCCAGCTAGTAAGCCCGGCTTTGCCCGACGCGGGATAGATCGCCACGACGCGACCGACGCGCGTCGCGTCGCGCTCCACCCCGCTCGCTCCCACAATCACGTCAACGACCGGATTGGTCATCTGACGTTTGCCGCGGTACTCGGTGACCTTCCCAAAGAACAACGCCTGGGTGCCGATCGGTAACTGGCGCTCGCGCCAGGCTTGGTTAAAGAACACGACGGTGAGCGAGTCGCCGTCGTCGCTAACGCGGACCTCTACGAGCGCGCGGCCCTGGCGGGTGCGGCGAGCACTCACGCGCTCCACTTCTCCGAACACCGCGACTTCGTCGCCGACGGTTAGATCAGAGAGGTCGACGCGCCGCGTGCGATCGACGTAGCGGCGCGGATAGGTCGTGAGCAGATCGAAGACCGAGTCGATCTCCATCTGCGCCAACGCGGCGGCGCGGCGCTCGCCGACGTGACGCAGTTCGGCGACAGGGATCTCAGCGAGTTGGGTGAGACGACGCGACGTGGGTGGCTACTCGATCCCGAAGAGATAGGGGTAGAGCGGCTGACCACCGTGGTGCACCTCGACGGTGACCTCGGGGTGGTGCTCGGCGAGATACGCAGTGATCCGTCGGGTGTTGGCGGGCGTGGCGTCTTCACCCTCAATGACAGTGACCAGCTCGTGCTCCGCGGTGAGCAGCTTGTCAATTAGTTGGCTCGCTGCGACCGCGATGGAGTCAGCGATCGACACCACACCCTTGGCGCCGAGACCGATCCAGTCACCCACGCGTACGTCACCGGCGTCAGTGGAGGTGTCACGCACCGCTCGAGTCACTTCGCCCGCGACCACGCGCGCGGCGGACTCGCTCATGACTAAGGCGTTGGTCTTGGCGTCGGCGTGGGGGTCATAACTGAGCAGCGCGGCGAATCCTTCGACGATTGAGTTCGTCGGCACAACGGTCACCGGAAAATCCACGAGGTCTGTGACCTGTTCGGCGACCGGACGAATGTTCTTGTTGTTCGGGAGGATGACGACTTCGCTGGACCCGGTCGCTCGCGCGGCGGCGACGAGTTCGGCCGTCGACGGGTTCATGGACTGACCACCTTTGACGAGGGTGCGAACGCCCAGTGAGCGGAAGATGCGTCCGACACCGTCGCCCACCACCACCGCGACAATCGCGGTCGGCGGGGCTGGTTCGTCGTGTTCGATCTCTTCTTGCACCGCGGCGCCCTCGCGCACCCAGCGCTCTTCAATGACCTGCTCGGCGAGATCGGTGACTCGGATCTCGCGCGGACGTCCGGCATCGAGTGCCGCTTCAATCGCCGCACCGATGTCGTCAGTGTGGATGTGACAGTTGTAGAGACCTTCGCCACCGACGACGACGATCGAGTCGCCGATGCCGGCCCACACTTCCTTAAACGCGTGCACTTTGTGGTCATCAGCGTCCAGCAGGTACATGACCTCGTAGCGCAGATCGGCGATCCCGCCTTCGCCGTGCCCGCTCGCCTCTTCGTGCGCGTGCACCACGACGCCCTCAATCGGCGGAGGCTCAGGCAGTGGGTCGCCCGCGACGTGATGACAGAGCGAGTCGATCAGCAACAAGAGACCCGTGCCACCCGAATCAACGACACCGGCCTGCTTGAGAACCGGAAGCTGCTCGGGGGTGTAGGCCAGCGCGGCGGCGGCGGCTCCGCGCGCGGAGCGCACGAGGGATTCGAGTGACCCGGTCGCCGATTTCGCCCCAATGGCGGCGGCGCGCGCCACCGACAGAATGGTCCCCTCAATGGGTCGAACGACTGCCTGGCGCGCCAAGACGTCGGCGTGATTGAGGGCCTCAGCGAGCAGCGCGGGCGTCACTTCGGCCACGGTCTTAAAGGTGTCGACGAGCCCTCGCAACAACTGACTGAGGATGACTCCGGAGTTGCCCCGCGCGCCCATCAGTGATCCGTGCGCCACCGCGCGACAGACGGACTCCATTGAGTCGTCGGTCGCGGCGTCGAGTTCGGCCACCACGCTTTCGACCGTGAGGGTCATGTTGGTGCCGGTGTCACCGTCGGGCACCGGATAGACGTTCAGGCGGTTGATGACCTCTTTGTGCTGACGCAACAGGTCCGCATAGGTGAGAACGACGGCTTTGATATCCCCGGCGCGCAGCGTCGTGGGGGCCGGCATCGCGCCCGATGCTACAGTGGTTGCCTTATTCCTCCGGGCGGACGCGACTTCGCGCGCCCATCGCGAAAGTGAGCGACATCGTGGCGTCCGTCTGTGAGATCTGCGGCAAGAAGCCCAGCTTTGGGATGAACGTCAGTCACTCGCACCGTCGCACGAAGCGTCGCTGGAATCCCAACATCCAGCGCGTGCGTGCACTGGTCGGCGCCACACCGACGCGGCTCAACGTGTGCACCGGTTGCCTGCGCGCGGGCAAGGTCACCAAGCCGCCTCGCCGGACTCGAACTGTCGCTTAGCGACAAGACAGTCCAGCAGCTCGCACATTCGTTGTGGGAGCTCGCGCGAAATCTCTAATCCCGACGCTGATTGGCGTCATTGCGGCCGTCGTCTATCTGCAGGTTCATCACTCACGAACCACCGTGACGCGACCTCATGTCGACGCCGCGCAGAGCACTCCCTACTGGCGTGGGATGGATCAGTGGTTCTTTCGATATGACTTGAAAGCTACGCCCGTCTATTCAGATATTTCGACGATCAAGAGCGACGTCACCTCGGGCACGCTCACCATTGATGTACTCGACTCTTTCAGCAATGACATCCAAGGCTTCCGAACTTTGGACAACTCGCCCGACACAAGACTCAATGGAGAGGTTGACGACCTTACGACGAGTTGGAACTCTCTCGTCGAGTTCATGGAGAGGCCGCCACCAAGAAGCACAACAGCGCTTCGCCAAGTTCTCGACGCCGTGAATCGAGCTGAACGGGCATTAGATGCAACAGGCACTGCGAAGTTTCGAGAGTACCGATCCTTGTGAATTAGAGCTGGTGTTGCCAGCCCACTGGATCGAGTCGAACTCCTCGGTAGGTCCGAGTTGAAGGGTCTCGAACGATCAATCCGATCTCAATTGGTTGATTGAGACCTCGATCAGCGAATATGGCACGCAGACGATCCGGGTCCTTCGTCGTCATCACGAGTTCATAGTCCTCACCACCGCCCAGCGCTTCTGATTCGGTCGCACCATCAGCGACCGGAACGTCCGTGAGCACGAATCCAACGCGAGAAGCCGTCGCGAGTCGGTGCAAATCAATCCCAAGTCCGTCAGAGAGATCCATCATGGAATTCACCTCGGCGTGCCGCGCTGCAATTCCTTCGCGCAGTCGGGGCCACGGCCGACGATGTGCCACGACGAGAGGATCATCGAGAGCGGCACCCGCGCGACGACGTCGCAGTCCTGCCGCCGAGCGACCAAGCGGGGCGGTGACGAGAATCGTGTCACCGGGCTGGGCGCCGCTGCGCAGGACTGAACCGCGGCCGGGTGTTTCTCCGAGGACAGTCACTGCGACTGAAACGTCGCGCGCTTGAGTGAGGTCGCCACCCACGATGGGACAGTCAGTCATCGCCGCCGCGTCAGCGATCCCGCGATGCAACTCCTCGAGGTCCGTGCCCGGCGGCGAGGAGACCGCGACCACCGCGGCTCGAGGACGCCCGCCCATGGCCGCGAGGTCTGAGACCGCAGAGGCCACCGCCTTAAATCCGAGATCTTCCAGCGGAAAGAGTTCGGGGTCCAAGTGGATGCCCAAAACGGCCACGTCAGTTGAGACCAGGGTCTCTCCCACGATGGGCAGCAGCACCGCGGCGTCATCGCCCACGTGGACCTCGCCGGCAGGAGTGTTGCGTCGGCCCACAATGGCAGCGATACGCTCCAACACGGCATCCTCGCGCCGCACGAGTTCCCCGTCGGGAACAGGTGGGTCGTTACGCGCGGGCACGGCCCGCACCGCGTGAGCGATCACTCGGCGACGAGACATACCCGGAGGATGTCCCGATGACTACACCCACCAAAAACAAGCGCCTCATCGACTGGGTCGAAGAGATCGCCGTACTCACCACACCGGATCGTATTCAGTGGTGCGACGGATCAGCCGAGGAGTACGACGCGCTCTGCCAATTGCTCGTCGACAACGGCACCTTCACCAAGCTGTCGGACGCCAAGCGACCGAACAGTTACTACGCCAAAAGCGACCCGGGCGACGTGGCACGCGTGGAGGATCGCACCTTCATCTGCAGTCAGCGCTCAGAGGACGCCGGCCCCACCAACAACTGGGTGGAGCCCGAGTCGATGCGCACCACGCTCAAAGGTCTCTTCGCCGGCGCCATGAAGGGCCGCACGATGTACGTCGTGCCGTTCTCGATGGGTCCGCTCGGCAGCAACATTGCCCACATCGGCGTGGAAATCACCGACTCGCCGTATGTGGCGGTCTCCATGCGGATCATGACGCGCATGGGCAAGGGCGCCCTAGAAGTCCTAGGCGATGACGGCGAGTTCGTGCCGTGCCTGCACTCAGTGGGCATGCCACTTGAGCCCGGTCAGTCCGATGTGGCCTGGCCCTGCAATGCCGAGAACAAGTACATCGTGCACTTCCCTGAGACCAAAGAGATCGTCTCGTACGGCTCCGGCTACGGCGGCAACGCCCTTCTCGGCAAGAAGTGCTTAGCGCTGCGTATTGCCTCGACGATGGCGCGCGACGCTGGCTGGCTGGCCGAGCACATGTTGATCTTGAAGCTCACGAGCCCGGCGGGTGAAACCCGCTACGTGACGGGGGCGTTTCCCTCCGCCTGCGGCAAGACCAACCTCGCGATGCTCATTCCGACGCTGCCCGGCTGGAAGGTTGAGACGGTCGGCGACGACATCTGTTGGATGAAGCCCGGACCTGACGGCCGGCTCTACGCCATTAACCCCGAGGCCGGCTTTTTCGGCGTGGCTCCGGGGACCAACATGCTCACCAACCCGAACGCCATGTACTCGGTCGAGGCCAACACCATTTTCACCAACACCGCACTCACCGCCGACGGCGATGTCTGGTGGGAGGGCATGGGCGATCCCCCGGCGGGACTGACCGACTGGCGCGGTCAGAGCTGGAGTGCCGAACTCGGAACGCCCGCGGCGCACCCCAACTCGCGCTTTACGGCTCCGGCGGCGCAGGACCCCGCGATCGCTGCGGAGTGGGAGGACCCAGCGGGAGTGCCCATAGACGCGATTTTGTTCGGCGGACGGCGCGCGAGCGTGATCCCACTGGTCTTTCAATCATTTGACTGGGAGCACGGCGTCTTTTTGGGCGCGATCATGTCGAGTGAGACGACGGCTGCTGCCGTCGGCCAGGTAGGCAATCTCCGCCGTGACCCCTTCGCGATGCTGCCGTTCTGCGGTTACAACATGGCCGACTACTTCGGTCACTGGCTCGAGATGGGCGCGGTGAAGGATCCGAGCACCCTGCCCAAGATCTTCTACGTCAACTGGTTTCGCAAGGGCGATGACGGGCGGTGGCTGTGGCCGGGCTACGGCGAGAACAGCCGCGTCCTGGAATGGGTGTTTGAGCGCGTTGCCGGTCGCGGCGACGCCGACGAGACGCCGATCGGCTACGTGCCGACACGCAGTTCGATCAACCTCGAGAGGCTCAACGTCCCGGCGGCCGATCTCGACGAGCTGCTCGCGGTGAACGTCAAGGAGTGGCGCGAGGAGATTCCGAAGATTCGCGAGCACTTTGCGGTCTTCGCCGAGAAGTTGCCGGCTGCGCTGCACGCCCAAGTGGACGCGCTCGAGGCTCGCCTCAGCTAGTTACCGGGTCGCCCATCGGCGACCAACCAAATAGACAAGCGCCCCGATTGCGGAGATCGCCGCCACCACGGTGTCACCCACGCGAAAAGACATCGAGATCGCCACGGGAACGAGCGCCCCGATCACCCACAACAGTTGCTGACGAACTGCGAAGCGCGCGAAGGTTCGCCCTTGGGCGGACTCAGGGACGTTGCTTTGAGTGATGGAGTCAAAACTCGGCTGAGCGATGGACGCGGCGGCTCCGAACCACGCCGCAAGGGCCACCTGCATCCCAATGAGCGGAAATCTCGCCGCCAGAGTGGCTCCGATGAAGATCGCCACGAGCGACAGATTGAGCATCGTCGACTCGCGAACGCGATCTCGCGTGCGCGTCACGACGGCCAGGCCGAACAGTGCTCCGATCGCACTCAACGTCAGCGCGAAGGCGAACCAGCCGAGTGCGGCGTGTTCTCGTCGAAGTCCAAAGGCCAACAGAAACGTCGTAAAGCCCGTGAGGCCGCGAATGACTGCGGCCGCGCCGAGACCCCAGGTCACTTCGGCATCGCCGTGCGGCTGAAGCGCTTGCAAGTCACGTTCCACCGGAGTCGCGGCAGCCACCGGGTCCGTTCGAGTTGGTTCGGATTTGTGCAGGCGCATTGAGGCGATGGTGGCGACGATGAAGATGGCCGCGGCGACGACCAGCACGCTCGAGGCGCCAATTCCCTTCAAGATCCCGACGCCGATACTGCCGGTAATGAGTCCGGCCAGCGTGCCGAGCAAGGTGAGCTGCGCATTAAAGCCGGCGAATCCTCGCTCGTGCGTCGGCGAGTTTGAGGGCCATCCGCGATCATCGACGTGGTGTCCGTGGTGGCGAAGTTCGTCGCTGCGCGCCATTTGGGGCACGAGCGCGCCGCGCGTCACCACGTACAGGCGCGACGCCACGAGCATCACGAATGCTTCGGGGTAGAGCCACAAGCTGTTCAGGCTGCGACTCATCATCCAGCAGAGCACGACGCGCACCACCGCGGAGGCGGCCGCGACCAGTCGACGTCCGTTGCGCGACCGGTCAATTAGCGGTCCGAGCACGGGCGAAACGAACGCGAACGGCGCGATGGTGAGAAGGAGATATGCAAGCACCTTGCCCTTGGCTTCGGTCGGCGAGACCGAAAAGAAGAGCGATCCAGCCAGCGAGATCGTGACGAGGGTGTCGCCAGCCATCATCGTGACGTGCACGAGGGCGAGGCGCCCAAACGCCGTGCCTTGATCGAACAGTTCGAGCGTGGACGCCCAGGCCAGTGAGAGCAGGCCGCGACGACGCATCTCGCGTGACTGTACGCCAGCGCGTGGTCAAAGTTGAACTATCTCCGAGTAGACCTCGGTCGTGCACGGCATCTCCTGGTTCAAATTCTTCGTCGTCAACGGTGTGACGTTCGCCCCGCTCACCGCGTTGGTTTGGGTGTTGCTCGCGTTTCTTGCGGGCCGGCGACTCAAGCGCCACAGCGTTATAGATGTGTTCTGGGGGCCTGGCTTCTTGGTGATTTACCTCGAGAGCCTGATCGCGAGCCACCAATGGTCGTTGTCCGATGAGCACGACGCACTTGTCGGTGCGGGCGTTCACGGCTACACAAGTTGGTGGTCGCACTTTTCTGGCTCGGTCGCCGCTCGCTACGAACTACTCGCCGTGGTCGCGGTGTGGAGTCTGCGTCTCGGGGGATATTTGGCGTGGCGTCAACGTGGTCACGGTGAGGACAGTCGCTACGTCGCGATCATGCGCGGAGCGAAGGGGCAGCACGAAACACGCTTCGCGATCACCCACATCTACCTATTGCAAGGCGCCTTGTTGTGGTTCATCTCACTTCCTCTGCAGTTCGCGGCGTTCGTCCCGCGGTTCTGGATGCCGGCCGTCATTGCTGGCGTAGCCATTGCGCTCGTGGGATTCGGATTCGAGGCCACCGGCGACGCGCAACTTCGTCGATTTGTTCGAAATCCATTGAACGCGAACACGACCATGTCGCGTGGTCTGTGGCGCTACACGCGGCACCCCAACTACTTCGGTGACGCCGTGGTGTGGTGGGGCTTTTTCACCGTGGCCGCGTCGTCGGGATGGGGAGCGCTCACCTTCTTGTCGCCGCTCGCCATGACGATTCTCTTGACATCGGTGTCGGGTCGTCCCATGACGGAAGCGAAACTTCGACGTACGAGAGTCGGATATGAGGAGTACATCTCGTCAACGAGTTCGTTTCTCCCCCGCCGACCAAAGACAGCACACCGAGTTCAGACCAGCGAGCACCCTCAGTAGCCTGACCACTCCATGGCTGCTGACGATGCTTCGAGTACCGGAGCCGTTGACCAGTCATTGACTTCAGATCTGGTTGCGGCGGGCAACTCTCAAGATCTCGACTCAAGCGCGGACACAACGGTCAATGCTCCGCTGCCACGACGCCGGCGACGTGGAAAGTGGCTGATCGAGTGGGCGCTCATATTGCTGACCGCTCTGGTCATTGCACTCGTCTTTCGCGCGTACGTGGCGCAGACCTTCTACATTCCGAGCGCGTCGATGGAGCCCACGCTGCAAATTGGTGACCGCATCATCGTGTCCAAGCTCTCGGTGACGTGGGGCACTATCCACCGCGGCGACATCGTCGTCTTTAAGGCGCCGGAGAATGCGTCGAACATTTGCGGTGAACCCGCCGAGCCCGTCTTTGTGAAGCGAGTGATCGGACTTCCCGGAGACCATCTGAAATCAATTGGCAATTCGATCTACGTCAATGGGCGCAAACTCAATGAGTCGTGGCAGCACTCCCCCACCATTGGTGACCGTCCGATTCCTTCCGGGACCGTCGTGCCCAAGGACGACTACTACATGATCGGCGACAACAATTCAGCGTCATGCGACAGTCGCTACTGGGGCCCAATCAACCGTTCGGCCATCATCGGCAAGGCAATCTTTCGAATTTGGCCCCTCGGCCGATTCGGGACGCTCTAAGTCGTCATCTAATCGTCGCCCGCTCGGCGAATCGGCGTGAGTACCGTTACGAGATGGCTCGTCGCCGTGCCGCAGCCGTCATCAGCGTGGGAGCCGCGACTCTGTCGTTCGCGCTCGCGTTGTCACCACTCGGGGCGTCAGCGGCATTGCGCCCACACCTCACATCGCTCAATGCACCCAGCGCCATGGTCGCCGTAGGGCAGCAGCTCTGGATCGCTAACCGCGCTTCGAGCAATCTGGTGGTCTTTGACACGTCGACCAAGACGTTTGTCAAGACCGTCACGTCCGCCACTCTCGGTGTCGGACGACCAGACTCCATCGTGCGCGTCAGCACGCACTTCTTCGTCGCGAGTCACGGAGGACCGATCTCGGAGCTCACTTTGGCCGGTCACCACGTCCGCACGATTCGGCCAACCGGGTGTGGCGGCGGCGACACGTGGCTCTTCTCGTATCAAACCCGACTCCTCGAGCTGTGCGCGACGGGCTCACTCAACGTGATCAATCCCGGCACCGGACAATTGACTCGACACATCGACACCACTGCAACCCAATTCGTCACGGCGACGGCGGCGACGATTGCGAGCGGACGACTCTTCGTGACGCGCGTCACTCCCGGCAACACTTCTGACGGTGTGGTGGTCATGAACCTCGCCAACTACGCGGTCCTGACCGTTCTCACCAACTCCACCAACGCTCTCTACGCATTTACCAGTCCGCACGGCATCGCCAGCGACGGCACGCATCTGTGGATCTCCAATCAGACGACCCAGGCGGTCACCGAAATTTCCCTCGCCGCGCCTTACAGCTTTATCCAAGTGGTCGACTCCGGATACGGCTTCTATTTGCCGACGATCGTGCTGACGGCCGTCGTGGCGTCGCCTCCGTCAACGGCGATCTACGTCGCCAGCAATGACGGTCCCCAGTGGTCGATGGTGACGCGATTCACTTCCAGCACCTCCGCTCCGCTCACCTATGGCTGGATGATGTGCAACAGCAACGACCACTACCAGTTCAACGCGCCGAGCGCACTGGTCATCACTCGCGGATCTCTATGGGTAATTAATGCCGGCGACTCGATTTTGGATCAAATGGATGTCGTGGGCGGCACGCTGACCGCGACGTTTAGCTGAACCAGTTAGTGGAGTTCGCTTCAAACTCCACAATCATTTCGATTTCAACGGGAATATCAAAGGGCAGTTCCGCCATTCCGACCGCGCTGCGGGCGTGTGCACCAATCTCCGGGCCAAATACGTCAACTAAGAGATCGGAGCAACCGTCGAGCACCGCGGGCATTTCGTTAAACCCGGGCTGACAGTTGACCATGCCGAGAACTTTCACCACTCGGGTCACTCGGTCGAGGGAACCGAGTTCAGCGTGGATCACCGATAACAGCCCGAGCGCAACGAGTCGGGCGGCCTCGACGGCTTCGCTGAGCAGAATCGCACCGCCCACTCGACCAGTGATGAGAGTGCCGTCGTCGCGAAGTGGTCCGAGACCCGAAAGAAAAAGGAGATTGCCGCTGCGTACTGCAGGCACGTAATTTGCCGACGGTTGAAACGCCGGCGGCAATGTGATGCCGAGTTCCAGCAATCTGGCGTCAGCGCCCACGTCAGTGCACCCCCGGGTCGCGAGCATGGTACGTGGGCTTCCCGCAAATCTGCAGGATGTGTCGAGGCGATGAATACGCCCATCAGAGCCGAAGTACGATTTCACGACTTCGTGTCGACCGCGACGACCTCAGGAGACCGCCACTAATGCCGTTGACCCCTCGTGCGCCGCGAGTGCGTGCGCGCGCCGGAGCTGCCATTGCCCTGGTGGCGGCCACGATCATTTCGACTGCGACAGTCGCTTTGGCGACGACCTCTTCGCCGCCACCTTCGTTCAAGACGCTGACGATTTGGGTGGGCGTCGCCACGAAGATCAACACGATGCCGGCCACGACGGACCCGGCCGTGACCTCCATTAATCCGCTCACTGACGCGTCTCTTTCACCTCAGCGCGCGGGTTGCTGGGTCAACGGCAACAATGTCGCGGTCCCGGCCACGGCAGCGACCCAATGCGCCTACGGCGACCTTTCTGCCACCCGGACCATCTTGCTCACCGGTGACTCCCAGGCGGGCATGTGGCTACCTTCGCTCGACGCATTCGGAACGGCCAATGCGTGGAAGATTGTTTATCTGGCGATGCGCGAGTGTGCGCCGTGGGGCGATCCGAACAAGCCCAACTTCATTCTCTTTAAGAACGTCACTGTCGCCAACTGCAACCAGCGCAATACCAACGTTGTCAACTGGGCGATCGCACAAAAGCCGACGGCGATCCTGCTGTCGGGTCGCGGCTATCCCACGGGCTACAACATCGATCTCAATCCGCCCGTCGCGACGCTCGAAACTGAGATGACGAAGGCCTTGACGTCGATGAAGAGTGTCACGGGATCCAAGGTCATCATCCTCGGACCGATCCCCCGCTACACCTCGGTATCGACGGGCTTTAGTCCCACGGCCTGCCTGGACTTCGCCAAACCGTTCACCGCGTGTCACCTCTCACCGACGCGACTCATGCCCGCGAACGAAGTGATCGCCGAGCGCTACGAAGTCAGCCACAACCACGCGGTCGTGGCCAACTTGGAGCCACTCCTCTGTACGACGACTCTTTGCACCATTGTCGTGAAGGACTCGGCGGGTGATGTCCACGTGGTGTACGCCGATGGTGCCCACATTGACGTGAAGTTCGGACAGTGGATCTACCGCGCCGTGGGGACGATTCTGCAGCCGCTTCTACCCGTCTAGGACAGAACTCTCAAGAGTTCAGCCACAACGGGTGGAGCGTCGGATGCAAGAAGTAACAGAGTGCAAATGTCGCGCCCACAAACGCCGCACCCATCAACAGACTGAGCAGCGGACTGCGCGCCAAGACGGTTGATCGACGAATTGGTCGCTCGATGTAGCGATACATGTCGTATGCCATCCAAAGCGAAATTAAAGCGATCACCGAATTCTCTAGCGCCGACAAGCGATGAAATATCGCCCCGGCCATGATGATCGTCATCGGGTAGTGCAGCAAGTACCAGCCGTAACTGACCCGACCAACGGACCGCACCGGCCGCAGGGCGAGCACGACGCTCGCACCTCGAGATCCCACGCCACCGGCGATCACCATCGCGGCGGCCGCGACCGGCACGGCCGCGATCGCGCCCGGCCACGCGCGTGCCTCACTCACGTGCGCCAAGAAACCAAAGGCGATGATGGTCGCGAGACCCAACAACGCACCGAATTCACCCCAACGGCGTGGGATCCGTGCACACCATGGCGCTGCCGCGGCCACGAGGGCGCCGAGTCCGAGTTCCCACGCTCGAGTAAACGGTGAAAAGTACGCCCACGTTGGATAGCTCGACGTTTGAGTGATTGACCAGACATAGGAAAACCCGATGCCAAGCGTGGCCACCGTGGCGACGCGCCAGCGCAGGTCGATGCGCCGCATCACCAGCCCCGTCAGCAAAATGAGGATGGGCCACGCCAAATAGAACTGTTCTTCAACGGCGAGCGACCAGTAGTGCAGCAGAGCGGACGGCGTCCCGGTATTGCCTAAGTAGTTCCCGCCCACGTAGCCGAAGTGAATGTTGGCGGCGAAGAGCGACGCCCACCGCCCGTCAGCGGCCGTGTTGCGAAAGTCCTGGAAGTTTTGAATCCAATACGAGGCGAGGGCCGTCAACGAGATGACGATCATTGCGGCGGGCAGGATCCGTCGAGCTCGGCGGGCGTAAAAACCGGCGATCGAGATCGTGTGTCGAGCCGAATGTTCCTTGAGCAACAAGCTCGTGATCAAGAAGCCGGAGATCACGAAGAAGACGTCCACGCCGATGAAGCCACTCGGAAGCCAACTGCGATGAACGTGGTACACGACCACCAACGTCACCGCGACGGCGCGTAGTCCTTCGATATCGGGACGAAATCTGATCTCAGTGCCTCCCGGAGAGTCTTCGGGCGGACGCGCGGCGAGATTCTCGGTCTCGGGAACAGTGGAGAGTTCACTCACAGGGCGAACATTCTTTCATTCGCCCGCCATCGCATCAGGTGACGTTTTCCAGCCGTACCATGGATGAAGACTGGGCGGAGGGGCGAAGGAGAGGCGTCGATGGCCTCGAGGATCAGCGTCAATTGGCTCGGCGGCGGACTCATCCTCTCTGTACTCATCGCGACGACCCTCGCATTTACCTTGACTGGACAATCCATTAACAGCCTCAATACGACGTCGTTGGGCTCCGCCACCACGTCATCGGGCGCGACCTTGAGCACTTCTTCACCTGGTTCGGCGGCATCAAGTGCCACGTGCGTGCAGGATGCCCAAGCCCTCGAAACCGCAATCGGCGTCTACGAGTCCACGAACTCGTCGATTCCAGTGGAATCCGGTATCACGCCGGGCCGCCCCAGCACCTACCCGCTCGGCACATACGCGCGGAAGTTGGCCAGCTTCGGCATCGCCAATTGGCCCTCAGGCGGATCGTCGTTTGCGCTCTCGCTCTCCACCTCGGTTGCTGGCGATGTTGAGGTGTACGTTCCCGCCACATCCACCCACGGCGTCAACTTCGAAACAGAATCATCGAGCACGGGGTGTCTCGCACTATGAGCGACCACTCGACTCGTCCGGTGGTTGAGTCAGCACCTTCGTGGAGCTGGCGAATTCTCCTGGCCCTGGTGTTAAGCGTTCTCTTGCTCGGCGCGACACATCTGGGCGGCACGCCGAAGGCTGCGGCGGCGGCGCCGACTTC
The DNA here is from genome assembly GCA_964434455.1 of uncultured Ferrimicrobium sp. Classification (GTDB taxonomy): domain Bacteria; phylum Actinomycetota; class Acidimicrobiia; order Acidimicrobiales; family RAAP-2; genus RAAP-2. Next base: position 523,478 of record CAYSVK010000001.1, on the reverse strand, counting down.
TACGACCACGACGACCATCCCCACCGGGGTGACTCACACACCCGGTTCGCCGGCCATCTCCCTCGTGGAATCTCCGCCGTGGACGATGCGGGGGTGTGGCATCTCGCTGCACGCACCGAAGGCACCCGCCACGAAGTACCCGGTCGGGCACTGTCGCATCCTCGAGGTGGGTGACTCGGTCGGCAACAACCTCGGGTGGGGCCTCGCTAATCAGCTCTTGGGAACCCCCGGGATCACGTTGATCCAAAAAGACCGCCCGTCAACGGGACTGTCGAATTCGTGGTTCTACAACTGGGACTACCACGTCCGGCTGTATTTGAATCAGTACCACCCGCACCTCTTGATCGTGTGTCTGGGTGCCAACGACGAGCAGAACGTCGTGATCAAGGGTCACGTCGTCACCTTCGCCACCAAGCCGTGGCGGATCTTTTATCGGAGTCAGATCGCCAAGATCGCGGCCGACGCCGCACGTTTAGGCGTGCACGTTCTCTGGGTCGGCATGCCCGTCGTACGCGGCTACAGCTACGCCCAAGGAATGGCGATGCTCAACTCGCTGTACGCCTCGTCGTCCACGACCGTACGCGGAACGACTTTCTTGCCGACGTGGCCGCTCCTTGCAACCAAGGCCGGCGCATTTCGCCCGTACGGCGCCGTCAACCACCACTGGGTCGTGCTGAGGTCTCCCGACGGCGTTCACTTGAGCTACGACGGTGAGCAAGTGTTCGCTACCTACGCCGCACAGCAGATCTCGATCATCTACCACATCACGCTGAAGGCCAAGCACCCGGCGATCATTACCGGCTAGTTCACACCGGCACACCCCAGCCGCCGACCAGACGAGTGACGTCCCACGTCACCGCGATGCACACAGCAAGCAAGAGCAGCACCGCCAACTTGTCACGATCCAATCGGCGTGAGTGGCGAATGGGATTCTCGATGACGTGGTACGAGATCATGGAGCAAGCAAGTGCTCCGATAATCCCAAAGACCTTCCAGAGAACTCCGGTGTGCGGATGGACCATCTCCAGCGGGATCATCAGCCAGGCGTAGTGATACAGATACAGCGAATACGAGATATCACCGAGGTACACCGCTGGTCTCGCCCGCAGAAACGACATCGCTCCGCCGTTGGCACTTACTGGTCCGACGAGGAGAAGACCAGCTGTCGCGAGGCACGCCCACGCGACGGTCAGACCCGGCGGGCGAGTTCCGTCGATCAGGATGGCCGATGCCACGATCGTCGCGAGACATCCGAGCGCAACAGCTTCAGCCCATCGTCCCATTCGCGAGAACCACGAACTCGGGATCAACGCCGCGAGTGCGCCGAGCGCCAACTCCCACACCCGCGCGAATGGGGAGAAGTACGCGGCCACCTGATCGGAACCAACAATGTGGGCACACCACGCACCCGAAGCAACGATGACCACCACAAAGAAGCTCGCCAAAACGATTGTCTGGTGACGCAGTGCCGCGATGGCGGCGATTGAGAAGACCACAAAAGGAATCACAAGGTAGAATTGCTCCTCCACGCCGAGCGACCAAAAGTGCGTCACCAACGAGGGCGAGATGCCGGGGATGAAGTAGTTCGCATTCACGGAAATGAACCGGAAGTTGGCCGAGAACAGTGACGCCCATCGCGCATCGCTCAGCAGCTGCGGGTCATAGTTCGCTCCCAGCAGTGCGTGTGCGGCGAAGACGGTACCGACGATGGCGATCGTCGCGGCAGGGACGATGCGTCGAATTCGCCGCGAGTAGAAGTTGGCCAAGTTGCCGCCCACGTGACCCACGGGTTGGCGTCGCAGCAGACTCGTGATCACGTAGCCCGAGATCACGAAAAAGACATCAACGCCGATGAACCCGCCCTTGAGACCAGGAAAGTTGGCGTGATTGAGGATGACGAGACCAACGGCAATTGCCCGCAGTCCTTGGATTTCCGGGCGAAAGGTTTGAGAGCGGTGAGTTTGGGCTCGATCGGGTGACTCGACTTCAATGACCTGTTCACCCGCTTTAGAGGTCACCGCTGGCACGGTAGTGCCCGAACAATTCGCGAAGCGTGACTCTGACGCGATGCATCTGTCGTGGAATCTCAACTTCGATAAATTCATCGCCCGTGACGCGCCCCAGTGACCGTCCACGACACCGCGCAACTCGATTCTCAGTTGTTTTGGCATTGGGAGCATTTGGTGCGTCCGTGCTGGCGTCGCTGCCAGCTATCGCCACGTCGGCCACCCCGTCACTAAGCGCGCTGAAGGTGGACATCTACCGGTCGGTCTCGATCCAATCAACGCCGGATCTCACCAAGACGATTCCACCGCTCACCTCAATGAGCGGCGCCGACGCCTCACTCACTCCGATTCGCAGCCAGTGCTATCCCGGTTCGGCGTCGGTCGTCAGCGGCGTGCCGTCACACGCCGCCACGATCTGCGCGTATGGAGACACCTCAGCGACGCGGACAATGCTGCTGACGGGTGACTCTCAGGCGGGAATGTGGCTGCCCGCATTTGATCAACTAGGACGCGATCTGGGCTGGAAAGTGGTGTTCTTAGCCCATCCCGAGTGTCCTCCGTGGGGCGTACCGAACCCACCGCGATGGATCATTCGGGGGCAATTCACAGTGTCGGACTGCTCCGCGTATCAGGTGTACGTGCAACGCTGGGTCCGCTCGGCCAAACCACAAGTCGTTCTGCTCGCCGGACGAGCACATCCGGTCGGCTCGAATGCCAATTCACCGCTGGATCCCGCCGTGATCGGTCCTCGAGTACTCGATGCGACCAAGGCATTCAATGTTCCGGGGGTCAAGGTGATCACGCTCTCACCGATGCCGAGTTACACGCCATCGTGGACGCCGTACTCCCCAACGACATGTTTTGCGTACATCAAGCCGATTACCAAGTGTCTCGGCACACCGGTGGAAATGACGTCTCCAGTCTTGCTAAAGGCCGAACAGGACGCCGCTCGATCACTTTCGACAACGCTGTTGAATATCAATCCGTTGTTCTGCACCGCCAAGTTGTGTGCGCTCTTCGTTCACGATCCCGTTTCGAACTCGAGTCGACTCGTGGACTACGACAACTTCCACATGAATCGCTATTACGCAGTGTGGATCTCCTCAGCGCTGGAATCACTCATCGCGCCAAAATTGCCGGCATAAATCCGACCCACTCTCTTCGATTCTTCGCCACCACACGGGCAAACGCGTCAACCATGCGGTGAAGAGGTGTCAAGGATCTGCTGTTGTGAAGTCAAGCATCAGCCGTTACTTTTTCGACGTCCGATACGCCAGAAATTGTCGGCAAATCATGGAAAATTGGCGCATCAGTAGGGCCGGTGGGGATCGAACCCACGACCAAGGGATTATGAGTCCCCCGCTCTGACCACTGAGCTACGGCCCTTCGAATTGCACTAAGTGCTGCTCCGAAATGGGATACAGGCCCGAACGCTCCCAGAGCAGGACTCGAACCTGCAACCTAGCGATTAACAGTCGCTTGCTCTGCCAATTGAGCTATCTGGGAATGACACCGAAAAGCGGAGTCAATTCTATCAGTCGCAGTATTTCTCACTGGCTGTTGAGCCACGCCACCATGCTGTCAGCGCGCGGGGACGACTCCACAAGACGCTTGGACTTCGCTACCCGTTTCGCCATCGCCTGTTTCGAGATTCCCCGTCGACGCCCCAGTTCTTCGAGTGACATCACGCGGCCGGTCCACAGCCAAAAGTCCTCGAAGTCGTCGCCCAAAATTTCGCGCAGTGAATCAATGATCCATTCGGCCTCAGGCCACGGCTCGGGTTCGACCGGCGAGTTCGTTTCGTCCAGGGCCGCTGATCCAGTTGAGATCTCATCGCTGAGGCGAAGGAGGCGAACGAGTTGCGCTCGCGGCACATCGAGTTGTTTCGCCAGCTCGGTCTGCGAGAAGACGCGTCCCGACGAATTTCTCAGGAGTCGGCGAAGTCGAATGATCTTTCGAACATCATCATCAGGTAGGCGGACCCGATGCGACACCGCGTCAAAGACCAATTTGGACACCCAGTAGTTGGCGTAGGTCGCGAATCGCACTCCCTTAGAGCGGTCGAAATCGCGAAGCGCGCGGGCGAGACCTTCAACTCCCGCCAACTCGAGCTCATCTTGATCAAACGCGAAGCCCAAATCATTCACGCGCTTCTTGACGAGCGCACACGTGCCGGCAATCAACTCATCTTCTCCTCGACGTCCGGCTCGCACGAGCCGACGGAGATTGGTTCGATCGACATCACTTAGCCCGCGAGAATTTGCGAGCTCCAGTGCTGCAGATCGGCCCGTCTCTATCTGTGTGAGGAGACGATTTTCGTCTTCTCGACTGAGCGTCGCCGTGAGCGAAATCAGTCCAATGTGACCTCGCACACGATTTGAGCTAGCGGTCACGATCAAGTTCGCGTTCGAGCAACCACTCTCGCAGCACCCGCTCGGCCTCTGAGCCCGCTGGCCCGCTCAGCTCAGCCAGCCGCGACTTGGCGTCCTTGATCACCACGAGCGCCCGTTCGGGTTCGATGAGTCCCCCTCGAAGGTCACGGTCAATCTCGCGCATCGCCGCGTCGGCGGCGCCGCGAATAAGTTGGGCCGCCACTTCAGAGACGTCGCGATCAACCGTTTCTCGCTCTTCGAACTCCTCGACGGAGATCTCGCGAATCAGTTCGGCGGCTTCTGGTTCTCCGGTGCGCTCAAGGACGTCGACACAGTCTGCGATCAGGCCACCCGATTCGAGGGCGACGAATGCCGCGCGTTGCGTGGGGTCAAGAAAGTAAGGAGCAACGAATCGACCGTCGACGGCTTCGGGCGCATGGACCATGTACGTGAGGGCAGCTCGACCAGGGCGGCTGGCCACCGCGGCCGCTGGGCGCACCAGAGACTGCGAGATCCGAGACGACTCGACGCTCGCGGTGCCCGAGGCACGAATTGACGCGAGGAGCGGTCGCAATCGATCGATATCAACCCGACACTCATCGGCGACCGTTCGCAAGTACTGATCACGCACAATGTCCACCGGGTGCTCCGCTACGACGGCGAGAGCGGCTTCAGCCGCCCGACCGCGGCCCTCATTGGTCGTGAGATTGGCGCTAGCAAAGACGCGTTCGAGTCGGAACTGCAAGAAGGGCACAGCGGCCGCAAGGGCATTGCGCAATCCCTCGGGATCGTTCTGAGCAAGTTCTCCCGGGTCCATTCCCCGCGGCAACGCCATCACGAAGACATCAACTTCGTGTTTCTTCTCCCATTGGTACACCGACGCGGCGGCGCTCTGACCAGCCGCATCGGCGTCGTAGGCAAGCACGATTCGCTTGGCGAAGTTACGCAAGGTTCGAAAGTGCTCTTCGCTGAGCGCTGTGCCGCACGTCGCCACGGCGCGAGGAACACCTGCTCCGAAAAAGCCAATGACGTCGGTGTAGCCCTCACAGACCACCAACTCGCCCGAGCGAATGATGTCGTCCTTGGCGAAGTTCAGCGCATAGAGCGTGCGACGCTTGGAGTAAATCGACGTCTCGGGCGAGTTCTTGTACTTCGGCTCCGGCCGAGCGTTGGGTGGCGCAGTCTCGCCCTCCCCCAGCGGAACGACACGACCGCCGAGGGCGATCGCGCGACCCGACACATCAAAGATGGGAAAGACAATGCGAGCCCGCAAGAAGTCCTGTCGACGCCCCCGCGAGTTCTCAAAGCCGAGGCCGGTTCCCTCCAGCACTTTGACGGACAGACCCAAACCGCTGGCCATGGCGTCCCAGGCATCCGGCGCCCATCCCAACTGAAACTGCCGAGCCACGTCGCCGTCGATGCCCCGCGAGCGCAAGTACTGACGCGCGCGTCCCGCGTCCGGTGAGTTGAGCAGCCGGTCGTGATACCACGCCACGGCCTTTTGCATCGCGTCAAGCAACTCCTGGCGATCCTTGCGGCCCGGACCGCTCTGAAATGAGTCGTGCAGCTCAATGCCGACCTTGTCAGCCAGCAGCTGCAGTGCTTCGCGAAAGTCGAGGTGTTGCGTCTCGCGAACGAATTTGATGGCGTCGCCGCTCGCACGGCAACCAAAGCAGTAGTACACGCCCTGTTCGGCGTTCACGGAAAACGATGGCGTCTTTTCCGCGTGGAAGGGACACAGACCGCTCCAACGGCGCCCCGCCCGCTTGAGCGCCACCTGTTCACCGATCAACGCGACGATGTCGGTGGCCGCGCGCACCTGCGCGATCTCGCTATCGGCGATGGCCATGGCGCGAGGGTACCGCCCGTTCACTTCGACTGACGAAGTGCGAGAGAGTCATCGTTAGGATCGTCCAAATGACCGAATACGCGGTTATCTGCGACAACGTCGTGCGCACCTTTCGCGAAGGCGAGGTCCGCGCGCTTGATGGAGTTTCCCTCAAAGTGCCGGTTGGGCAGGTCTTCGGGCTCCTCGGACCGAACGGTTCCGGCAAGACCACGATGGTGCGCATCCTCTCCACGGTGCTGAAACCCGAAGGTGGCACCGTGTCCATCTTGGGTCACGACGTGGTGAAAGATGCCGACGAAGTACGCCACGTCATTGGCCTCGCGGGTCAGTACGCAACGGTCGACGAGAACCTGACCGGGTTCGAGAACCTTCGCATGGTGGGACGCCTCAATCACCTCGAAAAGCCTGATGCGGTGCGTCGCGCCCGAGAGTTGCTCGAGCAGTTTGGGCTGTCCGACGCGGCGGATCGCTCAACGAAGACCTACTCCGGCGGCATGCGCCGACGACTGGACTTAGCGGCCGCCCTGGTCGCAAATCCTCCTCTGCTCTTTCTCGACGAGCCGACAACGGGTCTTGACCCTCAGAGCCGTCAAGATCTCTGGAACACGATTGAGCACCTCGTCGAAAACGGCACGACCGTGCTGCTCACCACGCAGTACCTCGAAGAGGCCGATCGACTGGCTTCGAACTTGGTGGTGCTGGATCACGGCCGCATCATCGCCGAAGGCACTCCCGCCGAATTAAAGGCAATGCTCGGTACGACGGTCGTTGCTCTGAATTTCACCTCGAGTGCCGATGCAGAAAAGGCGGCAACTCTCGTTGGCGATCTCTCCACTAAGCCTGCCAATCGTGACGGCGCCAACATCGAACTCACGGTGAGCAGCGGGCCGGCCGTCGCGGCGGAGGCACTGCGTCGACTCGACGGTGCAGGGATCACACTCAGCGGTTTGGCTCTGAGAGAGCCAAGTCTCGATGACGTCTTTTTGTCCCTCACCGGTCACAAAGCCGAAGACGAAGTCTCTGAACCAACTACGACGACAACTCGAAAGCGGGGACGATGACTGCGGTAGCCACAACCACCGACACCCGACAGAGGGCTCAATCGCCTCAGCACCGGATTCGGTGGGCCATCAGCGATTCATTGACCGTGGCGTGGCGCGACATTCTGGCGCTCGTTCGCGTGCCCACCTCGCTGGTATTTGCCATCATCCAGCCGATCATGTTCGTGCTTCTCTTTCGCTACGTATTCGGCGGGGCGATCCACGTTCCTTCGATCGTGGTTGGTCACCACATTGTCCCGCAGAACTACGCCAACTTTCTGATTCCAGGAATCCTCGTTCAAACGACAATCTTCGGGGCGATCGGCACATCAATCGGACTTGCGGAAGATCTGCAAAAGGGTCTCATTGAGAGATTCCGCGCTCTGCCAATGGCTCGTATGGCTGTTCTCGCCGGACGCACCATCTCCGACCTGAGCCGCAACGTCCTTGTACTGGTCGTGATTACGTTGATCGGGCTCGGCGTTGGATTTCGACCCGGTGGAGGTGCTATCGCGTTCATCCAGGGATCGTTACTCGCGCTGTTCTTTGCCTACTGCTTGAGCTGGGGATTCGCCTTCGTGGGGCTCAAGGCACCAAATTCAGAGACTGCGCAGGCCATGAGCTTTCCGGTCATCTTTCCGCTGACCTTTGCCTCAAATATCTTTGTGCCGACGCAGGGAATGCCGAGTTGGCTCCGCTCATTTGCCAACAATCAACCGGTGACGCAAGTAGCGGGAGCCGTGCGAAATCTGATGCTCGGGCAACCTCATGGTCAACAAACGTGGACGGCATTGGCGTGGTGCGTCGGTGCCTTGATCGTGCTCGCCCCACTCTCGATTCGCGCATACCGCCGAGTCATCTAGTCGTGGCGTCGATCGACCATCCGGTCCTCACGCCCACCCAGCTGCAGGAAGTTCTCGACGCTTCATTTGCCGCTACGACCCAACGCGTGTTGAAGGTGACGGCTCGCGGCGTCGTGACGTCGTTGGAGGTCGACGAACGAAACGTCCGCCCGGGGGGCACAGTGTCGGGACCCACCGTGATGTCAGTTGCTGACTCTGCGGCGTGGCTGGCCGTCATGTCGCGCATTGGACCAGTAGTTCTCGCCGTCACGACCAGTTTGCACATTGATTTTCTGCGCAAGCCCGCATTGACAAACTTGATTGCTCGGGCGGATCTCTTGAAGCTGGGACGTCGACTGGCGGTTAGTGAAGTGGCCGTCTATTCCGAAGGGATGAGTGAACCTGTGGCCAAGGCTCAGGTCACGTACTCGATTCCTCCCGCCCCCTAAAGCGGCGACGTCCGATTCCAGATCTCGTGCAAGAGGTCGCTGATCGCCACTCGGTTCTGATTCGTTGTGTCACGGTCGCGCACCGTGACGGCGTGATCATTGAGTGAATCAAAGTCGACAGTGATGCAGAGAGGTGTTCCGATCTCGTCTTGGCGCCGATACCGCTTGCCGATTGACTGAGTGACGTCGTAGTCGCACATGAAGTGCGGCTGCAGCGTTGTGAGCACGCGGCGCGACACCTCTTCGAGTTCGGGCTTCTTCGACAGCGGCAAGACGGCCACCGTGTACGGAGCCAGACGCCAATTCAGTCCGAGCACCGCGCGGCTCTCTCCGCCGACCTCGTCTTCGCGGTAGGCGGACAGGAGAAACGCCATCATTGACCTCGTCGCACCGGCCGCCGGTTCAATCACGTACGGCACGTAGCGCTCGCCGGTGCCTTGATCGAAATATTCGAGCTTTTCGCCCGACGCGGCGCTGTGCGCTTTTAGGTCGTAGTCGCCACGATTGGCAATCCCCTCAAGTTCGTCAAAACCCCACGGGAAGTTGAACTCCACATCGGTCGTGCCTTTGGAGTAGTGCGACAGATCGGCCGCTGCGTGTTCGTGCAGCCGCAGCAGTGACGGGTCAATGCCGTGTTCGACGTACCAGGCCAGCCGATGCTCTATCCAGTAGCGGTACCAGGTCTCGGCGTCGGCCGGTGGCACGAAATACTCCATCTCCATCTGTTCGAACTCGCGGGTCCGAAAGACGTAGTTGCCCGGAGTGATCTCGTTGCGAAAGCTCTTTCCCACCTGGGCGATGCCGAAGGGTGGCTTCTTGCGCGTGGTGGTGAGAACGTTCGCGAAGTTCGTGAACATTCCTTGGGCCGTCTCGGGCCGAAGGTACGCCGTGGCTCCCTCGTCAGCGACTGGACCCGCCTGCGTCTTGAACATCAGGTTGAAGGCACGCGCCTCGGTGAGGTCCGTCGATCCGCAGTTGGGACAGGTTCCGTCGATCTTGTCGGCCCGCCACCGTTCACGGCATTTCTTGCAGTCAACGAGGGGGTCGGTGAAGGTCTCGAGGTGTCCACTGGCCGCCCAAATCGCCGGCGGCGACAGGATCGCGGCGTCAATCCCCACGACATCGTCGCGCAGTTGCACCATTGAACGCCACCAGGCGTTCTTCACGTTGCGCAGCATCAGCGCCCCGAGCGGTCCGTAGTCGTACGTGGAGCGAAACCCGCCGTAAATCTCCGCGGAGGGGAAGATGAAACCCCGTCGCTTGCAAAGCGACACGACCTTGTCCATCAGGTCATCGGAACTCACTGCGCCACTCATAGCGAAAGTCTAGGAGTCCTCTAATCCCGTTCCGCGCTGCGCAGTCGCATGATCACCTGATTCGCGAGCAGCCGCCCACGCGAATTCAACGTGATCACACCGTTGCGTTCATCAACGAGATGATCCACATCGTCGATCGACTCAAACGCGTTGCGCGGGACTCCGTTGCGGGTACGCAGAGCCAGGCTCTCGCGCTCGAACTGCCTCGATCGCTCGTCGAGTACTTCTTCACCGGCCATGACCGATTCGCCTTTCGAGATCAGGTCGATGTAGCGGTCCGGCGTTCGCACGTTCCACCAGCGGCGCCCACCTTGATGCGAGTGCGCCGCCGAACCCACGCCGAGATAGTCGCCCTGATTCCAATAGAGGTGGTTGTGTCGGCACTCGTGACCCGGTCGAGCCCAGTTGGAGATCTCTTCCCACTCGTAGCCCGCTGACTCGAGCACGTCGCCAACGAGCTCCCACGCGTCGGCGGTCTCATCTTCGTCAGGGTGCCGAGCCGAGTCTTGGCCGAGCGGGGTCCCCGGTTCAGCCGTCAACGCGTAACAGCTGACGTGAGGCGGCGGAGCGTCGAGCGTGAGGATGTCATCGAGCGTGCGCCGAACATCAGCCAACGATTCGGCGCGAGAACCCACGATGAGGTCCATATTCCAGGTGTCGAACCGCGCCGCAGCGACGGCTCGAGCCACGTCACGGTGAGCGCCCGTGCCGTGACGACGTCCGAGGTCAGCGAGCACGCGCGGCTGCGTGGACTGCACCCCGAAACTCATGCGCGTGACGCCGCCGGTTCGGTACGCGGTGAGCCGCTCCTCGGTGGCGTCTTCGGGATTGCACTCGACGGTGACTTCGGCGTCCTGGGTGCGCGGAATGGCCGAGAGGATCTCAAGCAGCCACTCGGCGGGCAGGCGCGAAGGCGTACCTCCCCCAAAAAAGACGGATGTCGACGGAGCGAGTCCCGCCTCTCGAGCGAGCGACAACTCGGTGAGCACCGCGTCGACGTAGCGGCGTTGCAGGTGATCGCGGTCCGAGTACGTCGCAAATGCGCAGTAATCGCATCGGTGAGAACAAAACGGCACGTGGACGTAAACGCCGAAGTCGCTCATCACCGCACTCGCGCAGAACGGACGTCGGCAAATCGCGCCAATGCCTCGGCGCGCTCGGTCGCCAGATCCACAATCGGATTGGTGACGGTGCGCCCAAACAGCGCCGGTTGACGCGATTGAGTGAGTGCATTTGATAGGTAACGCTCGCGGTAGATGCCATCGGGGTCGAATCGTTGGGCTTGCAGTTCTGGATTAAAGACACGATGAAAGGGCGCAGCATCGGTGCCGGTCCCCGCGGTCCACTGCCATCCGTGACTGTTCGAAGCGAGATCACCGTCAACGAGGCGATTCATGAACCAGCGCGCTCCCCATCGCCAGTCGAGATGGAGGTGTTTAACGAGAAACGAGGCCGCCACCATGCGGACGCGGTTGTGCATCCAGCCTTCAGTCAGCAGTTGACGCATTCCCGCATCGACCAACTCGACACCGGTCTCTCCCGCGCACCACGCGGCGAATCGATCAATGGCTCGATCGTCAGTGTCGACACGAAGATTGCGCATCGACGGTTGCAGGGATTCACGAGCGCTGTGAGGGTGGTGAAAGAGCACGTCGGCGTAGAACTCTCGCCAGACGATTTCGGACTCAAAGGTTCGAGCGCCGATAGATGAGCCACGCGTGGCAGAGAGAACTTGTCGGGGATGAACAGTTCCAAAGCGCAGATACGGACTGAGTCGACTCGTCGCATTGCGGTCCGGACGATCTCGAAGCTCCCCGTAACTCTCAACATTCGCCGCGAAGTCGTCAAGTGCGCTGTTAGCCGCATCTTCGCCCGCTCGAGGCAGGGATGGTCGAATCTCCAATAGTCGCTCGGGGAAGTACGACGGAAGTGGTGAAGGCTCAATCTCGCGCAGCACCGCGGACGGTTCACTCGGCATCTCCAACCATTGAACGGCCGAGCGCTGGTGCGCCGATACGTCGGCGATCGACTCCCACGCGCGTCGAAAAGCCGTGAAGACTTGAAACGGTCGCCCGGAACTTGAGCGCACCACTCCAGGTGTCACCACGTACGGCGAGTCGACGAACTCCATCGTGATTCGATGGGTCGCCAAGGTTGATTCCACCTGCGCATCTCGAGCCCGTCCGTACGGAGAAAAGTCCGCGGTGGCGACGACGCGCGATGAGCCACTCTGCTGGCAGAGTTGCAGCAGGACCCAGGCTGGTTCGCCAGAACGAATGACGAGACGCCCTCCGAGCGAGTTGTTGAACGCATCGAGCGATTGAATCAAGAACTCGCGACGAGCCCATCCGCTGGCTGCCAACAGCCGGTGATCTGCGACGAACAGTCCGAGGAGCGAGCCGTCAGGGTGCAACGCCCGCGCCCTCTCAATCGCTCGATGGTCGCCTAATCGAAGATCTCGCCGAAACCACACGATGATCGACGCGCTGTTACTCATGGTGTCGCGACGCTACGGGTCGAGCCGCGAGCTACGACGACGGGACCTTCAGTCGTCGCCCAAAATGCCGTTCCATCGAGATCCTCGCGATGTCGGCGACTTCGTTGGCGCCGGTCGGTTCGGCGTCGCGGAGCACCGCCGCCAGATCACCTCCGAGGAGCCGTCGTAACAGCACCAGGCCATCAGGCGACATCGAGTGCCCCTGTCGACAGTTCGCGCACAGGACGCCACCGACTTCGGCGTCAAAGGCGACGAGCGGGCCGAGTGAGCCGCAACTCGCACATTCGTGCAGCACCGGCTCGGCTCCGTCGTGTCCAATCAGCTTGAAGAAAAAGGCCGCCGGGGCGAGGCGCGGAAAAAACGATTCATCGTCGAGAGTCGACAGGGCCCGCACCAGCATCGTGAAGATCTCATCGTCAGCGGCGCCGTCAACCGGGATTGCATCCACGGCTTCCACAATCGCCAACGATGCCGTTAATCGCTCGAGGTTCGCCCGCGTGACCTCGTGGCGACTGAGATGCTCGACCTGGCGAACGATATGCAGCTCGCCTCGCCCCTTTAGCAAGAACAGGCGAACGTGGCTCGCGGGTTCGAGACCTCCGCCGATGCGGGTCGTCGGCTTGCGGACGCCTTTGGCAATCGCGCGAATCTTGCCGTGCTCGCGGCAGTACGCGACAACGACGCGATCGGCTTCGCCGGACTTATAGGTGCGCAGCACCACGGCTTCATCGCGAATCTCGTTCACTGGTCTCGAGGTCCTCGTCCGCGCACGTCACCTTCGATCGTGGCGCGCAGCCAGTTCCCGAGTGCGATGAGCAGCACCAAGATGAGTGGCGTGGCGAGCACGGCAATCAACTGCCGCGCACCGGCGAACGCAATCACCCATAAGAAGATGTAGATTGCCAGCCCGACGCCGATGGCGACGCGCAGCAGTGGCGTCATTCGCTGACCCCGCCGAAGCGGCGTTGGCGCTGCTGATACTCCTCCACCGCACGAAACAGATGCTCGCGGCGGTAATCGGGCCACAGCACATCGTCAAACACCAGCTCGCTGTACGCGAGTTCCCACAGCAAGAAATTGGAGATCCGGTGCTCGCCGGACGGCCGAATGACGAGATCGGGGTCGGGGAACTCCGGGTGATAGAGGCGGGAGCGTATGGAGCGTTCGTCAATGCGCGCTGCCGGAACTCCATCGGTGACGAGTTGGCGTACTGCGTCAACGATTTCGGCCCGACCGCCGTAGTTAAAGGCCATGTTGAGCGTCATCACCGTGTTCTTGGCGGTGAGCGCTTCGGCCTCTTCCATGTTGGTCAGCACCCGTCGCGGGACCTTGCGGTCTCGACGTCCCGAAAACGCGATGCGCACGCCATCAGCGTGCAGTTCGTGCTGGCGGCGTTTCAGGAGCGACTCGTTGAAGTTCATGAGGAACCTCACCTCATCGAGCGGTCGACGCCAGTTCTCGGTGGAGAATGCGTAGACGGTCAGGACTTCGACGCCGAGCGACAGCGCTCCGTACGCCGTATCGACCAGCGCCTCTTCTCCCGCGGCGTGTCCCTCCGTGCGCTTGAGTCCTTGACGTTGCGCCCACCGGCCGTTGCCGTCCATCACGAGACCGATGTGTCGGGGAATCTTGGTTCGGTCGATTCCGCGTGGAATTGGGGTCGGACGCGGATCGGGCACATCGTGAAATTAGTGGTCGGATTCAACCGTCTCGATTGCCGTCGCTTCGTTGCGCCATGAATCAAGAGCCTCGAGTTCCCTTTGAGTAAATCGGGAGATCACCTCAACACTCGTAATGTCGCCGCGATGCGCTCGTTCGACCCCGACGAGGACGAACCCTTCGTCGACGACGATGTGACTGCCGTCACCCACCTCGACGACGATCTCGTCGGAATAGATGCAGACGCGGCGGTCGCGCTTCTTGATGCCATTACCGCCGATCTTCCCAATGGCGAAGTTCGCGACGGCCAGCGCGAAATGACTGAAGCGGTCGCGGTCGCCATTTCGCGGGGACGCCACCTCGTGGTTGAGGCCGGCACGGGCGTCGGTAAGTCACTGGCCTACCTGGCGCCACTCGTCGCGAGTGGCAAGCGCGCCGTCGTGGCGACCGCGACGAAGAACCTGCAAGATCAGTTGGCCAAAAAAGACGCCCCACTGGTGTCCGCTCATGTCCCCAAGTTGCGCGTCGCGGTGCTCAAGGGTCGGGGGAACTATCTCTGTCGGCTCCGCGTGCGCGAAGTTGGTGGCGACGCCCAACTGGCCTTTAGCAGCGAGGAGACGGTCCCCGAAGGCGTGACCAATCACGTCAAGCGAATCCTCGAGTGGGGTACGACGACGGTGAGCGGGGATCGCGACGAACTGGGATTTGAACCGGAGGCTCGAGCGTGGCGACAGCTCTCCGTGACGCCCCAAGAGTGCGTCGGAAAGACCACCTGCCCACTCGGCGCGGAGTGCTTCACCGAACTCGCGCGAGAGAGAGCGGCGAACTCTGACGTCGTCATTGTCAATACCCACCTGTACGGTGCGCATCTCTCCGCGGGTTCGACGATCCTGCCCGAGCATGACGTCGTCGTCTTTGACGAAGCGCACGAAGCCCTCGACATCCTCGCTCAGCTTCTCGGCACGTCGCTCAACGCCACCCGTTTTCGTGCGGTCGCCGCTCTCGCGCGCGGCGTACTCGGGGCATCACGTGCCGCGAGCACTGATGACCTCTTGACGTTTGCCGATCGATTGGACCGAGCGCTCAACGCGCAGCTGGACGCGGGAGCGACGACGGGACTCGGCGAAGAACTCAGCACACTCCTCGAAGAGGGCTCGCGCTACCTCATTGGGATCACTGACACGCTGAAGGCAGCGACCTCGTCAGACGAGTCAGGCGAGATTCGTCGTCAACGAGCACTGGGGCCCACGGTCCACCTCGCGAACGACGTCGCGCGTATGCGTGAAGTGGCCCTCGATGAGCTCGTGTATCTGACGCGTCGTGACAAGGACGTGGACTTGGAACTCTCACTCGTTGACGTTGGACCGCGGTTGCGCAAGGACCTCTGGCCCACCGTGACCGGGGTGCTGACGAGCGCGACGATCCCTGAGAATTTGGTCCACGACCTCGGACTGGCGGGCGAGTGCGAGGAGTTGCGGGTCCCGAGCCCCTTTGACTACCCCGCGCATTCCCTGCTCTATGTGCCCGACCACTTGCCCACGCGCACCGACGAGGGTGCCGAAGCCGCCATTGTCGAAGAGATCGCCGATTTGGTGCGCGCCGCGGGGGGACGCACTCTCGCGCTGTTCACCAATCGCGCAGTCATGCGCCGCGTCGCTGAATCCGTGCGAGAGAAGGTGACGACGACCGTGCTCATCCAAGACACACTGTCGCGAGCACGACTGATCGAACGCTTTGCGGCCGAACCCGAAGCCAGTCTCTTCGCGGTCACGAGCTACTGGCAGGGCGTCGACGTCCCGGGACACTCACTCAGCCTCGTCACCATCGATCGGCTGCCGTTTTCGCGGCCGGACGATCCCTTAAGCCAAGCTCGTCGCGAACGCGCGGGCGACCGCGCGTTTTACGAAGTTGATGTCCCGCGCGCCGCCATGTTGCTCGCCCAGGGCGTCGGTCGACTGATCCGCACGACGTCGGACCGCGGCGTCGTGGCCGTGCTCGATACCCGACTGGCCACCGCTAGTTATCGCTCGCGGCTGTTGCGCCGTTTGCCCCCAATGAAGCGCACGCGCGACAAAGCAGAGGTCACGTCGTTCTTGCGCGCCATTGACGCTGAAGCGTCAGCTGGCTGATGCAATAAACGAATTGAGAATCGGCGCGGCGATCTCGGGCGCTTGCAACATCCACCAGTGCCCGAGTCCCTCAAGGGGCTCGACCCGAGCGCCGTACGCCGCAGCCATGTGGCGGGCGAGTTCGACGTTGACGAACGGATCGTTAATTGCCGTGAGCACTAGGGCCGGCACGAGCGATCGCTTCACATCGGCACCCCACGTCGCGTGGTTGTTCGGCGTGGCCGAGCGATAGAGCGCCAGGATGCAGCCGGCCATCACCGGGTCTTGTAGCTGACGCGCGAGGTAACGCGCGCCGGCCTCCGGGATGCCCTGATCGGTAAAGCCGGTGACGAGTGGTTCGATGTCGCTGGCGCGCGTCGCCTCAAAGAACGCTTCGCCGTCGCCGGCCGTCTGCCAGATCTTGGCGAAGTCGTGCCACTCGTAGTCCGGGTGCATTCCGCTCGAGTTGTCGGCCACCCAACTGCGCAGCAAGTCTGGCCGCGTCATGGCGACTCGGGTGGTGAGTGACGCACCCCAGTCGTGACCGACGAGGTGCACCGGTTCGCTAATGGCCTCGAGTTCGCTCACCAGCCAGTTGGCGTACTCATCCTTCGTTGCACCGAATCCATCGGGTCGCGGTGAACCAAATCCCGGCATCGACAGTGCAACGGTGTCGCCGTGCAGCAGTGGACGCAGCTGGTCCCACAGCTCGGCAGTTTCGGGTACTCCGTGAACGAGAACGATCATGGCCGGCACGGTACCAACCAGGATCTAGAAGTACTGCGCTCCGAGTTCGTCGCTCCACTGCGGGGCGATTACGGCACCGCGCGGGCCGCTCCAGTTGAACCACGGCTTCAGATCAATGACCGGAGTGCCATCGATCAGATCGAGGCCGGCGACGAGCACAGTTCGGTCTTCAATTGTGACAATGCGCACAACGGAGATGAGGATCCGATTGGGACGGTCCTTGTTGCGCTGAGCGAAGATTCCGAGTTCGGGCCACTGCGGATTTCCGCGCGGGCGTCTCGCCCATGGGGCCGGGGGCACGTCGGTCCCCTGATCGGCGATGGCCACCACCTCAACGTGACTGAAACCGTCAAGGCCTCGCAGCGCCTCGTTCGGAACCGAGTCGACGAGCTCGATGGTGCTCGTTTCGCCGTCCCACTGGTCATCGACGACGTCGTGCCGCGTCGAGCGCACCACCGCGATGGCCCGCACCGAATACTGCATTAGTACCCGAGTCGATCGAGCGTGTCCTCGCGCGACTGCCAGGACGGCTCGACGCGGACTTTCAGTTCGAGGTAACAGCCCTCGGGCAGTTGCCGTCGTGCGGCGATGCCCACGTCCTTGAGGACCTGTCCGCCCTTGCCAATCACCATCCCCTTTTGGCTCTCGCGCTCGACGAGAACCTCCACGGTGACGTGCGGCCACTCGAATTCGGTGACGCGACAGTGAATCGAGTGCGGCAACTCCTCACGGGTGCGCCGCACCAACTGTTCGCGCACCAGCTCGGCGATGAAGGTGGCCTCGGGCACGTCGCTCACTTCGTCGGCGGGGAACAGAAACGGCGACTCCGGCATGAGCACGCGCACCGCGGCCACGAGGTCCGGCACACCGGCGCCGGTCTTGGCCGAGACGGCGTAGAACTCGGCGCGCTCGGCCACCTCAGGAGCGTGCGCTCGCTGCGCCACGTCGCGCGTCGCCGTGACCGCGGCTAAGAGTTGTTCAGCGACTTTCGCGCGGCTTGTTCGGTCGATCTTGTTGACGACAACGAAGGGCGCTGGTCCGTCGTCGTGCAGGCACGCCTGCACCATCGCGGTTAACACGGCGCGGTCGCCCGGTCCAATCTCGCTGGCCGCCGCGATGACGGCCAAGACTGCGTCCACGCCGTCGAGACTGAGCCGCGCCGTCTCGTTTAACCGTCCGCCGAGGGCGGTGACCGCTTTGTGCAACCCCGGCGTGTCAACGAAGACGACCTGCGTGTCACCTTCGGTCAGAACTCCGCGAATCGCGTGGCGCGTCGTATTCGGCGTATTCGCAGTGATGGACACCTTCTCGCCGATGATCGAATTGACCAACGTGGACTTGCCCACGTTCGGACGACCGATAATCGTCGCGAGGCCCGAGCGCGTCACGACGACGGGCCGCGCGACTCGACTTGGACCTCTTCGATTCGGCGGCCGTCGACCCGAGTGACCGTCAGCACGTAGTCCTCGGTTTCGAAACGATCACCCTGGTGCGGCACGCCGCCCGCCAGGTCGAGCACGAGTCCGCCCACGGTGTCCCAGCCACCTTTGGGCAGATTGAGACCGAACTGCTCGTCAGCGTCGTCGATGTTCGTGCGGCCCGAGACGAGGTGCGTGCCGGTGGCGGTCGCGTGCGCGGGGTCCTCAGCTTCGGCCGGATCAGATTCGTCGGCGATCTCTCCCACGAGCTCTTCGAGCACGTCTTCAAGGGTGATCAGACCGGCCGTTCCGCCGTACTCGTCGACCACGATGAACAGGTGGCTCTTGTGCCGGCGAAACTCGGCAATGAGTGAACTGACCTTTTTGGTCTCCGGCACAAAGTGCGCCTCGAGAGTGTGCTGGCCAACTGGCTCAGTGCCGCGACCTTC
The DNA here is from genome assembly GCA_964434455.1 of uncultured Ferrimicrobium sp. Classification (GTDB taxonomy): domain Bacteria; phylum Actinomycetota; class Acidimicrobiia; order Acidimicrobiales; family RAAP-2; genus RAAP-2. The sequence goes on along the minus strand of CAYSVK010000001.1, from coordinate 504,726 downwards.
GCTCACGAGAGACGCCAGGTACCGCAGGTTCACGACCCCGACAATGTCGTCCACCGACTCACCGAGGACGGGCAGTCGGCTGCGTCCGGAAGCGATCGCGCGATCAAACGCCGTTTGGACCGAGTCCTCACGCTCCACGTCCACCATGTCGATGCGCGGGACCATCACTTCACGCACGATCGTGTCGCCGAACTCAATGACCGAATGGATGAAGTTTCGCTCTTCGAGCTCGATTGCCTGGTCGCCCACGGCGACGTCGGCCATCGCGAGGATCTCTGACTCGGTGACGCGTTGAGTGTTATCACCGACGCCGAGGGGTCGCAGCACCATGCGGGCCACGGCCAACAGTCCGCTGGCCAACCACTTGATGAGAAAGATGCGCAGCATCGCCTCGACGAACGGGCCGGCGAGCAGAGCCGAGCGATCGACGTAGTGCACCGCGTAGTTCTTCGGGATCGCCTCAAAGACCACGAAGATGACGACAACTTCAAAGACGGTGGCGACCACCACACCGGTGGTGCCAAAGAGCCGACCCGCGAGCACTCCGACCAACGTCGCTGAGACCAACTGACAGACGAGGATCAACAACAACAGCGGATTAAGGAACCGGTCCGGACTCTGCGTTAAACGCACGAGTGAGCCGGCGCCACGGTGGCCCTCGTCCTTTAACGCCGCCGCGCGTTGGCGCGTCATACGCACGAGTGAGGTCTCGGCCAGCGCGAAGAAGCCCGAAAAGACGAGTAGGACCACCACGGTCAACAAAAGCCAGTAGTCCCCCGCCCGCCACGACGCCGCAATCACGACGCGCTCCGATCGCGTCGGCGCAGGATTTCGCGTTCGCGCGCTTCCATCTTTTCGGCGTCACTGTCGATCACGTGGTCCCAGCCGAGCAGGTGCAGCGCGCCGTGCACCACGAGCAGCGCCACTTCGTCGTCGTAGTTGCGCTCGTGCTCAATTGCATTGCGGTGCGCTACCGCGGGACAGATCACAATGTCACCGACCAGGCGGGGCATCTCGGGCTCCGGCGAATCACCGGGCCCTCGAGAACCGGCGTCGGGAAATCGGCCGCCGGCGACCGGCTCATCGTCAATCGGAAAGCTGAGCACGTCGGTCGGACCCTCTTTGCCCATGAACTCCTTGTTGAGCTCGGACATGGCCGCCTCGCTCTGAAAGATGAGCGAGACCTCGACGACACCGGTCAGTCCCTCTTCTTCTAACGCCCCGCGCGCCAGCGAGCCGAAACGCTCGAGATCGACCGGGTGGGCGTCTTGTTCGTCCGCGACGAAGACGTCGATCACGTCGAGTGCGCGTCGTAGGCGGCCACGATGTCCGCGACGATCTTGTGGCGCACCACGTCGCGATGACCGAGGTGCACGAAGCTGATCCCGTCGATGCCGCGAAGGAGCTCTTCGAGGCCGCTCATGCCGCTGCGACCCCCGCCGAGGTCGACCTGGGTGACGTCGCCCGTCACGACGCACTTCGAACCAAATCCGATGCGCGTGAGGAACATCTTCATCTGTTCAGGTGTGGTGTTCTGGGCTTCATCGAGAATGATGAAGGAGTCATTGAGCGTGCGCCCGCGCATGAACGCGAGGGGCGCCACCTCAATTGAGCCGCGTTCAATCAGTCGTTGGGCTCCGTCGGGTCCCACCATGTCGTAGAGCGCGTCATAGAGCGGGCGCAGATACGGATCGACCTTGGCCATGAGGTCGCCGGGCAGAAATCCGAGCCGCTCGCCGGCCTCGACCGCCGGACGGGTGAGCACGATCCGATTCACCTGGCGGCGCTGAAGCGACTGCACCGCCGCGGCGACGGCGAGGTAGCTCTTGCCCGTCCCAGCCGGCCCGATCCCGAAAGTGATCGTCGAGCTCTCAATGGCGTCGGTGTAGCGCTTTTGACCGGCAGTGCTTGGTCGCACCGACTTGCCGCGCGGACCGCGCACAACCTCGTGGGCGAGCACTTCGCTCGGCCGTAAATCGTCGGCCACCATGTCAATTGTGCGGCGCACCTTTGTCGCATCGAGGCTCTGACCACTTTCGAGCACCAGGACCAACTCGTCAAAGAGCCGCAGTACGACCGGCGCATCCGGTCCGGTCAAGGTGATCTCGTTGCCCTGCACGCGTACCTGCGTCGCGGGAAACGCCTGCTCAATGATCCGCAGATGTTCGTCACGTGGTCCGAGCAGTCCCGCCATCAGATGGGTATTGGGGACGTAACTAGTCACGCGCGTTGACTCTTCGAGGGTCATCCGAGGTGACCGCCGAGTTGTTGACCGCCCAGGACGTGTAAATGCAGGTGCGGCACTGACATGAGGGCGTCGGCTCCGATGTTCATGATCAACCGGTAGCCGCTCTCGCGCACGCCCTTCACCTCGGCGACCTCTTGGGCCAGGAGAACCATTGATCCCAACAGGTCGGCGTTGGACTCATCGAGGTGATCGGCACTCGTGACGTGTTCGCGCGGCACGACCAGCACGTGCACTTTGGCGTGCGGATTGATGTCCTCGAACGCGTAGGCCCGCTCGGACTCCGCGACGGTGGTCGAGGGCACGTCACCGGCGACGATCTGGCAGAACAGGCACGTGCTCATCAACTCTCCCCATCATGACCGATCGAGCCGGGAAACCCTGGTCGTGACCAGCCAGAGCCCTGTGACGCGATCAATGTCGTGACGGCGACGGCCGCCGTCTCGGCGCGCAGCACCAACTCACCAAGACCAAGTCGCAGGCGATCACTCGTCCACTCAGAGTCGCCCCAACCGCCTTCTGGACCTACGGCCACGGCGCGAACATCGCTCAGCGCTGCGGCGCCGTCAAAGTCACAGACCGCCACGTGCGCGGAGACGTCGTGCACCCTCACCGGGTCCGCGATTACGACGTCACGACTCCGGCGACACTGCGCGCACGCTTCGTCGGCGACCGCGCGCCACTTGCGCAAGTGCTTGAGGGCGTGTTCGCCCTTCCAATTCGCGACGACTCGTTCGCTGAGTAACGGCACAATCAGTGTGACGCCCAGCTCAGTGGCTTTCTGCACCGCCCATTCGCTGCGGTCGCCCTTGAGCGGTGCGAGATACAGCTCAATCGGTTCGAGCGGTGGATCTTCGAGCAGATCGCTCACGCGGGCGATCGTGCCGTCGCGCACCACGCCAAAACTCACGACTCCGGCGCCGTTGGTCAGCACGACTTCTTCGCCGTCACGCGCGCGCAGCACGCGAAAGAGATGGTGAGCGTCGCGCTCGGCGAGCACCGGTGACGCGGGATCGCTCACTCGAAGTTGGGCCACTGCGGCGAGTCGCCGCGCGAACTGTTCGATCAACGCTTGGCGCCACGCAGTCGAGAGAGCAGTCCGTGGTGGGCATCGGACACTGGTTGACCCAGATGGTCAGCCAGTTCGCGAATGAGCGTCTCGGCGCGCTCGTCGAGTTCGTCAGGCACGTCAACGGCGAGATGGATATAGAGGTCGCCTCGTCCCCGTCCGCGTAGATGGGCGACACCCTCGTGGCGCACCTCGATCACCGTGCCGTGTTGGCTGCCAGGCTCGACCTCAATTGTCGCGGTTCCGCGGATCGTTGGTACTTCGATGGTTGCGCCGAGGGCGGCTTGGGCGAAGCCGATGTGCGCCTCGTGGTGCAGATCGTCGCCGACTCGTTCAAAGCGCGAATCGGCCGCGACGCGCAAGTGGACGTAGAGAGTTCCCGCTGGTCCCCGCCGAGGTCCGACGGGACCATGTTCGGGCAGGCGCATCGTTGAACCGTTCTCGACGCCACCGGGAATCTCGATCGTGATGGTGGTGTGCTGGTTCTCGCGACCGTCGCCGCGACAGGTGGTGCAGGGGTCGCGAATGATCTCGCCGGCCCCGCGACAGATCGGACACGGTGAACTCGTCACCATCTGTCCGAGAAAGCTGTTGCGCACGCGACGGACTTCGCCCGCGCCGTCACACTCAAGACAGCGTTCCGGCGAGGTGCCTGGGGCACTGCCCGCGCCGTCACAGGTACTACAACGCACCGCGAGCGTGACCGGCACTTCGCGCGTGACGCCAAAGGCGGCTTCTTCAAAGGAGATGTCGAGGACGATCTCGGCGTCGGGTCCGGGCTGGGGTCCACGACGACGCGGACCGCCCGCGCCGCCCATCTGGCCGAAGAAGAAGTCGAAGATGTCCTGCACCGAGCCGGGCGCGAACCCTCCCTCAAAGCCCCCCGAGCCAAATCGGTCGTAGTTCGCGCGCTTTTCGGGATCCGAGAGAATCTCGTAAGCCTGAGAGACCTCTTTAAAGCGAGCCTCGGTGCTCGGGTCGCCGGGGTTGGCGTCAGGGTGCAGCTCGCGCGCGAGTTTGCGATACGCGCGCTTGATCTCGTCCTCGCTGGCAGTGCTCGACACGCCCAGCAGTGCGTATAGGTCAGTACTAGGCATGGCTCGGACCTTCGGCGGAGTAGCGCTCGGCCAGTCGATCAGAGACCGCGCGAGCCGCCGAGAGCGCTTCGGGGTAGTTCATTCGCGTGGGGCCGAGGAGTCCAACGGCCCCGGCCGGTGAACCATCCACAGTCACCGGCGCAACAACGACCGCGCACGTGGCGAGTGACTCGACCCCGTGCTCAGAACCAATGGCGACGTTCCATCCTCGATCGATGACATCTTGGAGCAGCGAGACGACGACCAACTCCTGCTCGAGGATGCCGAGCACGCTGCGCACGGTGTCGACCGCGTCAAAAGAGTCCGCGACCATCGAGCTGCCCGCGATGTAGACCCGCTCGCCGTCCGGTGTGGGGTGTGCGCGCAGCAACGATGAGACCGCCAGGCGCACGAGTTCGGCGACGGCCCCACGACGAGCCGGGACTTCGACGCGCTGTTCGAGCGTGGAGCCGAGTAACAATGCGTGAACCTGCGCCGACGCGTCCGCAATCTCTGACGTCGTGGTGTCACTGTCGAGCTCGAGCGTGCGCTTTTCAATGGCGCCGTCGCTCAAGACCGCCACTACGAGCACGCGGCGCGGACCGAGGTCGACAAGTTGCACCGTGCGCACGGTGGCGCGCGCGTGGCTCGGACCGACGACGACTGAGGTGTAGCGGGTCATGCGACTGAGCAGCGTCGTCGTTTGTTCGAGCACGTCTTCGAGCTCGCCGCGCACGCCGGAGAAGAATTGGGAGACCTCGACCTGCTGGGCGGTTCCGAGCGAACCCTGGCGCAGGTGGTCGACGAAGTACCGGTACCCGCGATCGGTCGGAATACGCCCCGCCGAGGTGTGCGGCTGAGCCAAGAACCCCTCACGTTCAAGGGCAACCATCTCGCTGCGCACCGTGGCCGGGCTCACCCCCACCCGTTCGTTGCTCGCAATGGAGCCAGAACCGACCGGTTGGGCCGTGTCGATGTGCTCAGTGACGATCGCCTCGAGGATCGCCGCTTTGCGCGGATCAAGTTCGGCCGGGGGAGTCGGCGGCGTCGTGGCGGCCTTACGCGGCATCACCCTCCTTATTGGCACTCAATTCTATTGAGTGCCAAGCGAGACTCTTCGGACACCATCTTCGTTACCGTTTCGCATCCGCGCGTCCGCTGACCTCCTCCCGCGCCCGCGCCAGCTCACCGAGCAGCCAGCGCCGTGGCCGCTGCCGCGCGAGATCGCGCTGGAACTTCAAGCGAGTGAGCGCGACCTCGAGGACGCCACTCGCGTCATGGCCCGATTCACCGATCGGTGGGCGTGGGAGTGGGACACCCGATTTACCGACAACGCAGCGGCGCGCTGGAGCATCACCATCGCGCCGGTCGCCAATGGCCGCTTCTCGCTGTCGACGCTTGACGGAGTACTCGCGATCATCGCGGACTCTCCCGAGGCGCTGCAGTGGGCGCTCATCGTCGCGAGCCAACTCACCGATCACGATCTCGACGGTGTCGCGCATCTCCACCGCGTCAAAGTGCTCGACGCGCCGCGCTTTTCCTGGCGCGGAGTGCATCTCGATATCGCTCGGCACTTCTTTACCGCACTTGAGATCAGCCGGCTTATCGAACTCGCCGCGGAGCATCGACTCAATGTGCTGCACCTGCACCTCAGTGACGACCAGGGTTTTCGCGTCGAGGTGCCGGGGCGAGCTCCACTCGTCGAGGTTGGTTCACGGCGACAATCGACTCCCCTCGGCCATCACAGTGAACAGCGCGACGACGAAATCCCAGTAAGTGGACACCTCACCCAACGCGAAGTCCACGAGCTCGTGCATTTTGCGCGCGAGCGGTTCATCACCTTGATGCCGGAACTCGATCTGCCGGGGCACTGCACCGCGTTGCTGGCGGCGTATCCGGAACTCTCCGCCGAGAGTGAACCACTCGAGGTCGCCACGCGGTGGGGCATCTACCCACACGCGCTCAATCTCGAACCGTCGACCTTTCAGTTCGCCGATGCGCTGCTCAGTTATCTCGGCGAGGCCTTCGACTCGCCCTATGTGCACATCGGCGGCGACGAGTGCCCGACGACACCGTGGGAACAGTCACCACTCGCGATGCACCGAGCCCGCGAACTCGGCGCGAACACGCCCGAAGAGATTCAGGGGATCTTCACGCGACATTTCGTTGACACCGTGGAACAGATGACCGGCACAGACGGAATCCGGCGCCGCGCCGTGGCGTGGGACGAGGTACTCGATCACGACGCCCCAGAAAGCACCGTGATCATGGCGTGGCGACACTCCTCACGCGGCGCACTAGCCGCGCGACGTGGCCACGACGTCGTCATGGCTCCAATGCAGTTCACCTACCTCGACTGGCCACAGAGCGACTCGCCCACTGAACCGGTGGCCCTCACGTCACCGCCGATTCCGACGACGTTGGAAAAGTGCTGGCGGTTCAACGTCATCCCGCCGGACCTCGAACCCGATTACCACTACCGCATCCTCGGAGCGCAAGCCCAACTGTGGACGGAGTACATCGCGACGATGGACCATCTGGAGTACATGGCGTTTCCCCGGCTGTGCGCGTTGGCGGAGGCAATGTGGGGTTCGCCGCGCCAGGAGTACATCGAGTTCACCGCTCGCCTGCGGACCCATCTCGAACGCCTCGATGCCATGGGCGTGCACTACCGAGCTCTGGACGACCCAGCGCAATGAGAGACCGCGCACGTACCATCGCGCGATGACCCCGATCAACAAGCCCACCAAAGTCAGCCCCAAAGCCAATCTCGGCGAGAAGGAGATGTTGAGCGGCTGGCTCGACTTCTTTCGCGCCACGTTGCTGAATCAGTGTGCCGGGCTCAGCGACGACCAACTACGCCAGCGCGCCGTCCCACCATCCACGCTCTCGCTGATGGGAATCCTTCGTCACATGGCCGACGTGGAGAACTGGTGGTTCTCGACCGCCACCGACGGCAACGAGCCGTGCAAGCTGTTCGCGCGTGACGGCGACGAGGACTTCGACGAAGTGCATACCCACAGCGGAGACGACGTCGCGGCGGCATTCCTCGTTTCGTGTGACGAATCCCGTGCGGTGGTGGCGCACCACGATCTCGACGACCTCATCGCCTTTAAGAGCGAGCGGCGTCCCGAGGGCATCAATGTCCGCTGGGTCGTCACTCACATGATCGAGGAGTACGCGCGGCACTGTGGCCACGCCGACCTCCTGCGTCAGGTGATCGACGGGGCCACGGCGCTCTAGGCGCCACCGACAGTTACTTCGTGATTGTCCAGGTGTAGATCAGCGCCCGCGAGGCGTTGCGCGCCACGTCACTCGCGTACACCTCCACGCGGTGCGCGCCCACCCGCAGTCCGCTGAAGGTCTTGGGCGTCGTGCAGGGCTTTGGAATCGCCTTGTCCAGTGCGCAGTAGAAGGCGAAGGTCCGATTGTCCGGGTCCGTCGCCTTAAAGCTGAAGCGAGCCGACGTGGACCTCGTGGTCTTCGCGGGCCAACTGAGCCAGGTCACCTTCGGTGCGGTGTGATCGCCGGGGAGTTTGCCCGCGACCGGAACATTGAGGGCCGCCATCGACGCGCCCATGAAGTTGCCCAACTCTCCGGGCGAGGGCTTGGAATCATTCACTGGCGTGGCCTCGTGGCTCGAGGGGTCATACGGTCCGGTGTACTTGTAGAACTCGAAGCGACGAGTCACCGAGACGTTGTGCGAACCGATCTGTCCGCGCTCGGTGAGATCACTCGGCAGTCCTCCGCCAACTCCTTGTTGCAGCAGTGCCCACTCGGTCTCCACTTCAGTACTCAGTCGCGGGGACTCCGCGTCGCCGGAGACGAGACGGTTGAGATCCGCAGCCCTGGTGGATTGGGTGACGTAGACCTTGACCCAGATGGCGGTGCCGAGTTGTTGGCCGAGATCGGGCTCCGCCGCGGCGACCACGTTCTGCACGATCGGCTTCGGGTTCGGCGACGCCGGAGGTGGCGGAGTCACTGCGACTGCGGGCGCGGGCATCGAAACGCCCCCGCCGAAGGGAATGAGGTGCCCCGCGTGGGCGGGATCAGTCACGAGCCAGGAGTACACGACATTGCTCGGTGTCACCGACAGCGCGAAGCCGAAGTGTTCGCATCCGGCGTTCGGATAGTTAGCGGCGCCTCCCGTCCAGCACGCGTGACCGGCCGTCGGCGCGATCGGGGTGGGCGGCACGGGCGTGCCGGCCGTGAACTGGTGGGTCACCGAGTCGTACGGACTCGAATAGATCACGTTCACTCCACCGGCGAATGACGACACGACGGGATCGCCGTAGCGCTCGTAGGGAGCGCCGAACTTGTAGAGGATGTCGGTGCTGCTCACGCCATCGATCTCGATCTCGAATCCGTGCGTCACTGTGCCGGTGTCGTTGAACACGTCAAAGTTGCTGAGCGTGCCGAACTGCGGCGGCGTGGACGCGGTGACGGCACTCGGCTCAATCACCACGATGGCCGTGCTGGCCATCACCACGGCGCTGGCGCAGAGCGCCATCTTCCACCGAAACATGGGATCTCCTAACTACTGAGTTGTGAGACAGATCGTCTCTCAATGTCTCATTTCGGCAGAAGTCACCCCTCTAGGGCCGAAAGTCCCACACGACGTTCCGCGCCATTCACGTCGGTTTGTCGCGGGCGGTCCTTGACGGTGCGCGTGGACTCGGTCAAAGTGACCACGTCGAAGGACGGCACGGGAGGTGCAGCAGTGATGCGTCGACCGACTCTGCGGCTCGCGAGTGGCCTCGGCGTGCTCATCTCGATGTCCGTCATGTGGTCGTCGTCGGTGAGCGCCGCGACCGCCCTGCCGCGCGGTGACAACCACGTCTATGTGGGCTACGCCGACATGTACCACTCGTTGCCGAAGAACTTCCCTTCGCCGTGGCTCGACTCGCCCGGGGTCACCTTTGTGGGGTGCGACTCCATTGGCGGGTGCATGTACGACGGCGGGGCCGTGCGAGTTGTGAATGAGACCGCGGCGCCTGAGACCGTGAACTCCATCACCGTCGGTGTCGATACCTGTTCGTACACCTGGTCCACTCCCCAGGTGGTTCCTTCCGGCGGCCAGTTGATCGTGACTCAAGCCGATCCCGGGCCGGCGCAGGGATGTACTGGTCCGGGCACGTCGCACGTGGACCTCTCTGATGTCGGTCCCGGGAGCTCGAACTACTCGGGAGTCTGCACTCCTGATCACCTCATTCCCTACGTCCAAGTCACCATCAACGGGGCGACGACCGGCTACGCCGATATCAACCAGGTCCTCAATACCGGTGGCGTGGATGAGGGCGACTGCCCTCGAGGCACCAACGAGTCTCATCAGTGGAGCCTGCTGGTCGGCCAGTACGTGGCGCTCGGAGATTCGTTCTCTTCAGGCGAAGGGGTTCCGCACTACTTCAACGGCACTGCCATTGCCCACACGAACGAATGTCACCGGTCGCTGCGGGCCTACCCCACGATCGTGGCGCACGCGCGCGGATTCCACGACTTCCAATTCTGGGCGTGCAGCGGCGCAGTGGTGGCCAACATCTGGGGCACCGGCGGACTCGGCAGTCCCGGCGTTGGTCCAATCGGCGGCATCGGTCAATGGAATGAACCGGCCCAGCTCACTCACGTCACCAAACGCACCAACTACGTCACCTTGTCAATCGGTGGCAACGACGTGGGCTTCGGGGCGCTGGCCAAAGGATGTATCGGCGAAGGCGCGTACTACTACGCCGTCAACTCAATCATCGCGCACGTCAACGCCACCGCGGTCGCGCGAGCCAACGCCGTCATCGCCCAGGTGAATCAGGTGATTGCTCTCGCGAACAATCTCCCATTGGTCAACATTCCCCCGCTGGCTTTCGTTCCAAATGTGCCGCTGCAAACCGACCCGGCGAGCTGCCTCGGGAACCTTCCGGGGATGATCAACGCGCTCGCCAACGGGTCCACCGAGACGATCTACAAAGTCGGCAATGCGGTGACGGCGCCGTGTGTTCCCGGACAGTGTGACCCCGCGCCCGTCGGCGCCCAGACATTCACCTTTCAAGCGCCGAGCCTCACCCAGCTCTACTTGCAGATTGCCCAGCAAGCGGCGCCCCACGCGCGCATCGACGTGATGGCGTATCCCCCGATTCTCAACCCGGCGGGACTGACCCACGCCTGCTCAATCAATGTGACCGCGCCGCTCAGTGGCTCAGCGTCAGTGCGCGTTCATCCGTTCCAGCTGCTCCCCGCGCTGAACTCGCTGCCCAATTGGTTGACAAATCAGATTCCCACGACGATCGCTCGCGGCGGATCGCTCAGCCATTTGATCAACGTGGACGTGCCAGCGTTCACACCGACTGCTGCGGCGAATCTGCAATCAGCGCAGACTCAACTCAACTCGACGATCCAGGCCGCTGTGGCTGCCGCGGCGGTGACCGATCCCGACATTCACTTTGTTGATCCCTACGCGCAGTTCGCCGCTCCGGCCAACGGGGGCATCGGTGGGTGGTACTGCAACGGACCGAGCACCAATGTGCTGCACGGGCCAACCACGGTGACGCCGTTCTTCAATGAGGTCTCGGTTCTGCCGAGCTCGCTGTCGATCAGTTCCGTAAACCTCTCAGTACCGGCGGTGACGTCGGTGTTTGGAGGCATCGATCCCGGCTCCGTTCACCCGAACGCACCCGGTCAAAAGGCTCTGAGTTGCGCCATTCTCGGACTGACCGTGGCGGCCTGTCGGGCCTAATTAATTCAAAGTATCGCGAAAGTTCTGTAAATCAAAGTGCTCGGTACTTTGGGAGTGGGCCAGCGCCCTCTAAATCTGGACCGAACTTAGCGATCCGCAAAACGGGCACTGCGTTGAGTGGACAACTCCAAATTGCAAATGACATTGGTTACATCGCTGCAAATAAACGTTCATTCTGCAACCGGTGCATTGCCAACTCGGGGCATTACCAGATCTTGGGACATGACAGTTCGGACATCGAATTTCGGTTTCTTCTGCCACTCGAGAGGCGTGCCGCCCTGGCGACTCAAACGTTGATTCTGCGGATGCCGACGTCGGCGAAGAGAACTCGTCTTCTTGGAGTAACTCAGCGATTGAAGCGGAATCAATCGCAATTGCATTTAAGAGACGAATGACAAAACTGCCGGCGAGAAGCAAAATTGCCACCGCCAGCGCAGGCCCGAAGACTACGAAGAACACGAGCATTCCATGCTCAAATGAACCGGGGCTCGCATACGTTTGGCCCAGATATTTGACGTGCGTACTGTCCCAAGCAACAGCTACTCCGCCAATCGCTCCACCAATAACACAGAGGGCCGCCCAAATCTTGAGTGTGTGTGCCATCGCTTCTGCATTGATGTGAAGTTTTTCAGTATCCAACTTGACCTCTGGCCTTGTCGCAATTGCAAAATCGAGCAGACGTTCTCATCTTGAGAAGTACTTCTTAGTCGCGTTCTCTGATCAATGCAGATTTGTTAGTCGATTTCGACGGCATCGATACTCACTAATCCTCGAGCCGCAGGGCCGCAACGAACGCTTCCTGAGGCACCTCGACGCGACCAATGTTCTTCATTCGCTTCTTGCCCTCCTTCTGCTTTTCGAGCAGCTTGCGTTTGCGGGTGATGTCGCCGCCGTAGCACTTGGCAAGGACGTCCTTGCGACGAGCCTTCACGGTTTCGCGCGCGATCACGCGCCCGCCGATGGCCGCTTGGATCGGCACGTCAAACATCTGTCGCGGAATGAGTTCACGCAACCGTTCGGCCATCTTGCGTCCGTAGCTCTCCGCGTTCTGGCGGTGCACGATCGTTGAAAATGCGTCGACGGGCGCGTGATTGATGAGCAGATCGACGCGCACGAGCGGACTTGTCTGATATCCGCTCTGCTCGTAGTCGAGACTGGCGTACCCCTTGGTCCGGCTCTTGAGTACATCAAAGAAGTCGATGACCACTTCGGCGAGTGGGATGGAGTAGCGCAGTTCAACCCGCTCTGTTGAGAGGTAGTCCATCTTCTTCATCTCGGCGCGCCGTGACTGACAGAGATCCATCACCGTGCCGAGGAATTCCTTCGGAGTAAGGATGGAAATTTCGAGCATCGGCTCATCGATGTGATCGAGCCGGCTGGCGTCAGGCAGTTCAGTTGGGTTGTCAATGTCGACTTCAGTGCCGTCGGTCAAAAAGGCGCGATAGACGACTGACGGCGCAGTCGCGATGAGTGAGAGATTGAACTCGCGCTCGAGACGCTCTCGGACGATCTCCATGTGCAAGAGACCAAGGAATCCGCACCGAAACCCGAACCCGAGCGCGTGCGAGCTCTCTGGCTCATACGTGAAGCTCGCATCGTTCAATTTCAACTTGTCGAGTGCGTCACGCAGGCCGGGCAGGTCGTCTCCGTCAATTGGGTAGATGCCGCAAAAGACCATCGGTTTTGGATCGAGGTACCCCTCGAGCGCCGTTAATGCCGGACGCAAGGCGTCAGTGACAGTTTCACCGGACCGAGCGGATGCGACTTCCTTGATGCCAGCGATGAGGTAACCGACTTCGCCGGGACCGAGCTCAGTGACCGGGAGTGGAACTGGAGTACGCACGCCGATCTCTTCGACCTCGTGGTTCTGAGCGGCTTGCATGAAGCGAATGCGTTGATTGACCTTGAGCGTGCCGTCCATGATGCGCACCGAAGAGATGACGCCGCGGTACTGGTCATAGATCGAGTCGAAAATGAGCGCGCGAAGGGAAGCCGTCGGATCGCCAACAGGCGCGGGGATCCGTTCGATGATCGCGCGCAGCAGATCGGTGACTCCCTCGCCGGTCTTGGCCGAAATCGAGAGAATGTCGGCGCGGCGCAGCCCGAGAACTCGTTCGAGCTCGTCCTTGCATCGCTCGGGGTCCGCTGCGGGCAAGTCAATCTTGTTCAGGACCGCCACGATCTCGAGGTCGTGCTCGATTGCCTGGTAGCAGTTGGCCAACGTCTGGGCCTGAATACCCTGACTGGCGTCCACCAACAAGACGGCCCCTTCGCAGGCGGCCAGCGAACGGCTGACTTCGTAGCCGAAGTCCACGTGACCGGGAGTGTCGATGAGTTGCAGGACGTGGTTCTCGAAGTGCACACGAACGTTCTGCGCCTTAATGGTGATGCCCCGCTCGCGCTCAATGTCCATCGAATCGAGGTACTGCTCACGCATCAGTCGGGGATCGACGGCCCCGGTGAGCTCCAAGATTCGGTCCGACAGCGTCGACTTGCCATGGTCGACGTGCGAGATGATGGAGAAGTTCCGGATTCGTCCCGCGTTGATCACGTCAGGCACGACATTTGAGCGTACCGGTGCGCGCGCGTCGCACTTCAGTCAAATGCCGTGCCCTGCTAGCATTGTCCGGCCCGCCGGCGACCCGGCGACGACCGTTGAAGGACCCCGTGGCAAACATCAAGAGCCAGATCAAGCGCAACCGCACCAACGAAGAGGCGCGTCTGCGCAACAAGGCCGTCAAGTCCGAGTTGCGCACCCGCATCAAGAACGCCACCTCGTCCGCGGGAACCGAAGAGGAAGAGCGCGACTTGCGGCTCGCCATCAAACGCATCGACATGGCTGCCTCTAAGGGCGTCATTCACAAGAACCAGGCCGCGAACCGCAAGAGCGGCTTGATGAAGCGCGTCAACGAGTTGCGCACCAGCCGCTAACGGCGCCGCGCCGCCTCGGCCATCTTCGCTAGGCGAGCCACCAATACTTCAATCACTGTCAAGTCGGTGAGTTCCACGTCGCGTTCGTTCTTGGCTCCGTAGTGGGCGCCCCCTTTTAAATCCTGGTCGGCTCGCGCAATGAGCGAAATCGCGTGCGCAATGCGGTCTGGTCCAAGCACTCGACTGGCCGTCAGCACCTTCTTGGCCCGGAATTGGTGAATGCCGAGCAGGGCGGCAGCTTCCGTTTCGCTTTGCGCGCCGCTGCCTTCAAGGCGCGCCACGCTCCAGTAGTGGCGTCGCAGGATGTTGACAATCATCACGCCGACGCGATCACGGCTATCGAGCATGCGCCGCGCCACCGTGATGGCTTTGGCGGCGTTACCCGCGTCAATCGCTTCGGTGAGATCCCACTCCGGCACGTCACCGGCATCGCCCAGATACGGCTCGATCTGGTCGAACGTGAGCGCTGAGGTGCCAAAGACCGATGAGAGCGTGCGGGCCACCGAATCAACGCGCGCCACGTCGTCACCGACGCGTTCAGCCACCCGCTGGAGCACTCCGGGGGGGCACTTCAATTCGTGCGCTTCGAAGCGCTCGGCGACGAACGCCGCGCGAAGTTTCGGCTGTGAACCCACCGACGTGCTGATCACTCGTGTGGCCATGGCACTGAGCGCCGGTTTCGCCTTGTCCGAAACCGTCGCCAGCACCAGCGTGGTTCCCTCAATCGGTGCGTCGGCCCACGCGGCCAGTGATTTGGCGTCATCGCTGGAGAGACCTTGCGCACCTCGCAGGACCACGACTCGGCGATCAATCAGAAAGGGCGGAGTATGCAGCGCATCGAGCACCCGTGAGATCACCGGCGCGAGCTCGTCCTCTTCGGCGTCCTTCTCCTTTAGGAGGAAATCCTCCAGTGCCATTGAGGGATCGTGGCCGTCGAGGAGTTCGTCGATCACCTCGTGAACGGTGTCGTTCACGATGGTGGCGTCCGAGCCTGTGACCAGCACGACGGCGTCGCTCACGGGTGACCCGCCCAAATCGCCGAAATCGCGTCGCGCACGCGCACGGCACCGAGCACGTCGTGGCTGCGAACAATGCGACAGCCCCACGAGATCCCGAGCGCGGTCGCGGCCAAGGTGGCGTCACGGCGCTCGGTCACGGCTTGGTCAAACATCACACCGAGAAATGTCTTGTTCGACGCCGAAAGCAACAGGGCCGACCCGTGTCCAGCCAAACGAGACGACGCTCGCAACAGTTCCAACGAGTGCGCGGCCGTCTTTCCGAGATCAAGCCCGGCGTCAAGAACGATCTGGTCGTCACTGAGTCCGGCCGCTCGAGCCCGCTCTCGACGCTCGAGCAAGAACATTTCGACGTCGTTGACCACATCGTCATAGCGCGGAGTTGGATCCGCCACGCGCGGCGCGAGCCGAATGTGCGTGGCCACGACGCTTGCTCCGGCGTCCGCGGCGACCGCGAGGTACTCCGGATCAGCGAACCCGCTGATGTCGTTGCCCAAGCTGGCCCCCACGGCGAACGACGCGCGCGCGACCGACGCGCGCCAGGTATCCACGCTGAGCGGAACATCGAACCGTTGAGCGAGCGCTTCAATCGCCGGCACCACACGCTCGAGCTCTTCAGATTCGCTGACCTCCTCGCCCGGACCGGCCTTCACTCCCCCGACGTCGAGCAAGTCCGCACCATCGCGCACTAATTGCTCGGCGCGCGCCAGCAGGTCGTCCAGATCGAACGTGGCCGCCGGCGGAAAAAATGAGTCGGAAGTGCGGTTGAGAATTCCCATCACCAACGCACGCTCACGCAGATCAAAGCAGCGAGTTCCGAGGCGCAGCGTGGCCTTCGGGGCGAGGAGTTGAGGCACCTCAGTAGATGAGGCTGGCTAATTTGCGCCGATACCCGACGTAGCGCGGGTCGCTCGGTCCGAGAGCGTCCAGCAGCTCCAGCAAATTGGCGCGGCTCGACTCGTCCTCGCGAGCTCGGCTGAGCAGGTGCTCCAACGTGAGGTCGAGGTCTCCGTCAAGTCGCACTCCCGCGAGCGCCAGGCGAGCCCGAGCCAGAACGGTCTTGGCCGCCACCACGTTGGCGTGCGCGGTGAGCAACTCGATGGCCTCGGCCGAACGATCGGTCTCCACCAGAATCTCGCCCAACGACACCAGCGCCTCGAGATTGTTCGGATCGCGCTCGAGGGCCTCGCGCAACGACGATTCGTCGCCGCGAGCGGTCAGCTGGTCAATCTCACTGGCGCCCGGTGCCAGTCGCTCGACGAACTCGCGCACTTCGCGCTCCGGCAGGGCGCCCACGAAGCGGTCCACCACCTTGCCGTCAACGAGGGCGAATACCGCGGGAATTGACTGAACATTGAACGCTTGCGACACGCGGGGATTGGCGTCAACGTCGACTTTGGCCAACTCGACCGCACCATTCATTTCGGCGACGACCTTCTCCAAAATCGGACCCAGCGTCTTGCACGGACCGCACCACTCGGCCCATAAATCGACCACCACGGGGACGGATTTGGACCGTTCGACGACCGCAGTGGTGAATGTCGCGTCAGTTACGTCAGTCACGCGCGGAGCCTAACGGCGGGCTCTCTCACCGTTCAGAGTTCCATCAAGCCAGCGCTAGCCTCGCCTCCCATGAGTGAGGGCGTCATCGGCATCAATCACGACCGCGTGACGTCGTGGATGAGTGCTCACGTCGGAGCTCGCGCACCGCTCACCTTTGAGCTCATCGCGGGCGGGCGCAGCAACCTCACCTATCGCGTCACTGACGCCACGGGAGCACGATTTGCCCTGCGTCGACCTCCCGTAAGCCACGTGTTGCCAACCGCGCACGACATGGTGCGCGAGTTCACCATCATCTCGGGTGTGCATCCACTCGGAATCCCGGTCGCCACCCCGCTCGGACTGTGCACCGACGAGTCGGTGAACGAGCGGCCGTTTTACGTCATGGAGTTCGTCGACGGGGCGATCTTGCGGGACCCCGCACAGACCGAACGAACCTTCGATCACGCGCACCAGGCGCGCATCGGCCCGAATCTCGCCACGACGTTGGCGCAGCTGCACGCCGTTGATCCCGCCGACGCGGGCCTCGACGGCCTCGCGCGACACGACGGCTACATCGAACGACAACTGCGTCGCTGGCGCGGCCAGTACGACCAGATGCAGGTCGAGGGTATCGATCACGGCGGGATCATCGAGGAGGTCGGCGACGCACTGGGCGCGAGCATCCCCTTTCAACAGAAGGTCGCGATCGTGCACGGCGATTATCGACTCGATAACACGGTGCTGGCCGATGACGCCACCGTGAAGGCGATCCTGGACTGGGAGATCTGCACGCTCGGTGACCCGATGGCCGATGTCGGGTTGTTGCTCTGTTACTGGACTGAGCCCGGTGAGGGCATGGGAGCGCTGCTGGGCACCGGACCAACGACCAACTCTGGTCTGTGCACTCGCGCCCAGGTGCTCGCGGCGTACGCGGCGGCCAGTCCGCTGGACGTGAGTGCGATCTCGTACTACCAAGCGTTCGGGTACTGGAAACTCGCCTGCATTCTCCAAGGGGTGTTCGCGCGCTACAGCGCCGGCGCCACCGGGGGCGATCAAGGACCGATCGGCGAATACCCGCGCCACATCCGCTCGCTGGCCGAAGCCGCGCGCACGACTCTGAAAGGCGCGTGATGGACGACGAGTTCCACCGCATGATGTACCTCGCGGACCCGCAGCTGCGCCAGCCCGTCATGATCGTCGGCATGGAGGGGTGGATTGACGCGGGACTCGGCGCCAGTTCAGCGATGTCCTCGCTACTCGATTCGATCGATACCGAAATCGTCGTCACCTTTGACACCGACTACTTCATCGACCAACGAGCTCGCCGCCCGATGGTGCGCATCGTCGACGGGGTGACGACTGAGCTCACCTGGGCTGAGATCCTCGTGCGTCACGGCACGGACCGTGACGGCGCCGACGTGTTGTTGCTTTCGGGTCCCGAGCCGGATTTTCACTGGAGCGACTTCACAGAACTCGTCACTGACCTGGCAGATCACTTCGGCGTGCGACTGGTCATTGGGCTCGGGGCATTTCCCGCCCCGACGCCGCACACGCGACCCGTGCGCATCATCGGCACCGCGCCGGAGTCTTCGCGCTACTTGCTCGAACCAGTGAGCAGCGTCGAGGGCGAACTCGAGGTGCCCGCGGGCATCATCTCGGCGGTCGAAATGGCCTTCGGCGAGACAGACATTCCAATGATCACGCTGTGGGCGCGGGTGCCGCACTACGTGGCTTCGATGCCGTACCCCCAAGCGGCGGTCGCGATTCTCGATTCGCTCGCCGCGGTCAGCGGACTCAGTATCGACGCGGCGCCTTTGCGCGAAGCGGCCGATGAAGCCCGTCAGCGGGTGAACGACCTCATTACGAACAATCCCGAGCACGAAATGATGGTGCGCACGCTTGAGGCGTCGGCGGATGAGACCGAAGGCACGTCGCTCGGTGACGAATTACCGAGCGGCGACGAACTCGCGGCCGAACTCGAAAAGTTCTTGCGCGGCGAGGCCGGCGCTTAATCCTCGACGTCGCTCTCTTCGACCTTGAGGCCGAGACCCAGCGCTAGGCCCTCGAGATAAATCGCGCTGTCGGCCTGACGGGGATGGCGATTGGCAAGGGCGTAGAACTCCTTGCTGTGCTCCACGTGGATGAGGTGCGCCAACTCGTGAACGAGCACCGCATCAATCACCCAGTCGGGAACCTGGCGCAGACGCGTTGAGACCCGAATCTCGGTCGTCGCTGGTGAGCACGATGCCCAGCGCGCACGCTGGTTCGTGACCCAGCGCACCGAACTCGGTCGCACCCCGTCGAGGTACAGATCGGCGAGTTCGCACGCCCGGGCGAAGAGGTCGGCGTCGACGGCTGCGACCTGGGGACGCTGTGCCAACAGTCGAATGACGAGATCGTCGATCAGTTCGCGTCGCTCGCGACCGTGCACGCTGGCGGGAATCTGCACGACGATGCGACTGCCGGACCAGTGCGCGGTGCCGGTCTTTGTCCGTCGACTGGAGGCCCGAATCTCTACTTCGGGACGATTGAACTGTGGGGGCTCCACACTGACGTGCGTGACGCGCCGATTCCGAGTGCGATCGCCCGGACTCACGCGACGACGTTGACCGTCCGCGGCGGTCGGGCGATCACGCGACTCGGCGCAGCGCCATTCAGTGCGGCGCGCACCGCGTCATCGGCGAGCGCCAGTTCGGTTGCGTCGGCATCGGAGATCGAGGGATCAACTTCGACCCGTGATTTCACTTTGCCGTTGACCTGAACAACCATGGTCACGGTGTCGCTCACCAGCAGGGAGGGATCCGCAACGGGCCAGCGCTCCGCGTGAAGCAGAGCGTCCTCGCCGTAGCGGCGCGCGTAGAGCTCGGCGGGCAAATGCGGGGCGAAGGGTGCAAGCAGTTTCAACAGCGTGTCGATCGCCTCGTCAAAGACCTCACGATGTGCGCCGGGCACATCGCGAGCCCACTTGCCGACGGCGTTGACCAACTCCATCAACGCCGCAATCGCCGTATTGAAGCTCCATCGGTCGATGTCGTTCGTGACTTTGGCGATCGTGCGATGAACGACCCGTCGGACCTCGAGGTCCTCCGCGCGCGCGTCGTCGCGGAACGTCACATCGACACCGGTCGCGAGGCGATAGACGCGGTCGAGGAATCGTCCGCATCCGTCGATCAACTCGTCGGTCTGCTCGGTCCAGTCAAAGTCGTCTTGCGGTGGTCCAACAAAGAAGTGAAATAGTCGTAGGCCATCGGCGCCGACGGTGCCGTAGTACTTCTCGGGCGCAACCATGTTGCCCTTGGACTTACTCATCTTTGAGCCGTTCATGCGAATCATGCCCTGGGTGAAGAGCTTCTGAAACGGCTCGCGCGGCAGCCCCTCGCCGAGCCCCAGATCGATGACGGCCTTTTCGTAGAAACGCGCGTACAGCAGGTGCAAGATCGCGTGTTCGACTCCCCCGATGTACTGGTCCACCGGCATCCACTTCGCGGCTTGCACGGGATCAAAGGGCGCGTTCTCGTTGCGCGGGTCAGTAAAGCGCAAGAAATACCACGACGAGTCAGTGAAGGTGTCGAGCGTGTCGGTCTCGCGCAGCGCACCGGCGCCGCAGCGCGGACAGGTCGTGTTCATGAAGCCGGCATGAGTCGCGAGCGGCGACTGACCGCTCGCTTCCATAATCACGTCGTCGGGCGCGAGAACCGGAAGTTGTTCAACAGGCACTGGCACGATGCCGTCGGTTGGGCAGTAGATGATGGGAATCGGGCATCCCCAGAAACGCTGGCGCGAAACGAGCCAGTCGCGCAGGCGGTAGTTCACCTTGCGCTCGCCGCGCGCGTGCTCAATGAGAAATTCGGTTGCGGCGTTTTTGGCGGATTCGACATCCAGACCATCAAGGAAGCCCGAGTTGATCTTTACGCCGTCGCCGGCGTACGCCCCACCGTCAAAACCCTCGGGAGTCGCGACGGTGCGAACTACGGGCAGGCCGTGCACTGCCGCAAACGCGAAGTCCCGTTCATCTTCGGCCGGGACCGCCATGATCGCGCCGGTGCCATAGGTCCCGAGCACGTAGTCCGCGACGAATAACGGCACCGGCGCACCAGTGAACGGGTTGATCACCGACGTGCCTGTAAATACGCCCCGCTTGTCCAATGTCGCACCGCTGTCAGACGTTGTCGTGCGCTCGAGCTCAGTGGCGGTCAGCATCCGTCGCAGCAGCTCGTCGACGGCTTCGCGGTGCTCCGGTGTCGTCACGTCATCGAGCAGCGGGTGCTCGGGCGCGATCACGGCATACGTCATGCCGAAGCCGGTATCGGGTCGAGTCGTAAAGACCCGGATGGCGCCGTCGCCGCCCTCAATGTCCAGATCGAACTCCACGCCGGACGAACGTCCGATCCAGTTGCGCTGCATCGTCTTGACGCGCTCAGGCCATTCGAGGGCGTCGATCGAGTCGAGCAACTCGTCGGCGTACTGCGTAATGCGAAAGAACCACTGCTCCAGGTTGCGCTTTACGACGAGATCGCCCGACCTCTCGCACGTCCCATCGGCCAAGACCTGTTCGTTGGCCAACACGGTGTGACAGCCCGGACACCAGTTCACGGGCGCTTCCGCTCGGTACGCCAGCCCGGCCTCGAAGAACTTGAGGAAGAGAAACTGGGACCACTTGATGTACTCGGGTTGGTGGACCTGAATCTCACGACGCCAGTCGTACGCCGCTCCGAGTTCGCGAACTGACGACTTGAGCTGCGCAATTTTTTCGGTAGTGAACTCTCGCGGGTGACTGTTCGCCTTGATCGCGGCGTTCTCCGCCGGAAGGCCAAATGAGTCAAATCCAAAGGGCGACAGCACTGCCTTGCCGAGCATCGTCTGATATCGAACGATCAAGTCACCGAAGGTGTAGTTGCGCACGTGGCCCATGTGGGCGACACCGGAGGGATACGGGAACATGGTGAGCGCGTAGTAGCGCGGCCGCGGGTCGTCGTTGTCGACGTTATAAAGACCGGCCTCATCCCACCGTCGGCGCCACTTCTGTTCGATCTGCGTGACGTCAAATGGCCTTGCCATCGAGACATTTTACTGATACATCGCGTGAGCCTTTCGAGAGCGTCGTCAATCGTTGACGGCGTTCACGTCCGAACCGTTGGAAAAAAATCGTCTGGTAACGTCGATGACTCCTCGGGGGTATAGCTCAGCTGGTAGAGCGCTTGACTGGCAGTCAAGAGGTCAGGGGTTCAAGTCCCCTTACCTCCACAGATTGACCTTGGCCCCAATTGGACCAGGGTCAAGGCGAGGAATCTGTGCCGCGAACTCCGTTGCGAGATTTTGCGCATATGAGAACATCCATTCACTCTCTGTAGGCTCACCAAATCGCGCGCACGCCGTCAACATCTCTCGCCGATCTCGCGTCGTCGTGCACCCGCTTTTTGCTCGGCGACGGACCGAGAAAGTTTGACGATCTGTTGGCCCAAGTCCCGGCCAACACGAAGATGGATGTTTACGGCGACGGCGGCGTCGTCACCGAGCTCGAAGGTGAAGTAGCGGCGCTGCTAGGCAAGCCCGCCGCGCTCTTCTTGCCCACGGGGACGATGGCTCAGCAGGCGACATTGCGCGTGCATGCCGATCGACGTCACTGTCGCAACGTGGCGTTTCATCCGCTCTGCCATCTGCGAACTCACGAAGAAAGTGCCTTCGAGCATTTGCACGGCCTGAGTGAAGTGCTAGCAGGATCGAGGTTTTCGCCGCTCGAACCGGTGAGCTTGTCGACATTGAACGACATCAAGCTTCCAGTAGCAGCACTACTGCTCGAACTTCCCCAACGAGATATCGGTGGATATCTTCCGACGTGGAAAGAGTTGGTCGCCCAAGTTGAGTGGGCGCGTGAGCGGCAGGCTGCCGTTCATCTCGATGGCGCGAGATTGTGGGAAGCCGCCCCGTACTACGCCAGTTCGGCCAAGAAGTCGATCGCCGAAGTCGCGGCGCTCTTTGATTCGATTTATGTGTCCTTCTACAAAGGTTTGGGCGGAATCTCCGGTAGCTGCGTCGCTGGTGAACAGGACGTCATCGATGAACTGTCGGTGTGGCGCACGCGCCACGGCGGGCGACCGTTCATGATGTGGCCGTACGCCGCGTCGGCGTTAACTGTGCTGCGCAGTCGCGTATCTGACATGCCGGCGTACTTTCGACGTGCTCGATCGCTCGCCAAGGAGCTGCGAACGGTGAGTGGTCTCGATGTCCTGCCTGATGACGTGCGATCTCCGATGATGCACGTTCGCTTCACAGCCACCAAAGCCGAGATGGAAACTCGCGTCCGCGAGATCGCAACCACCAAAAAGATTTGGACGCTGCCGCGTCCATTCATCTCCGAAGGGACTCGACTTCAGCGATACGAGGTGCAGATTGGCCGAGCGAGCATGAAGCTCAGCCTGGACGAGACAGTGGCCGTCTTTCGTCAGCTCGCCGGCCATCGCGGCCGTCGCTGAAGCCATTGGCGCGTGCGCAGGTCCTCATTGATCCGTCGCAGTTCGCTTCGCGGTTCCTCGCGCAGAACTCACGTGTTCCATCGTTGCGAAGTCACCACACCGTGAGGCACGCAACCCGTGAAGACCTCGATCACGTCGCGGAACTTTTGGCGAGTCTTCGTCGGCTCAAAGCTCTCACCGAGAAGAAGCCCGGAGTCTTTTACCGCCGGGGTCGAGCGTTCATTCATTTCCATGAACATCTCGGTCGGATCTACATGGACGTTCGACTGCACAGCGATTTTGAGCGACTCGATGTCACCGCGCGCCCGCTGCAAAACGAGGCCCTCCGCGCAGTTCGCGACGCCACTTCATCGATTTCCTAAGCGACCTACCCGTACTGTGATGCCGTGTTGAGTTCGGGATTCGTCAACCTGTTTACGAACCACATCGAAGAGGCGATTCGCTTCTACTGCGAACTGCTCGGGTTTGAAGAGACGTATCGCACTCCGCGCGAGGGCGCTCCCGAACACGCCGAGTTCCGCATCAACGGCTTCGCGCTGGGTCTCGGGACCGTTGAAGCCGCCCGGCGCGTGCACGGCGTTGAACCAGAACCGGGTCGCGCCAGCGGAGCGATCGTCTTGTGGTGCGATGACGTGGATGCGCTGTTTCAACGTCTCGTTGGTGCGAATGCCCCCGTTGTTCAAACTCCTCACGACATGGGATCAAGTAACCGCAACGCCATGGTCCGCGATCCTGATGGCAATCTCGTCGAAATCGTGTCGAAGCGAGGGTGAATTACTCGACGAGGCCCCGACAGAGCCACACGATCGAGATGAATGTGCGGTGCACTTCTAACGGATCGTCACTCTTGATCTCAGCTGCGAGCGCTCCACTCCTCCGGCATCCAGCGATCCGTTCGGCGAGATCGGCGTAATCGGTGGTCTTAAACGAGATTTCCAAACAGTACGGCGCACCCAGAGCGAAGTTCGATCCTGACGAATGGGTCTCTACTGCGGTCCGCGCTTCGGCGGCAATGAGTTGACACGCCACTTCCGGATGCAACGACTCCGCCGCGAATCGTCCGATTGATCGCTTGACCACGGCACTTCGAGCCGAGGGACAGAATGGCCGAAACTCTTCGGCGGTGATCTGGTCACCAGTGATCAACAACACTGGTATGTCAAAGGCGTGAGTGACTAAGGCGTTGATGGCCGACTCTCCCGCGACGTGGCCGTTGAGACGGACTTCGGCAAAGGCGGTCGGAAAATACGTGTGCGAGAGCGTCGACGCGCTGCCCATGGATCCGTGATACGAAACGAAGAACGCCGCATCAAAGCTCGCATCGAGTCCCTCCGTCATGTACCACGGCTTCATACGGCCCGAGAGATAGCTCGCCTGGCCCGAGAGACTCCCCGGGAGAAGATTGGTCATCCGACCGTGGCTGTCATTCACCAAGAATTCAGTCGCCCCCGCCGCCATCGCCCCTTCAATGGCCGCGTTGACTTCGCCGAGCAGGAGAGAACAGAAGTACTCGTAGCGCGATCCACCGTCACGCACTTGATCCCACTCAACGACACCCGCGGTGCCTTCAAAGTCTGAGGAGATGTAGATCTTCATAGCGACACGGCCGGCGCGGCCCACGGCTCGTCGTCGTTCGCACCCATCACCATGTAGGTCGCACCGGAACGGATCGACGCGCCGCCGTGGCGTCCGTCGGGCAGCAAGCAGAGTGTGCGAACGTCAGAGGCGAACGGATCGATCAATGTCGCCGCGTCAGCGACCATGGCGCGACAGGCATCATTCGGAGATAGCCCGCGCTCCAGTCCGTCAACCACAGCCCGCGCACCGCAGATTCGCATCGTCATCTCACCGCGACCGGTGCACGCCGCCCCGCCGAATCGCGCGTCGGCGTAGATGCCCGTGCCGGGCAGCGCGGAGTCTCCAATTCGTCCGGGGTACTTCCACGGGAAACCGCTCGTCGACACGCCGACGACGAGTTCGCCCGTTTCATCGAGCGCCAGGATGTTGATGGTCCCCCACGGTCCGTCGTGGGTCCCGAGGCGCTCCATCAGCGCCAGCGACGTTGTCCGGTATAACTCGTTTTCGGGTTTGCCCGGGCGCATCGCGGTGCTCGAGCCGGTGTCCTCGCCCTCCAAGGCGTGTTGATAGATCTCGCGGGCTGCGTCGGTGAGCAGTTCGGTTCGCTCGTAGTCGCGCTCCGCCGCGAAGAGCGCCGCGCCCTCTCCCACAAGTAGGCAGTGCTGCGGCAGATGTTCGAGTACCCCGCGCGCGACGGAAATCGGATGGCGAAATCCCTGTAGTGCACCGACCGCTCCGAAGCGTCGATCGGATCCGACCATCACCGAGGCGTCCAGTTCGACAACTCCTTGCGCATTCGGCAGTCCCCCGGTGCCGACGTAGTGATCATCCAAATTGTCCTCGCAGAGCCACATGGCGTGCTCCACCGCATCAAGCGCGCGGCCGCCATTGCGCAAGATCTCCATTCCGGCGGGAAGACCAACTTCGCTGCGTGAACTGCCGATCATGATCGGCGCCACGGTCACGCTCGACGTCCGTGAATGCACAGCGCGTGCAACGGCAAGCTCACCTTCCCTCCGGTGACGTAGGGAGCGACCTGGGTGATGACTTCGTCGTGGACGGCCCTTCGTATCTCGTCGGACGCACCGGTCAACGCCGCCACCACGGGCGCGGTGACTTCGTTGATGAAGGCCCAGTACTCCTCGACCGAGGGCAACTCGAGCGCGCCGAAGACGTCAACTTCGCGGACGTCGACCAATCCCGCCGCCGAGTACAGCGAAGACACCGAGCCGGGCGCGGCGCATCGCCAGAGACCTGGCGCATCCGGCGGTGGCGTCGGCAGATCGACGTGGGCCGCCGCCGAGGTCATCGGAACACTGGCCCACGGATTGTCCTGGGGCGCCACCCACACCGAGCCCGAGAGCCGTCCGCCGGGGCGAAGCAACGACGCCAGGCGAGAGATCGCAGCGGGAATATCCGGAAAGAACATGTAGCCGAAGCGGACGCTGATGGTGTCGAAGCTCTCGGCCTCAAACGGCAGATCGTCCACTCCCGCGACGACGGTCTCGACCCAATCGATCCCTTGCGCGGCCGCGCGATCAGTGGCGACGTCGAGCATCTTGGCGCTGAGATCCGTGAGAACCACGCGACCGGTACCCATGAGGCGAGCGATCGTGAGGCCGGGCTCACCGGTGCCGGCAGCAACCTCGAGGTGCGATGAACCCGGTGCGGGCTCGAGCGCCGCAATCATCTCGGAACCGATCGGCGCCAACATCGAGATGAACGTTGAGTCCCAGTCGCGCCAACCTTTCGAGAACTGATCCCAGGTTGCTCGCTGTTGGTCTCTGATGCTGTTGGCGTCCATGGGACCTCCCTTAGCGGCGCAGTTTGTCACGACGCCGAGCTCAGTCGCGGCGAACGGTGGCGGTCTAGTTTTCCCGTGTCAGCGGAGCGGGGGTGCACGTGGCGACATTGACCGAGTGGGCGGAGAGAACGCCGAACGTGGTGGCGATTGACACTGCGCACGGTCATCGCACGTACTTCGATCTCGACGCCAACGCCAATCGCCTGGCGCGCGCGCTGCGCCGACGCGGACTGCGCACAGGCGACGCGGTGACCTTGATCGCTGGCAACGAACCCGCCTTTGTCGAGACGGTGTACGCGTGCCAGAGGGCGGGGTTCCGACTGACCCCGGTCAATTGGCACCTCACGGCCGAGGAAGCGGCCTACATCGTGGGCGACTGCGAGGCGAAGGCGATTGTCACAACCGGCGATCTGCTGCAACTCGCGGCGACGACCCGCCGGCACGCGCCGCACGCGTCCGTCGCACTCGTGGCGGGCCCTGCCGGTGAGGGTTTTGAGAGTTATGACGATGCTCTTAACGCCGAAGATGGCGGCGCACTCGATGAGATCGCCGCAGGCACCACGATGCTCTACACCTCGGGAACCACGGGACGCCCCAAGGGAGTGCACCGCGAAGCGCCTCGCGCGCCCACGATCGCCAACCTGTCGGGGTACTCCGAAGACGGCGGCGACGTTCACCTGTGCACCGGTCCGCTGTATCACGCCGCGCCGTTGGCGTTTTCACTCTCAACTCCGCTGCTCTTCGGCGCCACGGTTGTGGTGATGGAGCGTTTCGACGCGGAAACCGCCTTGATGCTGATTGAGAAGCACCGCGTCACCCACACCCACATGGTCCCGACGATGTTTCACCGTCTTCTGACACTGCCGGAGGACGTACGCGCCAACTACGACACGAGCACACTGCGCCACGTGCTGCACGGCGCCGCGCCGTGTCCGGTCGCCGTGAAACAGCGCATCATTTCTTGGCTCGGGCCAATCGTGGTTGAGTACTACGCCGCCACGGAAGGCATGGGCAGCCTGGTGGATTCGGCCACATGGCTCGAGCATCCCGGCACGGTCGGCAAACCGTTCGGGCCGGCGCAAGTGATCGTCGCCGACGAGAGCGGAGCGGAGCTGCCGATTGGTGAAGTCGGGCTGTTGTACCTGAAGGCCCCCGCCGAGGGTCGGTTCAGTTACTTCAAGGATGACTCCAAGACCAGTTCCACGTATCGCGGTGACGGCGAGTACTTCACGCTCGGCGACGTTGGCTACCTCGACAACGACGGCTACCTCTATCTCACCGATCGCAGTGCGAACCTCATCATCTCTGGTGGCGTGAACATCTACCCCGCCGAAGTCGACGCCGTCTTGCTCGAGCATCCCGCCGTGGCCGACGCCGCGGTGATCGGTGTTCCCGATGACGAGTGGGGCGAAGCGGTCCTGGCCGTCATCGAACTTCGATCCGGTGTGTCACCGTCCGCAGCACTTGCCGACGAGTTGGTGGAGCATTGTCGTGCTCACCTCGCCCACTTCAAATGCCCTCGCGAAGTGGAGTTCGTGACTGAACTCCCGCGAGCGGACAACGGCAAGATCTACAAGCACCGACTTCGCACGCAGTTCCGCGAGCAGCGCGTTGGGCGAGGAGCCTCATCATCGTCGTGAGATCGCGGCGCTACGGCCTCTAGGTCGAGAGCAGCCGACCACCGAGCACAATTGCCACAGGATGATTCAAGACGGCGAGATCCTGGCGAGGATCAGATGAAAACACCACGAGGTCAGCGGGTGCGCCATCTTCGAGGCCATTAAATCCGAGATACTCGCGGCTGAGCCACGACCCTGCTCCGAGCGCCACGTCGGTTGGGAGACCCGCGCGGTTGAGATTCATAATTTCCTGAGCCACCACGCCGTGAGGGACCATCCCGGCGTCGGTTCCGGCCAGTACGCGGACGCCCAATTCGTGCGCCTTCAGTACTAAAGCGGGCAACTTTTCCATCGCGGCTCGAGCCTCAGTGACCTGATCGCCACTGACGCCCATCTGATCGATCATTCCTTGCACCACGGGCACGATCGTCAGCGTGGGTACGAAGACCGTGCCGAGACGCTGCATCTCTTTGAGGTGGTCAACCGTGATGCCGTGACCGTGTTCAATCGAATCCACGCCGGCCGGCACGACAACGTCCATGCCCGCGCGACTCATGACGTGCACCGCCAACTTGGCGCCGAGGGCGTGCGCCCGATCTCGCGCTTCGATGAGTGCCGTTGTCGAATAGTTCGGAGTGAAGCGACCGTCATCGCCGATGAAGTCGCCCACGACTTTGATCCAACCCGCCGAGTGCATCACCTCGTCGGCGGCCGCTACTGCGAGCTCGGATTCGGCGGCGTCGCGCGCTAGTCCTGGGAAATACCGTCCAGGCGGCGCGAGGAACTGTCCCGCTGTCACCAGTCGAGGCAGTTCGTTTGCTCCAACGAAATTCGCCGATCGACGTGACGGACCACCAGGCTCGCGAACCGCGAGAACGCCGCGATCTCGGTGCAGCTCGAGACTCGATTGGATGCGCGTGGCCTCATCGGCGTCGTCGCCCGCAGGGCTGGCTAAAGCCAAGT
Source organism: uncultured Ferrimicrobium sp. (assembly GCA_964434455.1). Lineage (GTDB taxonomy): Bacteria > Actinomycetota > Acidimicrobiia > Acidimicrobiales > RAAP-2 > RAAP-2. Next base: position 475,686 of record CAYSVK010000001.1, on the reverse strand, counting down.
GGGCATGGGCGTCAACGAGTCCTGGCACGATCCAACCGTCGGTGACGATGGTGCGCGCGCCCGCAATGGGTTCGCGGCTAATCAGACCCTGATGAATCCAGAGGTCCTGGCTCACTCCCTCCGGCAGAACAACTCCGCGGAGATGGAGATCTTCTCTGGGATTGAGGCGTTGTGTCGACCTCGAAACTGGACCGTGGGACGCCGTTGGATGGCTGTGGCACACGACAGCGAACTGTAGCGATGGGGCGGGACATTTCTCGTTCCCAAGTCATACAGTGCGGCCGTGTCCGAGATCACACCCACAGTGTCTCGAGACGTGCGTCGGCGCGGCGAATCACTCCACCACCAAGATGATGGCAAGAGGTTCAGTGAAACTGCTCACGATTGACCTGTGGCGTGACGCCGATCGCGCGCATTTTCATCGCGTGCCTCAGGAACTGTCGCGTCGCGGCCACGATGTCGTCGATCTCTTCGTGTCACCTGACCACCAGCCGTCGTTTGATGCATGGCTTCGTGAGTTCACTGACCAAGCGCTCGAGGAAATCAATGGCGAGCCCTTCGGGCTGCTCGGCTACTGCGCAGGTGGACGGATTGCGCTGGAACTTATTAACTCCCTGGGCGTCAACGGATTGAGCCCGAACTACGTCGGCCTCATTGATACTTGGCAGCGCAATCCACTGGTGGAACTCGGTCGAGATCTCTACGGCCGCTACGACGTGTCGTGGAGAGTCTCAGTACCCCAGCAAATCCAGTGGCTCTTGGCGACCCCGGGTCACAACTGGCGCGTGTTGCTGCGCGCTCACCTGCACCGACTGGCCGAGCTGCCTCGCCGCCAAGCGCGGCGGCGCAGTCGCGGACCCGAGTGGACACTCATGCATCTCATTCATGATCGGCTGGTCCCGGTCGTCACTCACGGCGTGGACCTCTTTGTCACCACCGATTCAGTCATCGAGCATCAAGGCGACGCGTCCCTCGGACTCGCACCCGTGCTGCGCGGCGGATACGTCGTTCATCGAATTGACGGCGATCACCATCTAGTCGCCACATCGCCCGTGCTCGAAGAGCTCGTCGCATTGATCGAATCATCGTTGCCCAATTCGCACGTCACTTTGAGCACGCCAGCGAGTTAGCCCGCTCGCATCTCGATGGCCCGAGCTGGGCGGTCAGTCGTGACGACATCAATCTCTTGGGTCACCCAGTGCGCGAGATCAGTGGACCGATTGACGGTCCAAACGACAATCATGAGTCCCCGCCGCGTGCACCAACGACGCAGCGGCCACCTCAGCAGTCGGTAGTGAATGGCGACGCCTCGTGCGCGGGTTCGTGCAATGCGGCGCATCGGAAACGTCTCGCCAACTCGAAGGAGGAATACGCGCCACCACGAGAGTCCCGTGCGCGACGTGCCGATCGTCATCAGCGCGGTCACCTCGGGCCGCTCGTCAGCGAGGCGGATCAGGCTCGAGTCATCAGGCGTCGTCACAAAGAGCGGACGATTTCGATGGCGCACGGCGTCCACCACAGCAACCTCAAATCCCGTTCCTTTGAGGTCCAAGTGGATGCCCGTTGTTCGTTCGGGATCTTCTCGGTCCAAGAGATCAAGGAACTGCTCAAAACTCAAGAGTCGACTCGCGAGATCGTTCGTGAGATCAACGACCCGCACGAGCGAAAGTCGACCAATCCCCTCAACATCGTCGTCGTGCGCACACAGCAAGACGCCATCGGCGCTGCGGCGAACATCAACTTCGATCCACTCCGCACCGCGACGAGCCGCATCGGCAAAGGACGCTTCAGTGTCGGACTGTTGAAACTCCTTACCGCCGCGGTGCCACGAGATGGCCGGTCGCACCAGCTGGTCTCAGGCAGCGATGAAGCGCAACGGCAGTCGAGACGGGCCCCAGATGCCGAAACTTGAGGGCTTCCACTCGACTTCTCCGTCGAGACGAACCTCACGGATCCGTTCGGCCATGACCGTGAGGGCCTCTTGCAGCTCGGCGCGCGCGAGCGCTGCGCCGAGGCAACGGTGAATTCCCGACCCGAAGGTCAACTGTTGAGTGGCCCGACTCGCCGTGATGTCAAAATCGAGTGGCTCGGTGAACACCTCCGGATCGCGGTTGCCCGCCGCCAAGTGCGTCGTCACAAACGTGTCGGCCGGGAACAGCACGTCGTTGTAGATGACGTCTTCGCTGGCGAAGCGAACGGTCGAACGCACCGCACCGAGGTAGCGCATCGACTCTTCAACGGCTTTGGGTGCGAGATCGGGACGCTCGCGCAAGATTCGCCACTGCTCGGGGTGCTCCGCAAAAACCGCAAGTGCACAGCCGAGTTGATTGCGGGTGGTGTCAGTACCGGCCATCAACACGGCTTCGGCCAGCATCACCAGTTCGTCGGTGCTCAGGCGATCTCCGGCCTCCTCGGCGGCAATCAGATCGCTCAGCAGGTCCTCGCGCGGGTCGAGTCGACGCTCCTCCACCATCGCGCGCACGTAGTCGCCCAGTTCGTTCGACGCGCGCTCAATGTCGGGCAAGTCCACCGCGAGATTGCCGTTGAAGATCTTGAAAATGTTGGTTGCCCACTCTGAGAACCGACGCCAGTCCTCGCGCGGCGCACCGAGCACCGCACAAATGATCGGGATTGGGTACGGGTCACAGACCTCGGCCACGAATTCGCAGGTCCCTCGTGAAATCGGCCCCTCGATCAACCCGGTGAACACTTCGCGCATGCGCGCGCGGTGCCGGTCCGCGGCTGCCGGAGTGAAGGCCGGCGAAACGAGCCGACGCAGTCGCGTGTGCTCGTCGCCTTCCATCGAAAGGATCGACTGGCGGCGTTCGGCCATGTAGTCGCCTTCGAGGCCGCCCATCCGCCGAATCTGGCTGAGCGCGCTGTGAAATCGTCGATCGCGCAAGATCGAGACGGCGTCTTGATACCGCAAGACGGCGTAGCCGAAATCGGTCTTGGCGAGCCAGGTCTTTCGAGACAGCGCCGCGGCCACCTCGAGCGCTTCGAGCCGATCAAGTCCCTCAGTGTTGAGTTCCGGGAGGTCCAACTCGCGCACGTTGACCGCGGTCATTTGATCCATGGGGCCACCTCCGTCGTCGCGAGGCTATCGGCACGCGAACGCCCTATGAAGTGGCGCGCAGGCGCGAGATCACCTCGTCAACGACATCGCTCGTGGACGCCTCGCCGCCGAGATCAAAGCAGCGCACTCCGTCCGCGGCGGCCGACAGCGTGGCTGCGCGCAGGCGCGTGGCGGCCCCGGCCATTTCGGGCGCGCCGCGCATCGCCGCGTGATCGAGCAGCGCGGCCCCGGCGAGCAGCATGGCCATGGGATTGGCCACGTTCTTGCCCTCAAGCGACGGAGCGGTGCCGTGCGGAGCCTCCGCCATTGCCACCGTCGGACGTAGCTGGTCATCTAAGGCGAGCAGTACCGACTCCGCCCCGGCGATTGATCCGAACATCGCGAGCACCAGATCGCTCAGGCAGTCGCCGTCGCGATTGAGCGCGGGAATCACCAGAGTTCGATCGGCCGTTTCGGTCATGAGCCCGGCGTACATCGCGTCGATCAAGATTGGCCGGTAGCTCACGTCTGGGTGCCGGCCGCTCGCGGCGTCCATCTCTTCTTTCAACATTCCTTCGTAGTGGTGTGACACCGTCCACTTGGGTCCGCCAAAGACACAGCCGCCAACGTGACGGGCGGTGACGAAACTGAACTCCGCGACGGCTCGGCACGTTCCGCGATCAATCCGCTCAGTGCGCCACGCCACCTCACTCGGTGAGTTGGCGTCACCGTCTCGGCCTTCGGCGGCGCCGTAGGCGTCGCCCACCGCCATACGCACAACGACGATTGGATGGACCACCGGCACAATTGGCGACACCCCGGGAATGCGCCGCCCAGTTCGCACGATCACTTTGCCGTTCACGCCTTCACGCAAAATCCGATTGGGCGAGCCGACCCCGCCGATCTCCGGAGGAGTGATCGTCGCCGCCTTAAGGCCAAGACCTGTCGTGACCATGGCGGCCGCGGCGTCGCGCACCACACCGTTGTCGGTGGCTCGGCGATGCGCGAGTGACAGGTCGTAGCGACGCAGTTCGAGCGAGACGCCGATGACGGCGGGATCCAGCGCGCGCAGCGCTTCTTCGAGCAGCTCCTGACCGGTTTGATCGCCCTCGCAGACGACAATTGGGGTGGCTCCAATCGCCACAGTTACTCCTTCGTCTTCGGTTTGCCGTACCGCTCGCGAAAGACTTCGCGGAACTTCTCGATGAGCCAGCGCAGAGAACGGGTCTCGGCGATCAGCATCTCGTGCTTCTCGTACATCAACTGCTTTTCGTGCCACATCTCATCGACGCGCGCAGCGCGCTCGCGGAACACTTCGAATTCTGATCCGTCGATCAAGAACCAGTGTCCGTGCGCGCGATCGCGCACCAGTTGTTCGAGCAGTCGATGGCGTTCTTCGTCGCCAAAGAGCATCAGGCTGTTGTCGACGCTGTGATGGCGCCGATAGATGCCGGTGACGGTCTCTGAGTTGGCCACCCCGAGCAGCCCGATCGCGCGCAGTTCGAGCTCCCAGTCCTCATAGATCGAGAGGGACTCGTCAAAACGCAGGCCGAGGACCGTGAACGCCTCGCGAGGAAACGCGAAGCCGTGAAACGGCGTGGCGCCGCCGCGGGTGTGTTCCACGAGAGAAAACTGTCGCGGGTAGCGGTACTCAATCGGCCCACTCGCGATGAGTCCACGCTCGCCGGACCAGACCTCGTTGGCACATCGTTGATCAACAATGAGTGAGCGCAGCACGCGGCCCGGGGCCAACTTTGCGAGTTGGTAAAACTCCTCCACCCAGTTGGCGAGCAGCAGATCGTCGTCATCGAAGAACGCGAAGTACCTTCCACGTCCGGCGCTGACAGCGTCATTGAGCGGGTGGCTGCGTGACCCTCCTGTCGACACGCGCACCGTGACGCGCTCGGCGAGATCGGGTACCTCTTCGTCGACGAGCGCGCGCACGGCGGCGGACGCGTCCGCGCGATCGGGGTCGTGGATCATGATCAGCACTTCGAAGTCTGCGCACTGTTGTCCGGACAGACAGACGAGGGCGTCGCGCAACATCTCGGCCCGGTGCCCCTGGGTGCGCAACACCACTGAGAGAAACGGACCGTCGGGAACGGATCCGCCGTCGAGTCCGGGGAGTTCGCCTAAGACCTCCGCGAGCGCGGAGCGGGCGCCCAGGCCGCTCACATTCACCACCGCCAGCCCCCGTAGTGACCGTCCGCAGTGAACTGCGCCACCCGTTCGGCGCGCTCGAGCGCGGCGGGCAGACGATCTTCGGCGGTGCGCCGATCGATCTCCTCGCGAACATCGGCGAACTCGTCACCCGCGAGGAGACGCTCGACGCGGAGGCGAATCTCGTGAGTCCCCCACTTGCGCGCCATCATGAAGAGGCCAATCGCGCTGTAGTAGCGCTCGAGTTCGCTCGGGAGCCGATCCTGGCCTAGCCGCTTGTCGTGAAAGACCCGGGCCGTCGGTACGTGCACAACGTCGAATCCTTCGAGGCGCACGCGCCAGCTGAAGTCCACGTCGTCGCCGTACAGAAAGAAACTGGCTTCGTCGTAGCCCTCGATGCGTCGCCACAGTTCGCCGCGCACGAGTGAGCATGCGCCTGACGCCCAACTAGTGAGCCCGGTGCGCGCGTCGTAGGTCTTGGGAACTTCTAATGGCAACTGTCGCGCTTCGAGGATGCCGATGGCCGCTCGATCAACCCAGGCGAACAGTTGGCGAAGACACGTCCCACCGAACACCACGTCGGGATTGGTGACGAAGTGCCAACCGGCGGGAAACAGTTCGGCCAGTCGGTTCTGGCCGCGCGCGGAACCGGTGTTCTCGTGAAAGTGCCGGTAGTCGTAGCGCACGCCGGCGCGAGTGGCGATCTCTCGCAGGTCGCCCAAGACGGCGGGAGGCCGCGGAAACTCCGAGGCGTCGCCGTGCGCGATCACCACTTCGCCGAGGTGGTGCGATCCGCGCAGGACCTCGATCGCACGACACATGCTCGAGACGCTCCGGCGCAACGTGGCGCCGTCGTCTTCAAAGACGACGGTTTGAATTGTGAGCGAGGTACTCACTGGCCCCCTCGCATCAGCGACGGCGGCCTCGAAACTGGCGGGCTCACCGACCGAGTTGGCTGAGGATGTTCGCGGGCACGAAGTTGTTCTCCTCAGTGGTGTCGGCTTCCACCAACTCCACCATTCGTTGGACCACCTCGGCCGGGTCCATCTGGTTCTCGGTTACGAGTTTGCGCATGAACTCGTAGAGATCGCGTCCGGGCGCACTAAGCGCCGTGTCATCGAACCAGTCCCACATCGAATCGGCCATTCGGTCGTTGAATCCCGTGAGATACGGACCGGGATTGATCAAGGTGACATCAATCCCCTGCCCCGCGAGTTCGGCCCGCATTGCCTTACCCATGGCCTCCAGTGCGTGCTTGGTCATGGAGTACGGGCCGAACGCCGGTCCCGAGACGTGTCCCGCAATCGAACTCACGATGATGACCCGTCCGGAGCCGCGCGCCACCATCTGGCGCAAGACCACTTGGGTGATCGCGAGTGTGCCAAAAACATTGACCTCAAAGAGTCGACGAACGCGTTCGAGGGGCACGTCCGCGAGCGGTCCGGTCTGGCCGGCGCCCGCGTTATTGATCAGCACATCAATGTCGTACTGAGCGGCGCGCTCGACATCGCCCGTCGTGATGTCGATGCGTTCGACAGTCAGATCGGGGATTTCGGCGCGCAACGCCGCGGCCTGTTCGTCGCTCTCGGTCGTCGCGATCACGTGGTGGCCGCGCTCACGAAGCGCGAGCGCCGTGCCCTTGCCAAAGCCGGACCCCGCACCGGTGATGAGCACTGACTTCGACATCGAGACCTCCTGCGTCGGTCCAATCTACGGTCCCTCACGACGGCCATGAGGTCCTTACTACTGTGCTGCGCCATGGAGAGACCGTGAAGTTCGCCATTGCGTACGCCAACACCGGACCGTTTTGTGACCCGGCGCGAGCGACCGAATTCGCGCGCGCGGCGGAGGTCGCGGGCTTTGAATCGCTGTGGACCGTGGAGCACGTGGTGGTGCCGGCGGACTACGCCTCGCCGTATCCGTACTCCAAGGACGGCAAGATGCCGGGCCGCGACGATTCGCCGATCCCGGACCCGTTGATTTGGCTCACCTACATCGCCGCGGCGACGCGCAAAATCAAGCTCGCGACCGGCATCTTGATCCTGCCCCAGCGTCAACCGGTCGTGCTCGCCAAAGAGCTCGCCACGCTCGATGCGTTAAGCGGCGGACGGATGATGCTCGGCGTCGGCGCGGGGTGGCTGCGCGAAGAGTTCGACGCCCTCGGTGTGCCGTTTGATGACCGAGGCGCGCGTCTCGATGAGCACGTGGCGGTGCTGCGCACTTTGTGGGGTCAACCCGAGGCCAGCTTTGCGGGCGAGTTCACGCAGTTTGAGCGGTGCGTCATGCGCCCGCAGCCGGTCAACGGCTCGATCCCCATTCACGTCGGCGGACACTCGCCGGCGGCCGCACGACGCGCGGGCCGCCTCGGCGACGGTTTCTTTCCCGGCGAGGGACGCCACGAACCGTTGCGCGAGATCTTCGAACTGGCGCGAGAGAGCGCGCGTCGCGCCGATCGCGATCCGAACGCCCTTGAATTCACGTCCGGGGGCCACGGCGCAGTTGGCGATCGCGCTCTTGAAGAAGTCGAACAGCTCGCCGAACTCGGAGTGAGCCGCGTGGTACTGCCGAGTTTTCTTTTTTACAAGGACACCGATGAGACCCTCGCCCGCTACGGCGAGGACGTAATTGCGAGGAGCTGACATGACCATCGACCGAGCCACCGTCGAGCAGCGGTTAAAGGACGCGCGTGACTGGACGATTACCAGTTACAAGGGACTGAGCGAGGAACAACTCACCCGACCGCTCACGCGCAGCCAGCACGACCCCGAGAACAACTGGACGGCGCTCGATCACTTCGCGCACTTGGCGTTGATCGAACACGACTTCGCTCGATTTATCCGTCGCCACATCAGCGGTCACGAGCGGCCGATCAACTTCCTGCACGCCGAGGACGGCGCCACGCTCAGCCGAGAGCAGATCATGGCCAAGGTCCACGCGTCGACCGAAGCGTGGCAGCAAGAGCACCACGCCAAGTCGCTCGACGAGGTAATCGAGCTGACCGGGACGGCCCGGGAGGCCACGTTGGCGCTGTTGAGTGAATTAAGCGACGACCAAATCGGTGAGAGCTTGCCGGGAGCCCCGTGGGGCGACGGCACACTCGGCGGTGTGCTGGCGGCGAACGCCGATCACGCCCGAGGACACTGGCACTGGGTTCTTGAGGCTGGGCTGCTCGACCCCGATCGTCCGAAGCCCTAACGAGCTCGCCGGCGCGGCACGAAGCGCGCCACGCGCTGAGCCAATCGCCAGGTTCGTGAGTTGCGCAGTGCGGACAGATCCCAACTGACTCGCGCCAGCTCCGCCTGTGCCTCAGCCACCTCGGCCCGCAGCACCTCAATGGCGTGGGTGCGATAGCCCTGCTCGGCCTCGACCTGCTGTTCGAGCCGCGCGACTTCCGCTTGCAGATCGCGTGTGGCGGTCACGAGCGCACTGTCGAGGCTCATGGAGGTCACCGGACGGCGTCGTCCGCGGTCGACCAGGAACTCGAACGGCTCCAGTCCGCTGAGTGACTCCGTCAGTGCGTCAGCCAACGAGTCATCACTCGTGACGTTCGGACCGGTGCCGGTCGATTCGTCAAGTGAGTGCCGCGCCCAGAAGTGGTCCAGCTCACCGCGGCTCTCGACCCGCCACATCATCTGGGCCTGCCAGCCGTGGTCCTCGGTAAAGCCCGCTTCGCGCAATCGTCGTCCGGCTTGCGCGCGTGCACCGAGCCGCGAGCGCTCGAGCATGGCCAAGTGCGCGACAGCGAACTGTGAGGGAGGCAGTGCCACGACCTCGCCGGCTCGCTCGCCGCGCACGTCGTGCGCTCCCGCGGCGATCCAGCGCTGCGGTGCGGTGCGCACGATCACTTTGTCGCGAAAGGGCACGTCGAAGTAGGTGATCGATCCAGATTCAATTCGTGCCGCAGTGTCGGCTCCGTGATCCGCATTCACGCACGACACCGCGCGAGCTCGGATCCGCAACAAGTCCTTCGGGTGACCCAGAGCAAAATCGCTCGGAGCGACCCAGTTCGCGACCTCGTAACTCGCCGCGATCACGTGGGGCTGTAGCGCGCCCAACGCCGAACGAAGTCCGCCTGGCCCCGCGACGGCGAACTCATCGGCGTCAAGGATGTAGAGCCACTCAAAACCATCCGACAGCGCTAACGCTCCCAGCGCGGCGTTGACGGACTCTTGGACGTAGGGCACGTCGTCCAGCTCGACGATGGAGATGCGTGAACCGAAACTGGCCGCGAGTCCCCGCAGCCCCACTACCGAGTCGTCCTCACTCGCGTGATCGACGACGTAGAGATGATCGACGTGATGCGTTAACGCGTGCGCGGCGGACAGCGCCACGAGCGGCCATTCGTCGCGCGCCATCATCGCGCCGGCGATCGTTGGGGTGCGAGAGGTCGTCATTGGCGCCCCACTCCCCCCACGGCTCGGACGGTAGCCGAGGTCGACGCTCGTTGCCGAGGTCGATACCGTGAGCTCGTGCTCATCGCGCAGACCCGGTGGCCCCCCGGGGCGAGCACTCTCAATATCTCGGTGGTCCGAGCCAGCGGTGTGGTTGCCCTCGTCGGGTTGACCGTTGCGGTGGGAGCACTGATCTATCTGCACGTGTCGGAACGATCGATCTCGCCGCTGACTCAAGCCGTCAGTCGATACGGAATCTCCCCGCACCGACTCGGGTACCGCGTCATGACCATCACGATGGGTCTCGCGGGGGCCAGCGACGGCGTCGTCATCCTCAATGCCGATCTCGGCCGCGGATGTGTGCTCGTGGCGGCTCTGTTGTTCGTCTTCGCGTTCTGCCGAGTGATCATTAGTTGGTTTCCAATGGACGCCACGAGAACTGAACGAACCCCCGCCGGCCGTGCGCACGGACTCATCGCCCTCGTCACCTTTGTGAGTGCCAGCGCGGCCATGCTGCGCTTCAGAACGACATTGTCAGAATCGCTGATGTGGTCGGGTTGGGCGGGCACGTCCTTCGCGCTCGGAGCGGTCACGATTGCGGTCTTTGTCGGATTCATCGTCGTCCGCAGTTCGGCCACAGCGAAGGGTTTTGGTCTGTTGGAGCGAGTCCTCTATCTGGCCATTTTGAGCTGGCTCACGATGCTCGCCGTTCTCGCAGTGCAGGTCCAGCCGCTCATTATCCGGTGATCGAACTGCCACAATGAGCCAGTGAGCTCCGCCGCGCCCTGGTCGCGGCGTTTGCTGTGGCGAGCTCGCTATAGCGCGACCCAGACGCAGCGTCGGTCGCGATCGTGGTTCGTGTCGGTGCCTGGCGCAGCGCGCGCCTCGCTCTGGATCTGTTCATGGCAACGCAGCGGATCGACGTGGCTGGCCGAGATGCTGACGTCGCCGCACGGAACGCGCCTCGTGTACGAACCAGCGAATCTGGTTGGAGAGATCTTCGATGGCCAGCGGGCGGCGGAGATTCCGATGCCCCGAGGGGACGGTCCCGAACTACGTGACGTCCTCGGCGCCCTGAACGGTCAGCGTCGCGGTCCGTGGGTCGACCAACTCAATCGCTGCCACATCGTTCGTCGCAGCGTGGTGAAAGACGTGCGGGCGATCTCGCTCGCTCCGTTGGTTGCGGCCCGGCGGCCCGACACGCCGATCGTGGTTCTGCTCCGTGATCCCCGCGAGATTGCCCGAAGCGCACTCAGGCTCAAGTGGCGTGACCGGAGTCAGTTACACGCCGCGGTCACGACTGAGATCTCGGACTGGTGCGATCGTCACGACGCCGCGCTGGCTGACACTCGGCTCGTTCAGGCTCACGTTGTGACCTATCACAGGTTGGTTGCTGATCCCCGACATGAACTCGCCGCGATCGGTGCCTACGCCCGTCACTACTCGTCGCGTTGGCAGTCGTTGAATCCAATGCGCGTTCAAACGGCCCGACCGTCGTCGACGTCATTCACCGAGTCACGTGATGACGGCACCGAAGAAGATCAAGCGACGATCGAGGAGATTGGACGACGCGAACTCGAACGGGTCGACTTGCTCGGCCTGTTTGAGGACGTGGACCCAATGACCTATCTCGCAAGCTGGCGTGCGCGACGGCTGTCGCGCGCTCAGTAGCGTCCTTTGTCCGTGGAACTCTCGGCGCTGTACCTCCCCCAGTTCCATCCGATCCCCGAGAACGACGAGTGGTGGGGACCGGGATTTACCGAGTGGACGAATGTACGCCGAGCCGTGCCGCTTTTTCGCGGACATCGTCAACCGATTATTCCCGGCGAGCTCGGCTACTACTCGCTGCTTGATCCGGCGGTCCGAGAGCGCCAGGCCGAGCTGGCACGTAGTGCCGGCATCACGTCGTTTTGTTACTGGCACTACTGGTTTGGGGGTCGCCGTTTGCTCGAGCGACCGTTTGACGAAGTGCTGCAGTCACATTCGCCGGTGTTGCCGTTCTTTCTCGGCTGGGCCAATCAGAGCTGGTCGGGCGTGTGGCACGGCGCTCCGAACAAGATCCTGATGGAGCAGAGTTACCCCGACGGCGACGACGAGGCGCACTTCAACTCATTGCTCGCGGCATTCCGCGATCCGCGCTACGTGCGCATCGACGGTCGCCCCGTGCTGTTGGTCTTTTGTCCCGGCGATCTCCCCGAGCCCGCTCGATTCGTCGAACGGTGGCAGCAAATGGCGACGAACCACGGCCTCGGCGGCTTGTACCTCGTCGCGTGGCTCGAGGGCCGCGAGTGGGGTGTCAACTACACCCGACACGACGCGGATGGATTCGATGCTGGTCTGTACGTGCACTTCCCGTTCCAGCGCACTGTTCGCACCAAGGTGCGCGATCGGCTCCGCGCCCACGACGAACGGTTCGGCCCGGGTCGGTACCGCTACGCCAAGCATCTGCCCTCGCCGCCTGAAGTGATTGCGGGTCGGATACATCAGAGCGTTCAGCCCAACTGGGATAACACGCCACGCTCCGCGCGCCGCGGCGCGGTGATCACCGACTCGTCGCCGGCCAAGTTCGCAGCGCAGCTCACTGAAGCGCTGCAGCGCGAGCTGCGTAATCCGCCCGGCCAACAGCTGTGCGTCATTAAGAGTTGGAATGAGTGGGCTGAGGGCAACTACCTCGAACCAGATGAATTGAATGGCCAGGGATGGCTGAACGCGGTGAGCACCGCGCGGCGCACCGTCACCTCGAACTGAAATCCCGCGTTTCGGGCACCGTGGTTCGTACGCTTACGAACGGGCGGTCGCTCAAGGGAGAGCCCATGTCCAAAAAGCTCGTCGCCGAGTTCATCGGCACCGCGATCCTCGTCTACGTCGCTTGCGGCGTCGCCACCGTCACGCTCGGCCACTGGGCACCCGCCTCGGGCTCGGCCGGTGGCTGGGGTATCAACGCCGGCATTGTTGTGACCGCCCTGGCGTTCGGTCTGACCTTGATGGCCCTCGCCTATTCGATCGGGTCGATCTCGGGTTGCCACGTCAATCCGGCGGTAACTCTCGGCATGGTCCTCAGTCGACGCATGGACTGGATGACGGGCGTGTTCTACGCCGTGGCGCAGTTCGCCGGTGGCATCCTCGGAGCGGCCGGATTGTGGCTCACCTTTTCGGATAGCCCGTGGTTCAGCCGTACCCTCGACGGCCTCGGGGCCGACGGCTACAACCAGCTGTCGATGACCAACATCTCAATGGGCGGGGCGTTTCTCGTGGAAACGATCCTGACAGCGATCTTCGTCTTTGTGATCCTGTCAGTGACCGCCAAGGGCGCCGCACCCGCAGTCGCCGGCGTGGCGATCGGTCTCACGCTCGTCGTCGTCCACTTGCTCGGCATTCCGCTCACGGGAACGTCCGTCAATCCGGCGCGCTCCTTTGGTCCCGCGCTCTTTACCGGAGGCGAGCATCTGCACCAGGTGTGGCTGTTCTTGGTGGCGCCCCTCGCCGGAGCGATCCTGTCGGCCGGACTGCACACGTACTTCAGTCTGAAAGAACCCGCGAAGGATTCCGTCGCGACCTGAGAGTCGGTGTCGCCCCGTAGCGTCGCCGAGATGATGAAGCGAATGACTCAGTGAGCGGACCACTCGACAAAGTCGACCTCACCCAGAGCCTTACCAAAGAGGAGTCCGCTGCGCGGATCCTCAAAGCCCAACGCCACCTCACTCATCTGCGCCTCTACGCCGCCGGACTGATCGACACCTCGGTGATCGGTCCCGGGATCGTGGTGCTGTTTGAGGGATTTGACGCGGCTGGCAAAGGTGGCGCGATTCGGCGCGTGACGTCGGCGCTTGATCCACGCCACGTGCGCGTCGTGCCAATTGGGCCACCAACGCCCGAGGAAAAGGCGCACCACTTCTTATGGCGTTTCAGCGAGACGGTTCCGGCGCGCGGCGCGATGACGGTCTACGACCGCTCCTGGTACGGCCGGCTGCTGGTTGAGCGCGTCGAGGGGCTCATCGATGAGAAAACCCGTCGACGCTCCGCGGTTGAAATCTGCGAGTTCGAGCGCGCGCTCGTCGAGGACGGCACCATCGTCGTCAAATTCTGGTTGCAGATTTCTGAGGAGGAGCAGCTCAAGCGGTTCTTAGAGCGCGAGAACGATCCACTCAAGCACTGGAAGCTGACCCCTGATGACTGGGAGAATCGCAAGCACCGCGACGACTACATCGCGGCGATGAACGACGTGCTCGAAACCACTGACCACGATCATTCGCGCTGGGACGTGATCGCCGCGGAAAATAAGCACTTCGCGCGAGTGGCAGTTCTCGAGACCCTTAACAAGAGACTCGAGCACGGCTTATCGCATCTGGGCTTTGATGTGCCCGAGAGCCGGGGCGAGGACTACCTCGGCAAGTAGTCGGTTCGAATCTGAAACACTGGGCAGATGACGAGTCGCTACGGCATCACCATCCCCTTTGACGGAGTCACCCTCGACGAACACCGGCGCTGGTACTCACTGCTCGCTGACCTCGGCTACAGCGATGTGTGGTCCGCGGAAGTTGACGGAACTGACGGATTCACCCCGCTAGCGCTGGCCGCGGCCTGGGAACCACGGCTACAGCTCGGTGTCGCGGTCACGCCCGTCTACACGCGAGGGCCAGGTCTGCTCGCCATGTCGATCGCGTCGATGGCCGAGGCCGCACCGGGCCGCTTCACGATGGGTCTCGGGGCGTCAAGTCAGCCCGTCGTTGAGCGCTGGAACGGCATCCCCTACGTCGATCCCTTCGTGCGCACGCGCGACACACTCCGATTCGTCAAGCGAGCTCTCGACGGCGAAAAGATCGACGTCGAGAACGCCAGCTTCACAATCAAAGGGTTCAAGTTGGCTCGTCCCGTGGCGAATCGCCCGAAGATTCTGTTGGGCGCTCTACGGCCCGGCATGTTGAAGCTGGCCGGCACCGAAGCCGACGGCGCGATTCTTAACTGGCTCGGCGCCGACAATGTGAAGCAGTGCAAGGCCGAAGTAGGCGACGACAAGACCATCGCCGCCCGCATTTTCGTCGTTCCCACCGAGGACGCCGCCACTGCCCGATTCGTTGGACGCCGAATGATTTCGTCGTACCTCACCGTGCGCGCGTACGCAGAGTTTCAGCGCTGGCTGGGTCGTGATGAGGTTCTGCAACCCATGTGGGACGCGTGGGCGGCGGGAGATCGAAAGAAGGCCAACGAGGTCATCCCAGATGAGGTTGTCGACGAGTTGATCGTGCACGGAAGTCACGCGGCATGCCGCGAACACGTACAGCGCTACATCGATAACGGCGTCGACATTCCCGCAATTGCCATTGTGTCGGTAGGCGTCGATCTCGAAGAGTCAGTCCGGGGGCTGGCTCCCCGATAGTTCTGGCGGCTGACTCTCAGTCGTCAACGTGCGGATATCGTTGGTGCGACTCAGACCTTCTCGGCCTCGAGGAATTCGAGGACGTCAGCAAATTTCTCCATCGCGGCCTGGCGTCGCGTTGGAATGTGATCAGTCGGAATCTCACTCGGCGCGTACTCCTTTAGCGCGTGACGTGCGACGGTTTGACGGTGCACTTCGTCCGGGCCGTCATAAATACGTGCGGCGCGGGCGGCGCGGTACATGGCCTCAAGGGGCATGTCAGCTGAGTAGCCCAGGCTGCCGTAGGTCTGAATCGCTCGATCAATGACGTTGTGCAGCACCGTCGCGCCGTAGTACTTGATCATGGCAATCTCGACTCGAGCGGCAGATGCTCCAACCTTGTCCATCTTCCACGCGGCGTGAAGTGTCATCAGTCGTGCAGCGTGCATCTCCGCTCGTGAGTCCGCAATCCAGTTCTGAATCGTCTGCTTCTCACTGAGCAATGATCCGTGGGTGTAGCGACTCAGTGCGCGCTCGCACATCATGTCGAATGCTCGCTGGGACTGACCGAGCCAGCGCATGCAGTGGTGAATACGTCCCGGGCCGAGACGCGCTTGCGCCAACAGGAATCCTGATCCCTCGGGACCGATCAGGTGGTCAGCCGGGATTCGGACATCCTCGTACAGGATTTCGGCATGGTTGCCGAAACGGCCGTACACAACCTGTGGGTCGTCCATGGCACCCACGTCACGAAGAATCGTGACGCCCTTCGTATTCACGGGGACAACAAACATCGAGCTGCCCTGGTACGGATGCACGTCGGGATTCGTGACGGCCATGACGACGAGGATGTCGGCCACCGAACCATTGCTCGTGTACCACTTGCGCCCATTGATGACCCACTCGTCACCGTCACGCACAGCGCGAGTCTTAAGAAGTCGAGGGTCGCTTCCGGCAGTGTGCGGCTCAGTCATCGAGAACGCGGAGCGGATCTTTCCGTCAAGTAGCGGTTGCATCCAACGATCCCGAATGTCGTGGCGACCCGTCATCTCCATGCCGACGGCCATCAACTCGGCATTGCCGCTGTCGGGCGCATTGTTGCCAAAGACGACCGGGGCGTACGGGGATTGGCCGAGAATCTCGTGCATCAATCCGAGGCGGACTTGGCCGAATCCCATGCCACCCATCTCGACTGGCAAGTGCGCCGCCCACAGCCCCCGCTTCTTGACTTCGTCCTGCATCGGCCGAATCACTTTCAACAGTCCGTCGTAGTTGTGACCCAACGTTTCAATTGGGAAGATCTCCTGCTTCACAAACGTGCGCATCCACGCCAACTGCTCCTCAAATTCAGGATCCGTCTCGAAGTCCCACGCCATCAGCTCTCCTCGCGTCGCTGCGCCGAGACTATTTCGGAAAGTCCCACTGCTCGGAATTGACCAAGGTCCCAAATTCGACAAAACGCCCTCGCTCGTACACTGCCGGCGAAGGAGTGACAATGGGCAAGAAGAAATCCTCGCCGAAACGACTGCGAATCGGTGTCGTCGACACGATGTTCGCGCGCTTTGACATGGGTGGCGCGGCGCGAGCTGAGTTGGCCGAGTGCCCTGGACACGGAAAGCGGTTCGAAGTCATTTCCCAAACCGTCCCCGGATTCAAAGATTTGGCTGTTGCCGCCAAGAACCTCATCGAGCGCGATGGTTGCAACATCGTCGTGGCACTGGGTATGCCTGGCAGCGCCGAGATCGACAAGCAGTGTGCTCACGAAGCATCGCAAGGAATCATGCAGGCGCAGTTGATGACGAGCACCCCGATTCTCGAAGTTTTCGTGCATGAGGATGAGGCCGACGATCCCGAAGTGTTGGCGACGGTGTTTGATCAACGATCGCGCAAGCACGCTCGCAATGCGTATTGGATGCTGTTTGAGCCTGAGCAACTCAGTCAACGCGCCGGCCAAGGAATCCGTCAAGGCTTCGCAGACGCTGGACCGCTAATCGATTAATGATCTTCTTGTTGTGACGGGAGCAACTGCGAATATCGTCACCACAAATGCGTGAAGCTGAGTCAGATGGCCGCGAGATCTGACTCAAAACAATTGGTCCCTCGATTGAGTTGTTTCGAGTGATAAGAAACCTCCAAGTTTGAATTCGGAGGTTCTGGTGACCGGCTCGCATTTGAGACTGTGGATTCCGCTTGTTTGTGGAGCAGGAACTGCTTCAATTGCCGTCACAATTGCAGCGTGGACGGGTTATGCCAAATCGAAACCAATACCTTCGTCGCTCTCTTCATGGATGAAGAATCCGATCTCTTCCGGTGCACTTTGGTCCGCAACTGATAGTTGGTTGACCAATATCACTGCGCTCGGTGCCGTTCTAACACTATTTGTGAGCAACTCATCATCCTTTGGAAAGGACTTGTCGAAGAGCGACATCACGGGAGTTGTGATGCTCTCAATCGCATCCGCATTTGCATTAGCGATGGGTCCAGTGATCTACGCAGCGCTCTCGAGAGTGGAGAGTGATGAATTAAGCCATATGAAGGGAACGTTTAGAGGGCTCTTTGTCGCGGACTTTGTGACGGTCTTTGCGGTTGCTTCTCAGGTGGCAACGATCGTGTGCGTTGCGTACTTGATTCCGCGTCTCGGTTCAGAGCAGTCCGTCATGATTACAGCTGGATCAGTCGTTGACGTCTTCGTGATTACGTACTCAGTAAGAAATATGTTCTCGATCGTGTCGAGTGGGCAACCAAACCGCCACCACGTAAGAACTGAGAGCGTTGAATTCGTGAGTTCAACAGGTCAACCCGCAAGCACGACATCGATCTATCGAACGAGAGCGATCGCCCTGTAACAGTTTCCGGATCAGGAAGCGGCAGCGTCCTTAGGGAGTCCCAGAACTCGCTCCGCGATGATGTTGCGCTGCACAGCCGATGTGCCTCCGCCGATCGTGAGCGCCTGCGAATACAAGAATCCGTGGTACCAAGTCGTGCCACCGTCGCCCGTCATGGCTCCGGGACCGTGATTCGCGATCATCGCTGAGGTACCGGCCAATCGATTGGCGAGCCCCATGACCTCTTGACCGTGATCGTCGGCCAGAGCCTTGCGAACGCTGGCCTCCGGTCCGGGTTCCTTGCCCTTCAATGCCGCTGAGAGAAGTCGAAGTCGAAGGAGACGAAGAATTTCGCCGTGCGTCCAGCACTTCACTAGGTCATCTCGATCGAGTTTGGTGAGATCGCTCGCGAACGTAGCGGCAGTACTCACGAGATCCTTGGCGGTGGGACCTCGACCCCACAATGCGCCTTCGCCGCTGAGCGAGACGCGCTCATTACCGAGCGTCACCTTGGCGAGTCGCCAACCGTCGTTGACCTCACCGATGAGGTGATCGGCCGGGATGCGGACTTCATCGAGAAATACTTCGTTGAACGCGTGATCGCCCGTCATGTCGATAAGCGGCCGCACTTCTACGCCGGGAGCATTCATCGGGCAGATGAAGTAACTGATTCCCTTTTGCGGTGCGCCCTCGCTCGATGTCCGCGCGAGCAGAATCCCCCACTTGGCAATGTGCGCGTAACTCGTCCAGACCTTCTGTCCCGTGATGACCCACTCATCACCGTCGCGAACGGCCCGCGTCTGCAGAGAGGCGAGATCGCTGCCAGCATTGGGTTCGCTGAACAACTGGCACCAGAAGTCTTCACCGCTGAAGAGCCGTGGCAACCAGCGATGTTGCTGCTCGTCAGTGCCGGCATAAATGATTGTCGGGCCGGCCCATCCGATGCCGATCGGATTGATCGGGCGCTGCACCTTGGCGCGTCGAAGTTCCTCGTCAATGATGAGCTGGCTCTCGGTATCAGCACCTCGACCCCATGGAGCGGGCAGGTGCGGGGCGACCAGGCCCGCGTCGGCCAGATCGCGACCGCTCGGTCGCGGGTGCTCAGCCAGCCAGGCTCGAATTTCCAGACGGCGAGGATCGTCGTCGGACGCCACTTCGGGCGTTGACATCGGCCCGGCGGGCGCCAGTAGGCCGCGACCTTCGCTCATCGAATTTTCCTCCTCGCCCTCGATGTATCGAGTGACGCAACATCGAAGTTACCGGACAACTGTTGACCGATGCCGACCGTGCCTCTCAGTAGTGTCGTCGCGATCAGAGGGGGTGCGGTGACGTCGTGGAACTTCGGTGATGTGTGGCGGGCCATCGGGGCGATCCAACCGTCACATCCCGCGATCATTCAAGGTGACCGCCACGTGTCGTGGTCGCAGTTCATGGACCACTCGGAGCGTCTGGCCAGCTATCTGCGTCGCGGCGGTCTGACCTCGGGTTCCAAGGTTGCTCAGTACCTCTATAACTCGCCGGAGTACATGGTGGCGTTCACCGGAACGCTGCTCAATGGCTCCATCCCCGTCAACACGAACTACCGATACGAGCAAGACGAGCTCATTTACCTGTTCGACAATGCCGACGCGGAGGCCCTGGTCTTTCATGGGACCTTTACGCCGAAGGTTGAGGCGATCCGCTCGAAACTGCCAAAGTTGCGCCACCTCATTCACGTCAACGATGGTCACGGCGAGTGCCCGGAGTGGGCGACGCCGTATGAACACGTGCTCGACAGTGAGATCGGCGAGCCGGCGACACTCTCCGGCGACGACCTCATCTTCTTGTACACCGGAGGAACGACCGGGATGCCCAAGGGCGTCATGTGGCGCAGCGACGATCTGTGGCAGAGGCTCAACGCGGGTTCGTTTCGACGATTCGATGCCAACGGCACGCCGCAGAGCGTCGCCGCCGAAATTTCCGCGAACGGTCCCGGGTACTTCACGTTGCCCGCTTGTCCACTCATGCACGGCACTGGCCTGTTTATGGCCATCAGCACGTTGAGCGTCGGTGGAACCATCGTGCTGCTCGAGCAGCGGCACTTCGACGCCGCAGAGATGGCCAGCGCGATCGAGAGTCGCGGCGTGAATGTGGCGGTCATTGTCGGTGACCCGTTCGCCCGGCCGTTGCTGCGCGTGCTTGACGCTGCTCCGAGCAGCTACAACCTCGCCTCACTGTTCTGCATCATCAGTTCCGGCGCGATGTGGAGCGAGGAAATTAAAGCCGGCCTGCTCGCGCATCATGCGTCGATGATCCTCGCGGACGTCTTCAGCTCTTCAGAAGCGCTCGGCATGGGCAGTTCAACGAGTAGCGCGGGCGCCGCAGAACGCACGGCGCGCTTCAAGCTCGGCGACGACGTGCGCGTGCTCGACGATGAGGGTCGCGACGTTCAGCCCGGCAGCGACGTGATCGGTCGACTGATGGTCGGCGGCCTGCAGCCGCTCGGGTACTACAAGGATGAGGTAAAGACTGCCGCGACGTTCCAGGTAATCGACGGCGTGCGCTACTCAGTGCCCGGGGACATGGCCAAGGTGAATGAGGACGGCACCATCCAGTTACTCGGCCGCGGTTCTCAGTGCATCAACTCCGGCGGCGAAAAAATCTTCCCCGAAGAGGTCGAAGAGTCACTCAAGACCCACCCGTCAGTGGCGGACGCCTGTGTGGTGGGGGTACCTGATCCCGAATTCGGCCAGCGCATCGTGTCAGCGGTGGAACTGCATCCGGGTCAAAGCGCCGACGAGGCCGAGCTCATCGCGCACGTCAAGAGCCAATTGAGTTCGTACAAGGCCCCTCGTGCCATTCGCATCGTGGACACCATCGGTCGAGCCGTCAACGGCAAGATGGACTACGCGCGGCACCAGCGCGAAGCGGCCGAGTGGGTCCTCAGCCGCCAGTAAGGCATAGGTCCGGCGCACTCTGAGGCGTACCCTGAGTTCACTGGGTCGTTGAACAGCGAGAAGTCCAAGGGGGCGAAATGCTCGACACCAAGATCACGGGCGGCTCACTAGTGGACGGCACCGGTGCGCCGACTTTCACGGGTGACATCGGCATCCGAGACGGTCGCATCGTCGCGCTCGGCAAAGTCAAGGAGTCCGCTCGAGAGACCATTGACGCCGATGGCTTGTTGGTGACGCCGGGTTTCGTCGACGTGCACACGCACTACGACGGACAGGTCACCTGGGACGACACGCTGGAGCCTTCTGCGTCCAACGGCGTGACGACGGTCGTTATGGGCAACTGCGGCGTCGGTTTCGCACCGATTCGACCCGGCGATGAGGACGTGCTCATCAATTTGATGGAAGGTGTCGAAGACATCCCCGGCTCGGCGTTAAGCGTCGGCATGCCGTGGGGAAGCTGGGAAAGTTTCGCGGACTACCTCGATCTGATTGAGAGTCGTCGCTACGCCATCAATGTCGCGGCCCAAGTCGCCCACGGGTCGGTTCGCTTTTACGTCATGGGCGAACGCGGTGCGGCGAACGAGGATGCCTCGGCCGACGATCTCGTGGCGATGTCACGCGTCGTCGAAGAGGCGATGAACGCCGGAGCGGTGGGCTTCACCACGTCGCGCACGATCGGTCACCGCGCCCGCGGTGGACGTCCAGTCCCGGGGACGTTTGCGGCCGAAGACGAGGTGCTCGCAATGGCGGGCGCGCTGCGTCGCGCGGGCCACGGTGTCTTTGAGGCGATCATGGCCGGCACCATCGGCAAGCTGGAGCACCTTGGAGGCGAGCGCGCGAAACTGCTCGATGAGGTGCCGCTGCTCGAAGAAGTTGCGCGCGAGAGTGGACGCCCCGTGACCTTCACTGTCGCCCAACTATTCGAGGATCCCACCCACTGGCGCGAGGTTCTTGACGCAGCGTCCGCCGCCAACGCGCGTGGCGCGGATCTTCGTCCCCAGATCATTCCCCGCTCGGTCACCATCATGAGCAGCCTCGACAGCTACCACCTCTTTACGGGTCGACCGACCTATCGCAAGATCAAGGATCTCCCGTTGTCCGAGCGAGTCGTTGAGATGCGCCGTCCTGAAGTGCGCCGCGCCATTCTCGACGAGCACGCCGGCGATGAAGCCGCCGTCGATTTCACCGACATGATCGTGAAGCTGTTCTTGCCGGCGCTGCCAGTGACGTTCGCAATGACCGAACCCATCAACTACGAGCCGACATTCGACGACTCGATCTTTGCGACCGCCACTCGACTGGGGCTGGATCCGGTCGCCTACATGTACGACCAGCTTCTCGAAGACGACGGGACGCGCTTCTTCGCGCTGCTCGGATCGAACTTCGTCAACGGTTCGCTCGACGTCTGTCGTGAAATGTTGCTCGAACCGCACACAGTGACCGGCCTCGGTGACGCTGGTGCGCACGTAAATCTCATTTCAGACTGCTCCGCCACCACCTTTCACCTGACTCACTGGGCTCGTGATCGCAGCCGTGGCGACAAGCTTCCCGTGGAGCTGTTGGTGCACAAGCTCACGTCTGCCAACGCGGATCTCTACGGGATGACCGATCGCGGACAACTGAGCGTTGGTCGGCGCGCCGACATCAACCTCATTGATCTCGATCGACTCACGATTCGTCGGCCGGTCGTGCGTCACGATTTGCCGACTGGAGCCAGCCGAATTCTCCAAGCCGCCGAAGGGTATGAGGCGACATTCGTCAATGGAGTGATGACGCGGCACCGCGACTCCGATACGGGTGCTCGACCGGGAACGCTCGTGCGTGGGCGCCGCGCCGCGTAGCGCCGATCGCTCACTCGCGGCCGTGTGCCGCGAGCACCAACATCGAACTACGGAGCGGGGATCTTTCCGCGCAGCAGTTCGCCGAGACTCGCGGCGACGAACCGTGCGTAGGGCGCACTTAAGTGCAACTTGTCAAAGTGCACGAGGATCCGGTTGATCACTGGCGGACAGGTGCCGTTGGCGCAGAGCAACGAGTTGATGTCAATAAAGGCGATCTTGGCCTGTTGCGCAGCGTAGACCAGCGCTTTGCGATTGTTGCTCGTGGCAACCGTCGGCGTCGGCACGGCGCACCGTTGAATATCGGACAGATTGGCGAGCAGGCAACCGTTCGGCGTCGTATTTCCTGGGTAACGACTGCCGGGGGTGTGCGGCACGCCGATGTTGCCGAGCAACACGATCTTCGCCCTCGATGGCGCCAGCGCAGCTACTAATCGGCTGAGCCCCACCGCGGACTGTGCGGGATTGGGCGGTGTCGTGAGCGAGCTGGGAAGTCGACCATCGGGACCGAGCGCGTGAGGATCCGCGCCCGGGCGCAACAGGTTGCCCAGTGTGGCCGCGATCACGACCGTGGTTGGGCGCATCGAATTCATGGCGGACACGGCCCAATGAGCGAATCGCCAGCAGACATCGCTGTAGTGACCGTTCGGATCGATGTAGCCGTGGAGGTAAAAGACTCCACACGCCGGCTTGGCGATCGGGATCACTTTGAAGTGGTTGCGCTGACCCAACAGATCAAGCGCCGGCACCCACATTTGAGCCTGTGAGTTGCCGTAGAGCACGACAGTTCGCGAGGCGCTGCGATCGCCGTACTCACAGAGCCGGACGGTCGTTTGCACATTGGAAGGAACGCAGTAGGTCAGAAAGCTCGGTTCAGCGAAGTACCGCGAATCCAATTCCAGGACCAGACCGGGATCGGTTCGCGCCGGCATCACCTTTAATATCGTGGCCGCCACGATCTCTTGCTTTAACAGCGAGAGATGCGGAGTGGCAACCACCTTGACGCTGGCGCGCGAGGGCACCTCGGCGATCGGAATGAGCGCCGACACGACCGCAATCGTCACGCACGCAGCTCCAAGAGTGAGTGACTTCGACGCCGAGCGGGTAAAGAACTTTGCCGAGCGCAGTCGGTTCTCGACGTAGCGATAACTGAGCCACGCCAGGGCAACAACCAGCGCCAGCAGGCCAATCGACACCGCCGTGCTCGGAGGCGCGCCGAGTTGACGCGTCGCGAGCGCGATCACTGGAAAGTGCCAGAGGTACAGCGAATACGACAGATCACCGGCGAGGACCATACCGGCGCTCGACAGCGGCGCTCGAGCCGAGTACTGCGCGGGCGCGGTTCCCCCGAGAATGATGACGGCCGTGCCGAGGACGGGAATCAGCATCAACCAGCTGTTGCTCGCACTTGCGGCGTCAAATCCCCAAGCACTCGCGACGATCAAGCAGACGCCGAGCCAGGTGGCCGAAGTCGAAATCCACGCGCGCAAATGACCGAATCGGTGAACGACGAGAGCGCACAGAACGCCGACACCGAGCTCCCACGCCCGCGACGCGATTTGGTAGTAGGCGGTGAGCGGTGACGCCGCGTTGGCGTGCACCGACCACGCAAATGACGCGACGACGATGAGCGCGATCAACTCGAATAGCCGGCGCCGCAGTCGGATTCCCGCGATCGCCACCACCGCCACAATCGACGGAAAGACGAAGTAGAACTGCTCCTCCACCGCCAGCGACCAAAAGTGCAGGATCGGTGACGGTGGTTGGCTGGCGGCGAAGTAGTTGACGTTGGAACTGGCGAAATGAAAGTTGGCGGCGAATAACGATGCGGCGACGGCGTCGTGAGCAACGTCGTAGGTGCCGAGCCGACCAAACAGAATCAGTGACGCGATCACCGTCGCGACAATCGTGAGAGTCGATGCAGGCAGGATTCGACGAGCGCGACGTCCGTAGAACGTGGCCAGACTGAGACGTCCCGTGCCGCGGACCTCTCGCAACACGACGCCGGCAATAACAAACCCCGAGATGACAAAGAAGACGTCCACTCCGACGTAACCGCCGGTGGTGCTCAAGAAATTGAAGTGATACAAGATGACGAGACCGACCGCGATCGCGCGCAACCCTTGAACATCGCGGCGGTACGAGTCGCCCGACGGTTTGTCGTTTTCGCTCGACATGCTCATCCCCGTCGCGACCGCGCAACTATACCGACGGGGTTTCTACGGTCCGCCTCGACGGCGGCGTTACTCTGCGCTCGTGAGTGAAGCCACGACGTCGTGGCGCACTCTGACACGTCGATTCGTGCGACTCGGTTTGTTGGGCTTTGGTGGACCCAACGCCCACATTGCGGTCATGCGACGTCAATGGGTCGAGTCGGGCGATCTCGACGCGCGAGAGTTCGCCGACGCGTTTTCGACGGTCTCCTTATTACCAGGACCGGCATCGACCCAATTGGCGCTCTGGATTGGGTGGAGAGAGAAGCGCGTTCGAGGGATGCTGCTCGCGGCCCTGTGTTTCATCACGCCTTCGGTCGCTTTCGTTCTGGCGTTGTCAGTGGTTCTCTTGCACCGCGGACGAGCGCCGTGGCTGAGCGCTCTCGCACTCGGCGCCGCGGCCGCCGTCCCAGCGGTCGCGGTACGTGCGGCTTGTGAGATCGGGCGGGGATACTTCGCGGAGCGGGCTCACCTCGCTCGTCGCATTCGCATTGTCACCTATGCGGCGATCGGTGCCGCGACCTGTCTCCTGGCAGCATCGTGGCTGCCGCTTGGACTGCTGAGTTGCGGAGCGATCGAACTCGTGCTGGTGCGCACTAGCGGTCAATCTCCGCGGTCGCACTTGGTGGTCCTGGCGATGGGCGTCGCGAAATCGTCGCTCGCTTGGACCGCATTGAAAGTTGGAGCGCTCAGTTTTGGGGGCGGATTTGTCATCGTGCCCATGATGCGAGGCGACGCCGTCACTACGCACCACTGGACGACGGCGTCGATGTTCGCCACTGCGGTGGCCATTGGACAGATCACCCCCGGTCCCGTCGTGGCCACCGTTGCCGCAGTGGGCTACGCGGCCGGTGGCGTCGCAGATGGGATCTTTGCCTCAGCGATCGCCTTCGCACCCTCGTTGTTGTTCATCGGCGCCGGCGCATCTCATTTCGATCGCGTTCGTCAACGACCCGACGTCCGTCGATTCCTTGACGGTGCTGGACCCGCCGCCGCTGGCGCGATTGTGGGTGCCGCAGTGTTGTTGGCTCGCGCGTGCACTCACAGTTGGCAGTGGCCACTCATCGTCGTCGCCGCGCTGATCGTGACAACGTCTCGTCGACTTACGATCTGGTCGATCGTGGTGTGCGCCGTGCTCGGCTTGCTCGTTCACACGTTCTTTCACCTGGCGCTCGGGTGATGGCTCGGTTCGCTCTGAGTATGCTCCCCCGCGTTGTGTAGGGGTTTCCCAAGGAGGAGCCATGCCCGAAGCCGTCATTGTTGCCACCGGTCGTACGCCGATTGGACGCGCGTTTAAGGGATCGATGACCGAATGTCGGCCGGACGATCTCACGGCCCACGTGGTGAAAGAAGTGCTCGCCAAGGTGCCCCAGCTCGACCCCCAGAGCGTGGAAGATCTGATCCTCGGTTGCGGCTCGCCCGCGGGCGAGGCGGGCTTCAACATGGCGCGCGTTGCCGCATTGCTCGCCGGGCTGGACAACGTTCCGGGCGTGACCGTGAACCGCTACTGCTCGAGCTCTCTGCAGACGATTCGGATGGCCGCTCACGCGATCCGTTCGGGCGAAGGCGACGTCTTTGTCGCCGCTGGTGTTGAGACTGTGTCGCGCTACGGCAACGGTGCGTCCGACAACGGCAAAGCGCACAACCCCCTCTTTGACGGGGCCATGGAGCGCACCGCGGCGCGCGCCCCGAAGGCCGGAGACCCGTGGACGGCTCCCGTGGGCCTGCCCGACATCTACATCGCAATGGGCCAGACCGCCGAGAACGTCGCGGAGTTCGAGAACGTGTCGCGCGAAGAGATGGACGAGTTCGCCGCACGCAGCCAAGAACGCGCCGTCACGAGCCAAGGCAATGGTTTTTTCGAGCGCGAAATCATCCCCGTCACGCTCGCTGACGGCACCGTGATCTCCAAGGACGATGGTCCCCGCGCCGGCACCACCGTTGAAAAGCTCGCGACGTTGCAGCCCGCGTTTCGCGAAGGCGGCAAGGTAACGGCAGGCAACGCCTGTCCGCTCAATGACGGTGCAGCAGCGGTGGTGGTCATGAGCGATGTGAAAGCGAAGCAGCTCGGCATCACGCCGCTCGCACGCATCGTCGCCAGCGGTGTCTCGGGTCTGAATCCCGAAATCATGGGTCTCGGTCCGATTGAAGCGTGCCGTCAGGCGCTCAAGCGCGCGGGCATGACCATGGATCAGATCGACCTCGTCGAGATCAACGAGGCATTCGCGGCGCAGGTCATCCCCAGCGCCAAGCACCTCGGCATCAGTTGGGACAAGCTCAACGTCAAGGGCGGCGGCATCGCACTCGGCCACCCCTTCGGAATGACCGGCGCACGCATCATGACGACATTGCTCAACGCGCTCGAAGACGACGACAAGCGTTTCGGCCTCGAAACCATGTGCGTCGGCGGCGGTCAGGGTATGGCGATGATCGTGGAGCGGCTCGCTTAGCGAACCGCACGGCGTATCAGTAGACCGCCGGCCCGATCACGAAAAATACGAGGACCGCTTCGACCCCGGCGACCGCACTGATCGAAGGCCAGAGTCGTTGAGTTCGAGCGAACATCAACGTGGGAATCAGTTCAATGATGAAAGCTGCGGGCCAGGCCCACAGGTCAAACCACGCGACGAAGATCACGTTGATGATGACCGTGGCGAACACCACGAGATAGGTCGGACCAATGATCGGGCGGAGCGATCGCATGAGAACACCACGAAAGAACGCCTGGGTCACGATCGGCAAAATCAACACCAGCACCACGAAGGCCAAGAGAGCATTGAGTCGTGACGTGCCCGTTCCCACGGCGTAGAACGCATTCGGGTGGTACTGGACCTCGCCGGTGGGACCAAAGGAAAGTCGCTGACTGCTGGAGGACACTCCACCGATCAACCCGAGTGGCAGCACGAATAGACCAATCAAGCCGTAGAAGAGATCGGAGAGCCGAAAGCGCCACGCGTCACGTAAGAGGTCCCACTTGAAACTGACGAACGCAATCGCGCCCACGAAGATCGTCACGGTGATTGTCGCCGTCAGCACTACAAACCACGTCGGTGCCTCGTAGTCATAGTGCGAGATCGCATAACGATGCATCAGAAGTTGTTGAAGTGTGGCTATCGCCATCGCCAACACCGCGACGAGAAACGCTCGCGTGGCATCGCGTCCCGAAAGCTCGGCGATAGCCAATGACGAGAGATCTGGTTTCTCGGGACCGGCTTCTTGTGGGCGAGTAGTGAGCTCGTCCATGCGAATCGAACCTACTTCGAAGACTCAATCGTGATCATGGATACACGTTGTCGGCGTTCGGCACTGAAACAACAGTGTGAGCGGACCTCATTCGAGGAGCCACTGTGGTTCTAGAGCTGTGGCGAGCCAGTGTTGACGTAGCGCGAGGCATCGTCGATAACGCTCTGTTCGTCCGCCGTTAACTCTCGCGCCTCGGTGGTGAGAAGCACCGGTATCTCATTGCGAATGTCGTAGACCTTCTTGGTTCGGGGATTCACCAAGATGGCGCGATCTTGAAAGTACCGAAGTGATCCGTGATCAGACGGATCAACGAGTAACTCGAGGAGAAAGGTGTCCAGAGCCATCAGTGACCCGTCACGTCGCTGATCAACTTCTCAATCTCGCTGACACGCTTCGCACAAGACTCGGCGTCCGCAGCTTCGAGATTTAGCCGGAGAAGCGGCTCGGTGTTGCTCGGCCGCACGTTGTACCACCAACCGTCATGAGTGATCGTTGCTCCGTCCAGCAGATCGACCGTGGCACCGTTCTTGGTTTCGCGCTCGGCGATCGCCGTCACCGCGGCCATCGGATCCTTGACCTCAAAATTGATCTCACCTGAGGCCGAATAGCGCACGTACGGCTTGACGAACTCCGACAGCGGCAAGTCGGATGACGACATCAGTCCGAGCACAATGAGCGCGGTGATGATCCCCGAGTCCGCGCGGTAGTTGTCGCGGTAGTAGTAGTGACCGGAGTGCTCTCCGCCGAAAACTGCACCGGTTTCAGCCATGATCTGCTTGATGAAGCTGTGACCGACTTTGGTCCGCACCGCGGTCCCGCCGTTCTCTTCGATCACCTCGGGCACGGCCCTCGAGCAGATCAAGTTGTGAAGAACTGTCGCTCCCGGGTTGCGTTGCAACATTGCCGCCGCCACCAGCGCTGTCGTCGTTGATCCGGAAATGGGTTGGGCTTTCTCATCGATCAGAAAAACGCGATCGGCGTCGCCGTCAAAGGCCAGTCCAATATCCGCGCCAACTTCGAGCACGCGCGCCTGTAGGTCGCGCAAGTTCTCGGGCTGAATCGGATCGGCGGGATGGTTGGGAAACGTGCCATCGAGTTCTTCGTACATCACCTCAAGATCGAGACCGATCTCATCGAGCACCAACGGAACAATCAGTCCACCCATGCCGTTTGCCACATCAGCCACGACTTTGAGGGGCCGCAGCGCCGATATGTCAGTAAAAGAGTGAACGTGTTGCACCCATTCGTCGGAGATGTCCATCACCGACAACAGCTCCATCTCTGCCGAGGGCGGACTTTCGAGAAACTTGTGAGTTAGCTCCTCTATTTCGCGGAGTCCCGTCTCGACACCGATTGGCCGAGCGGCCGCGAGGCACATCTTGATGCCGTTGTACTGAGCGGGATTGTGCGACGCCGTGAACATCGCGCCGGGCATGTCCAAAAAGCCCGATCCGAAGTACAAGAAGTCGGTCGAGGCCAGTCCCAAGTCAATGACCGCAGTACCCACCGAGCGGGCACCCTCGGCAAACGCCAGACAGAGACCCTGTCCTGACGGGCGCATGTCGCGAGCGATCACGATGCACGGTGCTCCAGAAAAAGTGGCGAACGCTGAACCAATGGCGCGAGCCAGTGGCTCGTTTATTTGATCCGGATAGGTTCCGCGCACGTCGTACGCCTTGAAGATGGAGGGCTTTGCCACGGGCCGGAAGGCTACTCGCGACCTACGTGCGTTTCGAGTGCGCTGACGCGTCCTACTACCGTCTTCGCGATGAGTTCCGGCGCCACGATCTGGTTGACCGGACTCTCTGGCGCCGGCAAGACCACATCGGCCTACGCCGTGCGCGATGCACTGGCACAGCGCGGCGTCGCGGCGATCGTGATCGACGGAGACGAATTGCGCCGATCGCTCAGTTCGGA
This sequence comes from uncultured Ferrimicrobium sp., assembly GCA_964434455.1. Classification (GTDB taxonomy): domain Bacteria; phylum Actinomycetota; class Acidimicrobiia; order Acidimicrobiales; family RAAP-2; genus RAAP-2. Next base: position 445,752 of record CAYSVK010000001.1, on the reverse strand, counting down.
CCTCGGCTTTAGTTCGGCAGATCGAGACGAAAATGTGCGCCGTGCGGGATCGCTCGCCCTCCTGCTCGCACAACAGGGTGTCACTGTCGTTGTGTCGTTGATTTCACCTCGCGCCGCGGCGCGGTCATTGGTCCGCTCCGCACACCAAAACGAGAAATTGAAATTCCTGGAAGTCCATGTCGCGACGCCTCTCGAGATCTGCGAACAGCGCGATCCGAAGTCTCTGTATCGACGGGCGCGCGCGGGCGAAACGCTGCACTTGACGGGGGTCGATGATCCCTACGAGGTGCCCGGTGAACCCGATGTGGTCGTCTCGGCCGAACTTTCCACTCCGCGAGAGATCGCTGCTCAGATTCTTGAGGCGCTCGACAAAGAGTGATCGTGCGGACGGCGCCACCACCGCCGACGCCACAGTGCGACGAGTAGCGCCACAAACGTCGTCAGCGAGATCCAATTCCCAATGGTGACCATTGGAGTACTGCCGTACACGAGCGAAACGTCGTGACCGGTTGGGATGACGACCATCAAATTCGGACTGACGCGGTACGGACCCGTCGCGCCCGTCGCGTGCCAGCGCGAGTAGTAGGAGATCTTCACGAGAACCGGAACCCCGATGCGCGAGACGTGAAAGCTGAGCGATTGATCTCCGAGACGAACCTGCGAGATGTGGATTGCAGGGAGTGGTGCCCGTGCCGCGGAGCGGCTTCGATGCGCAAAGAAGTACCGCTCGCTCACGCGCGGCCAGTTCGACGGACCCGACTCGGCCATCAAGACAGTGGGATTGTGGATCTGCAGCCACCAGGACTGATTGGCATTTAGCCAACCGATGCGACTCGAGATTCCCGGCACGACAAAAGGCACCTTGCGAAGTCCCGTCAGTAATCCCGAGTGCCTAATGAGAAAAATGTGCCAACGAGCCGAGAAGTCTGAGAAGTAGCTGGTGCGTGCAACTTCAACCAGGTCGTGGTTCTTTCGGGCTTGCGCCACCACGTTGGGTGAAAAGGCCATGAAGTACCGCACGCCGAGCAATTGCAAATGGCGAATTCCGAGTCGAACATCGAGCGGCCGGTACCGAACGCCGAGCATCGGATCGTCCGGCTTGTCGCTGAGCTCAGACTGCGACTCGAAGTGGTACGGCGTCGTTGGCGACGACTCAAAGAACAAGCCCTCTTGGGATCCGATGCAGTTGTTCGTCCAGTACGGCAACAACATGAGGGCCATCGTCGAACCGAAGTCATTCTCGGTCGCGTTGTACTCCCAAAAGGCTCGCCCGCATCCGTACTTGGTTCCAACCGTGCCCATCGTGGTGACGAGTTCGTGGTACTCCGGCCACTGTGCCTTGAGCTGGTAGCCCGAGAAATTCCACGCGGCCCACGCCGGCACGCGATTCGTGCCGACATTGATACCGAAGTGTGCGCCGAGTGACGGCACGACGCCGGGCAAGGTGATGACGAGCGCGAGCAAACCAACCGCGTAGGTCGTCGTCACGCTGCGCGACGCCACAGTGACTTCGGAAACGACGGGAAGACCCGGCGACGACGGTTCGCGGAATCGAAGAGCATCGCCGATGTAGGTGAAAATGCCCGATCGGGCGACGCGCAGTGATGTCGCTCCGACGAGCCAGCCCGCGCTCAAGAAAATGGAGATGAACCAGAACGGCAGGACTCGCTCGTTAAAAAGGGCACTCTGCGGATCGATGATGAAGGCGACCATTGAGAACACGACGGAGGCGCTGAGCACCAGTCCCAGCCGGTCGAGCCAGATCACCGACATGACGAGTGCCATCGCCGCGAGGACGATGACCCAAACGTCGCCGCCCATGCCGCCGCTTGTGTTGAACCAGCCGAGTGACGTGAAGATTGAACTCCAGTGGTGCGTGTCGTCGTTGACATAACCCATCGAGTTGGCCAGAGATTGACTTGTACCGAACGGCAGTAGCCACCACGCCGAGAGCCCTGCACTTAATGCCCCCGCGCTCGCGACGAACCACGTGGCCCGTCTCAGATGACGACGGCCGAAACGCGAGCTGTTCTTTACCTTGATCCAGCTCAACACGATCTCGACCAGGACCATCACGATGGCCATCGCGACCGCCCACATCCACGGCAGGAGGTGGGCCGCAAGCGTTAACGACAAAAACACCGCCGCCGACCATCGTCCGCGGTTCTCACGGATGCCGCGCGCAAACAGTCCAATGGTGACGAGGGCGCAGGCCATCGACAGCGAAAACGAGTACTCGCCGGCGAGCGTGCTGAACAGGTTGCCGCCGATGATGGTGTACGTCGAATCAAAGAGGTAGGGCAATGTCGCCGCCGCGAGCGCGGCAGGAATTGGATTCGGGGCTCGAAACAGCCGACCCATCGTGTACGCCGCGACTGGCAGCAGGACCGAACCGAGCACGGTCGCGAGCTTGAAGACGATGGCGAAGTTAAAGAGGTGGCTGAGCAGGGCGACGAACAGATCGGGCAGAACGAAGTAGTAGGTGTAGAGCGGAAAGCCGTCGTACCAGCCCGGGTACCACATCGTTGGCTGGCCGAAGCCGAGATGCTGGCGCAGAAACCACGGAGCGGCGAGGTGGCTCGCCGTGTCGCCACCGGCTGCTGTCGTCCCACTCAATATGAGCGGCAGATGCAGTGCGAAGAGCGTCACCCAAATGACTGCCCCAATGACGACGGCACTCGCAACCCCCTGCGAGGTCACGCGCGGCCGACGGAGCGCCACTAGTGCCCTCGACTGGCCAAGACCGCGATTACGGCAACGGTGTTGAAGCTCATGTGAACGACAATGCCGGGCCACAGCCGCCGCGTCCACATAAACAGCGAGGCGAGCACGATGCCAACGGCCATGAGACCGGGGAACTGGAGCCACTCGGCGTGAGCGGCGGCAAAGAGCGCGCCATCAAGGACCGCAACCACGACGAACGTGGCGCGCTCGCTGCGCAGGCGCACGAGCGCACGAAGTCCGCGCACGAGAACGCCGCGAAAAAAGGTCTCCTCCACAATCGGTGCGCCAACCGCGGTGCAGAGCGAAACCAGCACTAATCCCGCACCCGAGGATCCCCCCAGAAGTTTGTGGCTCGGTCCGTTCGACCCTCCGGCGTGCACCAAGTAGTAGATCCAGATCACCAAGAACTGCAGCCCAATTCCCCACAAGATGAACTGAAAGTCGTTCACCGCGAACGTAAACACCGATCGCCACTGAAACGCCGGGCGCTGTCGTTGCACGATGAACACCGTCATCGCCATGCCCATCCAGATGCCGAGCAGCTGAGAGACAACGGCCCACCACGGCGCAGTTGAGAGATGTGCAATCTGAGTGAGCGTGAGCGTCGATCCCGTGATCGCTCGAAAGAGCAGCAGCATTGCGAGTGCGAGGACTTGACCCGCTAAGAAGCCAATAAGAACCATGGCGACGACGTAGACACCGTTGGCTCGTGTGAGAGCTGGTTCACTGTCACTCTTCAGCGACAGCACGGGCACCGAGAGAGGGTAACAACGGGACTGTTGTGGACCCGTGCGCGTTTCAAGCTCGAATGAACGACCCCTAACATTGAATGCCATGAGCATGCCCCCCGAGAATCAGTCACCGTGGCGCAAGCTCGGGGGTTCACGGGGACAAAACGGGACGCCCGCAACGCCAGATCCCCGCCGACGAATGGTGTGGATCGCGGTATTGATTGGGCTCGCCGTGATTCTTATGTACCCGCGGATCACCAACGGCAGTTCGCCGAGGGCCATCTCGTACTCGCAATTCCTCAAAGACGCCCGCCATCACCAGGTCAAGACCGCCACGATTCAAAACGCCTCGGGCACGATCACGGGTGATCTAAAGGGCGGGGGCACCTATACGACCACTGGTCCTGAGCCAGTCATCAGCGACGACATCAACCTGCTTCGCTCCAACGGCGTCAGCGTGAAGTTCGCCAACCCCAGCGGACTGCTGAGTTTCTTGCCTTACGTCATCTGGATCGTGCTCATCGTCGGCTTCATGTACTTCATCAGCCGCCAGGCTCGCAGCCAAATGACCGGAATGATGTCGATCGGGCGTTCACGCGCGAAGTTGTTCAGCGAGGAGAAGCCAACCACCACCTTTGCCGACGTTGCTGGTTATGACGGGGTGAAGCAGGAGATCTCCGAAGTCGTCGAGTTCCTCAAGACTCCCGGCCGGTACCGCGAAATCGGAGCGGTGATTCCAAAGGGCGTGCTGCTCGTTGGACCGCCGGGAACCGGCAAGACGTTGCTCGCGCGCGCGGTGGCCGGCGAGGCGGGCGTGCCGTTTCTCTCGGTCTCTGGTTCGGACTTCATGGAGATGTTTGTCGGCGTCGGCGCCAGTCGCGTTCGCGACTTGTTCGCCACGGCCCGCAAGCAGGCGCCCGCCATCATCTTCGTGGACGAAATCGACTCCATCGGGCGAAAGCGCGGAGCCGGTCTCGGCGGGGGCCACGACGAGCGCGAACAGACTCTCAACCAGCTGCTGAGCGAGATGGACGGATTCGATCAGACCGAAGGCGTCGTCGTGATCGCGGCTACCAACCGACCAGACGTCCTCGACCAGGCGCTGCTGCGGCCCGGACGATTCGACCGCCAGATTGTCGTACCGCTTCCCGACTACGAGGAGCGTCTGCCGATCCTCCAGGTTCACTCGCGTAACAAGCGGCTCTCATCCAACGTCGACCTCGAGATGGTCGCACGGGGCACACCGGGTATGAGCGGCGCCGATCTCGCCAACCTCGTCAATGAGGCGGCGCTGCACGCGGTGCGTCGCGGGTCCGCCACCATTGAGATGGAGGACTTCGAAACTGCGCGCGACCGAGTGCTCATGGGTCAAAAGCGCGACTCGATGGTTCTGCGCGACGACGAACGTGAGCGCATCGCATACCACGAAGGGGGTCACGCGCTGCTGGCCTACGTGCTCGAAAAGGCTGACCCGCTGCACAAGATCACGATCATTCCGCGCGGCATGGCGCTCGGCGTCACGATGACGCTGCCCGAAGAGGATCGCCACATCTACAGCCGCCAGCACCTCGAGGACTCGTTGTGTATGCGCATGGGCGGACGAGTCGCCGAGCTGCTCGTCTACGGCGATCTCTCCACCGGCGCGGCGGACGATCTGCAGCGCAACACGGAACTCGCACGCCGCATGGTGCGCGAATGGGGCATGTCCAAAGAAATCGGTCCCATGGCGTGGGGGTCGAACCAACAGGTCTTCCTCGGCGAGGACCTGATTCACACCCGGGACTACTCCGACGAAACCTCCAAGGTGATTGACGACGAAGTCGAGCGCATTCTGCGCGAGCAAGAGACCCGCGCCATTGAAGTGCTGACGTTGCACCGTCGCGGACTCACCGCGCTCGCCCAGGCGCTGCTCGAAAACGAGACCATTGACGGCGAAACCGCCGCCCACTTGATCGACGAGGCGCACGGTGAGCCGGTTCACCCCAACGGAACCAAGACCGTCAGTTCGCTGCGCGTCGTGCCGGAACCCGATGCGCCAGAGCCAGTACCGACGGCTGCGACGCCCACCTGGGCGCCCCCTTCGTTACCGTCCGCCTGATCCACCCACCAGAATCGCGCCGGCGCTCGCGCCGTTTCGCGATCCCGCGGCGGCCACCGCCACGTCCGACGTGATGAGAATCACGTGACCGCTCCAGTTCGACAGCGCTGAACTCAACAGGACCCACCGTCCGCGCGGACGGATGACGTGGGTCAACTGTCCCGAAATGCCCACCGCTCGCACGACGACGGTGGCCAGTCGCGCCGAAGGATTGAGCACCGTGAGTGACGCCAATCCCTCGCCGTCGCGGTCATCGACGACCTGCGCGCGCGTTGACGGGATGGGCGAGGACATCCACACGCCCGATGTCGCCTTCTGGGTAATCACCAATGTTGCGACGAACGGCGAGGTGCCGGTCACTCGCAACGCAGCGGGACCCGCGGGCGGGACCCGCGAATTGGGCGACACCACGAGCGCCGTCGTGGCAAATGGCCCGACGTCTCGTCGAAACGGCGCAATGACGTAGCCCGGGATGCCGACTCGCACCGTGAGGTGATTGACGGCAGCGCCCGGATTGGCGATCACCAGCGTCGACACGATCCCCTCTGACGTCGGTGCTTCGGGAAACAGGGCCGACCTCGACGGACCGGGAGAGCCAGTCAGGATCGATGGTCCCGATGAGCTGTTGTTCCAGGTTTGAACCGCGACCGCCACGACGGTTCCGTGTACCGCCGTGACGTGCACGAGGATCGGCGCGGCGTTCACGACGCCCGCGCCCACGTCGACGGTGACGACTCCCCTCGCGCCAATCACGATGCCCTGAAAGCTCTCCGGCGAGAGAAACCCACTCGGAGTGCTCGCGGTCACGTTGGCCACGACTTGAGTCGATGTGGGATTGACGATGGCGATGAGAACCCGATTACCCACATGAGTGGTCACGCCCGCAAAGCTCCAGCGAGTCGCGCCGGTCGTGGCGCACGGCGCGGAAGTGGCGTTCGCGGCCGTCCCACGAGTGACGGCGCTCACACCGCCGCCATCCACCACCGCGCTCACGGCGTACATCGCTGAGCCGCTGAAGAGGTCGTGGGCGAGAACAAAGACCCGACGAGCGTGAACAATGAAGCGCGCGTCGCGCTCGGCGCCGCGCCCACTAGCGATCGTCGCGTCAACGAGGCGGTCGTGCGATGACGTGTTAAAGAACCACACCGACGCCGGCGCCACTCCGCTGTGGCCCGTGAAGCCGGTGCAGTACAGCGCGGCCGACTCAATGGCGCCTGAGGTTCGTAGCCCCGTGGGCAGCGTGGCGGAGTTGGTGTTGCTCGCCACCGACGAAGCCACGCCGGCGCCCGCGAGGATGAGTGCGACCATCACGAGCGGAACCCGGGAACGGCGCGGTTCGCTCACGAGGCCACCTCGTCACTGTCACCATCGACGGTGTCGGCGCTGGAGCGACGCCACCGTCGCCCCAGAACGCGTAAAGCGTCCAGTGCGCCAAAGCCGAGCAGTGCAACCGCCCAAATGAGCAATGTGGCACCCGCGAGAATTCCGTTAAACGGAAATTGGTGAAGGGTGAGTGAGGCAGTTCCGGAGTTGACCGAATACTGGCTGGCCCACTCAAAGGCGCGCTGGCGCGCGATGGCGTGTCCATTGATCTTCAGTTGAAAGGCGCTCGCCGGTGCGAGTCCGGAAACCACGGTGCCCGTGCCGACCGTGCCAATCCGGAATCCGAAATCGAGCACCGGCTGCCAGCCGAGCACCGCATCGGGACTGCCCGCTGATTCACGTTCGCCGAGTGGGGCCGCGCGTTCCGCAACAATTCCGTGAAATGACGAGTTCGAAAAGGTGACCGCGCCACTCGAGGAGAGCGTCTGGCTGAGATCGACCTGTCGGCGTAGAGCAGTGAGCAGCGTGCGCGGCACGGGCTCGCCGCGAGGGGTCTGCAACCCCTGCACAAACGGGGCGTCTCTCGTCATGACGACGATCGCGGTGATGCCGGCCGGCGCGAGCAGTTGGCCGAGATGCACCGTGTTGCCGCTCATCGCGCGAGCCACGTCGTTCGCCACGACCGAGAACGCCCCGGGCGACGGCGGAGCAAACAGCTGACTGCCGTCGGGCAACCCGCTCGTCGAGGTCGCTGCGGACAGTCCTGGAACCACGGACCACCCAGGTTCCGGCAGCGCGTTGGGATCGCCGAGCCACAACACTCGATATCCACCAAGCGTCGTCGGCGCGAGTGCGCCGAGCGACTCCGGGGTCCCGGTGACGGGCAGTGAGTAGCGACCGCTGGCACTCAACGCCGCGAACGGCAAGACCGCCACCAGCAATCCTCCGACCAACAGGGCGGCGAACGGCTGGCGCCAGCTGAAACTGCTCGCGGCCAGGTCATTCTCGATCGCGGTGATCGTGACGGCGAGCAGCACGGCGGTGCAGAGACCAACGAGCACCAACAAGGTGTCGACGTCGGGGGCAAATCGCCCGAGGAACCCGTGCTGACCGAGCGCTGCGGTCAGCACGGCGAGCGCCGCAATCACCGCGATCATCACGGCGTGGGTGCGGCGCGTAGCGCGCGCGAGCAGCACAGCACTGATGGCCACCGCGGGCAGGAGCCACGCTCCCCATCCGAATCCAAAAGGACCGTTGCCACCACGCACCAACGACGTGAGGCCGAAGGCGTCCCACCCACCGGTCCGTTGGCCGAATAGATCCAGCGCTCGGATCCCTGAGAACGCGGCGCCGATCGTGAGTGGCGCCAACAGCACTGCGACGCCGAGCGCCAATCGAAACGCGAGTGCGACGGGCCGCTCGAGGGTCAATGTCGAGCGCCCGAGAATTGCGGCCGCCAGAACGAGTCCAATAAGAACAAGTTCGACAACGACGAGTGACGCGGATTGCATCGCGGTCATGAGCGCCACTTGAAGCGTGAGTCCCGCGATCTGTCCGGCCCGCGTGTTGCGCCACTGAATTGATCCGAAGTGCGTTGGCGCCGCGAAATCGACATCGCGAAATCCCGGCACGCGCACGATCACTAAGAGCCGCCGAAGCGCATAGGGCAGCACCGCGGCAACGACCAACGTGTCGATGCGGCCGCGGGCGACAAGGTTGGCACCCACCGGAACCGCGAGGAAGCCCACCGCGGCGACGACGCGCGCGCGGTTGGAGACCACACCGCGCAATAGACGCCAGACACCGAGCGCCCCAAAGGGGATGGCAAAGATGAGGGCCACCCGGGGCAGCACGCCCATTCGTCCGAATACGAAGGTGCCCGCGAATCCAAGCACTCCGTAACCGGGCATCCCGGGCGCGCCAGTGCCGACGCCGTTGGGCGTCCACGAGGCAAAGAAGTGTCGCCACGTGGACCACCATGAATCAAGCGGCGCGAGCCGCCCAATGAGCGGCAGCGGTGTCGTGAACAGCTGGCGCGCGCCGTAGAGCCAAAGCAAGGCGGCGCCGAACAGCACGGCCATCTGACTGCGCGCCCCGTTGAGGAACTGACTGACGCGGTGCCGCACGCCGTGCAGTTCAATGGGCTCTAATTCGTACTCGGAGTCATCGGCGCCGAAACCCTCGTCAAAACCGATGCCGTGATCAAGACCGTCCGAATCATCTTCGTCCACGAGCTCGGGCAGAATCCCGCGCGCCCGATCCAGTCCGTCCTGAATCAACGTGGTGAAAAAGGTGCGCAACCGATTAGCGCCGCCGACTTGCAGCTTGATGATGTCGCTGTCTTTGATAACGCGAATCCGATTGAGTTCGCGTCGCCGTTGCCGCAAGCTCTTGCGGTTGCGCCACACCCATCGCCACGCCCCGGCAATGGACCGCACGCGAGAGAGATCGCGGCCCAGCACGGCGAGCGACGCTTCGGCGACGTCTAAAAGAATGAGCACGGGCACCACTTGGAGGAGTCCGAGCGGTCCCCAACAGGTGAGCACCGTCGCGAGTTGGTGGCGGCGCTGCAGATCGCGATAGGTGCTGCGACGCGTTCCGCGAGCCGAGAGCACGCGTTCGCCGGTCGCGAGCGTCTCACGGTGAGCAACAACCGCGCTCGGCGCAACGAATACTCGCGCACCGGCGACTTGGGCGCGCCAACAGAGATCGAGGTCCTCGCCGATCGCGGGAATCAGCGGATCAAAGCCGTGCAGCGTCTCAAAGAGATCGGCGCGCACCAAGGTGACCCCGCCCGGGGCGACAAAAACATCGCGCTCGAGGTCCTGTTGACCGTGGTCGATCTCGCCCTCTTCGACCCGTTCGCGCACCACGCCAAAGCGGTCGGCGACCTGGCCCACGTGGCGCAGGATGAAGGGGTCCTCGTACGCGACGACCTTGGGCGAGGTGATGCCGGCGTTGGTGCGAAACGACGCCTCCACCAGCTGGCGCACGGCCCCTTCAAAGAACAGCACGTCGTCGTGGCAGAAGAGAAAGAACGCCGCTCCGGTGACTCCAATAACCGCCTCGTTGCAGGCGGCGGCGAACCCGCGGTTCTCCTCGAGCACCTTGACAAAGGCGTTCGGATCAACGGCCGCCACCCGGGCGGTGACGTCGTCTTGGCCCCCGTTGGCCACGACGAGGACGCTTAGTTCCTCGTAGTCCTGGCCGGTAAGGGTCGTCAGTGCGGCTTCAAGTCCGGGCGCCGGACCGGTGGTGACCACGACCGCCACGACCGCCGGAGCGCGGGCTTCCATCAAGAAAAATAGGCTAGTTCGGCGTTTCCGACCGGCCAGTTGCAAACTTTAGTTAGCGATCTGCTATACTTCAGTTAACACCGAACGAGGAGCATCATGCCCGACATCACCACCATTGCCACCAACCTCGGACGTGAGGCCAGCGCCAAGGCGCGCACCTTCGCCGAGACCAACCCGGTCGCCAAGCAGGCCAAAGACGCCGTGTACACCGCGGTCGGCTTCACCGTGCTCGGCGCCCAGCGCACGACCAAGGCCGTCAAGGGTCTTCAGGGCGGCATCGACACCGACGGCGTCACCGCCTCGTTGAAGAAGTCGGTCGAGGACGTCACCGCGACCTTTAAGCGTCAGGCGACCTGGCTCGACCAGCGCGTCGACCACGCGATCAAGACCATCGACGGCGCCGTCGCCCCGATTGAGGCCAAGCTGCCGAGCGCGGTGCGCGACGCGGTGGCCAAGGCTCGCGAGACCCGCAGCGCGCTGCGCGCCCAGGTCGTCGCCCGCTTTGCGCCCGAGGCGACCGTTGAGTCGACCGTCGAAACCCCCGTGGCCGAGGACGCCGAGAAGTCGGCGAAGTCGAAGAAGTAACTCAGCGCGCTGAAGGCGCGTTGACGGACTGGAGGATGTCCTTCAGCGTCTGATCCAGACTGATGAGCGGCGACCATTCGGTCGCCGCTTTCAGTTTGGTGGCGTCGCCGCGCAGGACCGGCACGTCGGCCGGGCGCAACAGCGCGGGATCGGTGTCAAAGCTGATTGAGGAGTCGACCCGGTCGCGCAGCCGTTCGGCCACCTCGCGCATTGAGTGATCGACGCCGCTCGCGATGTTGTAGATCGCGCCCGAGACTCCCCGCTCGATGAGCAGCCGGTACGCCCGCACGACATCGCGCACGTCCGTGAAGTCCCGGCGTGCCTCGAGATTGCCGACGGGCACCGAACGTCGTCCGTCGCGGCTCGCGTCGGCCAGTCGCGTCGCCATGGCGGGCACGAAGAAAGTGGGTGCCTGTCCGGGACCGATGTGATTAAAGGGACGCGCGACGATCACGGGCTGAGCAAAGCCCCGCGCCGCTTGCAGTGCCACGGCCTCGGCCGCCAACTTGCTCGCAGCGTAGGGCGAGGCCGGACGGGTCGGGGAACCTTCGTGCAGTGGCAGCTCGGCCGGCGTCACTGCGCCGTAGACCTCGGCGGAGCTGACGACCAGAACGCGGCAGTCAGTTCCGAGTTGCCGCGCCGCGGCCAATACTGCGGCTGTGCCCAAGACATTGACCGTGAGAACCTTGCTGGGGTCGTTCCAAGATTCGCCCACGTGACTAATCGCTGCGAGGTGATAAATCGCTTCGGGACGAACGTCACCAACGACGCTCGTCATTTCTGTGACGTCAGCGACGTCATGTTCGAGATCGATCGCGACAACTTCGTCGTGGCATGACTCAAGATGCGCCTGCAGGTGACGGCCGACGAACCCGCGCCCACCGGTGATGAGTGCGCGCATAACCCGATCACTCTAGAAGCGGGCGCGATTCAGTGAATGACGATGATGCGCCACTAGCTACTGCTGTAGCCGATACAAAGTCGTCTAGTTCGAGCGCCTCAGTTGAGAGTCGATCCGGCGCGAGACGTGATTTCGAAAGAAGATCAACGGTTACGAACGCTGATTGGCGACGGCGTGCTGATAGGCCAGGACATGCTGATCAACACACCGATCCCACGTGAACTGTTGGGCCACCTGAGATCCGCGATCGGCCAGAGCGTTGCGTTGCTCCGCTGTCATCGAAATCGCACTCTCTAAAGCATCGGCGAGGGACGCAGCGTCTCCAGGTGGCACGAGCAGCGCAGCGTCCCCGGCCACTTCGGCCATCACCGTGTCTTTCGTCGTCACGACAACCGCACCGGCGGCAAGCGCTTCAGGGACGGGCAAACCGAAACCTTCACCCCGCGACGGGTACGCAACGGCTCGAGCTCCCGCCAACAACGCGGACAACTCGTCATCGGGAACATAACCGAGTCTCTTAATGCGGTCCTTGTGCGGATGGTCCGCGATCGCGCGTTCGATGGAGTCAGTGCCCCACCCCGCTTGACCCGCGAGCCACAGTTCGACGTGGTCGTCGTGCGACGCAATCTGGGTGAACGCGTCGAGCAAGACGTCAACGCCTTTGCGTGGCTCAAGTGTTCCGAGGAACAACACGTACGGCACCGAGGGCGTCGGCGGTTGATCACTTCGCGAGAAACGCTGCGCGTCAACTCCAAGCGGCGCGACGACTACCTGGGCTCGCACGTCGACCAACTGGCGCAGCTCGCGGGCCGTCCACTCACTGACGCAAATCACGACGTCCGCGTGCGCGGCGGCCCACGTGATCGCGCGTCGAAAGAACGGCGCCTTGCCAACGTCGTGCCACTCTGGATGTGTAAAGAACGTGAGGTCGTGAATGGTTGTCACCTTCGGGACCGACAGTCCCCGCGGCAATGTGTAGTGCGGACCGTGCCACACCTCGACGTCTCGTGAGGCAACGCTGCGCCCGAGGATGTACCGCTCGTAAGCGAGCCGGGCGATCCGAGAAGGAGGCACCGAACTGACGACGTCAGCATCCGAGGCGATCGACTTCCACCGCGACGCGTCGCCGCGCGCGGTCACGAGACGCAGATCGCACCGTGCGGCCAGTCGCGAGGCGACTTCAACCACGTAGCGACCAGCTCCGGCTGGTCGAGCGGGCACCGCTGACACGTCAAGGGCGACTCTCATTGCCACACCGCCACGTGAGCTCGTGCACACTCGCGCCAACTGAGGTGCGCCACTGAGTCGCGTCGTCGTTGGACTTCGTCAACGTCATCTCCAGCCCGCGCAGCGAGGAGCAGCGCTTCGGTGACGTCGTCGACGTCGGCCGGATTCGCACGCCATCCTTCGTGAATACCGTCGAGGCTCGGCAGATCACGAGAGGCGACTAGGCGGCGGCCGTGCGCGAGCGCCTCAATCGCCGGAAATCCCCACCCTTCCTCAAGCGGCACGTACGTCGCGACCGTCGCGTGCGCGAGTAGTGACTGGGTCGTCACGTCGTCGAGTCGTCCAAGGCCGACGGCCCCAGTGAGATCGACTGCACCCCACCCGGTGGCGCCGACAATCAGCAACGGCCCGAGCGACGGTTCGGCTTGGCGGGCGCGACTGTGTGCCACGATCAGCCGTTCGATGTTCTTGCGGGGTTGCACCGTGGACACGAGCAGGCAGTAGCCGTCCTCGGCTCCGATGTCGCGAGCCCCAGCGCGCGCCAGAGCGTCGGTCCGGCTGAGAAGTTGCGACGCCGGTGTCACCGACACTCCGAGGCCAATGACGTGCACTCGCGCGGGATCGATGCCCGCGGCCTCGACTTGAGTCGCGAGACGTTCGGTGGTGACGATCACGGTCACCTGATCACGCCGCCGAATGAGTTGCAGACGACGTTCGTGAAAACGCGCGCCACGCGGCGTCGACAGCTCGGGGTGCTCGCGCCAGAGCAGGTCGTGAATCAACACGGAGTGCCGAGCCTTAGGCGCCCCACCAAAGAACGGTCCGGCCATCGACGTCGCGTGAATGACCTCAGCGTCGCTCGGTACGCCGTAACCGGTGTGTGCCCATAGCGCGGTGCACGACCGGTGCCCGAGCGCCGTCATCCGCACTGGCACCGCGAGATCGTTGAGGGCGGCCCCCGCGGGCGCCAACGCCTCGACGCTGAGGCCCTGTCGTTCGTCGTGGCTCAGTTCACAGAGCCCACGAATGAGCCCGCGCACGTAGGTTTCGATCCCGCCGCCGTGAGCCCGGCGAAGTTGATCGACTGAGACCACTAGCCGCCTCATCGCTGGGCCCGTCGACGTTCGTCCTCGTACAGCTCGATAAAGCGAGCCGCGCATACCGCGGGCGCGAAGTCGAGCGCGCGGGAGCGTCCCGCCGCCATCAGCACCGCGCGTCGTGCGTCGTTGCTCCACGCATCGTCCATGGCGTCGGCCAATCGGGCGAGATCGGCATCGTCGACGATAAGCGCCGCGCCGTCCATGAGCTCGCGATTCACCGGCGTGGAAGTCGCCACGACCGGTACTCCGGCCGCCATGGCGGCGATCGGAAACGAGGGAAATCGGGCTCCATCAGAGAGATGCACCACCACGCGAGCGTCGCGCAAGACGGCCGCCGCGTTGCGTCGATTGGCCACCGTGACCTGGGCGCCGCTCTGCTTGATGCGCTGGCTGGCTTTGTCGCTGGCCATAACCACCAATCGTGCCCCTCGACGCTCGGCACTTCGCGCGAGCGCGGGCGCCGCCGCGACGATCTCGTCGATGCGACCCGTCACACTGACGACGAGATTGGTTCCCTGCGTTACCAGTTCGCTCCAGTTGACCGCTGGCGAGACCACATCCACGTGAGGTCGCGCAACATCCAGCGCGCGGCGCAGTTCTTCGGCCGCGGCGCGCGAGGTGGCCACGAGTCGAGCGCCGCGAGCCACGGCCCGGCGTAACTGAGCGACTCTGAGACGTTCACGCGAGTCATCGCGCAGTGGACGCAGGTCATCGACTGACACCACGAGTGGACACCCCTTCACCGGCGGTGTCGCCCGACCCGCGACGTGCACCACATCCACGGGACCGAGACCTCGATCAATCGCCGGGCCGCGCGACTGTCGCCACAACGGCGTCCACAGTCGTCCGACGCGACGCACCGACGACGTCGGCTGATCACTGAGCGGGGCGGTCGCAAAACGCACGACCCGAGTTCCGGCGTGCTCGAGCGCGTCCGCCAACTGCGCCATCCAGTTGCCCAGGGGCTCGTTGGACCCAGCGAGATCGATCGCCACGCAGAGCGCGCTCACGCCCACTGCTCCCAGTTCTCATCGGCCCACGTCGGCCACCGCGTGGCGGCCCACGGACCAAAGGAGGCTCCGGCGAGCGCAGCGATGACCAGGTCGCGGGTGGGATCAATCAACAGGTAGCTGCCGCTTTGACCGAAGTGCCCGAAACTCTGCGCGGACCACAAGCTGCCCATCCAGTGGGCCTTGGTTCCGTGAACCTCCGGACCGAGTCCCCACGGACACGGATCAAATCGCCCGAAGCCGGGCACGACGCCCGCGAGGTCGGCGAGATATGAAGTCGTGAAGGTGGCGATCGTCGTTGCGCTCAGCTCACGTGTACTCAGCCACGCCCGTCCGAGCGCGCTGAGATCTGCCAACGAACCCGACAGACCCGAGGACGCTCGACCGGTGAACTGGCAGTGCGTGAGATTTAAGGGACTGGTCACCTCCGCGTCGATCCACGCCGCGACGTCGCCGCGGGGCGCCAAAAACGAAGCGGCTAGATCGATGCCGACATTTGAGTAGATCCGTCGAGATCCAACATCTCGCACGACGTCATTGGCTTCCAATCCGAGGCCGCTCGAGTGACTGAGCAGGTGCGCGATCGTGGCGCCCTCGGGGCCAGCGGGCCGCTCGAGCACGGCCTGATCTCGTTCGTAGAGCCGCGCCGCCGCGAAGGCGACCGCCATCTTGGTGACCGACGCCCAGGGTCGAATCTCGTCAAGATCCCCCTCACCCGCCACGACAGAGCCGTCAGACCGCGTGATGAGAAGAGAAGAACCCGCCGGCCATCCGGCGAGCAGAGTGCGGCCGGGCACCTAGAGACTGTACCGACACCCCCAATAAGGTCAGCGGCGTGATCGCGGTCCTGTGTGGGGGCGTCGGCGCCGCGCGACTGCTACGCGCGCTGCGTTTCGTGCACGAACCGAGCGATGTCGTCGCGATTGTGAATGTCGCCGATGACGTTGTCATGCATGGACTCACGATCTGCCCGGATCTCGACACCATCACCTACACCCTCGCGGGACTCAACAACGAAGAGTTGGGCTGGGGGCTCGCAGGCGAGAGCTGGCGCGTGATGAGCGAACTCGAGTCACTCGGTGGTGACGCGTGGTTTCGCCTCGGCGACCGCGACCTAGCCACTCATCTCTTTCGCACCGCGCGTCTGGCTGCCGGAGCGACCAAATCGGAGGTAACCACGGAACTCACATCCCGATTCCAGATTCCTGAGACGGTGATTCCCGTGACCAACGATCCGCTCGCCACGATGTTCTCAACCGAGATCGGTGAGATGGGCTTTCAGCAGTACTTCGTGCAGCACCACCATTCGGTGGCCGTCTCAAAGATCACCATCACCGGCGCTGACGTCGCCGAAGCCGCCCCAGGCGTATTAGACGCCATCGGCCGCGCCGAGCGCGTCGTGATTGCGCCATCAAATCCCTTGATCTCGATCGCTCCCATACTTGCGGTGTCGGAAGTGAGCGAGGCGCTCGCCGCGCGTCGCAGTGACGTCGTCGCAATCTCACCGATCGTGGGGGGTCGCGCGCTGAAGGGACCCGCCGACCGACTGCTGAACGAGCTCGGCCATTCGTCCAGTTCCGCCGGGGTCGCCGCGTTCTATCGAGAGTTGGCCGCGACCTTGGTCATCGACGAAATCGACGCCGCGGACGCAGGTGAGGTGCTCGCTGCGGGCGTGACTCCGCGCGTCACTACGACGGTCATGTCGAGTGAGGCGAACTGCCGGCGACTCGCGCAGTCGGTACTGGCATGACGATCTCGATCACTCCGGTTCACGGAGTGGGTGAAATCACCGAGGCGAGCGATCTCGTCGGCGAATTTCTCGCGGCCTTTGAGCGCGACGACCAGCTTCGTGATGGCGATGTCATCGGCGTGACGAGCAAGGTGGTCGCGAAGTCCGAGGGCCGCGTCGTTCCTTGCGATGGCACCGAGGCCGACAAACATCGTCTGATCGAGCAGGAGTCCGTCCGCGTACTGCGACGTCGCGGGCCGCTGCGCATCACCGAAACCCCCCACGGCTTTATCTGCGCCAATGCTGGTATCGACCTGTCCAACACCGCGGCCGGAACGGCGGTGCTCTTGCCGCTGGACCCGGATCGTTCCGCGCGGCGGTTTCGAGCGGAGATTCGTCGCCGACGCAATGTCGACGTCGCCGTTGTTGTCACTGACACCTTTGGGCGGGCGTGGCGCCACGGCGTGACGGACGTCGCGATTGGCGTGGCTGGTTTGCGGCCCGTTCTCGATCTTCGCGGCACGACGGACGCCCACGGCCGGGTGCTGGAGGCCACTGAAGTCGCCGTCGCTGACGAAGTGGCCTCAGCGTTCGATTTAGTTCTGGGCAAAGCCGCCTCGACGCCGTTCGCGGTTCTGCGAGGGCTCGACGAAGAACTCTTCGGCGACGGCTCGATTCGTGAAAATGTCGTTCGACGAGCGAACGACGACTTGTTTCGTTAGAGCACCTGGTACGCGGCCCAGGCGTCCGCGACGATTTCATCAATCTGCGTGCGCTGAGGCCGCCAGCCGAGCACCGACGTCGCTAACGCATTGGACGCGACCGCCGCGGCCGGATCGCCCGGCCGACGATCCACTTCGCGAATCTCGAATTCGCGGCCAGTCACCCGGCGGACCGCCTCGAGAATCTCGCGACACGAAAATCCCGTGCCGGAGCCGATGTTGATGGCGAGCCACTGATGATCACTCAGCGCGTCAAGTGCCAGCGCGTGCGCGGAGGCCAGATCGGACACGTGGATGTAGTCGCGGATGCAGGTGCCGTCGGGCGTCTCGTAGTCGGTGCCGTACAGATCGAGCCCGTCGCGATCACCCGCCGCCGCGGCTAGCGCCAGGGGGATGAGGTGAAACTCCGGCTCGTGACGTTCGGGGTGCGCGGGCGTTCCGCCCGCGGCGTTGAAGTACCGCAGACTGATTGCGTTGATGAGCCCGAGCTGTCCGAGCCAGCGCAACGCCGACTCCACCATCAACTTGGACTCCCCGTACGGGCTGTGCGGGCGCAGCGGATGACTCTCGTCAATTGGGATGGTCACGTCGTCGCCGTACACGGCGCACGAGGAGGAAAAGACGAACCGCGGGACGCCGAGTCGGATCAGCGTCTGCACGAGGACCAGAGTCTTTGAGACGTTGGTCACAAAGAAGCGGTCCGGCTCGCGCATCGAATCACCCGGGGCGATCAGTCCGGCGAAGTGCACGCAACCGTCAAAGGGACCAAGCGAGGTGATCACTCGTTCGTCACCAAAGTCCGCTTCGACGAATCGAGCAGCGCTCGGCACGTTGTCGCGTCGGCCGCCGGAGAGATCGTCGACGACGACCACATCGTGGCCGAGATCAATAAGATGTTCGGCAGTCGTGGACCCAATGAATCCCGCGCCGCCCGTGACGAGCACTCTCATCGTGGCCCTCCGACTCTCTCGCCCGTGAGCTCCGCATCGTCCTCGATGGTTTCGTCTCGCCCAATGACGCAGATCGGATGAAGTGCGGCGCCGGCACCGACCACCGCGTGAGGTCCGACGATGGAACTACGAACATGCGCGCCCTGTCGCACTGTGGCATTCGGCATCAGCACCGAATCGATGACCTCGGCGTGAGCCTCAACGACGCAGCCCCGGTCAATCGCGGCTCCCTTGAGCAGTGCGGTCGGATCGACGTGCGCGCTCGGGTGGACCCACGAGCCGGCGAGCACCGCCGGAGTGAGTTCAATGTTGCGCCGACCCGAGAGGATGTCGGCGTGCGCCTGCAGGTACGCGTCCGGCGTGCCGGTGTCGAGCCAGTACGAAGAGTCGGCTCGCGCGAACAGCTCACCGCGGCGGGCCAGTTCGGGAAATGTCACTCGCTCCACGCTGACGCGGACGCCTGGCTCGATCATTGAGATCACGCTCGGTTCGAGCACGTAGGTGCCGGCGTTGATCTCATTGGTCGGTGCTTGATCCTTCGGCGGCTTCTCAACGAATTCGAGTACCCGGCCGTTCTCATCCGTCGGCACCACCCCGAAGCGCGACGGGTCCTCAACGGGGTGAAGCGCCAACGTGGCGCGCGCGCCTCGCGCGCGGTGAAACGCCATCAGTGCGGTGACGTCAAGGTCAGTGATCACGTCACCGTTGACGACGACGAACGTCTCGGTGATGTGAGCGTGCTCGGCCGCGAAACGGATCGCACCCGCAGTATCGAGCGGCTCGGGTTCAACGGCGTACGACACCGGCACACCAGCAACCATGAACTCCGGATACGCCTCAATGAAGCGATCCGGCATGTACCCGAGGGAAAGAATCGCCTCAGTGGCGCCGTGGCGAGCCAAGTTCGAAATCACGCGTTCCAGCATTGGCGTGCCCACGATGGGCAACATCTGCTTCGGCGCGCTGTAAGTGAGCGGCCGAAGCCGCGTGCCTTCGCCGCCGACGAGCAGGACGGCCTTCACCGCGTCGCTACTTCGTCGTCGTGGTGGGAATTAGCGGAATGGTGGTCGTCGTGGTGGCCGACGCGGCGTACATCGCGTCGATGGTCGCCTTGGACGGCAGCTTGGGCGTGACGCCTTTCGGCTCAAAGGCGAACGTCACGAACATGTACTTCGAAATCACGATGGAGCTGGCGTCGGTCGTGAGCGTCGGCTTTGACTGCGCGATGTTGCGCCAGTACGCGATGACCGGATACGCCTTCTCGCCGGCGTACTTGGTGCCCTTGGCGCACGCGGTACCCGCAAAGTACTTAAACGGCGCCTCAACGACTCCGCCGCGACCGGGGATGCCGAGCTCGTTCTTATTCGCGACCAAGCCGTAGTTCTTGAGGAAGATGGACAAGCGAGCGTTGTCGCCCGATGACGAGTCCACGGTGGGATTGGCCGCCAACACGTTGTGGGTCTGCAGCGTGAAGAGGGGGTCTCCCGTGCGGTACGCGTAGAGGTCGTGCAGGGTTACCCCGCACTGCTCGGTGGACAGAGCCAGCCACCCGTGGCTGCCCTTGGCCGGGAAGGCGTGCGACACCTTGATGGGGTTTTGGCGCTCGTACCGCGAGTACGCCACGACCGTCAGGCCGAGAATGACGATGAGTGCCAGGACGCCGTAGTAGTTGGTTGGGCGGTTCCGGGTGTAGGTCTTTCCGCCGCCGGACGCACCGACACGACTGACGGCACGACCGAGAGCGCTTTTTGCCACAGAGCAACGCTACTAAAACCGCACGAAAATCCCTAAACGGAGTCGCCATTCCGGCGTGAACGGTTCGAAAATCAAGGCTCAACTCCGACGATCTACCGGTGCGAAAGTGAGTATTTAATAACTGATAAACTACTAACGGTTATTTAAACGGCTTGAGGAGCGCAGTGGCGAACGAAACGTTCGGCCAGGAGGTCTCGCTCATCTGGTCCGGTCGTCGGATCAAGGCGTTCGTTCCCGATCCGATCGGCAAAGCGGGGTTCAGTTTTGACGCGCGAACAGTCACTGCCACGACGCGAGCGGCCGGAGAAGCGTTGCGCGCCGCGTCGCAACTGGGTACCGACTTCGTCGCGCTCGCTCACTTGCTCTCACGCGCCGAGGGGGTTGCGTCCTCCTTCATCGAGGGAATAGTTGCGCCCGTCTTTGACGTCGTTCTCGCTGAATCACGAGGCGGAGAGAACTCTCCAGCCACACAGGTTGCTTCCAATATTGAAGTGCTGCGCGACGTGATCGGCGAAAACGCTCCCGACCGGCTCAACCTGGCCACGCTGTGTCAGTGGCACCGCACGTTGATGTCAACGAGCACCCTGGCGCCACAGTTCATCGGGGCGTTTCGTCGCGAGATCGGTTGGATCGGGGGCACCGATCCAACTAACGCGCACTTGGTCACTCCCCCGCCTACCGAGCTCTCGCGTCTCTTGCGCGACCTGATGCGATTTGTCGCGCGTCGCGACATCGATCCCATCGCTCACGCGGCGATCGCTCACGCCCAGTTCGAAGTAATTCACCCCTTTGCTGACGGCAACGGACGGGTGGGCCGGCTGCTAGTGGGATGGATGTTGCGCCGATCGCTCTCGCTCGTCACTCCGCCGCCCCTCAGCGTGGCGATCGGCGCCGATGTTGGCGGTTACACGTCCGGACTCGTGTTGTATCGCCAGGGCGATCAGCAGCGCTGGGTGCGGTGGTTCGCCAACGCGGTCGCTACCAGCAGCCGACGCCAAGGCGTCTTGGTTGGCGACGTCGATGACCTACGGATCGCCTGGGATCGCCTGCTGCGCGAGACACTCGCCCGACCGATTCGAAGCGACGCGGTGGCCTGGCAAATCCTCACGTTGATGCCTCGCCATCTCGTGCTGACATCTCGCGTAGTCAGCGACGAACTTCGAGTTACGACCAAGGCCGCCGTGACGTCGCTCGATCAACTGTGCGAACTCGGAGTGCTCGTTCGACACGGTTCCTACGCCGCGGGGCGCGGCCGGCCAAGTCATCTCTACGTCTGTCCGGCGCTACTTCGACTCGTCGGAGATCGCACCCGGAACTAATGGTGTTCGCAGGCCACTCCGTCGTGGTCACCGTCGTGTGACGCATTCTTCGCGTACCACGCGTTGCTCCGAGTGAAGTTGGTGACGGGCGACGATCCCGAAGTGTGATCGGTCGCGCCCACGCGACCGACTCCGTGCGGGAACACCTTACGCAGCGCCGTGCAATTGGTGAAGTCGTACGGCGTGCCCTTTGGCACACCCGGGGTCGAGCCCGTTCCCGTCGATGGAGGAGTCGACATCGGGTGACCCACCGCGGCGAGTGCCGTGGTCCAGTTGGTCGCGATGGCGCGCTGCATCACTCCCAATCTCACGGTGTTGCTGCAGATCAGCGCATGGGCCCGATTCTCCACCGCGTCCTTCGGATTTCGGAATCCTTGACTGAGCAGGTGTCCCGGCGACGGCGGTTCCACCCACAAGTTGCGCGGATCGTTCGGGTCACCTCCGAGTTCGAGGGAAACCAGGTGGTCGTACTCGGCTTGCGCTAGGGATCCTCGATAGGAGTACGAGCGGGCGTTGGCGCGCTTTTCGACCGACGTCACTGAGTACGGCAGTCGAATTCTCGTGGTGTAGCCGGACTGACAAATCGTCCAGCGCAGAGTGTTCTGTCGAACGCGGGGATTGGTGGCGCCTGGCGTGCACCGAATGTCCGGCAGCGGTTGTCCGGTGCGGGTGTGGCGATAGTGGCAGTGACCGGCGGGCGGTTGCGCTCGAACCATGTACGGGTTGCGTGGTCCTGGTCCGATCGGCAGTGCGGTACCCGAACCAAAGGCCTGAGAGCTGACAACGACTGTGCCGAGAAGTGCGACTGAACCCAGCTGACCGAGCCAGCGGTAACTCATCACCTCGATGCTACGAGGCCGAAGTTTCGTCTCCACCGACTTCAAAGCCAATCAGCCACTCCAAACCAAAGCGATCGACGACTCGACCATCCCACGCACCCCACGGACGCTCCTGCAGATCGTCGACGACCGTTCCGCCTCGAGCGAGCTGCGCGAACCACTCACGCATGACAGTTGGGTCGCTCGTTCCAAGAAGCGACAGCATCAGACCTTCGCATCGAAGCGGAGGTTCATCGCCCGCAACGTCGGAACCAAAGAGTTGAACGTCTCCGTCTGTGAGGTATCCGTGCGCGATCCAATGCCCCTCACCGTCAGTTCGATGAAACTCCGCGAACGAATGAAGTTCAACCTCACATCCAAAAATTTGACTGTAGGTGGTCAATGCCTCTCGGGCATTGCCAGGAAAGTGAATGTAAGGAACGAGACCCGCCACATGGCGGAACGTAACACTCACTCCCATCAAAGCGTTCATTCGCGAAAGTGACCGGAGTTTGCTTACCGCCTCTTGCCGCCAGATCTATCTGAATGGAACATCATCTTCACTCGGTCATCAGCGAAGAAGTAAAAGGCGGTAACTGGCATCTGAGCGTCACGTGGGCCTCGCCAACTTGCCCTCGTTCTCAGGGACGATTGGTTCCCGCTCGTCCGTAGTCATCAATCAGCCTGACGACATCATCTAACTGCGGAGTCGAAACCTCGAGAACGTCAGCATCCTCGATCGCTTGGATCGTGTGCACTTTTCCAGGCTCGTTTCTCCACGCGTGACCCGCGGAAATGACTGTCTCGCTCAGCGAGTCAGCCGACTCACCCTGAATGAGCAACAACTTGCCGAACAGCAAGTAGCAACTCTCATCTTTCTCGCGGTGATATTGGAGGGAAAGTTTGTGTCCAGAATTGACATGGAGAATCTTGCCGGCGTAGTGCTCGGTGTGCGCCCACCAGATCTCGTAGCCCCAGGGCTTTTCGACACGCCTGGGAAATCCGTCGCCCATCAAGACATCTAAGTCGACTTTCTCCAGATTCAAGATCGTTGTGCTTCTGACCCAGTACATCCTTACGGGCGCTGCGATCATTGTAATGTGAAAACGACATCTAGAAGGAGAGGTAACGGGAATTTGACCGAAATCCTCTTGCTTCTGACCAATGAATACAGGCCATGTGATCCAAGAATGCCGATGCCCGCGCGATCGTGAAAGTCGGGGCTGACGAGCAATTTCACGCTCGCAGAATTTTCTCCATGGCCTTGCCCTTGGCCAACTCATCGATCAGCTTGTCGAGATAGCGGATCTCCTGCATGATCGGCTCTTTGATCTCCTCGACGCGTACACCACATATCACGCCGGTTATCTGTGACCGACCGGGATTCATCTTCGGTGCCTTCGCGTAGAAATCCTCAAGCGTGGTCTTCTGCTGAAGACACTTCTCAAACTGTCGCTGGCTATATCCAGTCAGCCAACGAATGACCTCGTCCACCTCAGCCTTGGAACGACCCTTCTTCTCGGCCTTCGCGATGTAATGGGGGTAGACATCGGCAAAGCTGACGCTGTAAATCCGGTGGTGTTCTTGACTCACGAGTCAAATGTATTAATTGCGACTGACGCCACCACGTTTCAAGTATTCGTTGCGACCGATTGTCAGAGTTCGAACAGGACACCAAGCGTGGTGGAGCAATCGGGGTTCGTCTGTCCGAGTTGATCAGCGGCAGTTGGGATCTTGAAATCAACTTGAGGTGATGGGACTTTGGTCGAACCCGATTTGTCCAGGCCTAGAGCGCGGCGAAGGTGGTACTACTTGTTTCCTACTTTGAGTAGTATGAAAGTATGAAACTGAGCGTGAGCCTCCCGGATGAAGACGTCGAGTTCTTGGATTCGTACGCGGAGTCGGCAGGAATCTCAACTCGGTCAGCGGCTCTGCACCGAGCGATTCGCTTGCTCCGGGCGTCCTCTCTCGGACCGGCTTATGAATCAGCTTGGCACGAGTGGGACGCAGATGGTGGTGCCGAGTCTTGGGACATCGTCACAGCCGACGGACTCAATTAATGCGCCGAGGAGAGATCCGACTAGTGAACCTCGATCCAGTTCGAGGTGCCGAGTCGAACAAGATCCGTCCAGCGGTCATTGTGAGTAATGACGGCGCGAACAGCACCGCGGAGCGGCTCGGTCGCGGAGTCGTCACGGTGGTCCCCCTCACCACCAACGTTGAACGCCTCTATCCCTTCCAAGTCCTCGTGCCAGCGCTCGCCAGTGGTCTTTCTCAAGACTCGAAAGCTCAGGCGGAACAGGTGCGATCAATATCCGTCGAGCGAATGGGACGCCGCATCGGTGCATTGAGCTCTGACGTTCTGGAGCGACTCGACGAAGCGCTCCGACTGCACCTCGCACTTTGATCGCTGCTGTTTCATTCGCGGTGCGATTCAGCTCGCTCGTCGAGCGGACTTCCGTTGCCTCGTGAGTATCTCGCTGCACAGATCGTGGAGTTAAGTGCCTGCAGTGTCTCATTGCTTGTTTGACAACGAAGTGGAGATGACAAGACTTGGCTCGAATAGTTCCTGGATCACTAACCGGGAGTACTAGCCAATCAGACTCCTCGATGGACCCGTTTCAAACACCGCTCAACCAGTCAACGGGTGGACTCAAGAAGTGATGAGACTCTGTTCGAACGTCAGTGTTGGGCTCCAAGAGCGATCGGACAATGTTCGAACTCAATCGAAATGATTTGCTTTCAACTTGCGAAAAGACATTCACCCAAGACCCAGTCCTACATCGGAGTGTGGCAAACGGCGCGTGCCAGGCGGAAATCCGTTCAAGAGTTATTGAGCGGCCACGGCAATGGCCTGAATGTGGCGAACATCCGTTCCGCAGCAACCGCCGAGCACGTTGATGCTTGAGTACCTCTCATGGAGTTCGCTACTTTCGCGGCCGAACTCGTCGGGGTCTCCATCATCCAAATCCAATGCGTTATCGAGTTCGGCGTGGCTCATGCGCGAAGCGTTTGCCCTCACCATTTTGATGCGTTTCGTCCAGTCGCTATCAGGGACAAGGACATCGTCGAAATGCGTCGGATGTGCGCAGTTGATGCCATAGTAGGCAGGTCCCGAGTCTGTGGCACCATCTACTTCGAGAATCGCATCGCTCAACGACGACCCGTCCGGCAATACACCATCGGTTTCGACGGTGAAGGAAATCACGACCGGCATACCTGAGTTCTTCGCGGCCATCACGATTCCAATCGCTTCGGCAGCGTAAGTGATAGTTAGAGCAGATACGAGATCGGCTTCAGTGCCTGCAAGGGTGCTGATCTGTTGCGAATGGTAGACCTCGGCTTCATCAGGCGTCATGAGGTAATCGGGGTTGTACGCATCGCCCCGCGGGCCAATTGCTCCGCTGATGACAATTGGACCAGTACTTTCGCCCAACCATGTTCTTACTCCGACGAGTAACTCGACAGCGCGACGATTGGCGTCGGCTAGCGACAACTTTGAGTACCCGAGCTGAGCAGC
Organism: uncultured Ferrimicrobium sp.; assembly: GCA_964434455.1. GTDB lineage: Bacteria > Actinomycetota > Acidimicrobiia > Acidimicrobiales > RAAP-2 > RAAP-2. Next base: position 419,944 of record CAYSVK010000001.1, on the reverse strand, counting down.
CCAGTCGATACTGGCACGCCACGTCGGTGCCTCGAGGATGAACCCGACCCGAGCTTCAGCCGCTACTTCCGCCATTCGTAGGTAGTAATTGCGCAAAGCAGTTACACCCGCTTCGTTCTCGAGCAACGGGAAGGACGCAAAGAGCGGCATCTCAAATCCTTCGTGGAAAATGAGGTCGGTCTCGAGCCCGCCATCGGTAAGAAACAATCCTCCCTTTAGCTGCGGGAGATCCACACGGTATTTCGCCATCAATTCCCCCCGAGGTCAACGTCCGCAATTCATTGTCGCATCTTCCCCAAGACCACGCGCTACCAAGATGTGAATGGAACGATGGCATTCGGGAGCGGACCAAAATGTTGGTGACAGTCATCGTCAATCTTCAACCGACGCCATGCGCCGCATTCGCTAGTCAGCTACGTCTCGACAAACTTAGGGTTTCTTCGAGGTGTCTCCTTAAATCGTCTGCACAACCCACGCATTGGAGATTGGGAGGGACCACTTGTTCCAGTATTTCTCCGGTATCACACGGTGGAGGTAACGGGACTTTGTTCGAACCCCCTTGCATCGATGGTTCTCAGCTGAGACATTCCCGCATCGTCTCGTAGGACTGCCGAGACTTCTTGATCGAACGTTGATGGTATGGGAACAACACTTGGGACTCTCTGAATCTGCCCATTGCTCGCGGACGCCAACTCACAATTCATATGGACCATGCCACTCGCCCGGCAGAGCGGCGAACAACATCACGTCACACCGTTCTCCTTGCCAGACTCCCTGTGAGCGCATCGTTCCTTCATAATCAAAGCCCGCTCGGTGAGCTACCGCGGCTGACGGTACATTGCCCGCGACGATCGTCATAAACACCCTGGCGGCGCCTAGTTCGAAAAGCCATCGCGACAACAGGCAGACAGCCTGTGTGGCGTATCCATATCCTCTGGCTTTTGGAGCGAGCCAATAGCCGATCTGCACTACATCCTGATCTGACCAACGGTCGATTCCGCATTGACCCAAAGGTGTCCTGGTGATTGCATCGATGATTCCGAAGCCAACGTTCGATGGTCTTCCGGTCGCTTGCGACTCACGCCAACTCACGGCGAATTCTTCAATCGTCCTCTCAGCGTCGACAATCGAGAAGTCTTCATTAATCGAGTGATATCGCTGAATAGCCGGGTCGGTGCACGCGTCCGCGAAGAACCCCGCGTCCGCCTGTAGCCACTGTCGAAGTGAGACCATGCGATTAGAAGGCAAAGACGTCAGGTACATGGAGCCACCTTTTCACCCTGCCGGAGACGACTCGGAAGATAGTGATCGAAGCGCGTTGCGAAAATGACAACGAAGTGGGGGCGGTGGGACTCGAACCCACACTGGAGGCGGTTTAAGCGCCCTGCCTCTGCCAATTGGGCTACGCCCCCGAACAGTTCCGACACCGTAGTTCTGAATACGTCAGCGACATGATCTCGCATGAGTGACGACCGATTTCACCTCGCATTGCTGAAGTGACATCCATCATCTCGAGCGTGACGACAAAACTCGGTTCGGGCGAAATCGGTGGTACGTGATCCCACGCACGTGTGCGCTTCACAGTAGAAATTGGTGGTGAATGGGGATTGAAAAACCTTAAGAAGTAACGATTTTCCGCGGCCCAAAAAAGTAGGATTCATTGGTGGCATTCGTGCACTGTCGGAGCACGTGGAGCCGGAGAGGACCCATTGCGGTCGTTCTTGCGGCAACGTTGGCGTTGGGCATCATGCCCTCGGCGCAGTCAGCGACGATCTCAGCAACCAAGGCGTACATCGCCAAGCTGTCCTCCCAGTTGGCTGCCGAAGAGGCCAAGAGCGAAGCTCTGGCCCAGAAATACGACGGTGTCCTCGGTCAGCTCCAGGCACTCAATACTTCGATCACCAAGTTGCGTCACCAAGTCAACGAAAAGCAGCACTTGATCGACAAGACCACGAAAGAACTGGTCTCCTCGCTCATTCGCACCTACGTCGACGGCTCGGCTGCGACCCAAAGTCTTCCACTCTTCAATCAGAATGTCTCAGAGAGCGACGCTCGTCGGGTCTACGAAAATGAAGCGAACGGCAACCTTCAGCAAATCGAATTACAACTGAAGAGCCAAGAGGCGTCGCTGCACCGCTCTCTCGTGAAGTTGAACGGGCAGCGGACGAAAGCTGCGGATTACGCGAGCCAACTTCGCTTGCTCATTGCCCAGAACAACTCGATTGTGGCTGAGACGCAGTCAACCCTCACGACGGTTACTCGCGCTCTCGCGCACAAAATTATTCGCTACGAGATCTCGGTTGCCGTGGCGGCCGCGCTGCGACACGATTCGACGGCTGTCGAGCAGGCCGTCGCTGCTGCGTCGGCCGTTGGTGGAACCACGGCAGCGAACCGCGTCATTGCGGCGGTGGCCGCCGTGTCGCGCTCGACCGGGGTGTCCGGATCACCCGCTGGATCAAAGCAGGGCCTCAAGGCGGTGCGTGCCGCGGAGTCACAGATTGGTGTGCCGTACGTCTGGGGCGGCGAATCACCGGGACTTGGCTTTGACTGCTCCGGATTAACGCAGTGGAGTTGGGGTAGGGCCGGATATTCGATTCCGCGGACTGCGGCCGAGCAGTACTACGGAATGCGTCACGTTCTGTTGAATCAGTTGCGCCCCGGTGATCTGCTCTTTTATTACAACCTTGACAGCGACCACCAGATCGATCACGTCGTGATGTACGTGGGTAGTGGTCCGTTTGGTGCGAACACGATCATTGCGGCCGCCCACACCGGCACGACTGTCGGTTTCGAACCGCTCTTCACTTACGGCCTCTATGGAGCGGGCCGACCGTAATATCCGCCACTTGGCAGTAGAGCTCTCGGTCGTCATTCCCGCGCACAACGAGTCGGATCGACTCGCGCGCGGTCGAGACCGAATTGCGTCGGTACTGGAAAACCTCGGTCACCAACGATGTGAAGTCATTGTGGTGGACGACGGATCGACCGACGACTCCGGCGTGCGCGCAGCGGAGCTCTATTCGGAAATCTCCAACTGCCAAGTCGTCCGCCAGGAACGCAATCTCGGCAAGGGCGCAGCCGTCAGATTGGGGATCATGTCATCGTCGGGCGCCAAGGTCATTGTCTGTGACGCGGACATGGCGATTGATCCAACTCAAATTCCCGACATGATGGTTGCCCTCGACAGATCTGTCATCGTGTTCGGCTCCCGGGCCGATACCGGACCTATCCGTTACGATTCGTGGCTGCGCACTCGCTCAGGAGCAACGTTCAACGCGATCGTTCGCCACTACGTGAAGACTTCACTGCGCGATACGCAGTGCGGATTTAAAGGATTCACCTTGGGCGTGGCCCGGACGTTGGCCAATTTGGCGTTAATCGACGGCTTCGCCTACGACGTTGAGGTGCTGCACCTGGCTCGGCGTCTTAAAATTCCCGTGGGATCGATGCACGTGACCTGGGATGACGTCGCTGGTTCCAGTGTTCGACTGATTCACGACTCAAGAGTGATGCTGAGGGATATTCGGTCACTTAAACGACTGGATCACGCCGGACTCTCAGTCGATCTCCCGCGCGACATTGCCGTTGCAACCGTGCGAGAGTCGGCGCGAGCGGCCCGCGTCAACGGCGTGGCTCTGGCGCGGGGCGTCAATCACACATTGGCAATTGTTCCTCGGTCAGCCGCCGTCGGCGCCATTGGTCTTGCGACCGCCCTGGGCGGACAACTTCGAACGTTTCAACCAGAAGAGCTGCGCGACCACGAGCTGCTGGCGGTGTAGGTAGTTCGGCCGTTCAGTCCGCGCGCGGCAGGAGCCAATTCGCGACGAGCTCGGGCGCTCGCTCTGACCACTCTTCGGCGGTGATTGCGAATCGAGAGTGGTCTTCCCAGACCCCGTCAATCTCGAGGTAGCGCTGGGCGACTCCTTCAAAGCGCAGGCCAAGCTTGTCGACCACGCGTAGTGACGCATCGTTGCGCGGAATGATGTTGATCTCGATGCGATGCAGATTGAGGGTTTCAAATGCGTACTGCATCATCGTGACCACCGCTTCAGGAATGATTCCCTGTCCGGCCAATGCCTCATCGATCCAGTAGCCGATGAATCCCGACTGCAGCGGCCCGCGTTGGATCGATGAGAGCGTCAACTCCCCCGCAAATCGACCGCCGAGAAAGATGCCGAACCCAAAGGCCGTGCCGAGCTGACGCTCGCGCTCTCGAATCGCACATCGACCAACGAAACTTCGCCGATCTTCGGCCAAATGTGACGAGTGCGCGGGTCGCGGTTCCCATTTCTGTAGCCAGTCGCGACACCGCGTGCGCACCTCGAGCCAACCGTCAAAGTCGTGCTCAGTCAATGTCCGCAGAATGACCCGGCGACCGTGCAGCACGAGCGGTGCGTACGTCATCGTTCGCGTGCTCACGGTCGCTCCTCAGGACTTCTTCGCAGGCTATCTCTCACCGCGGAGTTGACTCCACCATTGATGCGATGATGCCATCAAGGATGTCGTTCTCCGATGTAAGGAGTTGATTGCATTCAAAGCGAGTCATCACCTGTTCGAGAATGACAACTCCAGCCACAATCACGTCTTCACGGCCGGCCACCATTCCCGGCAACTGAAGTCGCTGCTGGGGAGTCAGCGATCCGAGCCGGACGCGCCAATCGTGCACCATCTCTAGAGTCAACAGTCGATGGTGCACGGCGTCGCGCGAGTAAGTCGACAGTCCAGCGTCCAGTTGGGCGAGCGTCGAGACCGTCCCGGCCAATCCCACAAGTCGTGCATGTGCGACGAACTGTTCAAGAGAAGGAGCGGCCAAAAACGCCGCATTGAGTTCCTGGTCAATCAACCGGCGCGCTGCTTCTAGGTGGTCCGCGGTGACCACGCCAGCACCGAGCGCTCGTTCGGTAACTCTGACGCACCCGACCTGCATTGAGAATGCGACGAGGTTGTTGTTGATGCGACCTGCCAGTTCTGTCGAACCGCCGCCGATATCGACAATGAGCACCGGGTTCTCGTGGTCGTCGAGACCAGCGGTGGCTCCCGCATAGCTGAGTTCGGCCTCCAGAATTCCAGACGCGATTAATACGTGAGCACCCGTGATCTCAGCGGCGCGGTCAATGAATTGGTCGCCATTGGTCGCATCTCGCGCGGCACTGGTCGCGACCAACTCCGCCCGCGACACCTTGAACTCATCCATGATCTCGCGGTATTGCTTGAGGACGTCATAGTTGCGCTTCAGCGCACTGTCGGCCAACGTCCCCGTTGCGTCGACGCCTTCACCCAACCGCGTGATGCGCATCTCTCGTCGGAGAGGCGAACCTGCGCTGTCAGCGATCAAGAGGCGCAACGAGTTGGTGCCGCAGTCGATCGCGGCCAGCGCTCCGCTCACGTCTCGGTGGCGATCTCGGTGAGATCGACCATCGTTGCAACGATTTCACCCACCGGATCGTCACCGGAGACCAGATAATTGGCGAGATGCGCATGGAGGCACTTCACGCCAACTCGCGTTCCGCCGATGCCTCCTGATGGTGCGGGCGATCCGCGGCCGACGGCCTTGAGATCGCGTCGGGCGGCGTGTCGAGCATGGGCCGCGGCGAGTTCTTGCGCGTCCACCATTGATTCAAAGCGGTGCACGCCGCCGTCAGCTTCGATTCGACTGACCGCGTCACTTAATGCACGATCGACGAGCCAGTACATCGTGGGCATGGGAGTGCCGTCGGCCAGCCAAGGATCGTTTTCGATAACAACGGGAGAGCCGTCGCGTCGACGAACGACGACGTCAAAGGCGCCAGCGGGCGCCCGACCGAGCAGCCGAGTCACTGCGGACAGATCGGATTCCGACGAGTCCGCGGGCGCGTTCACCGCCAGAATTCGAAAGTCCGCTCGACGCGCGACCAGAATCCGCCGCCGCCAGATTTAGATGCCGGAGCGGAGGGGTTCTGCGGAACGAGACCGGACGCATTGACCGGTGCCACGAGCGGTTGGGTGCCCGGATCCCCCGTGTCAATCGAATGAGTCGATGATCCGTTCGAAAGGATCTGAATCAATCGTTGACCAGGTCGGACCAGTTGGTACTCCTGGCGCGCCAGCTCTGTCTCAGCCTGCTTGGTCGACAGCGCGCGTTGTTGAGCGACGAGCGTGTGGGTCTCACGATTGATGAGGCTGATCTGGCGAGCGGTGGAGTTGAGTTGAGCGCTCTGGCCAAGCAGCGTCGAAAACGGAAACCACGCCGCCACAATCACGACCGCGCTGACGGCCGTCGCGGGAACAATAAGACGAGATCCCTTCTGGGCCATTAGTTACCCCGCCCAATCGCGCCGGCCAGTGCCGACGCACCGAGGTAGCGAGCCTGTTCGCCCAACTGCTCTTCGAGTCGCAGCAACTGGTTGTACTTGGCCACGCGGTCACTGCGCGCCGGAGCTCCGGCCTTGATCTGGCCCACGCCGGTCGCCACCGCCAAATCGGCGATCGTGGTGTCCTCGGTCTCGCCACTTCGATGCGACATGACGGCGCGATAGCCGCGACTGAGCGCCAACTCGACCGTGTCGAGTGTTTCGGTGAGCGATCCGATCTGATTGACCTTGATCAGAATTGCGTTGGCCACTTTTTGATCAATGCCGCGCTGCAACCGCTCGGCGCTCGTCACAAAGATGTCGTCGCCGACGAGTTGGATGCGCGATCCGATCCGGTCGGTCAGTTCGCGCCAACCGTCCCAATCCTCCTCGGCCATACCGTCCTCGATCGAGACAATCGGGTACTTATTGACGAGTTCTTCCCAGTAATCCACGAGGTGCACTGAGTTGAGCGTTCGACCTTCGCCCTCCAAGTGGTACTTGCCGTCGCGCCATAGCTCACTCGTCGCGGGATCAAGTCCGATCGCTACTTCGTGACCCGGCGTGTAGCCCGCGCGCTCAATGGCCTCGACCAGCAACGTGATCGCCGCCTCGTTGTTGGGCAGATCGGGCGCGAATCCGCCCTCGTCGCCCACGGCCGTGGACATGCCGCGTCCGGCGAGCATCGACTTCAGGGAGTGGTAGCACTCCGCGCCCCAGCGCAATGCCTCAGCGAAGCTCGCCGCGCCGATCGGCATCAACATGAACTCTTGAAAATCAATGGTGTTGTTGGCGTGCGCGCCACCGTTAATGACGTTCAACATGGGCACCGGAAGCACGTGCGCGTTGACGCCGCCGATGTACTGAAAGAGCGCCAAATCACTCTCGAGCGCGGCGGCCTTGGCCACGGCCAAGGACACTGCCAAGATGGCGTTGGCGCCCAGGCGACCCTTCGTCGGCGTTCCGTCGAGGTCGATCATCGTGAGATCGATGGTGCGCTGATCGCTCGCTTCCAGTCCGACGATCGAGCAAGCAATCTCTCCGTTCACGTAGCCGACCGCCGTTGTGACTCCCTTGCCGCCCCACTCCTTGCCGCCGTCGCGCAGCTCCACGGCCTCGTGGATTCCGGTACTGGCGCCCGATGGCGCGATCGATCGGCCGGTCGCGCCTGAGTCGAGAACCACTTCGGCTTCGACAGTCGGACTACCGCGTGAGTCGAGAACTTGGCGGCCGACAACGAGTTCGATCGCGCTCACGGTCTACTCCCTGAAGCGCCGGGGGGCTGGCGCAAACGACGAAAGGCTAGTTCGCATCGCCGCAAAAATCGATGAACTTCGTTAATTCCGCGATTGAACGTGCTGGTTCTCAATGCCAATTGCTTGAAATGTGCCCGTCGATTGACGCGGTCTCCAACGTGTCGAGCGATGTGGTGCGCACGACAACAGGAGTTAGTCGAGACCTTCTTGGTGACGAATCTCGTTGCGCAATGCGAGGGCGTGTGCGCGCACCGCGCCTTCCATGTCGATTCCTCCCGCCGCGACGAGCGCCGCGACCGCACTGATCAAGACCGTCAACTCGTCTTCGCGAGGCTCAGACATTGAGCGAATCGTCTCGATGATGGTGGATCGCACCACCCCAACATCAGACGGCGGAATACCGACTGACGCTGCCTTGCGACTCATCTTCGCGAGCAATGTCAGGCTCGGAAGATTCGCCGGAACACCGTCGGTCACACTCAGTCGGCCCTTCTCGGACTGTTTCAGAATCTCCCAGCGCACTGCGGCGTCGTCGGCGCTTTGAACTTCAACTCCTTCAAAGACGTGCGGGTGACGTGAAATGAGCTTGGTCCGAACGGCGTCGGCCACATCCACGAAAGTGAACTGATTCTCCTCAGAACCGAGCTCCGCGTGAAACGCAATCTGAAACAGCAGATCCCCGAGCTCTTCGACCACGTGATCGGGCGAAGGTTGACCGTCCGCTGCGGCATAGGCCGCGAGGGCGTCGAGCGCTTCGTACGCCTCCTCGGTGAGATGGGGCAACAGGCTGACGTGGTCCTGTTCTTGGTCCCACACGCACTTGGCCCGCAGAGTTCGGGTGAGTTCCAATAACTCGTCGATCGCGACACCGGCCGTGCGCAAGTGCGGCACCCACACACTGGTGAGGTGATCGGCAGGTCCAAATTGCGACAACTCATAAGCGGTTAACTCGAGAACCTCGGCGTCGGGCAGACCGAGATGGTGAAGTACTCGAACTGGCGTGCTCGCGGGCAATCGACTCGAAAGTGCGGCCATGACTTCCGGCGAATACGTCTGAAGTATGAGGAGGGGTCCCGGCCCGGCGAGCAACTCAACGGCGCCCAGGGCATCGACGATCCGAAGGCCGTCGGTCACCGGATCACAACCAACTTCACTCAGAGCGACGTCTATGACCGAGACCGCTGGCTCGACAGTGAGCTCAATTCCCTGCTGTTCTCGAAGCAACTCGACGGTCCGCTCAGCGACTGAAGGCGAACCGGGAACGGCGTAGACGACCTCGCCGTGTTCAGTCGCGAGTCGAACCAGATCGCTAACGATGGCGTCGTACAGAGAGTCGAATGATTTCGCCGCCTCGTAGAGCGCGTCGTAGCTCTCAATCTTTTGAAACGGTTCTGCCGCCGGATGACGGTGCGTGCGCAGCCGAGCAACAGGCGCTCGAACTAATGCGTCGGTGGCCGACGGGGTGGTGAGCGCGGCGTCGCCGGGACCGAGCCCAACGACGCGCACGCGTCCGCTCATTAGACGGACAGTCCGCGCCCCGAGTTGGGCGTGAGCGATGTGAGCGGCGTACTCGGTGCGTTCACCGTGCTCGTCGCGCGCAACCACGTTCCAAACGCCGGATCAATAACGATTGACGCGCGAGTCAATAGCCGCGATTCAGCAGCCGAGGCAATGCCTGCATTGTTGCTACGTGCATCCGCCACCACCGACGCGAGAGCGATAGTGAACGAGTTAGTCGTGCGCTTGGTCACGGCGAGGTAGATCGCGTAGTACGACTGCTGGTACTGCTGGATGCGGGGTTGGGTCGGATAGGTATTCAGCGGCAATCCAGCCGTGTAACTACGCACCACTCCGAAGTTCTGGGTATCGGTCGGCCGAAAACATCCCAACACGCCGCCCTTGCTTGCCGATGAATCGACTGAATACTTGCGGGCCAGTTGGCTTAGCGAGAGTCCACGTTTTTGGTCGTTGCCGAACGCTGAAATCTGTGAGTACGGAACGTACGCCAACGTGACGCACAAGGTGTCGTAGTCGTGCACGTGCTGCTGGAAGAAGTTGCGCAGTGAGGACTCCGTTAACGCAATCGTCCCCTTCAACCGCGCCAAAAGCTCAACTGAGTACACATTGGCGCGAAGTTGATCCTCGAGCAAGTTTGCGGGCAACGACGCCAGCGCCTGGGCGGCGCTCTTGTTGCAGTGTCCTCCGGTTGACGTCGCACCCTGGGTGAGCTCGTCGGCGTACTGCGCGCGCGCGGATGAGAGATCTGTGGTGCTCGGCGACCAGTGAAAGTGCTGCGTCACGTACTGCTCGATGGCGAGACTGTCGACGCGGGTACGGGTGTACTGCGCGACCCACTGGGCGTCCACGGCACGTCCATTGGCGCGCGAGGTCAGTCCGAACTGAATCTTGAGGTAACAGAAGTACGCCCGATGGGTTGAAATGACGTTCAATTCGCTGCGAATCCGGCTGGAGCTAATGGTCTCGGCGTTCACGCGAACGCCGCCACTGGGCAGCAACGCCCCGGCAAATCCCGCTGCGACGAGCGCGACGACGACGAGAACCACGACGCGACGCATCGATGAACTCTACCGAGAGACTTCTGCGAGTTCGTCCGAGTTGCTCGGTACGAGATCGCGCAACAACGCAGTCAGTCCGCGCGCGGACGCGGTGCTTGGTGTCAACTCGACGCGAAGTTGCGCGATCGCGTCGTCATAGCTGCGCGATCCGTAAATCCGCCGCACTCGCATTTGGGCGGACAGCGGCAGTGCGATGGGCATTAGCTTCGCGACCGGCGCGCTGCGCACTCCAATCTTGGCGGGTTGCACCACGACCTCGCGCACACCGATGCGCAGACACTCAACGCGCAACTCAGTCAAATCCAGCAGACCCTCAGCCGCTGACGGCAATGGCCCGAATCGGTCAACCCACTCAGAACGAACGTCATCGAGTTGCTCGAGGGTGCTCACACCGGCGAGGCGGCGATACGCCTCAAGGCGATCATCCTCAGCCGCGACGTAGCTGGTCGGTAGGTGCGCTTCGCCGGGCAGATCAATCGACACCGTCACAACATCGCGCAGTGGCGTCCCCTTGGCGTGCGCGACGGCCTCGGCGACGAGTTGGACGTACAGGTCGTAACCGACGGCGGCCACCGGACCTGACTGGTCGTGCCCCAGCAGGTTGCCAGCCCCGCGGATTTCAAGGTCGCGCATCGCGATCTTGAAGCCACTGCCGAGCGCGGTGTTGTCGCCGATCGTGCGAAGCCGCTCGTAGGCGGTTTCACTGAGCGTGCGGCCCGCCGGGTGAAACAGATACGCGTAGGCGCGGGCGCCGGCGCGTCCCACGCGGCCGCGCAACTGGTGCAGTTGACCGAGGCCGAGCATGTCGGCGCGATCGACGATGAGCGTGTTGACCGTCGGCATATCAATGCCGCTTTCCACGATGGTTGTGCACACCAGTACGTCGTACTGACGCTGCCAAAAGTCATTCACCACCGTTTCGAGCGAACCTTCGTCCATCTGCCCGTGCGCAATGGCGATGCGCGCGTCCGGGACGAGTCGCCCGAGCCGCTGAGCCACTTCGCCGATGTCGGCCACACGATTGTGAACGTAAAAGACTTGGCCCTCGCGCAGCAGTTCGCGCCGAATGGCCTCCACTACTGCCGCTTCCTCGTACTCACCGACGTGAGTGAGGATCGGGCGGCGCTCCGCGGGAGGCGTCGTTACCATCGAGAGATCGCGGATGCCCGTAAAGGCCATCTCCAAGGTGCGCGGAATCGGGCTCGCTGACAATGTGAGCACGTCCACACCGACCGAGCGCTTCTTAATCGCCTCTTTGTGACTCACGCCGAATCGCTGCTCTTCATCGACGACCAACAAGCCCAGGTCCTTAAAGACCACGCGCTCATCAAGGAGTCGGTGTGTGCCGACGACAACGTCGATGGTCCCCTCGCGCAGTCCGGTCACAACCTCGGTGGCTTCGCGATCGTCCACGAACCGCGAAAGCATCGCGATCTTGAGCGGGAAACCCCCCATCCGGTCGAGCATCGTCGCGTAGTGCTGGCTCGCGAGCAGGGTTGTCGGAACGAGCACGGCGGCCTGTTTGTGATCCTGGGTGGCCTTAAAGATCGCGCGCAAGGCAATTTCCGTTTTGCCAAATCCGACGTCCGCGCACACCAAGCGGTCCATCGGCCGCGGGTTCTCCATGTCGGCCTTCACCTCGGTGATCGCGCGTAGCTGATCAGCGGTCTCGGTGAACGGAAACAGCGACTCCATTTCGATCTGCCACGCCGAATCGGGCGAGAAGGCGTGCCCCGGCGCCCCCGCACGCTCGCGGTACAGGGCCAGTAAATCTTGGGCGACGAGCTCGGCGGCAGCGCGCGCTTTGGCCCGCGTGCGCTGCCACTGTTCGGATCCCATGCGCGAGAGCGCCGGGGCGTCGCCGCCGGAGTACGGCGTGAGCGCGTCGATCTGATCAGTCGGCCAGTAGCTGCGGCCGTCTTTGAACTCCAAGATGAGGTAGTCGCGCGTTGTGCCGTTAATGGCCCGCGACGTCGAACCGGCAAATCGCGCGACGCCGTGTTGGCGGTGAACGACGTAGTTGCCGATCGCGAGTCCGTCAAAGAACCCGTCAACCGTGCGGGCGCGAGCTCGCGGTGCGCGGTGTACAGCGCGGCGTCCCGTGAGATCGCTGTCACCCCAGACGACGACATCGGCGTCATCAAGGGCAAAGCCCTGGGCCAACGGAGCGACCACGACGCTCACGCGCGCGCGCAGCACCGATGCGTCATCGCGGCTCACGTCAAGGCCCTCTTCAGCGAGCAGGTCGGCCATGCGATCGGCGGACGGCCCGGACGCAGCAGCGATCACGCCGTGTCGGCTCCGGGGCCAGCCGCGTACGTGCACGGCCAGTCGGCCGGGATCGCCTTGGATCACCGGCGGGTTGGTGACGGGCCACTGCACCGCGCTCGGTGAGCTCGGGGCAGTGGTGACACGCACAGTCGGCTCATGGAGCTCGGGCATTTCAGCGAGGTCTCGGTGCAGTGTCGGCGCCTCGTTCGCCGCGTCCCACGTTCGCGCAATGGCGGTGACGAGTTCGCGCTCCTCGTCGATGAGTTCATTCAGGCGATGTGTGACGCGTGCGGGATCCAGTACGACCGTCGCAGCCCCGCTCGGTAGTTCGTCGAGCAACGTTCGCGCCCCATCGACAAAGAGCGCCATGAACCCCTCGAGCCCGTCAAAGAGGACGCCATCAGCGATGCGCGCGAAGTAGTCACGACCCCAACTGCCCGCATGAACTCGCCGCTCCGCGTCCTCTCGAGCGAGGGCACCCGGCCGCCACTCGCGTGCGGCGAACACCGTGGCCACCTCAAGGTCGCGCAGACTTCGCTGGTCGGCGACGTCAAAGACGGTGACGCGCTCGACGTCATCGCCGAAGAGATCAATGCGCACCGGCTCATCGGCGTGCGCGGACCAGATATCGACGATTCCACCGCGGACCGCAAACTCACCACGGTGTTCCACGGCGTGTTCGCGGCGGTACCCGAACGCCGCGAGGCGAGCGAGCAGCTCATCGCGCTCGACGCGACCGCCCCGCTCGATCACGATCGGTGCGTCCAGCGGCTCGGGGGTGAGCACTTGGCTCACCGCGCGAATCGACGCCACGACGACGCGCGGGCGATCACCGTGCGCAAGCCGCCAGCGAATCTCGTGTCGCGCACCCATGGCCAACAGGTCGGGAGTGACGCGCTCGAGGGGATGGGTATCCCACGCCGGCCACAACGCGACTTCGCGCTCGCTGAGGTACGCCGCGACGGCGTCGCGCACCGCTTCGGCGTCGGCGGTCGTCGCGGTGATCGCCAGCACAAAGCGGTGGCGCACGGCGCTTGCCGCCACGATCGGTCCGTGCGCGAACGGTGCCGCCACGATTTCGCCCGCGAGAAAGCCCTCGGCGAGCGACGGCGCAATCGCGTCAAGGATCGGGCGAAGCGGAGAACTCACGAGAGATTGATCATGGGCTGGGCGGCGTCCACGCCCTCGCGACAAACCAGTTCGAGCGCTTCGGCGGCGGATTCGATGATGTCGAGCATTTCGGTGCGCTGGCGTCCGCTGAGCGGGCGAAGTACCCAGTCCGCACCCTGGTCCTTGCTGTGCGGTTTGCCGATGCCGATGCGCAATCGAACGAACTCCTGGCTGTGCAACGTCGCCGCGATCGAGCGCAGTCCGTTGTGTCCGGCGAGACCACCGCCCCGCTTGAGTTGCAACCGTCCGAGATCGAAGTCGAGCTCGTCGTGAACGATCACGATCTGCTCGGGCGCACTGATCGACGTGCGGCGCATGAGCGGCGGCAGAACCGAGCCCGACTCGTTGACGTACACCTTGGGTACGGCCAGCGTCACGAGCCCGATGGGGGTCGTGGCACTGCCGGACGCACAACGCTGGCGACGCTCGGAAGTGAGCGACGCGCCAATACGCGACGCGAGGAGTGACACCGCCTCGCCGCCCACGTTGTGACGTGATCGTTCGTACTCCGCGCCGGGATTCGCCAGTCCGACGATGAGTAGAGAGCTCGCCGCACCGCGGCGGGCCGAGGAGTCCTTCGGCCGCCGGAGCGCCACGGACTAGCTGGCGGGCGCGGCGGCGGTCTTCGCCGCTCGACCGGCGTGCGTCGACACGACGGCGGCCTCGTGATCGCCCGCGGCTTCAACGCCGTCACCGAGCACGACATCGCCGACGCGAATCGAGGCGCCGACGCGCAGGTCAGAGATGTCGACGTCCACGTGGGTCGGAATGAGGTCCGGACGTGCGCGCACGAGCAGCGAGAACATCTGCTGGTCGACTTCGAAGTCCGCGTGACGCACTTCAACGGCGTCACCGATCATGTGCAGCGGAACCTCGACCACAACCGGCTTGTTCGGGTCAACGACTTGGAAGTCGATGTGGGCCACGGTGCCGCGCACCGGGTGGCGCTGGATCTCCCGGGCCATCACGATGTACGAAGTGCTATCGGCGGTGAGCGTGATGAGGGTGTTCAGTCCCTGATCGCCCGAAACGGCGGTGCGGAACTCCTTGGCGTCAACGGTCACTGACACCGGAGACACGCCTTCGCCGTAAATGACACCGGGAATTGAGCCGCTGGCGCGAAGTCGGCGCGACGAGCGCGACCCGGTCGTGCGGCTCGTGGTTGCGTTCAGCGTGGCTTGAGACATGAGGGCTCCTCGGAAGGTTCAACAAAATGCGGCGAACCGGCTGACCAGCCTACTCGGTGCTCTTTCACCCCGTCAGCCCGTTGATATCACGGTCCACAGCTCGACTCGGCGTGGCGGCCGTTTAGGTCAGGTTCTCGCCCCCGAAGATCTCCGAGACCGATGAGTCCTCGAAGATGGCAGAAATGGCGTTGGCCACGATCGGGGCGATTGAAAGGACTTCAAGTCCCTCAAAGCGCCGCTCCGCAGGCAGCGGCAGCGTGTCAGTCACGACGACTCGCGTCACCGGCGCGGTGCTCAGTCGTTCAATGGCCGGGTCCGAGAACATGGCGTGCGTCGCCATGATCCAAATCTCGTCCGCGCCGTGGCTCTTGAGGAGATCGCAGGCGGCCACGATCGTGCCCGCCGTGTCGATCATGTCGTCGATCAGCACGCAGTGTCGGCCCTCAACGTCACCCACGATGTGTCGGGCCTCGGCGACGTTCGCCGTTCCGCGGGGTCGGGTCTTGTGCACGAGGGCGAGATCACATCCGAGGTGCTGGCTGTAACGCTCGGCGACCTTGACACGGCCGGCGTCAGGCGCCACCACGACCAGGCTGCGCGGATCGGCGTGCTGCTTGAGGTATCCCTCGAGCACGGGCATCGCCACGAGGTGATCGACCGGCACATCGAAGAATCCCTGGATCTGTCCAGAGTGAAAGTCAACCGACAGCACGCGGTCAGCTCCCGCCACCTGCAGCATGTCGGCAACGAGCTTGGCAGTGATCGGTTCACGCCCGGTGGCCTTGCGGTCTTGACGGGCGTAGGCGTAGTTCGGACAGACAGCAGTAATGCGCTTGGCCGACGCACGCTTGGCCGCCTCGATCATGATCAGTTGTTCCATCAACGTGTCGTTGACTGGTGAACAGTGCGTCTGAATAATGAAGGTGTCCGCGCCGCGGATCGACTCGTCGAATCGACAGTGCACTTCGCCGTTCGCGAACTCCCGCAGATTCGGCTCGGTGAGATTCAGACCTAACTGCTCAGCGATGTCGTTGGCTAACGAGAGGTGCGCGCGACCCGAAACCAAGACGAGCCGGCGCTTAGACAGGCTCTCCACGCGCTCAGAGTACAAGTTGTCCGAGAGGACTACAGAGTGAGCGCGCTGTGTGCAGCGACTTGCGCACCCGGCGCGATGACCACCCCGGGACCGAGCACCGAGTAGCTGCCCACCACGGCGTCATCGCTAATGCGGGCGTTCGTCGCTTCAATCGTGCCGAGCGTCACGCTCGCTCCAACCGTCACATCGGTCAAGAACGCGTTCGGTCCGATCTGGCTGCCCTCGCCGATCTCACACTTGCCCTTCAGCACCGTGCCCGGCAGCAACGAGACGTCGCGATGCAAGATCACGTCAGAGTCGACGTACGTCGACTCGGGATCCCACATCGTCACGCCCCGGCGCATCCAGGTTTGATTGATACGACGGCGCAGTTCGCGCTCGGCGTTCGCCAACTGCTCACGGTCGTTGACGCCGGCCGCCTCTGAGGCGTCCGAAAGCGGGAATGCCGCCGTCAAGTGGCCGGCGTCATAGAGCACCGCCACGAGGTCGGTCAGGTAGTACTCATTTTGAGAGTTGGCGCGCCCGACGAGTCGAAGCGCTGGTCCGAGCAGACTTTGGCGCACGACCATGATCGCGGTGTTGATCTCGTGAATCTCGCGCTCGCTGTCGGAGGCGTCGCGTTCCTCGACAATGCGCGACACCTTGTTGTCCTTGCCGTGGATGATTCGCCCGTAACCGGTGGGGTCGTCGACGACTGCGGTAAGCACAGTGAGCGCGGCGTTGGACTCTCGGTGCGCGTCAAGGAGCATCGCGACCGTGGAACTGCGCAGCAGCGGCGTATCGCCGGGCAGAATCAACACGTCGCCGTCGGTCGTGCCGATCGCCTCATCCACGGTCGGGACGGCTACAGCCACGGCGTGGCCGGTTCCCAACTGTTCGCTCTGCTCGACGAAGGTGAGGTTGCGGTCTCCCGCTCGACCCAGTAACGACTTCTCCACCCACGTCGCCCCGTGACCCACGACGATGACCGTCGCTTTGACCTCATCTCGCGCCGCGGCGTCAATGACGTGTTGAACCATGGGACGACCACAGAGGTGGTGGAGCGGCTTTGGACGCGAGGATCGCATCCGCGTGCCTTCGCCCGCGGCGAGCACCACCACGCACATGGAGCGAGTCACCCCGTCATCTCTACCAGTCGGGACCTACGATTTGGCGGTGGCCCGCGTGGAGTACGACGAGTTCGGACTGTTCCACGAAAACCTGCACGAATGGGGGCTCGACGTCGCGGTGCCGAAGGTACGGCGCGAGTTCTACGAAGTGGCGCCCGGTCGACGCGTCAGCGCTCTGGTGTGGGGCGACGACGCCCCGGAGGTCGTCCTCGTGCACGGTGGCGGACAGAACGCCCACACCTACGACACGGTGGCGTTGGCGATGCAACGCCCTCTCATCAGTGTCGACTTACCCGGGCACGGTCATAGCGACGCCGCGCCGTTCGGCAACGGCTCGGCGATCACGCACGCGAACGACCTGGCGGTCGCGCTCAGCCAGGTTTTAACGAGAGCCACTCCGCTGGTGGGCATGTCACTCGGGGGGATGACCTCGCTCATCTTGGCGGGAACGCACGGAGAGCTCATCTCCAAACTCGCGCTCATCGATGTCACGCCCGGAATCACACCCGACAAGGCTCAACACATCACGGCGTTCCTCAACGGGCCGACGTCATTTGATGACTTCGACGCCCTTCTCGCGCGAACCATCGAGCACAATCCCACCCGGTCGGTCAGCTCGCTGCGGCGTGGAATCTTGCACAATGCGCTGCAGCGCGAGGACGGAACCTGGGTGTGGCGTCACCAACGCCATCCGCGACTCGACGTCGACGTGCCGCCCAACGGCGACATGTGGCAGCGGATCAGCGATCTCGCGATGCCCCTCACTCTCGTTCGAGGAATGGCGAAAGGCTCAGTAGTCGACGACGCCGACGAGACCGAATTTCAGCGACGTCGACCCGATGCCACCGTCATCCACGTCGAAGGTGCTGGACACTCCGTGCAAGGTGACCAGCCGTTAGAGCTCGCCAAGATCCTTTCGGAGTTCATTACTCACTAGACGTATTCGCTCAAGCACCACTGTCGTCGCTCGACCACTCGATTGGTGTCGCTGAAGTTCAGACAATCTGTCAAGGAGTCAGGGGTTATGAAGCAGCTGGCGGGGGAGGGCTCGAACCTCCAACCTTCGGATCCAAAATCCGCTGTTCTGCCGGTTGAACTACCCGCCAATAGGTTGCGCGGCGGCCCGGACTGGGTCCGGCGTCACTCCGAGCAACAGACGACGGTAGTTCACACGTGAAGCTCCGCTCTGCTTACGGACCGTTCGGCGCTGATCGTCAATGAAGAACACAAGTTCGTTGACCGTTTGTGGTGGCAGTCCGAGCTCCACGAACGAGTCTCGAGGCCCACTAACGCCAATCTCGTCTAGCAAATCGAAGAACTGGCTCTCGACGTCATTGCGCCGACGTTGGTGCTTCAAAGCATCAACGTGAGGCAGCGCCACTGAGCCAATTCTACGTTGTACGCGATCGACGAATCGGCTCACGCGGCGTCCGGCCCATTCTGCCAATCCAGGCCTCCTTCGACCGTTTCCAAATAGCTCACGGTGTCCATCAGTCTCAGCTGGCTTTTCGAGCGCCTTTGATTCAACTGTTCGATCCACTTGACCCTCAACTACAACGCACCGGGCTACTCGACTTTCACCGCCGTGTTCAAGTTCGTCGCGATCATCGCGCCGGATCTCTCGATGATCGGATTCACTGTCTCGCCCAACTCGACTGTCGGCACCCCGAAGTACCCCCTATCAGTAAGCGAACTCGGCGGGTTCTCGAAGTCCGCCCTCACCCCGGGAACTGCGACGACCATCAGCTTGGGCAATGTCTGGTCAGTGCACTCGGTGAGCTTCACGTTGAGCGCGGCCGCGACGGCGAGCTTCCAAGAAGGCACCAGCGGGCTCTCGCTGGTGCAAAAAGAGCTACGCCGCGCTCGGCAACTACACCGCGTTCCTTTTCGGCCTCATTTTTCAGGGCTCAATCAACCCTGGTGTGTCAGCCGGCACTCTCACCAACATCAACGTTTCCTACGATCTCGTGAGAGTGCCGACGATCGTCTAAATCGGCACTCGACACACCGACGCCAATTTCGTTGAGTATCCAAGCCAGATCGGATCCAGGATTAACTCTTTGGCGTTGCACACTTGCCACTCGCCGAACTGCAGACCACAGTCTTCGAGCTCACCGCGGGCCGGTTCGATCCTGATCATTCGTGATTGACACTGTGTCTTATAGCAGCGGTAAATGCTCGCGTCCGCGTCGAATCGAAATTCAGTCAATCGACCGCCAGAGGCACAACGCGGGCAGGTCGCGAGGAAATCACTCTCGATCAACTCGATATCAGTCATGTAATCGACCAGATTGAAGACTTCCGACACTGTGGGCACTGTCAGCAATGGTGACACATTCAAACATCGTGTTAATGACTTTGTAACGAGTTCGTCCTTACGCTGACTGTGACCTGGGGAGGCGTAGTGCCGCGAAATATGTCAGCTGAGGAGCGACGTCTCTCGATCCTTGAGGCTGGTGCCCGCTACATCGAGACCAACGGAATCACCAATCTTCACGTCCGCACCGTTGCGCGCGAGCTCGACATCACGCCGCAGTGGTTTTACCATTTCTTCGACGATATCGATGGGCTGATTCTGGCGATTTGGGAATGGCAGATTTCGTCAATTGTCGCGGCGCCGGCGCCAACGCCTCAGCCTGGTGACAACGTGCGTGAGCTCCTGAAATTGACGGCACCGCGCTGGGTGAAGATCCCGTTGGCATCGGCCATCATCGCGCTCAAGGCGACCGCTCAGTTCACCGAGAATCCCGATTCACCACGTTGGGTTGTGTTTCATCGCAAGCGGCTCGAGCAGAATTGGATCAATCCCATGCTCGCGTCAGGGATGCCGACGGACTTCGTGTACGCCACGACACTGAGCCTGAATTGCGCAATTCTGGCCACGGTGATCGCGCACCAGCGTGGCTACACCTCCGAATACCGAGCCCTCGAGATCATCATAAAATACCTCGATGCAGTTGTCGACCCAACGTGGGTGCTGCCTGGATCGCCCGAAGAATCAGTCCAATCGGCCGTGTGAACCTACGATCACTCAGTGGCGTACGACGAATGGGGCAAGCCGTCAAATGCGAGCCGCTGGGTGCTTGCGGGGACCGCACTATTCGCTGCATTCGTGATCAGCTGGTTGATCGCTCATTGAGCGGTCGAACTACCTGCTAAGCGATCAACCTGATGTCACTTGAGCTGAGTCATCGAGTCTGACTAGTCCTTGGATTGCATCTCGAGGGAACACGGCCTTGACGACGGGATCGCCGTCTTCCCAGTCGACCAATTGCAACCAATCAGTACCTTCCAAGACTGCCTGAGCTTCAACAGTCCACTTCGCCGGCGGTGATCCTTGAATCTTTCGTCCGAGAATCAAATATTTGGCCACGTCAACTCCGATCGTCGGGCGAATGTTCACATATCGCTGTCACAACGGAAAACGTCAACAACTTTCTGAAAAAGGTTCAAATTGACCTGAGAACAAAAAATGGCCGAATTACAGGTGTCTGATTGTCGAGCTTGACCGACAATTCATGCCGGCCGAAGGTTTCAATTTGCGCAGTCCGCAGATCAAACGGTATGGGCAATATCGTTGGCTCGTTAAAGTTCAGATTCGGGGGCCGCTCCAAAAATATTGCTCCAGCAGCTTGAAATAACGATTTGTCCTCAGTATCAACGACTTCAATTCGCAACTCATGAGGCACATCGAATGATTCGTCGAGCACCTCCAAAAGGATTGCAAGCGACAGTCCCATCGGCGCCGGAAGCTCCTTGCGATTCAATCGAGTTATGCCACCCGCAAGAATGTTGACGAGCCCATCTCGGACGGTGACCGCGTCGCTGAGGACTACGGCTTGAATTTCAATCGGCACTAGGCGACCATCGCCACAATCGATTGAAGGTTTGCGGCACCAGACGAGGACCGCGTTGACTCATCAATCTCGCGGCCATCTACAGATGCAGTCGACTGTGGACGGTCAGTTGGTGGGACCGCATTTTGCTCTGGATCGAGTATGAACTTCACGACAACATCTGATCGATCCAAGAAGAAGGCGAGCCCCTCCTTCGTCGCGTTGACCAAATCTGCGAGCGAGTCTGCGCCGGCGATCCAGCCAGCCACATCAGGAGAATCGGCCCACCATGAAGTAACTGGTGGACTTCCTTCAACCTCTATGAGGTCGAGGTGAATGATGACTTCAACCTGCATTAGCTCAAGTTCCCGTCGATCAGCCGAAGAGCGTCCTCTTCGCTTAAGCCAACAATACCTACTAACAGTTTGCGCAGTTCCCCAGGGGCAAGCGATTTACCGTCGTGATACGAGAAAAGTACATCAGGGTAATTCTCCGAGGCGAAGTGTTTGTGAGACCCTCGTTGACGCTTGATCGTGTAGTACAGGGGCCCTCGCTCGAGCAGCCGCACAACTTCTCTGGCTCGTAACGAAGGAAAACGATTCACTGTCTGAATTTCTAGTTCAGTGACCAGGAATGACACTTAATTGGCGAGCAGATCCCCAAGCCCCAGTGAAATCACATTGAGTAGTTGCGAGTTGCCACAACTCTTGCAAAGCATCGCAATCATCAGCATCCGCTTGAGATAACTGGGCGAGTGGCGCGCGTCGTAAGTAATGCCGAGCGTCACAAATCCTTCGCCTAGTCCCCAGTCTCCGGATCCGCACCATGTACATGCGGCGATCTTGTCGCCACTCCTTTTTTTTGACGGCGTCGAGGATCCTTTTTTCGGTCGTCTTCGACCAGGCCACTACGCAGCCCTGAGGTGAGCCATCGAATTGGGCCAGCTTGAAATCGCCGCTTATGCCGCCGCGGCACTTGTCGAATGTTCGATTGAGATCTCAAATGCCCAGGTACCGATCATGTGGTACTCGTCTGCGGTCAAAGCTCGATCGATCACAATGCGGGCGAAATTCACTAGGTCAGCAATCATGAAGAGGCACACCGGATGGCCGGCCGCGACCTCATTCCACTGTGGCGCCTGATGCGTCGGCGTGGGCATCGGCTCAACTGCGTCGAGCTCGATGAGCTTGAAGCTTTCGATGATCGAGACCAGGTCGGCTCTAGGGTGATCAACGCCGCCGTAGCGGCCGCCCGCCCACGGTGACTTGCCGAGCGCGATCGCCTGCTGCTCAGCGCCCTGGTTGTACGCCGCGCGCACGGGATTGTAGATGCTGAGGTTGATCGTCTCGACGTACGCCGTGAGTCCGGCATCGAGCGTGTCGGAGTGGTACACCTCGCCGCGCCAGCTGATGCCGGCGACGTTGTGACCCTCGAGAAACGCGATGGACGTCCCGTAACCGGTCTCGTCGCACCACTGGGCCATGATGACGCTCGCGCGGATGCCCGTCGACTTGGAACACGCCTTGGCGTGCGCGGTCATTGAGTCAATGAAGGCCCGCTGAGTCACGACGGAGCTCCTTGGTCGACGGTAGGTTCGAGCGTGAGCTGCCAGCGCGTCGCCGGCGAAAAGGCATCCACGTCGCTCGAGTTCACGAGGATCACTTCGAGGGTGCCAATTTCGAACGAATCGGTGTCCAGGCGGAGCCGGACGGAGCTGCTGTTTTCGTCTTTACGCTGCTCAGCGACTCGAACAGAAATCGGGCCGACGGTCACGCGGCAACCAAGGCAGAGCCAGCGAAAAGCTCGTCCAGCGTTGAACCAACCGCCAATTCATTCAGTCTTACCCGGAGATCCAAATCCCCTTGAACTAGCGGGATTCCCCGTGGGGACTACAAGCATGTTTATCGACTCCAGATCACGGGCAAAGACCCTCACGGAGTTCAAGAACAACCACCTTGAACGACTTTTCCTAGAGGAGGAAAAATGTTTGCAACACGTCTGGCCCGCCGCGGCGGACTCGTCGCTGTGCTCGCCCTGAGTGCTGCGCCGGTCTTCGTGTCGGCCGCTTCTGCGACGCCGACGCCCCCGGCGTCGCCGGTGCTGACTCAGGTTGTCTCGGGTAACCGAGTGCTGACCCCGAGTTGGACCGAGGCCACTGCTGGCGTTTTGACCTTCAAGGCCACCGCCACATCCACCGGCCACGCCACGCACTCGTGCGTGACCCACGCCAAGACCTGCCACATCGTCTCGCTGATCAACGGTGTCACCTACAGCGTGACCGTGACCGCGTCCGACGTGAATGGCCACTCAGCGCCGTCAGCGGCGATGACCGCCACCGTCGGCGTGCCGCTGGCTCCCCTGTCGGTGCACGCGTTCGCTAGCAAGGGTGGCAGCGCCACCGTGTTCTGGGCCCCGCCGCTCGCCAGTGGCGTGGCTGCGATCACCGGCTACACGGCATCGGCCAGTTCCACCACGGACGGTCCGTTCACGTGCTCGACCTCAGGTGCGCGCACCTGCAAGATCACCGGACTGACCAAGGGTCTGGTGTACAAGATCACCGTGACCGCCACGAACAAGAACGGCACTAGCCCGGCGTCGAAGGCGTTCAGCCTCACCGCGAAGTAACTTTCACCGACTCAACAAAGAAGCCCGGCCCTTGGGGCCGGGCTTCTTTGTTGTTGTCCTTCATCTCCAGCGCCGAAGCTGGAACGTTTTGTCGGATTCTTAGCCACTTTGGTGGCGTGAATTACCTTCGACAGTCATGATGCACACTCCCCGGGGAGCGGAGCCACAGTGACTACGAGTAATCCGAGCGGCGGCTACGTCGCGATCGTCGACGACGATCAGGCGATCCGCTCCGCGCTCGGGCGCGCACTGCGTATCGAGAACTACGAAGTCGACCTCTTTGAAGATGGTGCCTCGGCGTTGCGCTCGGTCCAGCTCCGCGCACCTGACGCAATCGTGCTCGACCTGCAGCTCCCCGACCTTGACGGACTCGAAGTCTGCCGTCGGATCCGTCAAGCCGGCGATGCGACGCCAATCTTGATGCTCACCGCGCGTCACGCTGTCGACGACCGCGTCGAGGGTCTGGACGCCGGGGCCGATGACTACCTCGTGAAACCGTTTGATCTCGCCGAGCTCCTCGCTCGTCTGCGCGCTCTGCTGCGTCGACGCACCTTTAACGATGGTGAAGAGTCGCTGCTGCGTTTTGAGGACTTAACGCTCAACCCGCAAACCCGCGAGGTGTATCGCGGATCTCGGCCGATTGAACTGACCCGCATTGAGTTCGATCTACTTGAGTTGTTTTTAAGTCACCCCCGTCAGGTGCTCACTCGCGATCAGATCTTGGATCTCGTGTGGGGCTACACCTTTGACTCGGGAACCAACTCGCTCGCGGTCTACGTCGGCTACCTGCGACGCAAGCTCGAGGAGGACGGCGAGTCGAGGCTGCTGCACACGGTGCGCGGCGTCGGCTACGTGCTGCGCGCCCCGTGACCTTTCGGTTCCGTTTCATCATCACGACGGTGCTCGCCGTCACGATCGCGGTGATCTTCGCGTGTCTGTCGAGCTACGTGGCGACGCGCAACGCCGTGCAGCGTTCGGTGGACGATTCGTTGCGCAGCGCGGCGCGCGCAAATCCGACGACCGGACAGAACGAGGTAGTGGCCGGCGTCTTTTACCAAGTGGTCTTTCCCAACGGCCGGGCGTATCCGAGCTCAAATCTTCCGATCGACAGTGCGATCATCCGCGTCGCTGACTTAAAGGTCGGCTTCTTACTACGCACCATCGATGTCGGCGGCGCCAGCTACCGAGAGCTCGCCCTCCCCTTGCTGGCGGGCACGATCCTTCACTGCGAAGAAGGGCCGTGCCAGCTCCCAACGAACGCGGCGCAGGTCTTCAGCGTCAATGTTTCCGGACAGCAGCACCAGCTCCACGTGCTCGCGGTGCGTCTGTTGCTACTAGCGATTGGTGGCGTCGGCTTGGCGGTGCTGCTCGGTCTGCTGGCCGCTCGCGCCGCGCTCGGTCCTCTCGAAAACGTCACCAATGAGATCGAGACGGTGGCCGAGACCTCCGACATCAGCCACCGCCTCGAAGAGGGCCGCAACGACGAACTCGGTCGGCTGCGGCGGGTCTTTAACGACTTGCTCGAATCGGTTGATCTCTCCCAACGCACGCAACGCCAGCTCGTGCTTGACGCCAGTCATGAGTTGCGTACTCCGCTCACGTCGCTGCGCACCAACGCCCAAGTACTCTCACGCGCTGATCGACTTGGACCCGAGGAGGTCAGTCAGATCACCGGCGACATGATCGCCCAGGTCGATGAGCTGAACGCCCTCATCGGGGACTTGACCGAGCTGGCGCGCGGCGAGGAGATCGACGCCCCCACCGAGCGACTCCGACTCGACGAGCTCATTGATGAGTGTTGTGAGATGGGCCAGATTCACGGACGCGCCCGCAACGTGACCATCGAGTCCGACCTGGATCCGTGCACCGTCGAGGGTCACCGCGATCGGTTGGTGCGCGCCACCAACAACCTGATCTCCAACGCCATCAAGTTCGCTCGTGATGGTGGTCGCGTCCGCGTCACGCTGCACGCCAACGACGCCGCGGAGATCGTGGTCGAAGACGACGGACCGGGCGTGGCCGACGAGGACATCCCGTTCGTGTTTGATCGGTTCTGGCGTTCCTCGCGCGCGCGCTCGCAGCCCGGCAGTGGACTGGGACTGGCGATCGTGGCGCAGGTGGCGAACGAGATGGGCGGCACGGTCGACGTCGGTCGTTCGACTGAACTCGGTGGTGCGCGCTTCACGCTGCGGCTCCCGATCGCTAGTCGTGACGATTCGTGAATTCTTAGTCAAGTTCCGGCTTCGCCTTAGGGGGCGCCACAAGACTGTTCGGTGAAAGGAGCCCGTCTCGTGGCCGCCAACCACCGCACCCCCCAGCAGCGTGACCGCGGTCTCGCTCGCGTTCGTCGCCTCGCGCAGGCGACCTTCGTCGCCGCCGCGACGGCGTCGGGCGCCATCGTCGCGTACGCCGCGAATCAGGTGCACGCCGCGGTGAAGAACCCAACAACCACCACGTCGACGAGCACGACGAGCACCAGCACGTCGACGACCCCGACCTCAACGACATCGACGACCGCCGTTCCTGGTCATCACGCCACCACCACGACAACGACGACCGTTCGACCCCGTCCCACCACGACGACGACCACAACACCCGTTCCGGTCACCACGACGACCGTCTGTTACACCTCGCCTTCGGGCACCGTGACCTGCTACTAGTTGTGGCGCAGCTCTCCGCGTGGGGCCTCTCGGGCACCGTCGCCACCCAGGACCCCTCGCTCGAGTCCGACGCGGTCGATGTCGTGATGGACCTCATTGCTCGATTCGGCGCTGCCGCCAACCGCTTTGCTACGAACTCGGAGATCTCGCTCATCAACGACGCTGACGGCGGCACCTTTGACGTCAGCGCCGATCTCGCATTGATCCTGAACGCCGCATCGCTCAGCGACGAGATCTCACACGGTCTGTACGACATCACGGTGCTGGCCGCGCTCGAGGCGCACGGATACGACCAGGACTACGAACTGATTCGCGATCGGGAAGCCGTGACTCGACCGGCTGCTCCCGCCCCAGGACGCGCTGCGTGGAGCTTCGATGACGCCTCTCGTCAATTGACCGTCAGCCCCGGAACTCGTTTGGACTTCGGAGGGTGCGCGAAATCCCTACTGGTCGATGTGGCGGTTAATGCGCTCGTCGCACGGGGTGGCGCCCTCGTCGAACTCGGCGGCGACGTCGCCGCTCGCGGCCGCGGGCCGAACGGACCATGGGTCGTGGGACTGCTCACCACGTGGCAGATCCGCGGAGACGAGCCGCGAGTCGCGGTGACCGACGCCGGCGTCGCGACCTCCTCGAGTGACGTGCGCACGTGGATGAGCGACCAGGGTCGTGCCAATCACGTCATTGATCCCCGAACTGGCGAGTGCGCTCATGGTCTCTACTGCGTGGCGACAGTGGCCGCACCGAGCTGCGTCGAGGCCAATGCGCTGGCGACCGCGGCACTTCTCGCCGAAGACGCGGACTACCTCATTGCGCAGCACGGCGCGAGCGCCCGACTCGGTCGGCGCGACGGCGAGTTCGTCTACGTCGGCGGGTGGCCGGAGGAAAACGCCGCGTGACTGCGCTCACTTCTCCTTACCTCTGGTACACCGCGCGCGCGACCGGCACCGTTGCGCTGGTGCTGTTGACCCTCACGGTCGTACTCGGCGCGCTGGTCACCACGCGCGTCGGCGGCAACGCCGTCGGACGATTTGAGGTCAACGAGATACACCGGGCCGTCTCAATGATCGCGGTCATCTTCGTCGCGATCCACGTCGTTGTCACCGTGATTGACACCTACGTACCAATCGGACTGCTCTCGGTGGTGCTGCCATTTACATCGAGCTATCGACGGTTGCCAGTCGCCATCGGCACGATCGCCATCGATCTAATGCTCGCTGTGTGGCTGACGAGCCTCGTGAAGGACCGCATTCGGTACCGCACGTGGCGCGCGGTGCACTGGGTGAGTTGGCTCAGCTTCGCGGCCGCAGCTCTGCACGGATTTGTGACCGGGACCGACGCCCACCAGGAGTGGTCTCTGGCGTTGACGCTTAGTTGCGTGGGCGCCGTCGCCCTTGCGGCGCTGTGGCGGACGACCCAACGCCCCGAACGCGCCGCTGGACGAACCGCGCACTCCCCGATTCGCTCGCTGGCTGGAGCGCCATCACGACCACCGGAGCGCTCGCCGCTCCCGCGCGGAGCGACCCCGCCCCGACGTCCTCGCGCCGCCACTGACACAGTGAAACCCCGCGTGCCGCCGCCGGCACCGCGTCGCAGTAGCGCGCGATGAATCCATCCGCCCGCGACATGCCGCGCCTGCTCAACGGCGCGCTCTCTCGGCCCCTCACTTGGTCCCAACACGAGTCACTGTTCGGCCCGCTGCCCACTGAACGCGACATCGTGGCCGAGCTCGAGCGGTCGGGGCTGCGCGGACGTGGCGGCGCCGCGTTTCCGACCGCTCGCAAAGTCGCCTTGATCAAGTCGGACAAGGTGCGCCGCAAGTACGTCGTCGTGAACGCGATGGAGGGTGAACCGGCCGCCCACAAGGACCAGTCGCTCTTGAGTGTCCACCCGCACCTGGTGCTCGATGGCGCACTCACTCTCGCGCACGCCGTCGGCGCACGTGACATCGCGATCTGCGTCGCGCGCGAGAACACCACGGTCGTAAATCACATTGAGCGGGCCGTGCACGAGCGAGAGCGCCGTCGGAACCCCCACCTCACGATCACCGTGCACACGCCACCGGGTCGCTACATCGCCGGCGAAGAGTCCGCGCTCGTGCACTGGTTGGACGACAACGAGACCTTGCCGCAGTTTCGACCCGAACGACCATCAATCCTGCGCATTGGACGCGGCGCGGTGCTCGTTGACAACGCCGAGACGCACGCCAACGTCGCGCTCATTGCTCGTCACGGTGCCGAGTGGTTCCGGTCCCTTGGAACTCGCGAGCACCCGGGCACGACGCTGGTCTCGGTTTCCGGCGCCGTCGCGAGCCCTGTGGTGATCGAAGTCGCCCTCGGCACCTCGTTGCGCACGATCCTCGCTGCGGCTAAGGCCGACCCTGATCCGCGCGCCGTCCTGCTCGGTGGCTACGGCGGGTCGTGGCTCGACGCGTCGCACCTCGACTCGCCCTATGACAACGAGGCCCTCGGCTCACTCGGGGTCTCCGTCGGTGCAGGCGTCATCGTCGTGCTCGGCCGATCCGGCTGTGGAGTCACGGAGACGCACAACATCGTGCGCTGGATGGCGAACGAGAGCGCGCGACAGTGCGGTCCGTGCGCGTTCGGGCTACCTGCGATGGCTGAAAGTCTGGGACACCTCGTGGCCGGTCACCACGACGCGTCGCGAGCGCTCACCCAGTTGCGCGAACGCGCCGCCGCGATAAACGGTCGAGGCGCCTGCCGGCACCCTGACGGAGTGGTGCGCATGGTCAACTCGGCACTGCAGGTCTTCGGTGACGACGTTGCCGCGCACGCGGACGGACGTCCGTGCTCGGGGGCGGGCCGATCGCGCTTTGCCACCGTGCCGCGACTCGAACTCGAGCACGAGTTGGTGTGGGAGTGAGCCGCCGTCGCAGTTCGCTCGTGCTGCGCGTTGATCCGATCATGTGCGACGGCTTCGGGCACTGCGCCGAACTCGCGCCCGAGCTCGTCTCACTGGACGAATGGGGCTATCCGATCATCAGCGACCGCGCGTTTTCTGCGAGCCGCGACGAGGCGTCGCGATCCGCGCACCTCGCGGTGCGGGGCTGTCCGCGCCAAGCGCTCTTCTTAGAGACCGTGACTGCGCGTTAAGCGGCGCGGATGATCTCGAGGCGGTTCCCGAACGGGTCCCACGTGTAGAAACGTTCCACGTCGGCGATTTCGTGATCGTCTTGCACTCTTGAACCCGCCGCCGCGAGCGTCTCTTTTAACTGGTCGAAGTGCGTGACGCGCAATGCGACGTGCGCCTTGGCCGACGCGCGGAACTCCGGTTCGACCCCGAGATGGATTTGAGTAACGCCCGACTCGTACCACCGTCCCCCACGCGCGGCGAGAGTCGCTGGTTTCTCGAGCACGTGAAAACCGAGCAACTCGACGTAAAAGGTGTCAGCCGTCGCCTCGCTTGAGGGGGGCATGGCGAGTTGCACGTGATCGATCACGTAGGACACGACGACCTCCGTTGTGGCACGTCCTTTCTCGAACCTAGTAGCGTCGTCCGAGCCATGGGGTCCCTAATTAAGAAGCGCCGCAAGCGCATGCGCAAGAAGAAGCACAAGAAGATGTTGAAGCGCACCCGCTGGCAGCGCCGGGCCGCCGGCAAGTAGTCCCTACGACGCCGAAGGCGTCGTGAGAACCGGGACCAGCACCACCACTTCGCCCATCGGCGTCAGCACCGCCTGACGCTCAGGCACCACGTGGCCGTCCACGAACAGCGTCGAGCCTGATCCGCACAGGTAGACCGCCTGGGCGAACTCGGTGGCCATCCACTCGCGCAGCGCCCGCAGCCGCGGCTCGACGGTTTCGGCGGCCACTCGCAGGTGGTTCTGTTCGTCCCCGCCGTTACCCACCTCGTCGTACGCGCGGTAGCACGCCGCCGTGCTGACGCCGAACGGCGCGAGCACCAGCGTTAAGCGGCGCTCCTCGTAGGGCAAGGTGGTGATCTCTTCACCCACCCCGCTGACGTCGGCGCGGCCCCCGACAACACAAAACGGGACATCAGATCCGATCGACGCCGCGAGATCCAAGTCCGTGCACCCCGCCCATCGCAGTGCGGCCGCGGCGTCGGCGGACCCTCCACCCAAACCGGCGCTGAGCGGGATTTCCTTGGTGACCGTGACCGATGCCGTCACGCCGGCCCCGGCGAGGGCGGTCGCCACGAGGTCGTGGCGCGACTTCGGCGCGGACTGTTCGTAGGTGCCCGTCCAAGTAATCGAAGTCTTCTTGGCCGGCGCGAACTCGAGCGAATCCGACAGCGATACGGTCACCATTTCGCTGCGCAGAGTGTGCAGACCGTCTTCGCGCTGACCGGTGATCGCCAAGCTAAGAGTCACCTTGGCGTCGGCGCGCTGCGTACTCACTTGGCAGCTGCCAAGCGGGCGAACTCTTCGAGACCAAGCTCTTCGGGCCGGGCGGTTCCCGCGACGCGCGCCCGCTCGAACGTCGACTCATCAGCCCACGCCGAAAGTGAACGCCGTAACATCTTGCGGCGGTGCGCAAACGCCTCGCGCACAACGTCAAAGAGCGCGGACTCGTCGACCTCACTCGCGAGAATCCTCGTGCGCGGCAGGCGGGTGATTGCCACCAATGCCGATTCGACTTTGGGACGGGGACTGAACACCGTTGCGGGCACCTTGCCGACAATGGCGGCGTCGGCGAAGTAGGCCAGCCGGATTGAGGGGATGCCGTAGGCGTCATCTCCCGGCATAGCCGCGAGTCGCTCGGCCACTTCGCGCTGCACCATGACGAGCAGCCGACTCACCTGCGGCACCGTTTCGAGCAGGTGCAGCACGACTGGTGTCGCGACGTTGTAAGGCAGATTCGCCACCACGATGACGTCACGTGCGTCACCGAGGATCGCGGCGTAGTCCGCGCTGAGCGCGTCGGCGTGATGCACGCGCGCTCCGGTGCCGGCGAGCACCTCGGCCAAGGGCTCGAGCAGATGGCGATCGATCTCGATCGCGTCCACTTGAGCTCCGGTTTCGAGCAACGCCAAGGTGAGCGAACCGAGACCGGGGCCGATCTCCAGTACACGCGAGCCGGGACCGATGTCCGCCAGCCGCGCGATGCGGCGCACGGTGTTGGCGTCGACCACGAAGTTCTGGCCGAGCGCCCGCGACGGGGCGACTCCGTGACGTCGCATGAGCTCGACCAGCGCCGAGCGAGTGAGGGTCACCAGGTGACTTTGACCCGGATCACTCCCTGGCCGAGCGGGGCCAACTGGCGGAACGAGTACTGGGAGAGGTCCACGACGTGAGTCGGGCTGTAGGGCTGGGTGTCGGTCACGAGGCAGCTGATCACCTTGTTCGTGGCGAGGTCGCGCACCCAAATGCGCGTGCCGTGCGGCCGGTAGCTGGTGGCGCACTGGCCGGGGTGCCACGCGTACCAGGTGGCAATCCCGACGCGGAACCGGCTGGGGTTATTCGGCGCGACCACCGGTCGAACGGTGTGGTGCACCGTCGGGCGCACGACGCGCGTACTCGGACGTGACGCCGTGACCACTTGGTGAACAATCCGGGGCGCCGGGGTGGCGGCGTGGGCGATGACCGAGACAAATCCACCCGGGGTCGTGGCGAACAAGGTGCGCAGTCCGCTCGAGGGCGTGGTGCGCTGGGCCAGCAACTGCTGACCCGAGGTGACGTGCACGGCCGCTCCGCTTGAGATCCCGAGGGTGCTCAAGGGCACAGCGAGCATCGCCACCGAGGCGACTATGGGCAACCAGCGTCGAAACGCCCGGTGTGCGTCGGTCCTCAGATCTCCACCCTTCTCCGGGGACGCGTGGCGAGACCGGGGACTCGCCGGACAACCACGCTAGGAAAGACGCAACCGTCGCGCCAATCGATAGAAAACTTTTAGAAAAGACCTTGTCAGGCGGTTTTTCTTGGAAGGCCGAAAAGCCAGGCGGAGTTGTCCGATGTGGCCCGTCGCACAATGTCCAGTTCCTCACCGCGCAGCTGGGCGACGAACTCTCCGACTGTCGCCACATGAGCAGGCTCGTTCGGTCGACCGCGAAACGGCACCGGCGCGAGAAACGGACTGTCGGTTTCC
The DNA here is from genome assembly GCA_964434455.1 of uncultured Ferrimicrobium sp. Lineage (GTDB taxonomy): Bacteria > Actinomycetota > Acidimicrobiia > Acidimicrobiales > RAAP-2 > RAAP-2. Next base: position 387,767 of record CAYSVK010000001.1, on the reverse strand, counting down.
ACGTGTAACCGCTCCAGCGGGGTGAGCCGCACGGCGTCGCGCAACTCGCCGGAGTTCTTAAAGGTCACGACCCCGGCCACCGAAATGTCGCAGCCCAAGGCGAGACAGCCCTCCGCCTCGGCCGGACCGCCAGTGAAGCAGTGGATCACCGTGCGGTCGGGCACTCCCTCGCTGCGCAGGATCGACCACAGGTCGTCCCAGGCGTCGCGGGCGTGAATGACGAGCGCGAGTTGGAGCTCGTGGGCGAGGCGGATCTGCTCGGCGAACGCGGTGCGCTGCGCCTCGCGCGGCGAATGCTCGTAGTAGTAGTCGAGCCCACACTCGCCAATTCCGACGAGTCGCTCTCCTCCGGCTCGCGCCACAGCCGCCACCCCCGCGGTACCTGTCGCGGCGTCGTGGGGGTGCAGGCCCACTGTCGCCCACAGCTCGACCGGGCCGCTCTGCGATGCGGCCAAGCTCAGTGCCTCAAGGGAGGTCGCTTCATCGGTGCCAATGACAATGGCGCGATCGACGCCAGCTGCCGCGGCGCGCGCCAAGGCGTCCGTGGCGTCCGGAGCCACTTCGCCGTCGCGTGCGAAGCGGTCCTGAAGGTGACAGTGCGCGTCAGTCCAGCCGTTCACGACGTGACGGAGATCCTCGGAAAGAGCGGCGCGCCTTTTTCCAGCGTGGCGCCCCCCTGGTACCGATCGGTGAGAGCGTTCTCCCACGAGTGGTGCGCCGCGAGTGGTGCGAGGCCAATGCGGCGACGTATTTCAGTGGAGGTGGACGGCATCGCGGGGGCGATCAGAATCGAGACGACCCGAATGGCCTCGAGGGCTTGACCGAGCACCGCGGCGAGCGCATCGCCGGGCTCCATCTTCCACGGTTCGTGGTTCTCGAGAAAGGCGTTGGCCGCGCCGATCAGCCGCCAGCTCTCCTCGAGCGCGCGGTGTGGCGCGAACTCGGCCCACGCGGCCCCCGCACTCTCATGAGCCGTTCGCGCGGCGTCATCGAGCTGGCTCACTGGTGGGCTCGAGGGTGCGGTGCCCTGAAGTTTCGTCGCCACGATCGTGGTCACTCGGGCCACCAAGTTGCCCAGGTTGTTGGCGAGGTCGCTGTTGTAGCGATCCGCAATGGCCTCGGTCGAGAACTCCCCGTCGGTGCCGAGCGGCGTGTTGCGCAACAGGTAGTACCGCAGCGCGTCGACGCCGTACTCGTCGGCGAGGGTGAGCGGCGAAATCTCAGTGATCGACGTCGCCTCTTTGGCCATGGTCTTGCCGAGCTTGCGGCCCCCGAGCAGCAGCCAGCCGTGGACCTGCACGTGGTGCGGTGGTTCTAGTCCAGCGGCCAGACACATGGCTGGCCACCACACCGAGTGGAACCGGATGATCTCTTTGCCAATGAGGTGATTGGACACCGGCCACCACTGGGTAAAGCGCGCCTCATCGCGCCCGAAGTCAATCGCCGTGAGGTAGTTGATGAGCGCGTCGTACCAGACGTAGAAGACCTGTTTCTCGTCCCACGGCACCCGTACGCCCCAGTCAATTGAAGACCGGGTGATGGAGATGTCGCGCAGTCCACCCTTGATAAACGACAGCGCTTCGTTTCGTTTGGTCTCGGGCAGAGTGAATTTTGGGTGCGTCTTGTAGTACTCAATTAGTTGGTCCTGAAACGCGCTCAGGCGAAAGAACCAGTTCTCTTCTTCCATCTCGACGACAGCGGTGAGGTGCACCGGACAGGTGCCGTTCACCAGTGCGTCGACCGTGTAGTAGTCCTCGCACGCCACGCAGTACGGACCCCGGTAGACGTCCTTATAGATGTGGCCGTTGTCGTAGATCGCGGTTAAAAACTTTTGAACGGTTTCGGCGTGGCGGTCCTCGGTCGTGCGAATGAAGTCGTCGTAACTGATATCGAGGCGCTCCCAGGCCTGGATGAATCGCTGGGCGTTGGTGTTAGCCCATTCGCGCGGAGTAACGCCGTGCTCCACCGCCGAGTCGGCCACCTTTTGGCCATGTTCGTCGGTCCCGGTGAGAAAGAAGGTGTCAAAGCCCGCCATTCGGTGCCAGCGCGCCAGGGCGTCGGCGTTGACAGTGCAGTACGCCGTGCCGACGTGCGGGGCGTCGGTGACGTAGTAGATGGGCGTTGTCAGATAGAAGCGCTCCACCCTTCAAGGGTAGTGAACCGCCCCTATTAACTCTCCCGGATCTGCAGTGCGACGTCGTACGCGTGTCGGTGTGCGACGCCGAGTTCATCTGAGACTCGCGAGGCGGCGTCACGCACGCTCGCGCCCGAGTTGAGCTCATCAGCGATCGCGCGACGCACGGTGGCGTCATCGACGCCGCGCGGAACGGCGCCCTCGATCACGAGGACGCACTCGCCCTTGATCTCACGATTCGACCACCGCTCAGCAAGTTCACCGACATCACCGCGGTCAATCTCCTCGTGTATTTTCGTCAGCTCGCGCACCACCGCCGCGCCGCGCGCTCCCCAGACCTCTGACATCTCGCGCAGAGTGTCGACGACTCGCAGCGGGGACTCAAAAACAACCAGCGTGCGTGGCTCGTCGCGTAGTTCTTTCAACCGAGTGACCCGCGCGCCGCGAGCTCGTGGCAGGAAACCTTCAACAGCGAATCGCTCCGACGCGAGGCCGCTCACGGTGAGCGCCGCAATGGCCGCGGACGGACCGGGCGTCGTGGTGACGGTGAGACCTTGAGCCAAGACTTCATTCACCGTTCGCTGCCCGGGATCGGAGATCCCCGGCGTGCCGGCGTCGCTCACGAGCGCGACCGTTCCCCCGCGCGCAATCACTTCGACCACCCGCTCGGCGACGTGGGCCTCGTTGTGCTCGTGCAGCGCAATCAGTCGACCGGCCGCGGGAATCTGCTTGGCCGAGAGCAACTGACGGGTGCGGCGAGTGTCCTCACAACAGATGAGATCGGCGTCGCGCAACGTTTGTTCGGCTCGAACGGTCAGGTCGCCGAGGTTGCCGATCGGCGTCGCGACGACGACGAGTTGTCCGCTCACGACGCGAGTCGCAGTTCCAGCTCATCACCCGGGCGGAGTTTGGCGGCGACTTCGGGTCGAAGCGCCACGGCATGGCGCCCGTAGCCAACCACGTGCAGTCCAGGGGCGGCGACTCGCCGTAACCGACCAGCGTCGCCGAGTCGGGCGAGCGCAGTACCCACCGCAACTGACGGCCCCGTCACAACGATCGCTCCAACGTCAGACACAAAGTGCGACGGTCGCACCAGCACGCGCCGCCATCCTGAGGGTCGTGTCGTTGACGCGATCACTTCGCCATCGCGCAACAGCCAACCGGACTCCACATCACCTCCCGGTGTGAGGTCGCCTCAGCGACCAGTAACATTGTCACCCATGTCCAAGCGCACCGTGAAGCGCAAACTGCGCGCCAAGAAAAAGGCCAACCACGGCCGCAAGCCCAACGCGGGGCGCGGCTAAGCCTCGAGTCGGCCGTCCCAGGCCAGACCACGATCCTTCAGCAGTCTCACCAGCGGCGTGGGCGTGTCCGTGATGATCCCGTCGATGTTGAGCTCAACTAATCGAGCCATCTCGTCCACGTCGTTGATGGTCCATACGTGCACCGCGATTCCCGCGCCGTGGGCCGCTGCGACGAACGCCTCGTCCACCACGGTGATGTCGCCGAAACTGGCCGGGACCTGAAACGCGCAGATCGGCAACTCGGGCAAGGCGAGGTGATCACGAGTGGCGAAGTAAAACGACGCCGTCTCGGCGGTAGCGGCACTGGTCAGCACTTCGGGGGCAATCGCTCGGAACGCCTGAATGGCCGCATCTGAAAACGAGGCCACGATCACCGAGTTGGTTCGCCCTAAGCGACGCAGCTCGTCGGCGAGTAGTTGCTCGTACGGTTCGACCTCGGGCGCAGTGCGCTTGATGTCGAGGTTCAGCGGAACCCCGGGAAATGCGACGGCGATCTCCTCAAGCGTGGCGATGCCGAGTGAGCGATCCGCGGGAGCACGTCCGCGGAGTTGGTACTCGTCAGCGGGACGGTCTGGCGTCACCGCGTCGCCCTCAATCCACCAATATGCGTTGTCCATCTCTCGAATCTGCGCGAGCGTGAAATCCTTGATCTCTCCGCGACTGTTCGTCGTGCGATCAACGCTCTCGTCGTGACAGACGACGATCTGGCGATCCTTCGTCGCGTGCACGTCGAGCTCGATGGCGGTCGCTCCCGTGGCGAGGGCGCGCTCAATTGCCCACAGCGTGCTCGAGGGACCCTCAAAACTTCCGCCTTGGTGCGCGAAGGCGACGATCCGTCGTTCGAGCCAGGGGTTGTCCTTCACTGTGCCCCCTCGAGGTGATCGCCGGGATACGAAACGTTGGCGAGTCGACGCGCCACGATTGACTCCATCACAAACGCCAGTCCCGGCACAAAGCCCGCGAGCAACATGGCGATCAACGACCAGAGCGTGAGGCGGGCGAGACGCGCCAACGCCACGCACGTAATGAGGTAGATCGGATAGAGCACGACGCCGTGAGCGAGGCCGACGATCCGATCAAGGATGTCGAGATGTGAGCTCGTCCACGCCGAGTCACTCAATGTCTTGTGCAAGATGAACACGACCGTGAGGATGAGCAGCGTGGTGCCGGTAATAAACGCCATCCACCGGTACCCGCGAAACCACACCCAGCGGTTGAATCGGTCTATCGGGCCACGTGACATCGTCTCTTCAGAGCTCACGATCAATGTCCGAACAGTCGGCGCTTCGGCTGTGCGCCGATCGCCTCGAGGTGGTCGTTGTAGGCCCGCAGCGTCGGATCGTCCTCGTCGTGATCGACCTGTCGCGCGATACGCGCCTCGGATCGCATCTGTTCCTCGAACGCTCGGCGCTCGGCGCGCTGCTCGTCAGAGACCGCGTCGGCGTGCAGAAATGACCACCAGCCAAAGACGCCCGCCACGGCGAACACCGGCCATTCGACGGCGTACACCCAACTGATCGAGTTGCCGTCAGTCGCGCGGCTGATCTGCCACCACGCGGCGGTGCTGCATCCCGCGATCCACCCGAGAGCCGCCAAATGAAGCGCCATGGCGCGCCACGAGAACCAGCGCGACTTCACGGCGTCACCCTACCGACGACACATAACGATTTTGAAGTCCGCTCGTACACTGACCGCGTGATGGTGCCGGTGTCACCGTTCTCGTGGCACCACCTCAATCAGTGGCACGTGAGTTGGGTTCCCCTCCTGCTGCTCGGTGCGGCGGCCGCTCTTTACTGGCTCGGGGTGCAGCGCACCGATGCGTGGCCGAGATACCGATCGATCTGTTTCGCCGTCGGACTCATCCTGACCTTTTTGGTCACTGAGTCGGTGATCGGCGTCTACGACATGACGCTGTTCAGCGACCACATGATTGAGCACCTCGGGCTGATCATGGTGGCTGCCCCGCTTTTTGCGGTCGCCGCCCCCATCGAGCTCGCCGTACAGAGCGGATCGGTGCGACTGTGCCGCGCGCTCTCGAGTCGCGTGGCGCAAATGGCGTTTCACCCCTTGGTGGCTTTCGCGCTCTACGCCGTCTTTATTCCTGCGACACACCTCACGGGTCTCTTTGACACGATGCTGCGCCACGAGTGGGTGCACCACAGCGAGCAGATCGCCTTTTTGATCGTGGGGTATCTCTTTTTTCGCCACGCGTTCGGCGCCAATGGCCGCGATTCGATCAATCCCGGACTGCGACTCGTCTACGTCATGGCGGCGGTGCCGGTGGACACCTTCACGGGACTGGCGTTGGCCATGGAAACGCGCAATCCGTTTCCGCAGTACCGCGCGATGATGCCGAACGCTTCGCCGCACTACATCTTGGACAACGTCCACTTAGGTGGCGCCATCATGTGGATCGGCGGTGACGCCCTCATGTTGCTGGCGCTGATTCCAGTCGCGGTCAGTTGGGTGCGTGCCGAAACGGTGCGTACGCGCGAGCTCGACCGTCAACTCGACGCGGCGGGACTGTGAGCGCGCCGTCACCCATCGGATTGGTGATCTTTGACTGCGACGGCGTTCTGGTCGACACCGAACGGTTAGCGATCCGCGTGGAGAGCGAGATCCTGACCGCAATTGGTTGGCCCATGACGCCCGAGGAGGTGGCGCGACGCTTCGTAGGTCGTTCCGCGTACGACATGTGCGCCGAGGTGTCCGCAGTCATTGGTCGAACGGTCGAGTGGGAGAGAGAGTTCGAACTCCCGTTTCGCGATGCGGTGTCGCGCGAACTTCAGCCCGTCAAGGGAATTGACGACGTGCTCGACTCGCTCGTGATGCCGTTCTGCGTCGCGTCCAATTCGCGTGCCGCGATGATCGAACACAGTCTCAGCACAGTTGGACTGTGGGACCGATTCGCCGGACGAGCCTTTAGCGCCCACGATCTTGGTGCACCCAAACCGGCGCCTGATGTGTTCTTGCACGCGGCGGCGGTCCTCAATGTGCCGACCTCGCAGTGCGTAGTGATTGAGGACAGCGTGTCGGGAGTCAGGGGCGCGCTCGCCGCGGGCATGCACGTCTTTGGTTACGGATCGAGCGTCACCGACGCCGACGAACTGAAGGCCGAGGGTGCCGAGATGTTCTACGAGATGATTGAACTTCGCTCGCTCCTCGCGCGTTAACCGCGCCACGACCTAAAGCAAGCCCGCGGCGCTCGCAATCACTTCGAGATCCTCTTCGGGACGAGCACCGAGGTGAGAGATCACCTCGCCCGCGCACAGCGATCCGAGCTGCGCTGCTTCCACGGGATCCGCACCGATAGCGAGGCCGTAGAGGAATCCCGCAGCGAACAGATCTCCCGCGCCATTTTGATCCACGACCTCATCGACCGGCGACGCGGGAATGTCAACCACTCCGTGAACCGTTGACACGCGCGCACCGCGAGCGCCGACCGTGACGACGGCGAGAACACCGAGTTCTTCAAGCATGTCGAATGCGCGATCGAGGTCGTCAGTCTCAAACAGTGACAACGCCTCGCCCTCGTTCGCGAGCAGAACGTCGACGTCGTTGGTAATGAGATCGAGGAAGTCACGACGGTGCCGTTCGACACAGAAAAGATCAGAGAGCGAGAGCGCCACGAGCGCATCGTGCTCGTGGGCGATCTCCACCACGTGACGCACCGCGTCTTTGGCGGGCGGGAGGTCGAACAGGTACCCCTCGATGTAGACGATTTCGCTGCGCGCGATGAGTGCGTCATTGACGTCGTTGATCGTGAGTTGATTGGCGGCGCCGAGATACGTGGCCATCGTGCGCTCCGCGTCATCGGAGACAAAGACGTGACACCGACCGGTCATTCCTTCGTGGTTGTCGGCCACGGCGAGATCGAGTTCGACGCCGAGAGTGCGCAGATCATGGCGAAAAATCTCGCCGAACTCGTCGTCGCCGATCTTGCCGATGTAGCCCGCTGACCCACCGAGTGAGGCGACGCCCGCGATCGTGTTGGCGGCGCTGCCGCCCGAGACCTGAACCGTTGGACCCATCGCGGCGTACACCTCGTGCGCGCGGTCGTGATCGATGAGACCCATCGATCCTTTGACGAAGCCGAGTGTGGCGTGCACGTCATCGTGGTCGCGGCTGATCACGTCGAGCAGTGCATTGCCGATGCCGGTTACCGCCAGGCGACCCGGGGCGGGCTTGGCACGCAGCGAGACCGGCGTGCTCTGGTCGCTCACGGCGACAGGGTAGGCGATTGCGCCTTCGTTCTACAGTGGTCAGCCATGACAACAACGAAGAATCCGTACCGACTTGCGGCCACGGTCGTGCCGACCTCCTACCGCATCTTTCTCACTCCGGACCTTGGCGCTGCGACCTTCGCGGGTCGCGTGGAGATTGACGCTGACTTCGTCGATCCAGTCCGCGAATTCACTGTCAACGCCATCGAACTGGAACTCGGGGCCGCCACCGTCACGATCAATGACGTCACGGTGCAGTCCTCGGCACCGACGCTCAACGAAGAGTACGAAACAGCGACGTTCGCCTTCGACTCGGTGCTGCCCACCGGCCCGGGCGTCATTGAGATTGCCTTTACGGGCATCTTGAACGACAACCTGCACGGCTTTTATCGCTCGGTGTACACCGATGATGCCGGCACCCAGCACACCATCGCCACCACGCAATTCGAGTCCACTGACGCGCGACGAGCGTTTCCCTGTTGGGACGAGCCGAGCTTTAAGGCCACCTACCAAGTGAGCCTCACGATTCCGAGCCACCTCGCGGCGTTTTCTAACTCCAAAGAGATCAACAACACCGATCTCGGCAACGGTCAGCGCCTCGTCGAGTTCGCCCCCACCATGAAGATGTCGACGTACCTCGTCGCCTTTGTCGTTGGACCCTTTGAAGCCTCCACACCCACCGACGTGCGCGGCACGCCGGTGCGGGTCATTTACCCGCTCGGCAAGGGCCACCTCGCGCGCTACGCCCAAGAGGTCGCCGAGTTCGCGCTGGCGTGGTTCGCGGACTACTTCGCGATCCCCTACCCCGGCGACAAATTTGACTGCATCGCGATTCCCGACTTCGCCGCCGGCGCGATGGAGAACCTCGGGCTCGTCACGTTCCGCGAAACCGATCTGCTGATCGATCCCGATCGCGCGAGCTTCGCCGAGATCGAGCGCGTCGCGCTCGTGATCAATCACGAGACCGCCCACATGTGGTTCGGCGACCTCGTGACGATGGACTGGTGGGAGGGCATCTGGCTGAATGAAGCATTCGCCACCTTCATGGAGTCTCTGTGCACCGACGCGTTCCGTCCCCAGTGGAAGAAGTGGGTGGGCTTCAACCCCCAGCGTGACCTGGCCTTCGCCGTCGACGCGCTGCACTCCACGCGTCCCATTGAGTACGAAGTCGTCAGTCCGAACGACTGTCGCGGGATGTTCGACGTGCTGACCTACGTGAAGGGCTGCTCCGTGCTGCGCATGATCGAGCAGTATCTCGGAGCGGAGACCTTCCGCAACGGCATTCGCTTGTATCTGAAGAAGCACGCGTACGGCAACACCGTCACCGCCGATCTGTGGGCCGCGCTCGAAGAGGCGTCCAAGCAACCCGTCGGCGACATCATGAACACCTGGATCCTCCAGGGCGGCTTCCCGCTCGTGACGTTGCGCGACGGTCAGCTCTCCCAGGTCCCTTTTAGCTACCTCGAAGCCACCGGCGAGAGCAATATCGGCCACGACTGGCAGGTCCCGGTTTTAACCCGCACTCTTGGATCATCCGGGGTGCAGCGCCAAGTGCTGACCAGTGACGGTGGCCGCATCTCAACCGACGGTGTCACGATTGTGAACGCTGGTTCCACCGGCTTTTATCGGACCGCGTACGGCGCCGCCGAACTCGCGGCGATTGCTGAGCGCCTCGGTGAACTCGACGAGGTGGAGCGCGCGCAGATGTTCTCGGACACCTGGGCCGCCATCATGGTGGGCCGCAGTGAGCTCGCCGACACCTTCAGCCTCGCGCGCGGTCTCGGCGACCTCGACGAGCCGTCGGCGTGGACCGTGATCGCCCAGGCACTCACCACGCTTGACCGCATCGTGGACGACGAAGGACGCGTGGCGCTAGCCGCGGCGACGCGACACCTGCTCGCGCCGCAACTCGCGCGACTGACCTGGACGCCCACACCCGGCGAGAGCGAGCAGGCCGGACAGTTGCGTGGCACCGTGATCGACCTGTTGGGCACGATCGGTCAGGACGCCGCAGTGATCGAAGAGGCGCTGCGACGTTTTGACGCCAATGAAGTGGTGGGCGATCTTGCCGCGGCGATCCTCAACATCACCGCAATGCAGGACCGCGACGGCGACGACAAGCTGTTTGAGGACCGGCGCGTTTCTGCGCCCACGCCTCAAGAGGAGCAGGCGTACCTGTTCTCGATGGCGGCAAACCCGGACCCCGAAAAGCAGTTAAAGCTGTTCGAACGATGCTTCACCGACATTCGCAACCAAGATGCGCCGTTCCTCATCGCGTTCATGATCCGTAACCGGGTGACAGGTGCAAGCATCTGGCGGCACTACACAACGCGCTACGACGAAGCGATTGCGCGATTCCCCACCGGCACGGTGGCTCGCGTCGGCGGCGGCATCGCCGCATTGATCAATGACGCGAAGTTGGCCGAAGAGATCCGGGCGTTCCACACTGCTCACCCGGTACCCGCGGGCCAGCGCACCGTTGAACAGGGTCTTGAGCGCATGGACATCGGCGTCGCGTTCGCGAATCGCATCCGTCCCACGTTGACCGCGCAGCTACAAAGCGTCACCAGCTGAGAGCAACGCGCGGCGCGACGGTAGCCTTCGCGCCATGACTGACAGCACTAATCCGTATCGGCTGCCGACCAACGTCGCGCCGTCCAATTACCGACTCGAGCTCACCCCGAACATCGACGCGGCGAGTTTTGAAGGTCGCGTGACCGTCGCCCTCGACGTCACCGCGGCGACGTCGACGATCCAGTTCAACTCGGTCGATTTGAACCTCGAAGCGATCACGGTCACCGGTGCTGACGGCGTGGCGCGTTCGGCGACGGCCGAGCTCGACACCACCTACGAACGAGCGACGATCTCGTTCTCGCCGGCGCTGCCGCTCGGGCCCGCGACGCTGGAAATCAAGTACCGAGGCGAGCTGACTGACAAGCTCGTCGGCTTTTACCGCTCGAGCTACAAAGACGACGACGGCGTCACTCAGTGGATTGCCACCACGCAGTTCGAGGCGACCGACGCGCGCCGGGCATTCCCCTGCTGGGACGAGCCGACCTTCAAGGCGACCTTCGACGTCACGCTCAACGTGCCTGCGAACCTCGCGGCGTACTCCAACTCGCCGATTGTGAGCGAGACGCCGAACGGCGATGGGACTCGCAAAGTGGTCTTCGGACGCACAATGAAGATGTCGACGTACCTGGTCGCATTCGTCGTCGGGCCGTTCCAAGAGACTGTCGCACTCGACGTGCGCGGGACACCGCTGCGCGTCGTCGTGCCCAAGGGCAAATTGCACCTCGCGGACTATGCGCTGTCCGCCGGCGAGTTCGCGCTCAGCTTCTTCAGCGACTACTTCGACATCCCGTACCCCGGAGACAAGCTCGACCTGGTCGCGGTGCCCGACTTCGCCTTCGGTGCGATGGAGAACCTCGGGTGCGTGACCTTTCGCGAGTCCGCCCTGCTCGTCGACCCCCAAAGCGCGTCACTCGCCGAACTCGAGCGCGTGGCTGATGTTGTGGCCCACGAGATCGCCCACATGTGGTTCGGGGACCTCGTCACGATGCAGTGGTGGGAAGGCATCTGGCTAAACGAGGCGTTCGCCACGTTCATGGAGACGCTCTGCGTGGAGCACTACCGCCCGCAGTGGAAGAAGTGGCTGAGCTTCGCGCCCTTGCGAGACCAGGCGCTACAGATCGACGGTCTGCACGCCACTCGGCCCATTGAGTACGAGGTCGTGGCCCCCACCGATATGAATGGGATGTTCGACGCGCTCACGTACGAAAAAGGTTGTGCGGTCTTGCGCATGCTCGAGCAGTACATCGGACCCGAAGTGTTTCGCGACGGCATCCGTCGCTATCTGAAGGAACACAGCTACGCGAACACGGTGACGACCGACCTGTGGGACGCACTGGAGTCAGCCAGCGGCCAGCCGGTGCGCGAACTGATGAACTCGTTCATCTTGCAGGGCGGTCACCCGCTCGTCACCTACGCCGACGGCCAACTGAGCCAATCCCCGTTCAGTTACGCCGCGACGCGCACCGTCGACAGCGCTATCGGCACGACGTGGATGATGCCCGTGCTCACCCGCTCGGCCAACGGCGGACCGCTGACGCGGCGGTTGCTGGGGGCCGCGAGTGAGACGCTCGTGGCCGACGGACCGATGGTCGTCAACGCTGGTGGCTGGGGCGTCTTTCGCACTCGCTACGGCAGCCGCGAGTTGCTGTCGCTGACGAGCAACTTGGAGCGCCTCGATGAACTCGAGCGCAACACGCTCGTCGCCGATAGCTGGGCCGAACTGTTTGCGTCCCAGATCACCTGGGAGGACTTCCTCGCGGTCGCGCGCGCGCTCGGGAACCAGGACGAGCCGGCGACGTGGCAGACCCTCGCGTTGGCGTTCGACACGGTGAACCGCGCGGTGCGCGATGACCAGCGCCCTCGTCTCGCTGCACTCGTGCGCGAGATATTCCAACCCCAGTTTGATCGACTGGGATTTGGCGCCAAGTCAGACGAGAGCGAGCTCGCGCGCCAAGTTCGTTCCGTGGCGATCGACATGCTCGGCACCATCGGCGGCGTCGCCGCCGTGCGCGACGAGGCTCGTCGGCGCTTTGACAGCGCGGACCTCGACGGCGATACGGCGCGTGCCGTGTTGCGGGTGGTGGCGAGCACCAACCACGAAGGTGACTACGAGACCTTCCTCGCACGGTTCCGCGCGGCGTCAACTCCCCAAGAGATGCAGCGCTACCAGTGGGGTCTCGCGGACTTCCCCGATGAGACTGTCGCTCTCGACGCCGCCGAAAAGTGCTTTAGCGAGTTCCGCGGCCAAGACGGTCCGATCGTGCTGGGACTGCTCGGACGCAACCGCGTCAGCGGACCCGCGGTCTGGCGCTTCCTCACCGCTCAGTGGGACGAAGCCGTGACCAAGTTCTCCGGCAATCTCTTGTTGCGCACAGTGACCGGAATCCCGAACTACATCACTGATCGGGCGTTCGCGGCCGAGGTTGAGGCATTCCACCGCGCTCACCCGATCGCCGGTGAAGAGCGCCGCTTAGAACAGCTGTTCGAGCGGATGCGAGTCGGTCTCGACTTCACCGACGCAATCCGCCGCCAGATCTAACCCGTGTCCTTCGCCGCCCTGGCGGGGGTGTTCGGACTGATCTTCGTCCTGGAGCTTCCCGATAAGACGATGATCGCCACGATCGTCATGTCGGCGCGCGCTCGCGCGTCCATGGTGTTCCTGGGCGCGTCAGTCGGCTTCGTGGTGCACATGGGCATCGCGGCGGTGGCCGGAGGACTGCTCACCAAGCTGCCCCACACGGCGAAGGACGCAGTCGTCGGTGCGCTCTTTTTGGCTGGCGCGGCGTACTTGTTGCTGGTGCCGGAGCGCCATGAAGAGGAGGTCGGCGAAAAGGAGGGTTCGGCCGAAGTGCGCGCCACCAAGTGGCGCGAAGCCGTGACGGCGTTCACCGTCATTTTTGTGGGTGAGTTCGGCGACCTCACGCAGATCCAAGCGGCCAACCTTGTCGCAAGAACTCATCAACCACTCGGCGTCTTCGCCGCATCGTCACTCGCGTTGGTCGCCGTGGCCGCGCTCGGTGCGTTCGCCGGTCAGGCGCTCGTTCGTTGGTTGCCCCTAGCCAAGATTCGACTGATCGGAGGACTAGTCTTCCTCGGCCTCGCGATCTGGACGTTCGTCGGACTCGCGACGTGAGTCGCCGCGACGAGCTGTTCGAACTAGCGCGTCAGACGAAGGGGTTCATGCCCGATGACGAAGGGGCTGCGCTCTACCAATTTGCGCTAACGGCCGGCCGCAATCGCCCACGAGGAACGTGGCTCGAAATTGGGGCGTGGTGCGGCAAATCCGCCGCGTACTTGGGCGCTGCCGCCGAAGCGACCGACTCGGTTCTGTACTCCTTGGATCACCATCACGGCAGTGAGGAGAACCAGGCCGGGTGGGAGCACTTTGACGCTGAGCTGGTGGATGTAAATGACGGACGTCTCAACACGTTGCCGCACTGGCAACGAACGATTGCTCGCGGATCCTTGGAGTCAACGGTGGTGGGACTCGTCGGCGAGTCCACAGTGATCGCGTCGCACTTCGCCCAGCCCCTCGACCTGCTCTTTATTGACGGCGGGCACGGCCACGACGTCGCGTGGGCGGACTATCGGGCGTGGACGCCCAAGTTGGTCCCTGGCGGCCTGCTGTTAATTCATGATGTCTTCGCTGATCCCGCCGACGGCGGACGCCCGCCCTACGAGATCTATTGCGACGCGTTGGCGTCAGGGTCTTATCGCGAGATCGGCGCGGTTGGGTCGCTGCGTGCGCTCACTGCGCCTTCGTGACGGCCACCAGACGACTCGGCAAAGGTACGTCAGTCGCTACGGACGTCCGCACTGGTCGCTGAGCCCAATCAGACATCCCGGTTCGGCCAGTTCCACGATTGCGGGCAACGCGTCGTCGCGAAAGAGGCCGGCCGCGGGAGTCGCGCTTGTCAGTGCGTCGCCCGCGAGGATGATCGCTGCCGCGGTGTATGACGTCGTTTCATCGTCCGGAAATGTTCGAGCTTCCGGGTACGCGTAGCCGGTGAAATAACTGCCGTCCTCGCGGCGGTGGCGCTGGGCGAGCGCGAAGAGATCAAGCGCTTCACTCGTCAGACCGATTGCATCAAATGCAATGACGCATTCGGCGGTCTCGGCGGCGGTCACCCAATCGTTTGTCGAGACACATCGAACGCCGTGACCGGGCATCACGTGAGTCTCAAGACCGTTGCGAATTCGCTGGCGCGCCGCATCGGTGCTCAGCGCACCCGAGAGAATCGGGTAGTACCAGTCCATCGCGAATTCGTTCTTGGGTGCGAACGCCCCGCGGTGATGCGCCACCGCGTGCGCCAACCGGCCCGCGGCCAACTCCCATTCCGGGCGCACGTGACCGAGCCGCTCGCCGAGTGCCACCGCGCAGCGCAGCGAGTGAAGAATCGACGAGCTGCCGGTGAGCAAGGCGTAGCCCTCGGGGCGCCCGGTCACATCGAGCGACCAGCGGATGGTTCCATCCGCCAACTGCCAGCGCAGCACAAAGGTCAAGGCGCGCTCGAGAACCGGCCACATTGATGCAACGAACACCTCATCGTTCGTGATCAAGAGGTAGTGGTACAGACCAGCGGCCACGTAAGCGCAGACGTTGGTATCGATGCGCGCGTCCTTCACCGAGTCGCCGAGGTAGTAGTTGAACCAACTGCCATCGCCGAGTTGGGTGTCAGCAACCCATCGGTACGCGGCGCGCGCGGCATCAAAGTGACCGGTGGCGGTGAGTGCCATGGCGCACTCCACGTGGTTCCACGCATCGGCGTGTCCGCCCTGCCACCACGGAATCTGTCCGCTGCGTCGCTGCAGGTCGAGAATCGATTGAGCAGTGAGCGACACTTGCTCGGCGGTGAGAATTCCGGGGATGCCCGCAACGAGATCGATGGAGCTGGTCACGCGGCCTTCTTCAAATAAAAGACAATCGACTTGCCCATTAACGGTGCGAGCACCTTTTCGGCCCACCAAGTCGTGCGCGGCGCCTTCACGATGTCCCACACCAGCAGTCGGTGGTACTGCTTTACTGCCCAGTGCTGATCGTTGGTCGTACCGACCAAGCACTTCAGCCACCAGTACGGCGAGTGCAAGCCGTGCGCGTAGTGGTGACCCAGCACCTCAAGTCCAACGGCGCGCAGTCGCGACTCGATCACCGAGCGGCGATAGATCCGCACGTGGCCGCCTTCAACCATGTGGTACTCGTCACTGAGCGCCCAGTTCACGAGCTCGGGAAAGAACCGGGGCACCGTGATCGCCATGGTGCCGCCCACCCGCAACACTCTGGTCAGTTCGGCCATCGCCGCTCGATCGTCGGGGATGTGTTCCATGACCTCGCTACAGATCACGTGATCGAAGGTTCCATCGCCGAACGGCAGGTGGAGCGCGTCGCCCTGAATCACACCGACCTTCGAGGTGGCTGTCTGCAACTCACCGGCCTCGTGCATTGCGACGAAGGTGCCAAGAACGCCCTCGACTTCGTCGCGTCCGGCGTCAAGTGCAATGACGCGCGCACCACGACGGGCCGCCTCATAGGCGTGTCGTCCGAATCCACACCCGAGGTCGAGGATCGAGTCGCCCGGCTCTAGTCCCAGTCGGTCGTAGTCCGCTGTCAGCATCAGTCGAAGGTCATTGAAACGGGCAACGGCTCGCGACGCAAGATCGCGTCGTAACAGGCCGCGGTGCCGCGGGCGGTCACTTCCCACGTGAAGCGCTGCATCACGCGTTCTCGTCCGGCCGCACCGAGCCGGGCGCGCAGCGGCGCGTCATCCAGCAACCGACGAATTGCGCCGACGAGCGCGTCGGGATTGTTGGGCTCAACGAGCAGACCGGTCTCGCCGTCTTGACCGACAACTTCGGGCAGGGCGCCACCGGTTGTGGCGACCACCGGTACGCCGCAGGCCATCGCCTCAATGGCCGGCAGGGAGAATCCCTCATAGAGGCTTGGCACAATGGCAACTTCAGCCTCGTTGTACATACGAGCGAGCTCCTCGTCGCTCACTCCGCTGATCGTGCGCACGATGTCCTCGAGCCCGAGACGCTCGAGCGCCTTGGCGACACGGCCCTTTGGTCGAGGCTGCCCAATGACCACGAGATCAATATCGCGTTCGACGCGCAACTTGGCGATCGCCTCGAGGAGAGGCACCAGTCCCTTCATCGGCACGTCGCTCGAGGACGTCACCATGAGGTGGCCCTTTTGCTTCTTCACGTCTGCGTACGGCTTGAACACCTCGTGATCAACACCAACCGGCACGACGGTCAGCCGATCAAGCGGCACGTGCAGTTGAGCGTTGATATCGATGCGCGAATTGGCCGAAACGGTAAGGACCGCCGGAAGCTCGCGGGCGACGCGCACCTGCATGCGCAGGAATCCGAACCACCGTTTGGTCGTAAAGCGTCGCCACGGAGATTCAGCGTGATCCAGCGCTATGGAGCGGTCGACGGTGATTGGGTGGTGCAACGTCTCAAGGAGCGGCCATCCGTCGCGGGCGAGTTGGGCAATGCCCGTGCCGAGGCACTGGTTGTCGTGGATCAGATCGAACTCGCCGCGGCGGGCGTTGAGGATCTGGCGGATCCGTCGGGAGTACGCCAGCGGTTCGCCGAAGCCGGCCGACAGCATGATGAGGAACTCGGTCCAGTCCGCCCACGAGGTGAATTCGTGCAGCGCCGGCACCCGAAACGGGTCCGGGTCGCGGTACAGATCAAGTCCGCGTACTGGCGTGAGGCCAACCCCCGGGTCGAGTTCAGGCCACGGAGGTCCGGCGAACACCTCGACGCTGTGGCCCAGATTCACGAGCTCGCGGGTCAAATGGCGCGTGTAGACACCCTGGCCGCCGCAGCGGGGGTTTCCGCGATAGATGAGGAAGGCCACGCGATATCCGCCGTCGCGCGGCGGAGCCGGCGCGATGCGGTCCGGAATAACGATCTCGTCCGAGCGCCGCCACGACTCTTTGGTCTCTTGAATCGTGGTGGCAAGGGAGCGAGGCACAAAAGTTCCGAACGTCAAAGGGTGAGTCGCGCATTCTCCCAGACCGGCTCGCCTTGGGCCAATTGGCGATATCCCCTATTTCGTCCCCTGACTACGATCCACGCCATGGATCTCACGTACCCACAGGAAGCCGAGGAGTACCGCGTCGTCGTGCGCGAGTGGCTCGAACAGAACCTCCCGACGGGCTGGTTTACCCCCGGATTCAAGATGTCTGACGCCGAACGCAAGGAGTTCAACGACTCTTGGACCAAGAAGCTGTTCGCTGGTGGGTGGATCTGCGCAGGCTGGCCGAAGGAGTTCGGCGGCAAGGGTCTCAATCTGCTCGAGCAGGTCGTGATGAACGAGGAGTTTGCTCGCGCTGGTGCACCGCTGCGCGCCGATTTCTTCGGCGACACGTTGGTGGGTCCGACCATCTTGCAGTGGGGTACTGACGAGCAGAAAAAGGAGTTCCTCCCGGGAATCCTCGAAGGAAAGATCGCCTGGTGCCAGGGCTTCAGCGAGCCCAACTCCGGATCGGACCTCGCGAGCCTGAAGACCGCCGCTGTGCTCGACGGAGACGAGTGGGTCATCAACGGCCAAAAGGTGTGGACGACGCAGGCCCAGTACGCCGACTACGTCTTCTTGCTCGCTCGCACCGATCCATCAGCGCCCCAGCACGCCGGCATTAGTTATCTGCTCGTGCCGATGCACCAACCTGGCGTGGAAGTTCGCCCGATCACCCAGGTAGACGGTTCCGCTGAATTCAACGAAGTGTTCTTCACCAACGCTCGCTGTCCGCGCGAAAACGTCGTGGGCGGAGTGAACAATGGCTGGAAGGTCGCAATGACCACGCTCGGCTTTGAGCGCGGATCAAGTTCGACCACCGGATACCGGCGGTTCCTTAAGGAGTGGGAGCAGCTGGTCAAAGACGCCAAGCGCGTCGGCAAGAGCGACGATCTGCTCTACCGCGACCGCCTGGTGCGCGCGTGGCAGAAGGTGAAGATCATGGAGGTCAACGGTTACCGTTCGTTGACCGACGCGATCAACGGCACCCACAACTCCGCCCTCCTTGGCGCCTGCAACAAGATGTTCTGGTCCGAGGCGCACCGCAGTTCGATGGAACTCGGAATGGACATTCTCGGCCTCGAGTCACAGGTGCTCACGGGCAAGGGCGACGCCGACGGAATCTTGCCGGGTCTGCGACGAGGTCGGTCGGACTACCCAGTGTCAGATCTCCAGGCGTCGTTCTTCTTCTCGCGATCCGAAACGATCTGGGGCGGCACCGCGGAGATTCAGCGCAACATCATCGGCGAGCGCGCGCTCGGATTGCCGAAGGAGCCGAAGGTCTCGGCCTAAGCCGTCGCCACCGCTGGTCCAGCTTGCGCGGCTCGGCGCAGCGCCGCAAATAGCCACGCTCCGGTGGCGAGGGTCAGGACCGATCCGGTCAAGATCCCAACTCTCGGGTTGGATCCGTCGATGATCAACGACACGATGAGGGCGCCCACTGGCGTTGAGCCGATGAGTGCAGCGGCGTACAGACTCATCACCCGCCCGCGCATCTCTTCGATGGAGTTGAGCTGCAACAAGGCGTTGGCCGTCGAGACGAACGCAATGCCCGCCGCGCCGCTCGGCACCATGAGCGTGATGGCCAACCAGAGAGTTGGCGACAAGGCGACCGCAGTGAGAAACGCCCCGAATAGTCCGGCGAGCACCGTGAGCAGTCGAATGGTCGGACGAGAACGGTGCGCGACGTAAAGGCCCCCAAAGATGGCCCCGAGACCCATCGCCGCCATCATCAAGGTGAAGGGCAGGGCGTGGCGACCGCCTTGGTGAAAGGTCGTCTTCGAAAAGATCGGCAAGGTGACCGTGAAGTTGAACGCGAACGTGCCGACGATGGCGGTCGCAATCAGCACGTCGCGCAATGTGCGCTGTGACCGCACGTAGCGCACACCCATCATCAACTGGCCGCGTTCGCGAGGCACGGTGCGTATCGGCAGAAGCTCGGACCGCTGCATCAACAAGAGGGCCACGATCAAGGTGGCGAAGGACGCCGCGTTGACATAGAAACAGGCGGCGATACCGAGTGAGGTGATGAACGCCCCGGCCGCGAGGGGACCAAAGAGCCGGCCGCCGTTCATGAGAGCGCTATTGAGGCTGACGGCGTTCGCGATGAGTTCTCGACCCACCATCTCCTGAATAAATGCTTGGCGGGCGGGGTTGTCAAAGAGATTGACCATGCCGAGTAGGAACGCCAGCACGAAGATCGCCCCGATGGGATCTGCTCCCGTTGAAACTAAGAGGCCGAGTACCAGCGCCAAGACTGCGGACGCGCTCTGCGTGACGTACAAGATCCGCTGCTTGTCGCCGCGATCGGCAATCACGCCGCCGTAGGAGATGAATAACAGCAACGGCAGCTGCTGCAGCGCCACGGTGACGCCGAGCATGAGCGCCGAGTCGTGCGTCTTGGTCAGTACGAGCCAGCCCTGCGCGGTGGACTGCATCCACGTACCCGAATTCGAGATTGCCTGGCCGATGAAGTAGAGCCGATAGTTACGAATCGACAGCGCCGCAAACGTGCGACGCGATGCGTCTCGGGCTGCGCTCACGATTCGTCCAAGAGGTGCTCGAGCAACTGGACGAGTTCGTCGGCCCGTGCACGTTCGGCACTGCTCAGAGCGCGAATCTTGGTTTCGAGAAATTCCGTCTTTCGCCGGCGAATCGAGGTCAGCTCACGCTTGCCGGCGGCCGTGAGCGAAACGCGGGTGACGCGCCGGTCCTCGCGATCATCGCTCAGCGCCACCAAGCCGGCCTCCTCGAGGGTGCGGACCAATCGCGTCACCGACGGCGGCTGAATCTGCTCACGAACAGCGAGTTCACCGAGGGTCGGAGAGTCGAGCACCTCGATGGTGGCAAGCATTTCGGCTTGGGCCGGTGACACGCCACCCAGGGCGGATTGGCGCAGCCGACGATTCAGACGCGTCACCGCTCGGCGCAGTCGCGCGGCGGTATCGGAGATCACTGGCGATTCCATTACTTACCCTAACTAAATAATAGCGCGCACAGCGACGTCTCGAACTGCGCGGACGTTCTCAGATCTCGCGGTAGCGAGGGATGTAGCCGCCGGTGCCCAACGCCGATGACGACTCGAAGTCGATCTCGTCGTCGACTCCACCTTGCACTTCAGTGATCCAGGGCAGCCGGTCCGTCAAGATCCGCGTCACGCCGCCCTGAAGCGTTGATGACGAAATGGCACAGCTGGAACAGGCACCCTGCAGTTGGACCTCGACAACACCGGTCTCGACGTCGGCGCGCACGAGAACCAAATCGCCTCCGTCGGCCTGCACGGAGGGGCGCATGAGATCGATCAGCGAGGTCAACGCGTTCAAGCGAGTTCGACGCTCGGCGTCGGTCAGCACCTCGGTCACGGCTCCAGTCTGCCGGTCAATTGCCCGTTCGTGACGGGACGAGACCCTCACTACGATCGGCGCATGGACACGCCCACTCCGTTGCCGCTCAATCAAGTCGATCTCTCCGATATGACCTTTTGGGAAAAGCCGTGGGCGGAACGCGAGCGGGCCTTCGTCACGCTGCGCGCCGAACAGCCCATTGCGCGCTTTGAGATCGCGCAGATTGAAGGATCCGCCATCGCGATTCCTGAGGGCGATCACTACTACGCGCTGACCGCCCACGCCGATATCTCCACGGCAAGCCGACACCCCGAGGTGTTTACGTCGGGACCGGGCGCCACGTCACTCATCGACATGCCTCAAGAGATGATCGAGTACTTCAACGGGATGATTTCGACGGACAATCCGAAGCACGCTCGGCTCCGGCGAATCGTGTCCAACGCCTTTAATCCTCGCAACGTCAAGGCGGTCGAAGACTCGATCGAGAAGTTGGCAATTCAGATCGTCGACAAAGCCGAAGCCAGCGGCACCGGCGACTTCATCAATGACATCGCCGCCCCATTTCCGTTGCAGATCATCTGCGACATGATGGGCGTTCCGCCGAGTGAGTACGACACCGTTCTGCAGGCGTCCAACATCATCTTGAGCAACGGCGATCCGGACATCATGCCGGCCGACGTCGACCCGATCATGGCCTTCATCAATGCGGGCATGACACTCACCGGCATCATGGAGGAGATCGGCAAGCACCGACTTGACAATCCGTCCGACGACATCACGAGCGCCCTCGTGCACGCCGAAACTGAAGATGGTCGACTCACCCCTCAAGAGCTGTCGTCGTTCTTCATCCTGCTGGTGACTGCGGGTAACGAGACCACGCGCACGGCGCTGGCGCACGCACTACACACACTGACGGAGTATCCGGATCAAAAGCAGTTGCTCATTGACGACTTTGACGCGCACGCCAAGACGGCCATTGACGAAATTGTGCGGTGGGCGTCTCCGGTGATTTGGATGCGCCGGACCCTTAATGCTCCCTTCACCTTGTCGGGGGTCGAGTTGGCGGCCGGCGACAAGGTCATTCTCTTTTACAACTCGGCGAACCGCGACGAGAAGGTGTTCACCAACCCGTACACCTTTGACGTTGATCGTCAACCCAATGACCACTTCGGTTTTGGCGCACCTGGACCACATTTCTGTCTGGGCGCTCACCTCGCGCGTCGAGAAATGACGGTGATGCTGCGCGATCTGCTGCGCCGCCACCCGACAATTTCTGCGACGAGCACGCCCGATCAGTTGCGCTCCAACTTCATCAACGGCATTAAGCGCCTCAGCTACAGCTTCTAGTCATCGTGTCCGCGCTGATACGGCGCATCACCGAGGCTCTGGACCGGTTCCAGCGTCGCCACACGGTGAGCGGCGTCTTCTTTGGAGTGCTGAAGCGCTACAGCGAGGACCGCGGGGGCCAACTGGCCGCGCTGACCACCTTTTACGGATTCCTCTCCGTTTTTCCCCTGCTCCTGTTGCTGCTCACGTTCGCCGGGTTGTTCCTTCACGGCACAAAGCTCGAAAGCGACATCGTCAATTCAGCGTTGGCTCAGTTCCCGATCATTGGCGGCAAGCTCAAAGAGAACATTCACGCCATCACGCACGGCAACATTTTCGCGACGGTGGCCTCCGCACTGGGCCTGCTCTGGGGATCCCTCGGCGTGTCGTCGTCGCTGCAGCACGCCACGCATCGGATGTGGCGGTTGGGTGAGGGCACCGAACGCGGACTGTGGCCGCGGACATGGAAGGGCTTACAACTCATTGCCGCGCTCGGCTTCATTGTGGTGCTCAGTTCCATCGCCGCGTCGATGTCAACCGTCGGAGCGCAGTACTTCGGGGGCAGTTCGGTGGTTCCGCGCCTCTTGATCCTGCTCGCCGCGTTCCTTGCCAACTGCAGCGGGTACCTCTTAGTGCTCCATCTGCTCAGCCCGTCGGGCACACCGTGGCGCACGCTGCTGCCCGGAATGGCGCTCGGCGCCATTGTGTGGACCACCCTGCAGGCGCTCAGTGGCTTCTTACTCGGCCATGAGTTGCACCACGCCAGCCAGATCTACGGATTCTTTGCCGTTGTGATTGGCCTGGTCTTTTGGATCAATCTCGGCGCCCAGTTATTCCTCTACGCGACCGAGTTCAACTTGGTGCTCGCGCGCCACGAGTGGCCGCGCTACTTCTTTTCGCCGCCGCCCGAGTCGGAGCGCTCCGCGACGAGTTGATCGAAGAGATCCAGGGCGCGCGGTCCCCATACGGTGCCCGGTCCTCCGTTCATTGCGATGGCCACGCCCGCCGCTTCGGCGACCTCGCGACGGGTGGCTCCGAGTCGGGCCAAGTTGCGCGCATGCGCCACGACGCAGCCGTCGCACTCGCGAGTAATCGCGATGGCGAGCGCGATGAGTTCTTTGACCTTCGAGCTCAACTCACCGTCGGCGGAGGCCGCCTTCGACAGCTCGGCGTACGCGCGCATCACGTCAGGAATCTCGTCGCGCAGCGACCTCGCCGGTGCGCGCAGGGACTCTCGGATCTCGTTGGCGTCCATACCCATCAGTGTCGAGCGTATCGACGCCTTTAGGCTCGCCCCACGTGAGTGTGATCGACGAACTTCTCGGGTACAACCGCGCGTACGTCAGCGAGCACGGCCATATTGAGATGCCGACTGAGCCGCAGCGCCAACTGGCCGTTGTGACCTGCATGGACTCCCGACTCGATCTGTTCGGCGCGCTCGGGCTCAAGTTGGGCGAAGCCCACCTCATCCGCAACGCCGGGGGCATTGCGACTGACGACGTCGTGCGCAGCCTGCTGCTCAGCCAGCGCTTGCTCGGCACCAAGACGGTCATGGTGATCCACCACACGCGCTGCGGCCTAGAGACCTTCGACGACGACACCTTGGGCGAGCAGCTGTACCGCGAGTACGGGATGCGACCGAGCTTCAAACTCGGTTCGTATCGCGACGTGGATGCCGACGTGCGTTCGACGGTGGCCACGCTGCTCGCAAGTCCATTCGTTCGACCCGTGGAGATCCGAGGATTCGTCTTCGACGTCGACGAAGGTTCACTGCGCGAAGTCGCTACAGGTACTTCTTGAAACCCTGGTGGCTCTGCTCGTAGTTGAGCCGCTCGTAAAAACGGTGTGCGTCAGTCCGCCAGATACGACTCGTCAGCTGGATCCGATAACAGCCCCGCTCAATGGATCGCCGCTCGGCCTCATTCATCATCGCCTCGCCGATGCCGCGCGATCGCAGGTCACGGCGCACATGGACGCTCTCAACCTCCGCGCACAGGCCGGCCCCATTATGGAGGTGACGGAAGAAAATGAGTTGGCAGAGTCCAACGACCTGGCCGTCGAGTTCGGCGACGAGCACGTCATCGCCGCCTGCACGTATTTCCGCGATCGCCCGGAGGTAGCTAGCCAACTCTTCGGGCGACTCGCCCGACTCGGGTAAGTCGTAATCGTTGAGAATTGCCAGAGTCTGGGCCAAATCGTCGTCGCGCAACGAGCGAACGATGACGCTCACTCGTCGTCGGCGTGAGACTTCATCAGCTCGTCAATCACGTCCACGACCGCGGGGTCAGTGAGCGTCGTGACATCGCCGAGCGCGCGATTTTCCGCCACGTCGCGCAGGAGTCGGCGCATGATCTTGCCGGAACGAGTCTTGGGCAGGTCCGGCGTGATGATGATCTGGCGCGGCTTGGCGATCGGTGAAATCGTGCGGGCCACGTGATTGCGCAACTCTTCGATGATCGCGTGCTGGTGCGCGACATCGTCATCAACCGAGAACTTCAACGTGACAAACGCCACGATGGCCTGGCCCGTCACGTCGTCGCTCGCGCCGACGACCGCCGCTTCGGCGACGCCTTCGGCGCCGACCAGAGCGTGCTCGACCTCCGCCGTGGACAATCGGTGTCCGGAGATGTTCATCACATCATCGACGCGACCGAGCAACCAAAGGTCCCCGTCGTCGTCGCGCTTGGCGCCGTCGCCGGCGAAGTACGAACCGGGGAACCGCGCCCAGTAGGTCGAGATGAATCGGTCCGGGTCGCCGTAGATGCCACGGGTCATGCCCGGCCACGGCGCCGTCAACGTCAAGAAACCGCCCTGCCCGTTGCCGACCGATCGACCTTCGTTGTCTACGACATCGACCGAGATGCCCGGAAACGGTCGCATCGCCGCGCCCGGTTTGGTGACGGTGATGCCCGGCAACGGCGTAATCATGATGCCGCCGGTCTCGGTCTGCCACCACGTATCAACGACGGGGCACCGATTCCCGCCCACGTGCTCGCGGTACCAGAGCCACGCCTCGGGGTTAATTGGTTCACCGACCGAACCGAGCAGACGCAGCGAACTGAGATCGTGCGCGGCGGGAAGTTCGTCGCCCCACTTCATGAGGGTGCGAATGGCGGTGGGCGCGGTGTACAGGATGGAGACCTTGTAGCGCTCGACAATCCGCCACCATCGATCACGCCCACCGGCGTCCGGCGTACCTTCGTAGATGACCTGAGTGACGCCGTTGCACAGTGGGCCGTAGACGATGTAGCTGTGGCCCGTCACCCAGCCGATGTCGGCCGACGTCCAACAAACATCGCTGTCCGCTTTCACGTCAAAGACGTAGTGGTGCGTGGTCGCGACGTGGGTCAAGTAGCCACCCGTGGTGTGCAAAATCCCCTTCGGGCGTGCCGTCGTGCCCGACGTGTACATCAAGTAGAGCGGCTGCTCAGCGGGAAAACTCTCGGGTTCATGGTGGGTGCTCTGTCGGTCCACTACGTCGTGCCACCAAAGATCACGTCCGTTGCGCCACGCCACGTCTTGACCGGTACGCCGCACGACCAGCACGTGACGAACGTCGGGGCAACTTTCGAGCGCTTCATCGACGTGGATCTTGAGGGCGCTCGCCGATCCTCGACGAAAGCCGCCGTCGGCGGTCACCACGTAACGACAGTCGGCATCTTGGATGCGGTCGACCAGCGCTTCGGCCGCGAAGCCCCCGAAGATCACCGAGTGAGCCGCGCCCAGACGCGCGCACGCCAGCATCGCAACGATCGCCTCAGGAATCATGGGCATGTAGATCGCGACGCGGTCTCCCGCGACGACTCCGATTTCAGCCAGTCCGTTCGCCGCCTGACAGACCAGATCCTGGAGTTGGCGATAGGTGATGTCTCGAGTGTCGTCTTCTGGTTCGCCGACCCAGTGAAACGCCACTCGATCGCCGTGGCCCGCCGTGACGTGGCGATCGACGCAGTTAACCGATGCGTTGAGCCGCCCGTCGGCGAACCAGGTCGCAAACGGCAACTCCCACGCCAGAGCTGTCGTTGGAGCGACGTCCCAAGTCAGTCGATGTGACTGTGACATCCACCACGCGACCGGATCGGCGTTGGCCTCGTCGTAGAGAGACGGTTGAGCGTTCGCGGCCAGCGAGAATTCCGAGGACGGAGAGAACGAGCGACTTTCGTTGTGGTACGCCTCGATGTGACCTTCACTCACGTTTTCGCCTCCTGCGACGAGCGAAATCTATCCAGTGCGTGAACGCCCACCCCGAGTTCGCTACGACCCGACGGTTAATGTTGACCGGTGCTGAGGTCGGTCAGGGTGGGACGATCCTGGCGCGTCGTTGAGGTCGTTCTTCTCATCGCCATTGTCGCCTTGGGTGCGGTTGTTCGGGCCAAGGGCTTTCGCAGCAGTGACCCCTGGTTCGACGACGCGTGGGTCGTTCTCTCGACCAAGGCCCCGCTGACGCAGGCGCTTCACATGGTCGACACCACGCCGCTCTTCACTTTGGGAATGCGGTGGTGGATTGGACTTCATCCCGGACATCTCTGGTGGGATCAGATCCCGGCGTTCGTGTCGGGACTGGCGGCGATTGTCGCGGTTTGGGCACTCCTTCGGTACTTCAAACTGTGGAAGCCGCTCCCTTTGCTCGGTGCGCTCGTGATTTCGGCCAGTCCGATCGTCATTACCTACTCCGCGCGCGTGAAGCAGTACAACTTCGACATCCTCATCGCTTGTGCGGCGCTGTGGCTGTTTGAGCGTTGGCGGCAGCGAGGCGATGTGCGCTCGGCACTGCCTCTGGCGCTCCTGGCGGCATTCGGTCTGCTGTTTTCCGCCACGACCCAGGTCATCATCATGCCGATCTGCGGTCTCGTTCTCCTTGCCGCGTGGGTCGAGGCGTCGCGTCGACGCAGCGCGGGCCTGGTGCTCGGCATTGTGGGAGTGACCTTCGTCGCCGAGTGGGCGTTGTGGCTTCGGCACCTCGCGCGGGGACTTGACGTTGGTTGGACGAAGCGCGGCTATCTCATTACCTACAAATCGCTGCACATGTTTGTCTTCGCGCTACAGAACATCGGGTCGGAGTTCTTTCACTGGATGGTCCGGCTTCCCCCGGGGCATCCCGCTGATCCGAGCAAGGCGATTACTGCGCTGGGCGTGATCGTCTCGATCTGTGCCGCGGGAGTCTTTGGCCTGCTCATCGTGTTCGGTGCGGGCAAGTTCATTCGGCGACCGAAGCAACTGCCGGGCCAGTACGTCCTGCCGGCACTCGTGATCGCGTACTCCATCGTGTTGGCCTTCATTGGTCGTACACCGTTCGGCGGCGGGCGCACCGACGAAGTCATCTATCCGTGCGTGCTGTTGCTCGCAGCCGCCGTTGCCACTTACTGGCACGCCAAGGGCAACGCCAAACTCTCGCGAGCGCTCGTTGCCGGTGTGGTCGTCGCGTCAGTGTCGATGGTCGTCGTCGGCGTGCGCAGCCCCGCGCACTATCCGACGATCAATTTGCGGGCACTCGACGCAAAGTTGCACGATCAGGTGAAACCGGGAGACTGGATCGTTGTCGATCCCTGGCTCACATTTACGTGGGGTGACCTGGGCCTATCAAAAACCGGGGTCGTGACTTACGCGGACAAAAATAAGGCAAAAGACGTCATCTTTGACTGGTCGCAAGGGTTTCACGTTGTCTCGTTGCAAGGTGACGTCGTTATCTCAGCTCAGTATTTCTTTCCAGACTGGACATACAAGTGCATCTATCCGCACACTCATCGACTCTGGTACGTGGGGCAAACGGTTAACACGTTCGCGCTGCCACCGATCTCGCCTGACGCCTTGCTGACAACGCGGAACTATCAGTTCCTCATCAACTACGGCTGGGTGCCGACAAAGACCGTTCTGCACGGCACACACACGGTGGCGATCTTGATGGTGTTCAAGCCACGACTGACGCCGCCTATGCCTAAACAGTGCCAGTATTCGAAGCCTTTGGTGTGATCGGCGTCAGCACGCCCAGCTGACGCTCAATCGCTTCGGCGGCATCAAGACAGAGGTCTTCGCGGAACCGCGCTCCAATGATCTGGGCGCCGGTCGGCAGTCCCCCGGCAATGCCCGTCGGCACACACGCCGCGGGCAGACCCATGAGGTTCGCCGGCAGCACCATCCGGAACAGCTCCATCACGGCCATTGCGTTGTCGGCGTTTTCAATGTCCCACCCCAGGGGAAACGGCGGCTGAGTCCACGTGGGACCGACAATCAACGGATACTGCTCAAAAAACTGCTGGAAGCTCTTGGCCACCCGGAACCGCATTTGATGCATCGATTGGTGACTCTCCGCCGTCGCTGAGCCAAAGTCCAGCGCAGTCAGATCCAGCAGCCGCTTGCCGCCATCACCCATGTACGGGTCGAGCAGTGGACGTAGCTGCGCGAGGCTGGTCATCATGAACTCGGCCCACGCGATGAAAGCGTCCTGCAGCGCCGGAGGGCTCACCTCATCGACTTCGTAGCCCTCGGCCTCGAGCGCCTTTCCCGCGAGGCGCACGCCTTCGGCGACATTCGAGTCCGTCGTTCCGCCGATCGGCTCAGCCACGAGCGCCACTCGCTTGGGACGTGGCGGACCCTCAAGCGGCGCGTCAATGGCGTGCGGGTCACGAGGATCGCTGCCCATGACCAGCCGCAATGCTTCTCGGACGTCCCCGACAGTGCGCGCAAGCGGACCGTGCGCGAGCATGAGCTGACTGTTCAGCATGGGGTCGGCCGGAAACGAGTCGTTGCCTGACGCGACGCGACCGAAACTCGGCTTGATCGACGCGATGCCGCAGCAGTACGCCGGGTTGCGCAGCGAGCCCCCGATGTCATTGCCGAGGCCGAACGGACTCATGCCCGTGGCGATCGCCGCGGCTTCGCCGCCGCTTGAACCCCCGACGGTGCGCGAGTAGTCCCACGGGTTATGGGTGTCGCCGTACAGCGAGGACTCGGTGGTAATCCGCAAGCCGAAATCGGGCATGTTGGTGCGCGCAAACGCCACCGCTCCCGCGCGGCGCAGCTTGGCGACCATCGGCGCATCGCTCGGGGCAATCAGGTTCTTCAGCGCGACCACTGCTTCGGTGGTGGCTGATCCTTCAACATCGATATTCGTCTTAACCGTGAACGGCACGCCGTGCAGAGTGCTCAGCGGTGCGCCGGAGAGCACGGCGCGATCCGCCACGTCCGCGGCCGCCTGGGCCGCATCGGCGAGCACCTCGACGACGGCGTTCGTCGTCGCATTGACCTCGTCGATGCGCGACAGGTGCGCTTCAAGCACCTCGCGCGACGACGCTTGCTTGGTGCGGATGATCTCCGCCAGCTCTCGGGCCGACTTCGCCCACAGTTCGTTCGCCACGTCTGCTCCCTCCGCGTCGCGGCGTAGTTTGCCACGACGCGGCCGCGGCTCAGCCGAAGCGGCCCTGGATGTAGTCGAGTGTGCGCTTGTCTGCAGGGTCGGTGAAGATCTTCTCGGTCGGCGCGAACTCGATGAGCTCGCCAGCTCGATCCTCACCCATGAGCAAGAACGCGCAGTCGTCAGAGACCCGCGCGGCCTGCTGCATGTTGTGCGTGACAATGACGATCGAAACGATCTCTTTCAACGACGTCATGAGGTCTTCAATCTGCTGTGTGGCGACCGGGTCGAGCGACGAGGTTGGTTCGTCCATGAGCAAGATTTCCGGCTCGACCGCCAATGCTCGAGCGATGCACAGTCGCTGCTGCTCGCCGCCTGACAAGGTGGCAGCCGCCACATTCAGCCGATTCGACACCGAATCCCACAGCGCCGCAGAGCGCAGGGCGTGCTCGACAGCGTCTTTCAGCACGCTCTTGTTGCGCACGCCGTTAAAGCGCAACCCCGAGGCCACGTTGTTGTAAATCGACATCGTCGGAAATGGATTCGGCCGCTGAAAGACCATGCCGATTCGCGACCGCAGAATCGTGGTCGGCAGACCGCCGCGGTAGATGTCCTGACCGTCCAGACAGATCGTGCCCGTCACCACCGCGCCCTTGGTGAGGTCGTGGAGACGGTTGAGCGAGCGCAGCAACGTTGTCTTGCCCGATCCCGACGGTCCAATGAGCGAGGTCACGCGGTTCTGGCCGACGTTGAAGCTGACGTCGCGCACCGCCGTGCGGCCGTTAAAGGCGACGGTCACGCCGCGCAACGTCATGATGGGGGTCGAGGGACCCTTGTCCCCGATCTCGTTGACCAACTTGCCGATTTGCTCGGTCACCGGGTCAAGGATCTTCTCGGACTCGTCGTTCGGTTGAATACCTATCTCCATCTACTTACGTCCTTTACCCATCCGAGCCACGGCGAAGCGGCTCGTGAGATTCAGTGCGAGCACCGTGGCGATCAACACGAGGGCGATCCCCCAGCAGGCCGCTTGCTCGGCGGGTATTCCCGAACCGAGGTAGTTGTACGTGAGCGTCGGCAGCGTCGTTTGTTGGGAGAGCGGATTCCAGTTGGTCATGAGCTGCGTGCCGATCACAAAGACAATGGGCGCCGTTTCGCCGACCGCGCGAGAAAACGACAGCAACACGCCGGTCAACATCCGCGGACGGGCGTAGGGCAAAATCACGCGCCACATCACGCGCGATCGGCGTGCGCCGAGAGCGAGGGCGGCTTCTTTGAGCGTGAGCGGCACATCGAGGATCGCGTCGTGCATCGTGACCGTCATGAGCGGCACCATCAGCGCGGCCAGCGAGACAATGCCCGCGACGCCGGAGAACTGATAGCCGAAGTGTCGAAGAATGGGGGTCACAATCACGGCGTAAACGACGATCGAATACAAGATCGACGGGTGCCCGACCATGATCTCGAACTGGTATCGCAGCCAGCGCATCGAACGCGCATGGAGCTCATGGAGCGCGATCGCCAAAATCATCGCGATCGGCAGAGCGAGCACGAACGCCAGACCGTCAAGCAACACGGAACCGGTAATCGCGTTGGCGATGCCGCCAATGTCATTGGGGTTCGTGGGATTGATTTTCTGAGGTGTCGTGAGAAACGCCCACGAAATCGCGTGTGCCCCGTTGCCGATGACACTCCACAAGATTGAAAACAGCGGAATAAAGGCAATGACGAGGGCTCCGGCCAGAGCGCCGAGAAACAGCCGCGACATCCACACGCGGCGGGTAAAGGTGCGTCGGGCCGAGTCGTGAACTAGTTGACGACGTGCATCTGGAGTGAGGGCCGAGCCTGCGTCAATGACCGTCATCAGATCAACTTCCGCAGATTCCGGCGAATGATGGCGCGAGCGCCGAAATTGACGCCGCCCACAATCACCATCAGGGTCAACGCCAAGCAACACAGCACGCCAAAGGGCGCGACGCCCGTGAGATTGCCGAAGTTGTTGGCCAGTTCAGTCGACAAAGTGCCGAGCACGGAGAAGAAGCCCGTCGGAAATGGATGCAGCAGCGAGATGTTGCCAAGAACAAAGACCATGGCGATGGTCTCACCGAGCGCACGACCTGTCGCCAACGTGATCGCGCCCAAGATGCCCGATCGACATGACGGCACCACCACCTTGCGCAGCACCTGGCCCTTCGTCGCGCCCAACGAGAGCGCGCCCTCAACCAGCTCAGTCGGCACCGACGCAAACACGTCGCGCGAGATCGCGGTCACCGTCGGCAGAATCATCACGCCGAGCACGATCATTCCGCAGGCGAGTCCGACTCCGATCGGCAGACCCGCAAACGGCCACTTGTGATGAGAGAGATTGGCGAAGAACGGTTCGACGGTGACGTCGCCCCATTTGGCGAGCAGAAGCACTCCCCACACGCCGTAGATCACTGACGGGACGATCGCGAGCAGTTCGACCATTGACCCCACGATGAGTCGAAGGGGTCGCGGAATGAGGAACACGATCGCCAACGCCGAGAGCACCCCAACAGGAACTGCGAGCAGCAACGCCAGAGCGGTAGTGAGCACCGTGCCAACGATGAGCGGCAGGGCGCCGTACGTGGAGTTGCCAAAGTTCCAGTCAGTTCCGGTGAAGAAGTGCCAACCGGCCACCCGCCATCCAGGCACCGATTGGCTGATGATGGTGTAGACGAAAAAGCCGACGACGAGGGCCCCGAGAATCGCGGACGCCGTCAGCATCACCCGATACGGCATGTCGGAACCGGCCGAGCGGTGATTCGCCCGGCCGGTTCCGACCACTGCTGAAGGAGATGTCGCGTCAGCGTTGGCTGTCACTCATCTCCTTGTTCGTTCCGTCTCGTCGGTGACTAGTTGGTCGCGCTCAAAATCGAGTGGCCGTTGTGCACCACTCCCTTAATCAAGGTGCGAGCGATCGTCTGCAGCGAGAGCGGCAGCGGCACGTAGCCCTGAGCGTCGGCGAGGTCCTGACCGAAGGTGTTGTGCACCGTGGTGCCACCTCCTTGATGCGACACGAAGTCGAGGAACTTCACGATCGCGATGCCGGTGTTCAGATCGGTCTGGTTCTTCTTCACGATGCCGTAGCTGAATCCAGCGATCGGGTACACCGTCAAACCAAGCTCGTTGTTGATCGAGAAGTGGCTGAGTGACGTCGTGTTAAATCCGCCGTGCAACTTGATGTACGCCAGACCTGCGGTCGCCGCGGCCAAGATGCCCGGTGAGGACAGCTTGACAGTCTTGCCAGATTTGTTCACCAAGGCAATCGTCGGGCTCGGGTTGTCGACGACGTAGCCGTACTCGACGTAGCCGATCGCACCGATCGTGCTGCGCACGCCGGCGTCGAGCAGACCCGAGTTGGCGTAGGTCGCCGCGGCGTGCGTAAAGGCACTCGAGGTGGCCGACGGGAAGTCCGTCGGGTCAACCTTGTTCAGGTAGTCGGTGTAGACGAACGTCGTGCCTGAACCCGAAGTGCGGCTGAGCACCGCAATCGGCAGCGCCGGCAGCAACGTGTGTCCGCTGACGGTGAGGTGTGGGTTCGACGCCACGATGCGCGGGTCGTTCCACATGGTGATCACGCCGTTCATGACTTGGCCGAGCGCCTTGCCCTTCAGAGTCAGCGGGTAGGTCGCGAGCAGGTGCGACAACGTGCCGCTCACGCCCGAACCGAGGTGGTAGATGATCGCCACGCCACCGAGCGCCACGGGCACTTGGACGTAGTTGGCAGTCGTCTCGCTGGTGTCAGCCGATCCTGGACCGACGTCCGGTCCCGCAATGTTGAGCGGGAAGTCCGAGAAGCCGATGTTGTAGGCACCGGAGATGGCGTTAGCTCTACCGACTCCCGACTTCGATGAGTTGTACGCGGCGAAGGGAGCCTTCGTCGTGGCGGTGTTCCACTGAGTTTCGGCGGCCTGAACGAGCGGGTAGTCAAAGCTCGACCCACCCATGTTCAACGTCGTCGCTGGCACATGCTTGATGTTCAGGTCGTTCTTCATGATCGTGTCGATCGTGAAGGTGGCACTTGCGGGGATCGCCAGTGCGACGAGACCTACCGAAGCGACGAGCGCTCCAACGGTCCCACGCAGGGATTTCTTCATCAACTTTCCTCCTGAGAAAGTGTCGTGTTGAGTGGGCGACTCAACCCCTACCCCGTGGACGACGTGCGCCACCGGGGCTGCTCCTCCCGCGAATCAACGTAGGGATCTGAAGTAATCGCCCTGTGAAGGCGAGCGTGAACGAAGGTGAACTCTTGGCCAATTCACCCGCTGGGTCTCAGCGCTGGGCCAAAACCTCAAGTCGGCGGCGCACGTCGGGCCACTCGCTGCGCAGAATTGAGTAGAACGAACTGTCGCGAATAGTGCCGTCTGACGCCCAATGGTGGGCTCGTCGATCGCCCTCGTAGCTCGCGCCGATTCGTTCGATAGCTGCGCGGGATCTCGAGTTGCGGGCGTCGGTCTTAAAACTGACACGCTCGACGCGCCAGGTCTCAAAGGCGTACTCGAGCAACAGACGTTTGCTCTCGGTGTTGACACCGGTTCGCTGACTGGACGCCGCGTACCAAGTGGCGCCGATTTCGACGGATTTCGGAGGAGCTGAGAGATCGACAGTGCCGGGTTGAAACGGCGTCACCCAGTGATCGATGTCCATGAATCGAGTGGAGCCGACTACGGCGCCATCGGCGAGTCGCTCGACCGCAAACGGCAGAGCCCGGCCGGCGCGGTGCTCACTCAACGCGATCTGCACGTATCGCGACATGCCCTCGGCATCGCTCGGGACGAACGTATAGAAGTACGACGACGGATCTTCGCTGGCCGCGACATGGAGATGGGCGGCGTGCTCGACGGTCAACGGCACCAGTCGCACCAGAGTGCCTGTGAGAGTGACTGAGGATTGCATCCGACAATTGTGTCGGGCTGAGCGTCAGGCCTTGTGCGTGATGAGGTAGATGCCCCAACCAACGACGGTGAGGGCCGCGACGGTGGACAGTGCCGCGAGGGCGCGTCCTCCCACGCGTGAGACTTCACTGGCGCCGTCAGCGCGGGATCTCGAAAATGCGGTCATGCCCAAACTGGCCAAGCCGACGATGCCGAGACCGCTCACGAGCGACACCCACAGGATCTGGCCGAGGACCGCCCACTTGATGATCGGAGTTGGAGTCATTATGCCGCCGTGCTGACGGCGTCTTCAACCGGGGCTAGCGGCTCCCACGGTTCATTCACGTTCTGGGACGTGACTGAGGTTCGGCGCGAAGCCACGAACAAAGTCCCGCAGTACAGGGCCACGATGAGGCCGACCACGAGCACACCCACGGTGGTGCCGAACGCGGATTGACCCCAGAACCCGAGAGCACCGCAAATGCCGGCGAGCGGCAGCGTCGCAAACCACGCAAATCCCACGCGGCCCAACAGGCTCCAGCGAACGTGGTGCGGTCGAGGAGCGATACCTGCGCCGACAATCGATCCGGTGGCGACGTAGGTGGTCGACAGAGGAAGTCCAAAGTGGCTCGACGTCAAAATGACTGCGGACGAAGCGAGCTGCGCTGAAAATCCTTGACAGGGCGTGAGCGCCGTGACGCCGTGGCCCATGGTGCGAATGATTCGCCATCCACCGGTCACGGTTCCCGCGGCGATGGCCATGGCGCACAGCACGATGACCCACGTCGGCACTGACGAGTTGGCGCCCACCGTGCCGTTGGCGATCAGTGCCAACGTGACCACGCCCATCGTCTTTTGTGCGTCGTTGGTTCCGTGCGCCAACGACAACAACGACGATGACCCAATCTGGCCGATGCGAAAGCCAATCTGGGAACTCTTCGTGTCAACCTTCTTGGTCAACTGACGAATGATCACTGTGGCCAGTCCAGCGACGAACAGTGCAATCAGCGGAGCGGCAATGGCCGGCGAGACCACCGACGAGGCAATGCCGCGCCACAAAATGGCGTGACCGCCCGCGTGCGCGATCATCGCGCCGATCACACCACCGATGAGCGCGTGGCTCGAGCTCGACGGGACTCGAAAGAACCACGTGGTGACGTTCCAGCAGATTGCTCCGGCGAGTCCGCCAAAGATGACGGGCAACGTCACCAGTGAGGGATCAACGATGGAACTCGCAATCGTTGCGGCGACCTTGAGTGAAAGAAACGCTCCAACGAGATTCAGAAGTCCCGCGAGACCGACCGCGAGTCGGGGCCGAAGCGCTCCGGTGGCGATCGTCGGAGCGAGCGCGTTCGCAGTGTCGTGAAAGCCGTTCGTGAAATCAAAAACCAGGGCGGTCATGACGACCAACACGAGAACCACGGTGTTGTGCACGTCTCTCTTCTAGCAATTCCGTCACCCGAAATTCCCGGGCGCACCCCTGGTTGCTCACGGTTTTGTCACAGATTTCACCTGTGGTTCACCTTCGCCACACCCCCACGACTCGGCGTTCACCGAAAAAGGCGCGCTTGTGTTTTCCCTATGTCGGCAGTTGGTATTCGGAAGCCGAGATGACGATCACTCGCTCGGACCTCGCAATGCCGAGTGGCTCACTTACGGCATCATCGAAATAGTCCGGAACCCGTGGGCCGTCACGACTCAAAAGAACAGACACGCTCAACGTTCCGACTTCTCGAAACTGCGACACATCGCCTCGACGAATCAAACACGGCACGTGACGGACTCCCACCGACCAGAGCGCAGCCGCTCGGTGATGTCCGTCAAAGAGCACGAGCTGTCCATCAATCTCGAGCGCACTCATTCGAGACGGTTGGGCACTCACGAGAAATCCAAACCCCTGCGTCTGATCATCCGTTGCGTCGAAACCACCGGAATATCGCCCCACAATCTGCGCGGTGGCCAGTCGCGATCGGATCACCCACGCGTTGGCCCGCTCGTCAAACGCCGTGGTCGGCACGTACGTCGACTGCAGCGGCAAGGAGATCTCCGCAACCTCTTCTATGTCAGAGTTCGAGGAGAGTCCAACTGCGCGAGGGTCATCGATGGCCACGGAGCTTTGTGAGACGTGCAGCTGTTCAAGATCGACCACCACGGCGGTCCACCCCTCGCGCCGAAGTGATTCGTCGAGATCAGACAGTTGTTGGACTCGTTCACTCTGGTACTGCGCAACCGACGCCTCCGGCGAAGGTGCGCGAGTCGCGCGGACCGTCGGACGTCGCTCGGCGTAACGACGCCACGCCTCGGCGGCATTGGGTCCCATCGCGGTCGCCGCCGCGGCGTCAAGCCAGCCAGTGAGCAGGCGACCCGGACGATACGGAGCCTCGGCTCCACTCGGCATCAGGTGCTAAAGGTCACGCTGTCAGCAACGAGCGTCACGGTCTCGGTCAGTTTCACTGGAGAGTTCGACGGAGCAGTCAACTCTGGACTCTCCCACCTGACGGGCCACGCCTTGCTCAGCTCGAGTTGAGCGATCTTCGACTGGTTGCGTCCGCGCAGCACGAGGGACACATCGCGACGGTCCGCGGTTGGCGACGCTCCGGGAGTTGGAATCCCGGCGTACCAGTCCTGGAATGTTCGTGAGCCGTCATAGACACGAGTGATCGACACCGTGTCGGCCGCCGATGGCGCGCGGTCGTAATGAACTTTGCCAGTGCTATCGGTCGAGGTCAAAAACGTCGTCGATCGAACCACGCTGCCCATTCCGCGAACTTTGGTGACCGGCAATCCCCCAATGACCAGCACGAAATTGTGTGGATAGTGCGTGACGTGGCCGACGGTGATCGCATCAGCTTCCTCGCCCGCAGCCAGTGAACCGATCGCGCCGAGGAGACTGGCGACTCCCACTGCCGCCACGCCCGTGGCCTTCAGCACATCACGCCGGGACGTGTCCGCATTCTGAGCGTCAGCCGTCATCGTCCTACCCCCGTTTGACCGTCGGCGCGAGCGTACTCGTGGACCCCGATGACTTACGGTCGGACTCAGGGCAGAATGGCGCGGTATCTCAGTGAGGAGTTGTCATGGCTAGTGCGCAACCACCGATCGTCTCGGCCGCCGAATGGCAACGGCAACGTGACGAGTTGCTTGTCCTAGAAAAGCAGGCAACGCGCGAGCAAGACGCCCTCGCGGCGAAGCGTCGCCGTTTGCCCATGGTGGAGTTCGACAATTCGAAGTATGAGTTCGCGACGCCGGACGGACCTATGCGGCTGCTCGACTTCTTTGGTGATAAGCCCCAGTTAGCGCTCTACCAATTCATGGACCGCGGTCCGGGCCAGTTCTGTCCGGGTTGCACCTACTTCACTGCGCACGTCGCCAAGCTCGACTCACTGCTCGCCAACGGTGTGGCGTGGCGCACGGTCTCTGACATGCCCCTCGAGCAGATGCAGGGCTACTGGGTAGAAAAAGGGTGGAACGTTCCGTTCGCCAGTTCGCACGGCACAACCTTTGCGGTCGATTGCGGAACCACTGGCGGATTCCTTCTCAACATGTTCTTCCGCGATGGTGATCGAGTGTTTCGCACGTATTCGACAACCTCTCGGGGAGTCGATCGGATTCTCTTCGCCAACAACATTCTCGATCTCGCGCCGTACGGACGCCAAGAAGAGTGGGAAGACTCACCAGAAGGATGGCCCCAGGGCCCGACCTACGGTTGATCTGATCTCGCTGCGATTTCGATGGTGATGCGGACCTTCAACTCGACAGCGTCGTTACGGCTCGAGAACCTCAATCGCGAACTCGGGACAGTTGGCAATCGCCAAGCGGGCGCGATCCTCTAAGCCCGTCGGCACCGTGCCGTCACCGCGCACCGAGGACTGTCCGTAGTCGTCGACATCGAAGATTTCGGGTGCCAGCGCGTAGCAGCGCGCGTGGCCCTGGCACTTGTCGGGGTTGACGCGAATCTTCACGGGAACACCACCGGCAAAATGCGAGGTCCGCGGACTTGGCCGCCCGCCCACAGCATCTCCGCGCCCTCTTTCATCTTGAAGCTCGGGATTTGCGCGATCCACTCCTCGATGGCCACTCGAACTTCCATGCGGGCCAAGTTCGACCCCGCGCAGCGGTGGATCCCTGAACCGAACGCCACGTGGCGATTCAATTCACGATCAATCAACACCTCGTCGGCGCGCTCGAAGTGCTCGGGGTCGCGATTCGCCGCCGGGAAGTTCATGAGGACTTTGTCGCCCTCGTGCATCGGGCAGCCCTTCCACTCGACGTCCTTGGTGACCACGCGGGCCATTGTCACTGGTGCGTACGCGCGAAGGAACTCTTCAACCGCGGTGTCCATCAGCTCTGGTTCGGCCACGAGGCGGGCGAGGTCATCAGGATTGTTCGCCAGGTGCCACAGCGACGATCCCATGGCACTCCAGGTTGTATCGATGCCCGCAATCATCACCAGTGCGCACATGCCGAGGATGATGTCGTTGTCGATCGGTGCTCCCTCGTGCGTTCCGTGCACAAGCTCGCTAATTAGGTCGTCGCGCGGATCGGCCTTGCGCCGCTCGACTTCCTCGACGAGGTAGTTAAAGATGCCCGTCGCACCAGCCTGCACGCGCTCGCGGTCATCAGCGAACTCGAGCACGTCGCGCACCCATCCGGTGAAGGTGTCCGACAGCTGCGGAGGCACGCCGAGAATCTGCGCGATGATCCGCACCGGAATCTGCTGGGCGTAATCCGCCGCGGCGTCAGCCTCACCGTCCTCAATGAATCCACGAATGAGCTTGCGGCACAGTTCGCGCGTGACCACTTCGTACTGCTCCACGCGGCGGTGACTAAACCACGGCAACAGCAGCCGGCGGGTCCAGGTGTGCAGCGGCGCGTCCGAGCTGATCGGCGGCAGGCCGTAGGCCAACGGCCGCTCGGGAATCTCTTCTTCTTCCGGCCCAATGACGCCAACTTCGAGCGAAGAGAAGATGTCAACCTCTCTGGCAGCCTCGGTGACGTCGTCAAACGTCGTGAGCAACCACGCACCCCGACGTCGATCAGTGTGCGCAACGGGACAGGTCTTTCGCAGCTCGTCCCAGATCGTGAAGGGATCAGTGATGTACTGCTTATCCATCACGTCAAAGTCGGTTGCCCAATCAGCAACCGGAGGTCGAATCGTCATCTCAGTCCCCCTCGGTGTGAGACATTTCTGCCCCGATTGTGTCACAGCCCGGGGGCTCGTCGCGACTGGATTTCTAAAGGGGCCTCAGGGAGAACAACCGAACCGGGTCCTCAAAGCCCTTCAGCGCGGTGGGGCCGGTCTCATCGAACTGCAGTCCGGATCCCGCGACCAGTTCGCGAACCGTACTGGTGACAGCCACCTGTCCGGCGTGCGCGCTCTGACAAACACGCGCGGCGAGATGAACGGCGATACCGCGTAAATCGGTCCCCACCACGTGACACTCGCCAGTGTGCACACCGAAGCGGACCGCGAGTCCGATCTCGCCCACGAAGCGACGCACCTCGTCGGCACAGCGAAGTGCTCGAGCGGGCGAGTCAAACGCCGCCACGATGCCGTCGCCCGTGGTGTTCACCACACGACCGCCGTTGGCCGTGACGCTGCGCAAGAACGCATCATCGTGACGATCGAGCACCGCGCGCCACGCCGCGTCTCCTTGTCCCTGCACCGTCTGCGTGGAGTCAACGACATCACTAAAAAGAATTGTCGCCACCGTGGTAGGCACACTCGACTGGTTGAAAGCGAGAGTGGCGCGAGTCACGAGATCGACCGCGCCAATTGATTGAGCCACGTCGCGTGCGGCCAGTGCCGAGCGCTGCGCTAACTCGTACTGGCCGGCTCGACTCTCAATGAGTGCACTTGCCAGATGCGTTTCGGCCACACGGGCGGGACACGGCATCGCCGAGTAGAGCGCCTCGGCTCTCGCCAGATTTGTTCTCGCCACTTCGATGTTGCCGGCCGCGCCCTCGGCACAAGCCGCGACGAGCGCTCCCGCTGCTTCGTTGTGCTGGTGTGAATCAGCCCGAGTGATCTCCGCCACGGCGTCACTCCATCGACGCAACTCGACCACCGCGTCGTCGGCGAGCAGGGCCATCGCGAAATCAGGTGAGAACGGCCAATGGCTTCCGCGCCCCCGCGCGGCCACGCTGGCCTCCAACGTCGTCCAGAACATTGAGGCGGCGGCGGACGACCCGTGTTGTGCGACTACGTATCGAGCGCGGGCGGCGAGATACGGGACCGAACGCTGCGATTCACCAGTTCGTTCCACGAGGTCGCGCAGTTCGTCGAGGTGTTCGGCTAGTACCGGATCCGCGCGACGAGCGTCGGACTCACACAGCCCCGTGAGCGCCACGATGCGCGACGGCACCGCACCGAATCCGTTGATTCGATCCACCAATGCGGGTAGTTCCTCGTACCGTCCAAGCAGCGAGAGCAGCCAGGCGTAGCCCGCCGCCGTATAGGTGTCATGCGGTGCGATTCGATTGCCGATGTCGATGGCCCGCTCGAAACTCTCCTGCGACCGAGCGAACTGCCCAGTCCACAAAGTCACAAAACCCGCCGTCTGATGCAGTGCGTGCAGGGCGCGCTCACTACCTGAAAACTCAGCTTCATCACGAGCGCGAGTGAAGTGCTCCACGAAGAATTCCAGCGGGTCCGTCATCATTTCAATCACGGCGAATCTCGACAGCGCGCGATGATTCTCCGCCCGGTTTGCCACGTTTTTCGCCTCGGGCAACATTTCGGCGAGTGCGGCCATTTGGTCGATGCGCGCCAGGCCGCTGACAAGGCGAGCCAAGGTGACGGCTTCGAGGTCATCGTCGTGGCCGCGAATGACCTCGGCGGCCCGCGTGAGCAACTGCACCGCTTGGGGCGTGTCCCCCTCACGCTCGAAATTCAGCGCCAGCGCATCAAGACCCTTGGTCTCGAGCGCTCGATCACCACTCTCTCGGCCCAACGCCACGGCCTCGTCGGCAAAAGCGACTGAGAGTCGCGTATCGGTGGTGGCGTGCGGTGACCAAAAGTCAGTCGTGGCCTCAATCGCTTCCTGCAACACCGCGGAACGACCCGAGTCATCGTGGTCCAGCAATCCGAGCAACTGTTCGTAGCGACGAGCCGCTTCGTCGACCGCAAAGACCTGCGTCGCGGCGCGAGCCGCCTCCAGCGTCCACGTCTTGGCGGCCTCGCGGTCCCCGCCTTCGCGATAGTGATCAGCCAGCGTTCGCGGATCGCGGTGTCCGAGTGATTCGAGCGCCTTGGCCATATTTAGGTGAGCCCGACGTCGTTGGG
This sequence comes from uncultured Ferrimicrobium sp., assembly GCA_964434455.1. GTDB lineage: Bacteria > Actinomycetota > Acidimicrobiia > Acidimicrobiales > RAAP-2 > RAAP-2. The sequence goes on along the minus strand of CAYSVK010000001.1, from coordinate 346,304 downwards.
GACCGACGAGCTCGTCGCTGAGCGCTTCGCGGCTGAGCGCGTGGCGAAATGAGTAGCGGACTCGGCCGTGGTCAACGTTCTCAATGAGTAACTGCATCGATATGGCCTCGGCGATCACGGCCTCGACCACATCTAAAGAGTGTCCACTGGCGCGTGACAGGATCTCGGACTCCAACGTGTCCCCGCCAATGGCCGCGAGGTGCAGCACGTCCATGGCCTCCGCCCCGAGTCCGCGAGCCCGCGCCAGAAGCGCCTCGCTGATGGTTCGCGGGATCCCAACTGACCCGTCGTTCAACATCCACTCATCGCCGGACTGAGACAGAACGCCCCGTTCGAACAGTTCCTTCACGAACTCCTCGATGAAGAACGGATTCCCTGACGTTCGTTCTTCAACCAACTCGAGGAGACGCTCGGGCAGCCGAGTGGTGTTGAGAATTGCTTGGATCATTTCGGCGATCTCGCCGTGATCGAGCGCCGACAGCGATATCTCGTCGAAACGACGTTCCCGGCGAAGATCAAGGATCACGTCGTGCAAAGCGTGGCGACGCGTGATCTCATCTGCGCGATAGGTGGCCACGATCCAGGTTCGCAACTCGTCGCTTTCGCGCACGAGGTAGTCAAGAAGCCGCAGCGTGTCCGAATCCGCCCAATGGAGATCTTCAATCACCATGGTGGATCCTCGATCGCCCGCCAGTCGGAAGAGGAGTTGCCAAATGCCGGCGAACAGATCGGGCTGACTCGGTGCTTCGGTTGGAAGCCCGATGATGCGCGCAGCTTCGGGCACAATGGCCGCGGCCAACGACGCCCCTCCCGAAAACAACGTGGCGATGTCGTCTGTGGTGAGAGTTCTGATGCGACGGCGCACGGCCGTGACAAACGGTTCGAACGGAACACTCTGTTCCAGCGTGCAGCCGCCAGTTAGAACAGTGCGATTCAGCTTCTGAGACAACGACATTGCCTCGCTCACCAACCTCGACTTGCCGATTCCGGCCGGTCCCGTGATGAATGTGGTCCGATAATTCGTAGCGTCGTCGGACAACGCCATCAGATCAACATCGCGGCCGATTTGGACCGGACAGAGCGCCGATCGCGAGATCATTCCTAGATCTTGGCGGAATCAATCGTCCTTAGCCGAGTACGTCCCTTCGATGCTCGCTTCGACGTGATTCTGAGTGCCGCGAAGTGTTGGGAACTATTTAGAGAATTGGCTCTTGAGCGTTGGCGCTCCCGGCAGGACTCGAACCTGCGACGCTCGGTTTAGGAAACCGACGCTCTATCCCCTGAGCTACGGGAGCAAACGGGCGTCGAGCAGAAGTCATCAGGCTGCCCGTCGCGAGACCCACATTACGTTTGCCCTCCGCGGCACGGTCTTATTCAGTCGGAGCTATTCCTTAAGTAAGAGCAAACGCCTAATTGAGGCACCGAGCAGCACCACCAGCACTGGTCGGCGAATCGCGGGGCTCGAACGTACTTCCGACGCTGAACTCTGAGCGTCGTTAGTCAGTTCCTCCGTCGTCGGAACCGTGCCACGTCGTGGTGGTCACCGGTGCGATCGTCGTTGACGTGCTCGACGTCGTGGTCGTGCTCGACGTGGTGGTCGTCGAATCATCAACTCCTCGCGGCGATGCGTCATCTGAATGCCTCGTCACGATCGATACGAGCTGCGTTCTCGGTGGGGGTGCCGACGTTCTCGGCGGTGTCGTGGCCCGAGTTGTTGTTACCGGCGCCGCGACACCTGGCGTGCCCCGCGGCGTGCCGAGCGAGACCACGACCGCCGCGAGTCCGCCCGCGATGGCCAACGTCATCAGCCAACTCGTTGCCGAGATGAGCAGCCGCTTCACGACACGCACCTCCTGTGCTTCATCTCAAACGCTACAGAGGGCTCTTTGGCCGTTCGGAAGTTTTTGATGAAGATTCATTAAGCCGTGGCGTCCTCAAAGTCGAGTCCGATGTCGAGCACGGGCGCGGAGTGGGTGATCGAACCCACCGAGATGTAGTCGACGCCGCCGAGCGCCGCGTCGCGGGCAGCGTCTAGCGACATTCGACCGCTCGATTCGAGCAGAACGGGCCTTCCGGTTTGCTCACCATGTGTTCGAGCGATCGCGACGGCGCGCTTCGTGAGATCAATATCCATGTTGTCCAAGAGCAAAAGTTCTGCCCCCGCGTCTAACGCGGCACTCAGTTGGTCGAGCGTGTCCACCTCCACTTCAATCGGTAACTCAGGTGCTGTGAGTCGCGCTCGACGAATGGCTTCGCCGACACCACCAGCCGCCGCCACGTGGTTGTCCTTAATCAGAAGGGCGTCGCCGAGACTGAGGCGATGATTCACGCCGCCGCCACAGCGCACAGCGAATTTTTCGAGGGCACGCAGTCCCGGGGTGGTCTTGCGTGTGTCGCGCACCCGCGCCGGCGTACCCGCCAAGGCTCGGGCGTACTGCGCGGTTTCGGTGGCAACCCCGCTCAGGTGACACAGCAAATTAAGTGCGGTGCGCTCGGCGAGCAGAATCGCTCTCGTCGGCCCGCTCACCGTGGCCAACTCAGTACCCGCCTCAATGGCCGTACCGTCGGTGACGAACAACTCACTGGTCAGCTCAGGGCCACCCACTCGTTCAAAGGTCGCGATCGCGACCTGCAGTCCCGCAACTGTTCCGCTCGATCGAGCTACGAGGCGCGCTCGCGACCGCGATGTTGCATCGATCGTGGCTTCACTGGTGGCGTCGGGGCCGTCGCGCAGGTCCTCGTCGAGCGAACGGTCAATGACGGCTTCAACTTCGTCGGGGTCGAGTCCCTGGGCGCCGAGCGCCGCGCGACGTGAGGTGCTCAGTGCGTGTCGCTGCATCACGAGACCTCGAATTCGCCGTCGCACCACCGCACAGTGACATGGTGCCGCCAACTTTCATCGGCAGCGGGATAGTCCAACCGGCGATGACAGCCCCGACTCTCGGTGCGGTGCGCCGCGGCGGCAACAATGGCTCGCGCAATCAGCAACATGTTGGTCGCCTCAAGGGACTTCTTCGTCGCCGGCACGTCGCCCGATCGCTTGTCAGCCAGTCGAGCCAGCGCGTCCGCCGCGTCTGCCAAACCAATGCCCGAACGCATCACGCCGACGTGTCGTGACATCTCGGCTCGAAGCTCTGAGCGAAGCGGCGCGCCGAGTAACGGCTCACAGGGAGAGTGCTCGGCTCCCGGCACCTCGTCAGGCAGGGCCCACGCGAGATTGCGGCCGAGCCGAGTGCCCGCCACGACGGACTCGGTAAGTGAGTTCGACGCCAGACGATTCGCCCCGTGTACTCCGGTGGACGCGGCTTCGCCCACCGCGTACAGGCCGGCGAGTTCGGTCACCCCATGCAGCGTCGCCGCGATGCCGCCGCAGGCGTAGTGCGCCGCCGGCGCCACCGGGATGAGGTCCCGACTCGGTTCAATGCCCGCGTCGCGGCACGCCGCGGTGATCGTCGGGAATCGCTCGACGAATCGTTCGATCATGCGCGCATCCAAATAGACGTGGTCATCGACTCCCCCGGGCGCCTCCTCCATGCGCTCAAAGATGGCGGTCGCCACGATGTCGCGGGGCGCGAGGTCCACCTGGGGGTGAACGCCCTCCATGACGCGCCGACCGAGCGCGTCTACGAGCACGGCGCCCTCTCCGCGGACGGCTTCAGAGATGAGAGCTTGCTGACCGCGGGCGTCGGGTCCGAGCCACAAAACGGTGGGGTGAAATTGAATGAACTCCATGTCGCGCACCGCGACGCCGGCGCGCAGCGCCATAGCTACACCGTCGCCCGTAACTGCCGGCGGGTTCGACGTCGACGCGTACACCTGACCGAACCCTCCGGTCGCAATCACGACTGCGCGCGCGAGGATTGACCCGACCGAGTCAATCGTGCCGTCCTCGTTGAGCATCGCAACGGTGACCCCGGCGACCTGTTCGGTTCGTTCATCCAGCGAATGTCCCACGATCAAGTCGAGGGCGAACGCGCGCTCCATCACGCGCACGCCGGCGAGACGAACCGACTCGTCGAGGGTTCGTTGGACCTCGGCACCGGATTGATCACCGCCAGCGTGCACGATGCGTCGGTGCGAATGTCCGCCTTCGCGCGTGAGGGCAATGCCCTCATCCTGACCGCGGTCAAAGCTCGCGCCGAGTCGACGTAGGTAGCGAATCGCGGTTGGCGCCTCGCTGACTAACTCGCGCACCGCTGCTTCATTGCACAGTCCGGCGCCCGCGGTGAGGGTGTCGGTGACGTGGCTTTCCATCACGTCCAGCGGATCAAGCACCGCCGCGAGCCCGCCCTGAGCCCAGTTCGTGCTGCCCGCGTCAAGGGTGTCCTTGGTGATCAGCACAACGTCACGAACGGGACGCGCGGCGAGGGCGGCCGATAGACCCGCAGCGCCGGAGCCGAGAACGACCACGTCGGTCTCCATCGTCCACGTCGCGCGCGGAGCGCACAGTGGGCGCACGATCTACTCGGCGGTGCGAGAGGGCGTGCCGATGGCGATCATCGCCTCGACACTGCGCCGAGCAGCCGCGGCGATCTCCGGATCGACGTGGACTTCATCGGTGCCGGTCAACAGTGACTGCTCGAGACGCTCGGGCGTGATCATCTTCATGTACTTGCAGACGGCCGCTCGATTCACCGGCTGAAACTCCGTCTTCTTGTTCACTCGCCGCAGTTGGTGCAACATTCCGGTCTCGGTCGCGACGAGCACTTTCGCCGCCGTGGTTGTGCGCGCGGCGTCGATCATTCCGCCGGTCGAGAGAATGTGAGTCCGTTCGCTCGGCACGACTCCGCTCGAGGCGAGGTAGAGCGCACTCGTGGCACAGCCGCACTCGGGGTGAATGAACAGTTCGGCGTCGGGCTCAGAGCGCACGAGGCGGCTCAGTTCCTCGCCGTTGATTCCGGCGTGCACGTGGCACTCACCCATCCAGATGTGCATGTTCGCTCGTTTGGTGACGCGCTGGACGTGCGCGCCGAGGAATTGGTCCGGCAAAAAGAGCACTTCGCGATCCTCGGGAATCGAGTTCACGACATCGACCGCATTCGCACTGGTGCAGCAGATATCGGTCTCGGCCTTCACCTCGGCGGTGGTGTTCACGTAACTGACGACGACGGCGCCGGGGTACTCCTGCTTCCACGCACGGAGCTGGTCGGCGTTGATGGTGTCGGCCAGTGAGCAGCCGGCCCGAGCGTCAGGGATGAGCACGGTCTTATCGGGAGAGAGGATCTTGGCGGTTTCGGCCATGAAGTGAACGCCGCAAAAGATGATGGTGCTCTGAGGGGCTTTGGCGGCAATCCGACTGAGCCCGAGCGAGTCACCCACGTGGTGCGCGACGTCTTGAATCGCGTCGATTTGGTAGTTGTGCGCGAGGATGACCGCATCGCGCTGATCAGCGAGTTCGCGGATCCGCTCAAACCACGTTGTATCAGTGGCCACGCTCACAATTCGATGCTAGACGTGCGATTTCGCACTTTCTCACGCTTTGATTGGCCGCGCTCGTGAACTCACTCACGAGCCCGCCGATACTCTCGACTCTCTCATGGGGCTGTCAATCGGGATCGTCGGACTGCCCAACGTGGGAAAGTCCACGCTCTTTAACGCGCTCACTCGAAACGACGTCCTCGCAGCCAATTATCCCTTCGCGACGATCGATCCCAACGTCGGCGTCGTCAATGTCCCCGACAGCCGTTTAGACATCCTCGCGGAACTCGTCCACGCCGCACGCGTCGTGCCCGCGACAGTGACCTTTGTCGACATCGCCGGCATCGTGCGCGGTGCGTCAACGGGCGAGGGGCTCGGGAATCAGTTCTTGGCGGCGATTCGCGAGTGCGATGCAATCTGTGAGGTCGTGCGCGTCTTTCACGACGACGACGTAGTGCACGTCGACGGTCGCGTTGATCCCGCGAGCGATGTTGCGACGATCGAGACGGAGTTGATCCTCGCGGATCTCCAAACGGTTGAACGGGCCGTCTCGCGGCTCGAGCGCGATGCCAAACGGGGAGGCGAGGCCGCCCTCACGCTCGCCGAAGTGAAGAAGGCCCAGGCGATCCTTGACAGTGGTCGGGTGGTGGCGACGGCGGGCAAAGAACTGGACCGCAGCCGACTGGTTGATCTACACCTGCTCACCGACAAGCCCTTTATCTACGTGTTCAACGTGGATGAGTCGACGATCACCGATGACGCGCGACGCGCGGAGCTCGCTGAGTCGGTCGCGCCGTCGGCGTCAGTGGTCCTGTGCGCGAAGATCGAAGCGGAACTCTCGGTGCTCGATGACGCCGACGCCGCCGAACTGCTCGCCAGTTACGGCCAGAGCGAATCGGGACTGGCCATGTTGAGCCAAGTGGGCTTTGCCACCTTGGGGCTACAAACATTTCTCACCGCCGGCGAGAAGGAAGCTCGCGCCTGGACGATTACGCGAGGGGCCACCGCACCCGAGGCGGCGGGCGTCATTCACACGGACTTTCAAAAGCACTTCATCAAAGCGGAGGTCGTCACTTACGACGAGCTCATCGCCGCCGGCTCGATCACCGCTGCGCGCGCCGCGGGCAAGGCGCGCATTGAGGGCAAGGAGTACGTCATGCGCGACGGCGACGTCGTGGAGTTCCGCGTCGGGGTCTAGGAGTACACTGTTCGCGGCGATCTAACGACAGAGGTCGGCGCCGGTAGTTCCATTACTACTGACTCTTAAAGGAGAGCCATGACCTCTGTCATCCCTGACTTCAAAGTCGCCGACCTCTCGTTGGCCAGTTTCGGTCGCGCCGAAATCACCCTCGCCGAGCACGAGATGCCCGGACTGATGGCGATGCGCGCCGAATACGGCACGACGAAGCCACTGAGCGGCGCGCGCATTACCGGATCGCTGCACATGACGATCCAAACTGCGGTGCTCATTGAAACTCTCGTCGCTCTCGGCGCGGAGGTTCGCTGGGCCAGTTGCAACATCTTCTCCACTCAAGACCACGCGGCCGCCGCCGTGGCGGTGGGGCCGAACGGCACGCCCGAGAACCCGCAGGGCACTCCGGTGTTTGCGTGGAAGGGCGAAACACTCGAGGAGTACTGGTGGTGCACCGACATGGCGCTGCGCTGGCCGAACGCGGCCGGACCGACCATGGTGCTTGATGACGGTGGCGACGCCACGTTGCTCATTCACAAGGGTGTCGAGTTTGAGCGTGCGGGTTTCGTGCCCGGTGCCGAGACCGCCGACAACGAGGAGTACGCCATCATCTTGCAGCTGCTGGCGCGGCTTCAGAGTGAGAACAGCGGTTACTTCACGGCCATGGCTCCGGAAATTGTCGGCGTCTCCGAGGAAACCACAACTGGTGTGCACCGTCTCTACGAGATGGAACGCGACGGGACGCTGCTATTTCCCGCGATCAACGTCAACGACGCCGTGACCAAGTCGAAGTTCGACAACAAGTACGGCTGTCGCCACTCACTGATTGACGGGATCAATCGCGCCACTGACACGCTCATCGGCGGCAAGGTCGCAGTCGTTTGCGGCTACGGCGACGTCGGCAAAGGTTCCGCGGAGTCTCTGCGCGGACAAGGCGCCCGGGTGATTGTCACCGAGATCGACCCGATCTGCGCGCTGCAGGCGGCGATGGATGGTTTCCAGGTGACGACGATCGAGGACGTAATCGACCGCGCCGACATCATCATCACGGCGACCGGGAACAAGAACATCGTCTCGGTGGACCTCATGCAGCGCATGAAGCACCAGGCGATCCTTGGCAACATCGGTCACTTCGACAATGAGATCGACATGGCTGGTCTGGCCGCGCTACCCGGCGTTCGTCGCGAGACGATCAAGCCTCAGGTCGATAAGTGGATCTTTCCGAGTGGACGCGCGATCATCGTGCTCAGCGAGGGTCGCCTCTTGAACCTCGGCAACGCCACCGGTCACCCGAGCTTCGTGATGAGCAACTCGTTCACCAACCAGACGATGGCCCAGGTGGAACTGTTCACGAATCACGCGAGTTACGAGAAGAAGGTGTACGTGTTGCCGAAACACCTCGACGAGAAGGTGGCGCGCCTGCACCTCGACGCGCTCGGCGTGAAGCTGACGAAGCTCACCAAGGAGCAGGCTGAGTACATCGGCGTCAGCCAAGACGGGCCGTATAAGCCCGACAGTTATCGGTACTAAAGAAGGACCGTCCGAACCGCTCGGCGCTCGTTTTGAGCGCCGAGCGGTTCGCGACCGAATTGCACTTCAGTCCTCTTCAGTCGTTGGGGAACACCCGACCAGTGCGCGCCGCATTGTTCCAACCGCGAGCAGCTCTGGTGTCGCAGAAACAAGCAATTGATTGCATCCGGTCAATTAGCGATCAAGGTCGCCCAGTCGTACCATTTGCGCCGGTGTCGAGTCGGCGGCCCAGGCGCATTCACATCACAATCAAGGGGGAATTGATGCGTTCACTTCGGACATGGCGACTTGCCTGTGCGGGACTGTTGGCCGCGGGCGCGAGCGTGGCACTGACGGCGTCAGTGGCATCCGCTTCGGCTCAAACCGCCAGCGTGGCGGGGCAAGTCTTCGATCTTGGTCCGTCACCGATCGGCGTGGGCAACTGCTCGTTCGCCAATGGCGATGCCAGCTTCAAGTTCGTCACCGGCAACGGTGTCCAGCACGACACGACGAACAAGAACGGGGACTGGGGCGGCCTCACGGCCGAGGGCACGGCGTGGTTCCAAGAAAACGGCACGCCGATGTATCTCGGTCACGCCACGTTGTGGGGCGGCGGCGGTAACAACGCCGGCAGCCAGACAGAGGGCGGCTTCACATTGAGTTTCACGGGCACCGGAACGGGTGGCACGCTGACGATTCATCTCAATCAGCACACCACGACGAACAACGGTGGCACGACGACGTCGAGTCACTTGGATGGTTCCATCGTCTGCAGTTAATTGACTCAGGAACACCCCGGCCCGCCGCGTGCCACGTGGCGGGCCGGGGTGTTTTCACGTGTGGTGTGGTTCTCGCTTAGGCTTCGAGCTCGCCGCTCTCGACTGTTCGGGCCACGGTCGGCATGATCAACTCGTCTTAGGCTCATCGCCGTGACTTATGAACTCACCGAAATGGCTCGTCGGTACTGCGAGATGTGGACCGAGTCCGGTGGTGTCCGTCGCGCAACGATCGCGTCTCTGTTCGCTGAAGGCGGTGTGTACACCGATTCGATCGGCACCGCGCGAGGGTTCGACGAGATTGATGCCCACGTGACCATGGCGCAAGGGCTATTTCCCGGCCATCGCATCCAGCTGTCCTCGATAGCCGAGCCGAACGGCGACTACTTCCGCTTTGAGTGGCAGCTGATCGACCCCGCTGGAGCAAATGTGATGTCCGGGCTCGACGTCGGTGGACGTGACGCTGATGGTCGCTTTAGTTGGCTCGTGGGCTTTTTCGGTCCGACGCCGCAACTTCCGGAGTAGGCGTTATCGCGCTCTAGCGGTACCCGGCAAAGAGATCGGTGGTCGTCCCGCTCAGCTGGTTGGGATTGGTCACGCGGACGAACCACTCAGTGGTCATCTGCTGGCGAAACTGATCGCGGCCCATCTTCATCCAAAACGACTCGGCGATCTGACTGTGGTGCGCCGCAAGAGCGTCGAACTTGTAGTCCGTCACCGCGGAGACATCAACCGCACACCCGATCTGATCATCGGGCGTGCCCATCTCGAACGCTTCACCGTCGTCGTCAACGGGCGCGGTGCGTGGCTCGGGTTCTTCGCCTCGGGCGCGCGCCGCTTCTTCTTGCTCCTTGGCTTCTGCGGCCCACCGAGCGCGGTAGCGCTCCATCACGGTCATCGGGATCGCGTTGTAATAGAGCGTCGGTTCGTAGTCGAGCAGCGGCAACGCGGCGAGGGTGATGCGATTCGCCTGAATGTGGTCGGGGTGACCGTAAAAGCCGTTTTCGTTGTAGGTCATGATGACTTGGGGGCGTTCTTCGCGCAGAATCTCGGCCAGTTTTTCGGCCGCCTCGTTCACCGGCGTCGCCCAAAAGCTTCGCGGATCATCATTGCCGGGCCAGCCGCGCATGCCCGAATCGCGGTACCCGAGACGCACGAGTCGATCAATGCCCAAAATCTCGACGGCCTTTTCGAGTTCGCCCGCGCGATGCAGCGCGACTTCGTCGGGATCGTGGTTGTCGTGTTCGGGCTTATGGCCACTCGGCGCATCGCCGAACTCACCATTCGTGCAGGTCACGAGCACGGTGCGCACGCCTTGCTCGCTTAAGACACGAAACGTTCCGCCAGTTGAGCTGGCCTCGTCGTCGGGGTGCGCGTGCACTGCCAGGAACGTCAACTGCTCACTCACTCAACCCTCCAAAAAGATCGTCGGGCGACACCGGGCGCCGCTCTCGGGACCAGGCGAGCGCAAAGTGCTCGCGGCCGAAGAGCAATCTAAAGAGCTCCTCGTCCATTGTGACCAGATCGGCGTTGTCGACTTGGCTCGCGTGAGCCGCAATGGCCGAGCGCTTGGTCTCAGTGACCGACTCGGCGTCGATCACGACATCAACGTCCTCGTCGTCGCAGCCTTCGCCGGCGTCGAGCACCCACAGGGGTAAACCGACCCCCATCGCACGGGCTTCGGGAATGAACTTCTCCAGCACTGTGCGAGGAGTGACTGGATAGAACAACCGCTGCACCGAAGAAGACAGCTCGACGGCGGTGCGCGTCACCCGATTGGCCTGGATGTGATCAGGGTGTCCGTAGTAGCCGTTCTCGTCGTAGGTCACCACCACGTCGACGTTCTCTTCGTCGAACAGCGTGGCGAGCACGCGCGCGACGCGGTCCTCGTCGGCGTTCACGAACGCTCGAGGGTCGTGGTTGGCGGGCCAATCGAGCAGACCGGAGTCGCGATATCCGAGCGTTACGTGACGCTCGACTCCGAGCAGCATGACCGAGCGTGCAAGCTCGCCGGCGCGCACGGCCCGAGTCAGTTCGGAGTGGTGACGGGGGTCGTTGCCGGCGCGAACGTGGTCATCAAGTCCCAGCCGACCGTCGGTGCAGGTCACGAGGATCGTGCGAGCGCCCTCGTCGGCGTAGACGCGCTGAGTGCCCGCCGTGAACAGGGCCTCGTCGTCGGGGTGCGCGTGCACAAAGCAGATCGTTCGCCGCCCGGCCATCGGGCGAATCTAGGAGACGGCCAACTGAATAAACCGGACGATGAGCATCACGCCGGCAACCAAGAGGTACCCCGCAATCACTCGCAGCAGCCACCGCCTGGCGCGCGACGTGGGTGCCGCAGCCAACAAGGAGAGTCGGGGCATTCGCCAGTCGCGACGATCACCGCGATGCGGCGCCTCGCTGGGCCGGGCGCGCAGAACTCGCGGCAGTCCCACAATTAGTCCCGCCACGCTGAGAGCACTCAGAATCGCCATCAACGTCAGAACGTGCACCGACGTAAAGACCGTTGAGACCATCATCGTGACCGACAGCACAACGAGTGCGGTCACAATCACCGTGGCGAGCGCGTTGAGCCACCGTCCGTTGACCCAGGGCCCGAGGACTTCGCGATCGTTGCTGAGTAGCAGTACGAAAATCGTGGTGCTCGGCAACATCAGGCCGCACATCGCCTGAACCATCAACGTGATGATGGCGAGCAGATGGTTGGACGAGATGAGGGTGATTGATCCAGCGAGCACGAGCAATCCGGCAAAGGCGCCGTAGAACGAACGCGCTTCAGTTATTCGCAAATCGAGTCCTTGACGCATCCCGGAGATGTCCCCGAGGGCGTAGCTGGATGCGAGCGTCACCGCCGCCGCGCCAATGATCGACGCGTTGAGCAGCAAGATCGCAAAGAACGCTCCCGAGCCGTGTCCGACATGGTGCGCAAAGGAGTGCGCGACATGCAGCGGATCGACGTACGCATTGGTTCCGCCAAAGATGGACAGCCCCGCGGCGGCCGCGGCGATCAGCAGTCCAGCTCCAATGACCACAACGAATGAACCGAGGATGGTGTCGACGCGCTCGTAGTTGAGCCACCTCGGAGTGATGCGCTTGTCGACGATGTTGCTCTGCTGAAAGTACAGCTGCCACGGCGCCACGGTGGTGCCGATAATCGAGACGATGAGCAGCACCGACGCCGAGGACGCTCCGCCGCGGATGGAGGGCACAACTGCGCCGTGAACAATCGATCCCACGTGCGGGTGCGTCACGAGAACGAGCGGGATCACCAACAGATTGACAGCGACAAAGAGCATCATGAAGCGCTCCCATCGCTGAAACGAACCGCTGGCGGTGACCGCAAAGAGCGCCAGCACGGCGACCGGGACGCTGATGAATCGACTCACGCCGAGGTACTGCATCGAGAGCGACACACCGATGAACTCGGTGACGATGATGAGGAAGTTGAGCAGCAGGATCGAACTGATTGAGACGTTCCCCCACCGACGCCCAATGCGCTCGCGGATGAGCCGACCGTGTCCGACGCCGGTGACTGCGCCCAGGCGCGCCACCATCTCCTGGTTGACAATGAGCACGGGAATGAGCAGCGGCAACGTCCACAGGAGCGTGTAGCCAAAGTTCTGGCCGGCCTGGATGTAGGTCGAGACTCCGCCGGCGTCGTTGTCGCCCACCATCACGATGAGCCCGGGTCCGATGATGGCGAGGAGGGTCAACAGGCGCGCGCGAAGCCCCTTGCGCGTGCCAGTGTCGTGGGCCTGAATGGTGCCAAAGGCACCGCTGATCTCGCTGCGCTCGTTGCTCCCGCTCACGCGTCCTCCTTTCATCGACTCGGGCCGTGCGCGACGGCCGAGTCAACGGGAGCTACGCGGTTAGGTCAGCTCTCTCACTCGGTCGTCTCGTCGTGGCGAAACGAACTGGGGTGGTACTTGGAGGTTTCAGGTCGGACCCCCTTTGAACGCGACGGCGGCGGGCGGACACGACTACTCCTCCACCGCGGTCATGCCGAACTCTCGGCGCCATCCTTGGGGCAACAGCTCTTCGAGCAGGTCATCGACGGTCACGACGCCCACCATTGCCTCGTGCTCTTCATCGAGCACCGGCAACACGGTCAAGTTGAAGTCACTCATCTTGCGCGACACGCGGTGCAGATCCCACTGAGTGTGCACGTGCGCGAGCTGCGTACGAGCCACCGACAGCGCCAACTCAGTCGCTCTCGCGCGCACTAATGCAGCGATCGGCGCTGCGCCCACCGGTTGGCCGGAGTCATCAAGAACGAATACCGTCGTTAACGCCTCGGCCGGTGCCGTCGACGCTCGCACCGCGGCCAGAGCGTCCTCCACCGTCGCGGTCGTTCTCACCTGCACGAAGTCCGGGTTCATGAGTCCGCCAGCCGTGTCGGCGTTGTACGTGAGGAGTTGGCGGACCTTGGTGCGCTGGATGTCGGGCAACGACTCGAGAATTGGCAGACGCCGTTCCTGGTCGATCTCGCTGATGAGGTCGGCAGCGTTGTCGGGCTCCATTCGTCCGAGCAAGCGTGCGGCGTCTTCGTCGCTGCGGTTCTCGAGGAACTCGAGCTGGTGCGTGGTGTCCAACTCCTCGAACACGTCGGCTTCCAATTCTCGATCCAAGCCCACCGCGTCGATGATCTCTTCACCTTCTTCGTGGCTCGCAGCTTCAACGAGATCCGCGATCTGCGCGGGGTGCAGTCGGGCCAACTTGCGATACGGGATGCGCAGTCGCGCGCTCGGCACGTGGTTCACGAACGGCTCAATCTGCGCAAAATCGACGACGGTGCCCGCTGGTACGCTCGAGCCCAAACGGCGTCCGAGCAGCCGTCGCAGGATGGGTCGTCGACCAGGGTCGACACCCACCACTTCCCAGGTTCCATTGATCTCGGCAAGCTCAATCTCGTTGGCCGAGATCAATCGACCGCGGACCAGATTGATGAGGTGACGGGCCAAGAGGTCCTCGGACAGCAGGATCTCGCCCGGCCGGCGCTCAAAGCGACGCAGATCCACTCGACGACCCTCAAAGCGAACCCTGCCCTCGCCGAGGCCGCCAATTTTGCGGATGGGGACAAACAGATTGCGACCTTCGATGCGCACCACCGCACCGACCAAAGGCGGATGGGCGTCATGACCGAGGCGGGCCACGAGGTCGTGAACCCGCCCCACGCGTTCACCGGCCTGGTCGACGATGGGTCGCCGGACGATGGTGGAGAGGTGAATGATCTGGGTCATAGGGCGCCTTTGAGGCGCGACAAGGCTACAACCCGACTTCTGAGGGGCTCCGAGCCGTTAAGTAAATGAGAACAACGAGATGATCTCGCACGCGCGATCAATGGACTCGTCACTCACGTCGGCGTGTGTCACGTAGCGAGCTCGCATGGGAGCGATGGTGTCGCCTCGCACTCCAAGGGTGTCTAGTGATCGCGCAATCTCGCGAGCGCGCGGGTGATTGAACGCCACGATGTTGGTGCGACAGCTCGAGGGGTCGTAGTTGGACTCGGGAAATCGATTCGCGACCGCAACCGCCAGACGGTGAGCTTTGTCGTGATCATCCGCGAGCCGCGTCACCATGGTGCGAAGACCCACGAGGCCCGCGGCCGCGAGGAATCCGGCCTGACGCATGGCGCCACCCAGCCGCTTGCGTTCCACGCGAGCACGCTCGATGTCCTCCTCGCTGCCGGCCAACAAAGATCCGACCGGAGCACACAAACCTTTACTAAGCGCGGCTGACACTGTTCGCGCCCGGGCGCAAAGTTGGGCGACGCTCTCGCCGGTCGCCACGGACGCGTTAAAAATTCGTGCACCGTCGAGGTGCAGCGGGCGATCACCGATTACGTCAGCGATCGACGCAATTTGCGCGGCACTCCATGGGACCCCGCCAGCGAACATGTGCGTGTTCTCGATGCTCACCATCGCGATCGGGACTTGATGATCGAGTTCGGCTCCGATGGCGTCAGCGACGTCGGCGGGATCAAGGACCCCGCGCTCGTCATCGACGCCGTAGAACTGAACCGCGGCGTTGCTCGCGGCCGCCCCCCGCTCGAAACCGACGACGTGTTGATGACGGCCCACGGCGACCACGTCACCCGGTCGAGTGAGTACCCGCAACGCGATCTGGTTGGCCATCACTCCGGACGGAACGAACACGGCGGCGGCCTTGCCGGCCATCGTTGCGAACGTGGACTCGAGTTCGGCGATCGTCGGATCTTCACCGAAGCCGTCATCGCCCACGACGGCGTTCGCCATCGCCTGACGCATGGCCGCAGTGGGTTGGGTGACCGTGTCGCTGCGCAGATCAATCGGGCTCGGCACGCGGGAAGAGTAACGGCCACCTTTAGGGTGATCCAGATGCCCGAGGTCGACAATCGGTTCCGACAGGCCGGCGTTCACGCCGCTTTAGATATTGAAATCGTCGAGGCAACGCCCGAACGAGTGGTCGTACGTGTCCCCGTTGGCGAGAAGGTCCACCAGCCGTATGGGATCTTGCACGGCGGAGTCTCGGCGTTGATTGCCGAATCGGCCGCCTCAATTGGCGGGGCCGTCGCGGCGCCTCCCGGCAAGGCCGTCGTGGGAACGGAACTGAACGCCAGCCACCTACGCGCGATGAGCAGCGGTGTGCTCACCGCGGTCGCGACACCGGCGCGCATCGGTCGCACTGTGCAGGTATGGACGATCAATCTCACCGATGAGCAAGACCGTTTGATCTGCGTCGCTCGATGCTCGCTCGCGGTCATCGATGCCCCGAGCGCCAACTAGGCGCGACCTACACTTCAGCCACGACGCGGGAGTAGCCATGGGCATTCGCTTTCTCGGTTGGGGCACCGCCGTTCCCGATCGCGTTGTCACCAACGATGAGTTGAGCAAGACCCTCGACACCTCGGACGAGTGGATCTTTGAGCGCACCGGTATTCGCGAGCGCCGCATCGGTGGTTCGGCTGGATCCCTCGGGCTTGAAGCGGCCCAAAAAGCGTTAGCTAACGCTCAAGTCGATCCCCAGTCGATCGACTTCGTGGTCCTCGCCACGACGACGCCCGACAACCTCATTCCCGCCACCGCCCCCACGATCGCCGCCCAACTGGGCATCACCGCTCCCGCCATGGATCTCAACGCTGCCTGCAGCGGATTTATGTACGCGGTGCGCGTCGCTGACGGCCTGGCCGCCACTGGCGCCAAGAAGATTCTGGTGATTGGGTCGGAGAATCTGTCGCGCTGGACCGATTGGAACGATCGCACAATGGCCGTGCTTCTCGGCGACGGCGCGGGTGCTGCAGTCATTGAAGCGAATGATCACGACAGCGATTTGCTCGCCTTCGAGCTCGGTAGTGACGGCAACTTGGCTGAGCTTCTGACCTGCTCCCACGGCGGCACGATCTGGATGGACGGTAAGGAGATCTTTCGACGCGCCGTGCGCATCGTCGTTGACTCCTCCGAGCGCGCGATGAAGGACGCGGGGATCGGTATCGAAGACATCGCGCTCGTGATTCCCCACCAGGCGAACGTCCGCATCATCAACGCGGCGTGCCAGCGACTTGGAATCTCGTCGGACAAAGCGATCGTCGTCCTTGATCGCTTCGGCAACACGTCGTCGGCCTCCATTCCACTTGCGGTGCAGGACGCCCGCGACACTGGACGGCTGCACGACGGCGACCTCGTGCTTATGACCGGCTTCGGCGCGGGCATGACGTGGGCGTCAGCCATCGTGCGGTGGCGAGGGTGAGTAGTCCGGTCCTCATCGTCCTCGCGGCCGGGCGCGCGCGGCGCTACGGCGGACTGAAACCTCTCGCGCCCGTTGGCGTTCACGGCGAAGCCGTGATCGACCTCATCGCCAGCGACGCGTACGCCGCGGGATTCGCCGAGGTGGTCCTCGTGATCAATCCCGACACCGGCGAAGAGATCCGTCGCCACGTCGAGCAGAACTGGCCCGCCGATCGTCAGCCGCACTACGCGATTCAGGATCGACCGCTCGGCACGGTGCACGCGGTGCTCGCGGCTCGCCACGTGGTTGATGATCTGTCACCGTTTGCCGTGGCCAACGCTGACGACCTCTACGGACGTGACGCCATGTTGGCGCTGGGCTCACATCTGAGATCCAAGGGCTCAACCTGTCTGATCGGTTTTCGTCTCGACCGAGCGGTCGTGGGAGACCAACCCGTCACGCGCGGCGTCTGCAAAGTCCGCGACGGCGTCCTTAACTCAATTGTCGAACGCCGCCACGTGCGCCACACGCCGTCGGGATTCATTGCCGATGACGGACTACAGCCACGCTCACTTGATCCCGACACTCGCGTGTCGATGAACCTGTGGGGATTCGCGCCGTCGATGTGGCAGACGTTCGCCAAGGCCATGGGTGAAGCCACCGACGCGAGCGAGGACGCCGAAGTGCTGTTGCCGGTCGTGGTCGGTGAAGGGGTCAAGCACGGCGAAATCTCCGTCGAGGTCATTGAGGCGAACTCGCGCTGCATTGGCGTGACTCATCCCGACGACCTCGAGTTGGTGCGCGGCGACGTGGCGGACCAGGTGGCGCGAGGCGATCGCCCGGAGCGAGCTTTTCGCTGACAGTTCGGGCCGGAATGTGACGAAGGCCCCGAGCTTCCGGCGGACCGAAGTCCGTCGGCCTCTCGAGGCCTCCATCGGCGCATTCTTCGAGCTCCGTGTCGGACAGAACCCCCAGAACGGCTGGCATTTCGCGCCATTTGTCGCCTCCGGCGCCGGACCGAAGTCCGTTGCCGTCCGATGGGATCCGCTCCCCTTGCGGGGCCCCTCACCCTTCGCCCTCGTCGCCTTGCGGCGCCTCGGTGACAACAGGTACTGCGCGAACTACGAGCGAGACAATGCCAGAACCGGCGATCAATCCGTCGGGTGAATGAGCCAATCCGACAGAAATAAACAGCCGCTCTCACGATTATCCACCGCGAAAATCCCAACGGTCGGAGTGCTCCACGCCTTAACGCCAACTTTTGAACAGGTCGCGTTCTCCCCTAGAGCAGGCGGCTCGCACGCTTCGGTCCGAGGATCATCGCCACCATTCCGGCCAGGCGAAAAAGTAGGGACAGGAGAACTGAACGAACAGCCGAGAGGAGGTCCGAGGTCCGGCGCTCTCCGAATCGCCAGCGAGTGGTTGCCCGGTCGAGGTGGTGAGCCGCGGCTCCGCGGGCCCGCACCCACGCGTCGCGGCGAGTGGGTGCGTGCGTCACCAGGTGCAGCAAAGTGATCTGGCGTCCCCACCGACGCTGTTTGGTGGCCGCGGATCGCTGAGTCGCCGAGCGCCGATACTTCAGCACGACGACGGGAAGCGCAACCAGTGCTCCGAGTTCACCCACCCGCACAAGCAGATCGACATCCTCGCTGCGCTCAAGACGGGGATCAAATCCGTGAACGCGCTCGAGGGCGTCGCGGCGAAACATGATCGCCCCGGGCGGCGGAGTCACGAGACGCGTCATCATCGCTTCGGCAGTCAGCCCATGAGAACTCGTCACCATATGACCGCGACGGCGCACCACTGGCCGCAGCTGCTCGTTGGCCCACGTGCCGATATCTAGGGGATCTCCGGCACCATCAACGGCGGCGAACTTGCCGAGCACGGCGACGTCGTCGGGTCGAAAACCGCTGCGCAATGCGCTGAGCGCACCCTCGAGAAGCTCGTCGTCGGCGTCGAGGAACACGACGAACTCGCCGCTCGCCAGCGAGAGCCCGTCGTTGCGCGAGACCAACGGACCTCCGTTTCGTTCCCGACGGTGAAGTCGAAGTTGACCCTGGTCGATATGCGGCGCGAGTAAAGCGGCGGTCTCATCAGTCGAGGCGTCATCGACCACGACGATCTCGGCGCGCATCGATTGACGAAGGACCGAGGACACGCACGACTCGATCGTTGATGCGCAGTTATGCGCGGCAATGACGATCGAGATTTCGGGGGCGTCGCTCAGCAGCGACCTACTTCAACAAGACGAGCCAGAGGCCGACGCCTGACACCACCAAGTAGTACTTCTTCGGGATGTTGGTCAGCGTGACTTGCTTGGACGTGCGCCGCAACGTGTAGATCGGATAGCCGAAGCTGGTGCCCTTGGAATCGACCACCTGCACGTAGAGCAGCTGGCCCAACGTGGCGATGTAGCCAACACTCAGATGGTTGTTGGTCGAACTAAACGGACCGATGATGCTCGTGCCGGAACTGAGGTAGTTAAACGGCATCGGCGCCGCGGGCAACATCGCCTCATTCACGAAGTTGACGGTCCACTTGCCGTCGGCGGTGACGTCCATGGTGTAGTTGCCCGGTGTGTAGGACGCCACGGCGGACACTCGCGTCTTACCGATTTCGTTCACCGGAATGTCGATGATCGCGCCCTTGGAGTTCCGCACGATGACGTCAAAGTTGTTGGTGCAACGGCACTCGAAGTTCCACGTGTGCAGGTCGGAGTTCATCGTGAAAGGGAGCGCGAATTTGGAAGTCGTGCCCGAAAAGTGTTGGAGCGCCGGCGAGGTGTCGGGCACGTTTGGAAAGTAGGTTCCCGACAAAATGAGGTGAAGGTGCTTGGGGACCGAGATCGTGGGGGTCTTGGCCGTGACGTGATGGGTCAGCCGATACGACACGATCCCGACGAGTCCGAGCGTCACCACGAACGACAGCAGAATCCCCGGCCACCGGCGCAACGGCCGCCAGAGATCCCACGCTGGGTCGTAGGGGCGTCCTTTGCGCAGGACCAGTACGCCGTCAAAGCCTTCTGGTAGAGCGGGATTGCGGCGTCGAAGTGCGGGAAGTCGCATCGCCACTACGGGATGCTACTTCGGTCCCTCTCTCGATCAGTTCGTCGCTCGGCGCCGCGGGCGGGTCCATAGATAGCCTCCGCAGGGTGACACGGAATATCCGAGCGTCGCTCAGCGCAGTTGCCTTGGTTCTCGGATCGGTCATGGTGTGGCCCGCGGTCGCATCGGCGGTCGCGGGAACAATTCAAGTCACGTCACTCGGTGACAACTTGACCGTTGACGGGCAATGCACCTTGCGCGAAGCGATCAACGACGTCAACTCTCCTGGCAGTGTCGCCGACTGTCCTGGAGAAAATCCGTCGGGCGTCACCATCATCCAGTTGCCCGCCGGCATCATCAAGATCTCCCAGACGCTGCAGATCTCCAGCACGGACAATCTCACGCTGCAGGGCGCCTCGCCCACGAACTCGTCCGTCACCACGATTGAGCCACTCGGCGGATTGATTGAGGGCTTCATCATCTACTCCGGCGCGAGCGTGTCGATGACCTCGTTGACGTTGACGAACTTCTTTGCTCCCCAGGGTGCTCCGGGATCAGCGGGATCGACCGGAGCGGACGGCTCGGTCGGCACCTCATCGTCGCCGGGTACCAATGGCACTGCCGGCGGAGATGCATCGTTTGGATCTCCGGGCACCGACGGCGGCGCCATTGCGAACAGCGGAACTCTGACGGTCACCAACGTCGACTTCGTGCACAACGCCGCGGGTGCGGGCGGCGGCGGAGGTCAAGGCGGTACCGGCGGTCACGGTGGCACCGCGTACTCGAATGCTGAAGGTCCGGGTCTCGGCGGCAACGGTGGTCTCGGCGGTGACGGAGGCGCCGGAGGCGGAGGTGGCGCCATCGCGAACTTCGGCTCACTCACCGTGATCGGATCGCAGTTCACCAACAATTCGGCTGGCGCGGGCGGCGGCGGCGGCATTGGAGGTCATGGCGGTAAGGGCGGCGATACGCCGTTCTCTTCGTGCACCTCACCGATTGGTGGAGTGGGTGGCTCAGGTGGCTCGGGTGGACTCGCTGGGGCCGGTGGCTATGGCGGGGCCATCCTCAATGAGGGTTCCGCGCAGGTTGTCGCGTCCACGTTCTCGAGTAACAGTGCCGGCAGTGCGGGCAACGGTGGACAAGGCGGCGCCGGCGGTGATGGCGGTGACGCTCAAGCGTGCGCCGGATCCTTTGGAGGTGGAACCGGGGGCACTGGGGGCACCGGGGGCTTCGGCGGAGGAACCTCAGTCTTCGCCGGCAACGGAGGCGCCATTTTTAGCTCGAACTCCCTCTCAGTGGAGGAGTCCACCCTTCTCACCAACAGTGCGGGCAGCGGCGCCAACGGCGGAAACGGCGGTGCCGGTGGCGACGGCGGCGCACGGTGCGCCGACACCTCGGGTCAAGGCGGAACGGGCGGCACTGGCGGTACGTCGTCGGGTGCGGGCGCCGGCGGCACGGGCGGAGCGATCGAAGCTCGCACGCCCACGATCTCGCGTAGCTCCTTCATCGGCAATCACGCGGGCGCTGGCGGACTCTTTGGCAGTGGCGGATCGGCCGGATCTGGAGGCGAAGACTCCAACGAATTCTGCACGGCCCAAAACGGCGTCGTCGGGGCGAACGGCGCGGCGGGAGTCACCGTGACGACACCCGGCGATGGGGGCAGCGGCGGTGCTGTCACGCTGGTGGGCCCCGTCGTGCACACCGGAACGTCGCACTCCACCATCGTGAACTCCACGTTCGCGTCAAATTCAAGCGGCAATGGCGGAGAGGTTTCCAATCCCAATCCAGTGCCGCACGGGCACCCCGGACTCGGAGGCGGAATATTTGTCGCTGGACCCTACTACCCAGCGACGTGCACGACGTGCACATCGCTCCTACTGAGCGCCACCACGATGACGCTCAATCACACTGGCGTGGGCGCGGTCTACGTTGGACGAACGACACCGCTCGGAGGTGGCGTGTTCAACGCCTCCACCACCGTGTCCGCAGTGAACTACAACTCATTCGTCGATCTCGTCAACACCATCATGGCGAGTAACAATCCGTCGAACTGCGCCACCACCGCGGTGATCAATGGCGGCCACGACATCAACTACAAGTCCTCTGGTACCGACACCACCTGCCCAGGCACGAACGCCAATCCCATGTTGGGCACTGCCACCTACGACTCAGTGGTGCCGACGTTGCCGCTTCTCGCGGGCAGTGCCGCCATCGACAAGATTCCGACGTCCGGGTCGAACTGCGCCACGGTGGACGCCCGGGGCGTGGCGCGTCCGCAGGGAACGACGTGTGACATCGGGGCGGTGGAACACGCCGATGCGCCCGTCTGCACCAACGACACGGCCACGACCGTGGTGGGAACTCCCATTACGTTGCAACTGCGCTGCAGTGTGGTCGCTCCGCTGACGATGACCTACACGGTTGACGCCACGCCCGGTCACGGCGGCCTTGGTTCTGTGTCCAATAGCTCGGGACAAATACTGTTTTCTCCCGCCACGGGCTATGTCGGGGCCGACAGCTTCACGTTTCACGCCACCACGGGTGACGGCTCATCGAACTCAGCCACCGAGAC
Source organism: uncultured Ferrimicrobium sp. (assembly GCA_964434455.1). Taxonomy (GTDB): domain Bacteria; phylum Actinomycetota; class Acidimicrobiia; order Acidimicrobiales; family RAAP-2; genus RAAP-2. Next base: position 324,089 of record CAYSVK010000001.1, on the reverse strand, counting down.
GGTGACCATGACGCCTCCGCCCCCAACCTGCGATCCGCTCACAACTTTGACGGGACCGAGCGAAACGGTGCAGATCGCCGCTCAATGCCACGGGGCCAACGGCCTCATTCAGAGCTTCGCCCTCGTCAGCGGGCCGGGCCACGGAGTGGCGCAACTACTCGACAAGGCACACGGATTCTTCTCGTATCACCCGACAACGGGATACGTCGGCACCGACAGCTTCTCGATCCGGGCGCTGAACAACGGCGGGTGGTCTGCTCCGGCGACGGTGACCGTGGCCGTTGGATCTAAGCCGGTGCCCCAATCGAGCGTGACATCGCCAACATCTCCGTTCACGCTGTCATCAGCCGTGACCGCCACGTACCTCGCGGTCAGTCCGAACTCGGCGATTACCTGGTACTCGTTGCGGACATCAACAACGTCGTGGAACGGTCAGAGTGGTCCGTGGACGTTGACCGTCAAGTTCCAGCAGACCAAGACTCACGCTGCGACGATCGCGGTGAGCCCGGGCCACGAATACTGCTTTGAATCGGAGGCTCACAACGCCGCCAACGTCACCGGACCTTGGTCGTTGCCTCGTTGCGTCGCGTCGCCGCTCGATGATCGAGCGCTGGTTACCGAAGGCTCTGGCTGGACGCGACTGACCTTTGCTGGGGACTATCACGGCACGTACAGCGCCAGCTCGACAGTGGGTTCAAAACTGAGTCGCTCGGGCGGTTACTTCGATCGCGTCGGTGTTGTCGTGACCACGTGTCCGACCTGCGGATCATTTGATGTCCTGCTCAATGGCGTGTCAGCCGGTACGGTCAATACACACAGCGCGACGGTGCGCCGTCAAGTGCTCGGCTTTAACAAGACGTTCCTGGACGGCAACGCCACTGTGGAACTACGGGTTGATTCCGGCCAGATTCAGATTGACGGGCTCGGCGAAACACGCAATTAGCGAGGTCGCTGTCAATGGCCTCACGAGAGCGGTCTCAACCGTAAGCAACCTCGGGCCTGCCATCACCCAATGAGAACCGCGAGCTGCGTGAGTTCAGTTCAGTGGCGAGGTACGAGCAGAGGTGTCGACATTCAAAGTGTTGTAGCGAAGAAAGACAACTCCGCTCGGGAACCGGTGCTCGTCCACAAGTTCCAAATTCAGTCGACAGTTCGGCGGGAGCCACGACTTGCCGCCGCCTAGCACGATCGGTGTGAGAAACAACTGAATTTCGTCGATGAGACGGCTTTGAAAGGCACTCGCCGCCAGAGTTGGGCCCGCGATCGTGACGTCTTGATCTGCTCGATCCTTCAACTCTTGAATGGCCACCGGATCAAAAGTGCGTTCAAGACGTGTCTGAGAACTTGAAACGGCGTTGAGTGTCGTGGAATACACGACTTTGTTCGCTGCCCTCCACAATCGAGTGAACTCCCGCTCCTCTATCGATTCGTCGTCCGAGTCCTCGACGTTCTCCCAATAGACCATGGTTTCGTACATCCGCCGCCCATAGAGATAAGTCCCAACCGGTCGAATCAGTTCATTGACGAAGCCGAATACCTCAGCAGGTGGTGCTCCCCAGTCGAACCGACCTTGCTCATCTTCGATGAATCCATCAAGCGAAGTGATCATTGAGAAGATCAGCTTGGCCACAGCGCACACCTCTCCGAGGTCGTTAGTTGAAATCTACGAAGTAATGAATAATGGGATTCACTGAGCGTCAGATTGCAGTGACATCGATGCGGTGACTCAGATGGCGAATGTCGTTGGGGTCAGATGAAACTACGCGCGCTGAAAATTCGAGAGCGGCAGCGGCCACCGAGGCATTAACGACATCAGATTTTCCGGCGACACCGCAGAGCTGGCCCGTCATTCGGGCGCGTTGATCGTCAAGAGTCACGACATCGCAGAGCGGTGATCCCAGTAAGCGCGCCAACCGAGTTTGGAGACTGCCGTTTCTCCATGCTTGAGCCACCACCGTGGCTGGAACGAGTAGTGAAACGCGATGTTCAAGTGCTCGCGCCACAATGGCTACGACCTTTCGATCGTTACGCTCGAATCCAATGAGAGCGCCAGTGTCGAAGACGACAGCGTTCAATGTCCGAGGGCCCGGTCAGCGGACTTTCGCTCAGCTGCGGTAAGCGGACCACCAGTCTCATTGAGCATCTCAGTGAGCAAAGTCGAGAGGTCGTCCAACTTCGCTTGTTCTCTCAATGCGCGAGCGACATACGCGCTCACACTCGATGCTCGGTTTTCTGTCACGGCGCGACGAGCTTGGGCGACGAGTTCTGCAGGAAGACTCACAGCGATCTTCTGAGTAGTCATACTACCTATCATACCGACGACTCCCGCTCGCTCGCCGTTACAACGGTCGGCCGGTCAAGTGAGATGGGCGAGTCTCAGTGGGAAACGTCGACTGCGTGCAAGAAGTCGTCGATGGACTGTTTCGACTTCAACACGTAGACATTCACGCGATCACTGTGGCGGGCGATGATCTCCATCTCGCGCTGGGGCTCACGATGTCGGTTGCGAAACGTCCGTCCGGCAAGCTGCCATTCGTCGCGCAATCGCCTCCCCCGCGAGTAGTGACAACCTGGAGGTAACTGATCGGGAAGGTGCAATCCGCGCAGGAGTGCGCGCCACATACAACGCCACCACGCTGTGTCGAGCAGCACGATCGAATCTGCGAGTTGAAGGCGAGCATCAAGCGACTCGTGATAGTTACCGTCGGCAATCCACTCTTCACCGGCCAACACCGCGTCTTGAGTTTCAAGCCACTCGGCCGCAGTCGGCTTTACCCAGCCGGGTCTCCAGAATTTGAGATCGAGGTGAATTACGGGGAGTCTCGTTCTTGCGCCCAATTCAAGTGCAAATGTGCTCTTCCCCGACCCCGCCAATCCGGTCACGACCACTCGACGACCAATAGCTGGTGAGCTTTCCATTGTGAAGATCAATTTCTCACATGGCTCCAGGCAACCATCAAATCCTCATGCTCGATCATCTAAATCAGTATCGATGCTCGAAACTCTGAATTGATTGCCAAGATTCTCTATTGACTACGAGAATCTCGGAGTAAATTCAAATCTCTCCGCACCGAACGATCAAGACCCAAGATCAAAGACCATTTGATGGATTTGCTTGGTTGAGTAGCAGTGATTTCTTCAGCAATTATTGGAATTTTCTGTTCGGTCAGCACGATTTTGGGCGTTCGCGTAAATTCCCGCTTCACTTGCTACAAATCAATTGGGGGGAATCAAATGAACATGAGGACACGATTCATCGCACCGCTCGCCGCGGTCAGCGCCTTGGCGTTGGCAGGCGCACTCGCGCCAGTGACCTTCGCGGGAGCAGCGGCACAAGGCGTTCCGATTAGCGCCTTCAATCCCGTCATTGGGGGCGTTGGATTACCGCCGTTCGTTACCGTCGTCGGGCATTGCCCATCATTCTTTTCTGACGGGTCGTCCTGGTCGCTGGACTTTGTAAGCGGCAACGCCGTTTTTTACGGAGTCTCAAACAAGAACGGTGACTGGGGCGGCGGAAACGCTGAGGGCAACGCCATTCTCTCTGACAAAGGCACATCGGAATACAGCGGCCACGCCAACCTCTGGTTCGGAGGCGGAAACAATGCTGGTGGACAAACCGAGCAAGGTTTCACAAGCAGTTTCCACGGTTCAGGCACAGCAGGAAACATCATGATCATCGCGAACGGTCATCTAACGACCAATAACAACGGAACGCTAACCACCAACTTCACGAACGCAACGTTGACCTGCTCGTAAGCGACGGTCCGCACTCGCTAGAGACGGACGACGCACGTCGGACAACAGAGCTGAACTAAATGCGCGCGACCCCTCGGACAGGTTGACCTAACAACGTGTCCGAGGGGACGTCGCTGGCGTTGAATCAATGAGTGTCCACAGTGAATGGATGATCGTGTAGAAAGTTCCGGCCAACAATGCGGCCGACAGAGACTTTCGAATGACGATGTTGATGGCTGGTTGAGTGAGAGGGAAGAATTCCAACTCTCAATTACCTCGTGGCTCACGTCACGAGAAATACGAGATGAGGAGGACCCCTAGTGAGCCAATGGACTTCGGGAGATCTCGTCGTTCGACGTGAAATCAATTGGGGCCAGCCGGCAATTGCGTGGCCGGTCGTCGTCGTGGTGGATGACGCAGAGTTACTGGCACTCTTCACGCCACCGTCGGCACCGTTTTCGTATTCGGATGCTCCCTATCCCAGCGATACCGGTCATCACCCGTGGTGGCCGCAGACGAAGTGGGAAGGTCACGGAGTTTTGATGCTTCAGCGACCTGGTGATGCTTACGCGGTTTGGCACTTCTGGAGCGGTCCAAATCGCGATTTCGATTGCTGGTACCTAAATCTGCAGGATCCATTTCGAAGAACTCCACTTGGGATCGATACAGAAGACCACGAGCTCGACATTGTGATTAAGCCAGATGGAACCTGGGTCTACAAAGACGCCGAATTGCTCGAGAGTCGCATTCGTGATGGTCGCTACTCATTTGAAAAGGGCGAACAGATCAAGGAACAAGGTCGTCAGCTCGCGTCAATGATTGACGAAAAACGAACGTGGTGGGATCGCAGCTGGTCCGAATGGATCCCACCTCATACGTGGACTTCTCCTCCTGCCGTTCGAGTGGATTGGGCGGAAGTGCCATGGGAGACGGACTAGTGCCAACAGCTTGTCCGATGCCGCGACTTCTGTTCCATTGATGGCCGGTAGATGTACGCAAACGTCTTCGAAGAGGTTTTGAAAGAGGCTGCCATTGCGACTGCTCGGCACGAACTCCGTATTAGTTCGGGCACTCTCAAACGGCGAGTTTGTCGAGTTGCCACAGCAGAAGGGCGTAGTCCCGGGACCACCTCGCGTCGTTAGTTAGACCAACGGCACTTTGGTGGAGGTGATGGGAGTCGAACCCACGACCTCTACATTGCGAACGTAGCGCTCTGCCAACTGAGCTACACCCCCGAGGACCATAAATTCTAGCCCGGCTTATGCCCCCAATTAAAGGGCTTGGGCGTATGCCTCGTCGTCGTACGAACTGGCCCACGGCTGAGGTTCATCGAGGGCGTCGTAGTTGTCCTCGTAGGCAACGTGACGTCCGGTGCTGTGGCGCGTGCGCGGCGTAACGAATCGTTGCGTCGCCACCGGTACATTCAACATTCCCGTTGACATCGCGTAGTACATCAGTCCGAGGAAGCCGAGCAGCGCCACCCAGCTGAGCATCGTCCACGCATCGACGATCAGGGAACTGGTGATGAGCGCGACAATGGTGGATAGTGCCGTCGATCCCGCGAGCGAGAACAACACGCGACGACGGCGAACTCGCTGCGATCGCGAGCCGAAGTTGGACCGCACTGGAACGTACGGTTCTGCCGCCTCGACCGGCACGTGCGCGTAAGCGGTCTGGTAGCGGGGGGTCGTCGCGACGGCCTCAGAGTGCGACGGTCGATCGTCACCTTGCTGGCGCGACCACTCTTCCCACGATGCGTCCTCGTGTTCGTCGGCACCCACAACTCTCAGGAGCGGACGCGGCGCGGCAGTAACGAGGGGCGCGGGTTCGTCGTTGACGGCCAAGCGGTGCGCCGGTTCCACGATCTTGCGCCCCCGGCCGAGATGGGCCATGCGCTGGTGGAAGTTCAGAATCGAGCGATCAGTGTCCTGGTCTCGGAACTTCCTGATGGCGACGGGAGCGAGAACCGCGATCCAGACGATCACGAGAACCACGATGAGCATTCAGCCCGCCCCCTTATGCGCCGACTCGGCGTCGGGGTCAAAGGTACAAGGGGTTACTGAAGAATTGGTGGATATTCACTCGCCGTGAAGACCGCACTCCGACTTGTCGGATCCGGCCCAACGCCCCGAGCGACGATCGGACCCCGGCGCGGGCTTCTCGGTGACCGCCGCACAGCCGATGGATGCGTAGCCCTGCGCCCACAGCGGATGCTCGGGCAAGTCGTGGCTCGAGAGGTAGTACGCGACGTCGTCGTCGCCCCACGTGGCTAGCGGATTGACCTTCACGAGGCCGAATTTGTCGTCGTAACTCACTACCGGCATGGTCGCGCGCGAGGGCGCGTCGACACGCTTGACCGCGGTGATCCACGCCGCGCGACCGGCAACGGCGGCCATGAGTGGCGCGACCTTGCGGCGCTGGCAGCACTCGGCGGTGCCGCACGGCCACGCCTCGGCGTCGGATCCCGGGGTGGTCCGGGTCAGGTTCAGGTGCCAGTCGCGCTCGAGTCGATCGACGAACTCGTAGGTTTCGGGGAAATGCCCTTGGGTGTCAAGGAAGATCACCTCGACATCGGGGGCCTGGCGGCGCAGGATGTCGAGCAGCGCCACATCTTCGAATGAGCAGGCGAACGCCACGTCGCCGTTGAACCGATCCAGGGTCCAGCGCACGATCTCGTCGGGCGTCGCTCGCTCGAACTCCGCGGATTTCGCCGCGAGCTCATCATTCAGCGCAGCGCTCGTCGTCGTCATCACCCTCCACGTACGTCGGCGGAGAAACCCTATTGGGTCGGTAGACTTTCGCGGTCGCTGAGGCCTTTCTCGGCACCCGCCCCGATGAGCACATCCGCCCCCGCCGCCGTCGACCACCTCGATCTGCTCGAGAGCCACGCCATTTTCATCCTGCGCGAGGTGGCCGCAGAGTGCGAGCGCCCGGTGCTGTTGTTCTCGGGGGGCAAGGACTCCGCCGTGCTGTTGCACTTGGCGTCCAAAGCGTTTGCCCCCCAAAAGCTGCCGTTTCCGATCATGCACGTCGACACCGGCCACAACTTCCCCGAAGTCCTCGAGTACCGCGACAACATGGCCGCCAAGTACGGCGCGATGCTGCTCATCGCGCGTGTCCAGGACTCCATTGACCAGGGTCGCGTGCCCGACCCGGGTCCCCTGGGAATGCGCAACCGACTCCAGACTGTGACGTTGCTTGACGCGATCAACGAGCACAGCTTTGACGCCGCGTTCGGCGGCGCGCGCCGTGACGAGGACAAGGCCCGCGCTAAAGAGCGCGTTTTGAGCTTCCGGGACCGCTTCGGTCAGTGGGATCCCCGCCACCAGCGACCGGAACTGTGGCAGCTGTATCAGGGCAAGGTCAATCCTGGTGAGCACCTTCGCGCCTTCCCGCTCTCGGACTGGACTGAACTCGACGTGTGGCACTACATCCAGCGCGAGGGAGTTGAGCTGCCGAGCATCTACTTCGCGCACCGCCGGCCGGTGATTTTGCGCGACTCGATGTGGCTAGCCGCCGGCGAATTCGTACACCCACGTCCGGGAGAAGTGATTGAGCGACACATGGTGCGCTACCGGACGGTCGGCGACGCCAGCTGCACCGGCGCGGTGCGCTCGAGCGCCTCAACGATCGAGGACATCATCGTGGAGATCACGGCGACCAACGTCTCTGAGCGCGGCGCTACGCGCGCTGATGACAAGTTCTCCGAAACTGCCATGGAGGACCGAAAGCGCGAGGGTTACTTCTAGTGAGCACGCCCGTCGAGCTGCTGCGCTTCGCCACCGTCGGCTCGGTCGATGACGGCAAGTCGACTCTCATTGGCCGACTGCTGGTTGACACGCGCCAACTCTTTGACGACCAGCTGGACGCGGTCGCGGCGGCATCGGCCAAGCGCGGAGTCGGCGACCTCGATCTCAGCTTCGTGACCGACGGACTACGCGCGGAGCGCGAGCAGGGCATCACAATCGATGTGGCGTACCGCTACGCGACCACGCCCACGCGCAAGTTCGTGATCGCGGACTGCCCCGGCCACGTGCAGTACACGCGCAACATGGCCACGGGTGCCTCCACGGCGGACCTCGCCCTCGTGGTGCTTGATGCGACCCAAGGTCTCAAGGAGCAGACCCGGCGGCATCTCTGCATCGCGGCGCTCCTCGGCGTGCGCACGGTCATCGTTGCCGCCAACAAGATGGACCTCGCCGATTGGGACCGCGCGCCCTATGACCTCGTGGTCGGCCAGATCCAGGAACTCTCCGCACGCCTCGGCTTCGTTGACCCTCTCGTGATTCCAGTGTCGGCCCTCAACGGCGACAATGTCGTGGACCCTTCGTCGACGGCCAACTGGTACGACGGACCGACGGTTCTTCAGGCTCTCGAAAACGCGCACGCCGGCTCGTGGTCGTCGTCGAACTCCGGGGCACGACTGCCGATCCAGTGGGTCCTGCGCCAGCACGGCGGCGGGCGCACCTACGCCGGCATGGTCAACGGCGCATCGTTTCGCGAAGGCGACGAGGTGACACTCCTCCCTCAGCAGGTGACCACGACGGTGCGCGGAGTGAACAGCCTGCATGGACCGGTCACCGAAGCTGGACCGGGTCTGTCAATCGATCTTGATCTCACCGATGACACTGATGCCGGCCGCGGCGACATGCTCGCCACCGCGCCACTGCCCGCCATCACACGCGACTTCGCCGCCACGGTGTGCTGGTTCGGCGAGCGACCGCTCAGCTCGGGACAGCGACTCAAGGTGAAGCACACCACGCGCACCACTCCGGCGCGCATCAAGCGAGTCGACGGCGTGCTCGACATCGAAACTTTGAGCGTCGGAGAAGCCAAGGAACTGGCCTTCAACGAGATCGGGCTGGTGCAGATCGAGACGGCCGAGCCGCTGGTGGTGGACGACTACCGCGACGACCGAGTGACCGGGAGCTTCGTGCTGATCGACGAGGTGACCAACGCCACGGTGGCCGCCGGCATGATCGGCCACGTGTCGTTTCTCTAGAACTGCACCACCATAACGACGAACGCGGCGGCGATCATGGTGAGCATCAGATCCAGCGATCGACCAAGTTTCTTCGCCGATGGCGACACCATTTCTCCGGAGCGCACAGCCCGCACCAACTTTCGCTCCTGAGGTAGCGCCCAGGCTTCAAGGACGTACGCCGCGACAAGATAGAGCGCGAATCCGACCTGCACGAACGGCTGTCGCAGCGACACGTCCGAGTTCCCACTCACCGAGAGAATGACCCCGCTGATCGGCATCAGGTGCACCACTCGCGCGACCCAATTAACCCGATCGGGAAATCGATCCGCTGACAATGTCGCACCGGTGCGCATGGCTTCGGCGGCGAGAATTCGCAACGAGCCGAGGACGACGAGCGTGGCCACGCCGAGAGCGATGTGAGCGACCAGGCCAAGGTCGTAGGCGACGTTGGCGGCGATCACACCGAGTCAATGAGTTGGTCGGCCGCCGCGTATGGATCGAGTTTCAACGAAACGATCTCATCGAGTGCCGCCTCAAACTTCGATGACGAGGTCCCTTCACTGAGGCGCGCGCGCAAACCGAGATTCAGGACCCGCTCGAGCACCACGGCGTCGCGTCGACGGCGGCGGCGCTCGGCTTCACCGCTACTGGCGGCGTGTTCTCGGTACTCATTGATCCCTCGCCACACCGCGTCAGTGCCCACGTCGCTCGTCGCCACCGTCTCAAAGATCGGCGGGCGCCACGATCGTGGCGCGCCGAGATCGAGCATCTGGTCGAGATCGCGGCGCGTCTCTCGCACCCCGGGCCGATCGACCTTGTTAATGACAAAGAGATCGGCCACTTCGAGCAGTCCCGCCTTGTTGGCCTGCATCTCATCGCCCCACCCGGGGTTGGTGACGACCACGGTCACATCAGCCTCTGAGGCAATCTCCACTTCCATTTGGCCGACGCCGACTGTTTCGACGATGACGACGGCGAAGCCGCAGAGTCCGAGCACGCGCACCGCGTCGGGGACCGCGACGCTCAGACCCCCGAGGTGGCCGCGAGTGGCCATCGAACGGATGTACACGGCGGGATCAGTGGCGTGTTCTTGCATGCGGATTCGATCACCGAGAATCGCGCCGCCCGTAAATGGTGAACTCGGGTCGACACACAGCACCGCGATTTGACCCAGTGCGGATCCGCGGTCACCAATCCGCTTGCTGGCGGTGATCAATCGATCGGTCAGCGTTGATTTGCCCGCACCAGGCGCGCCAGTCACGCCGATCACGAACGGGGCCGGTGCGCGGTACGCCAACGCGGCGGTGAGTCGCTGATTCACTCCCCCGGTTTCGACGTAAGTAAGTAGACGCGCGAGCGCCCCGCGCGAGCCATCTCGCGCAGCTTTGACGAGCGCGTTGGGAGCCTCGCCTCTCACGCGACGCGCTCCACTAGCGCGCCGAGCGAGCTAAGCCGCCCCACGAAATCGTCGTAGCCGCGATCGATGTGTTCGAGGTCAGTGATGACTGTGCGACCACGCGCGATCAGTCCCGCGATACTCAGCGCCGCACCGGCGCGAATATCCGTCGCGCGCACTTCGGTTCCGGTGAGGTGATCCACTCCTCGCACGAGCGCGTGGTGGCCCTGGGTCGTGACATTGGCGCCGAGCCGCGTGAGTTCCTCCACGTAGCGGAACCTCCCGTCAAAGAGGTTCTCGGTCACGATGGACACGCCGTCAGCCACCGAGAGAACTGTTGTGATGAGCGGTTTGTAGTCCGTGGCCACCCCGGGGTACGGCAAGGTTGCGACGTCAACCGGTTGCACGCGTGTGGGGCCACTCACTTCAATGCCGGGTCCCTCAAGATCGATGGTCGCTCCCATGTCGCGGAACTTGCGCAGCAACATCTCCATGTGATCAGCCCGCGCGTCGGCGACACGAACAGTTCCTCCTGTCATCAGCGCGCTCGCGAGGTACGTGCCCGAAACCACCCGGTCCGAGACAACGGCATGATGTGCGGCGTGCAGCGCAGTGACACCTTCAACCGTCAGTCGCGAGGTTCCGAGACCATCCACGCGCGCACCCATAGCCACGAGCTGGCGCCCGAGATCTTCAACTTCTGGTTCGCGGGCGGCGTTTTCGATCACAGTGCGACCCTGAGCCAGGACCGCCGCCATCAAGAGGTTGTCCGTAGCGGTGTGACTCGGATACTCGAGCGTGACGCGCGCGCCGCGGAGTCGCGCCCCGTTGACAGTGGCCGAAATGACGTGGTGGTCCGCGGTGAATCGCGCGCCCATGGCGCCCAGACCGTCGATGTGAAAGTTGATCGGGCGCTGACCGAAATCGTCGCCGCCGGGTAGCGCCATGTCGGCGGCGCCGCAACGCGCCAGCAGCGGACCGAGGACGACCAGGCTCGCGCGCATCTGGGCGAAAAGGTGCGCCGGCGCCTTGGAGCGAAGGTTCGCCACGTCTGGCACGTGAATCGACAGCGTCGTTCCGGTTCGTTCAACCGCGCAACCGAGTTCTACGAGCAGTTCTGACATCGTGCCCACGTCCAGGATGTTGGGGACGTTCTCGAGCACGTGGTCGCCGCTTGCGAGCAAGCACGCGGCCATCTCCTTTAAGACGGCATTCTTCGCGCCGAGCGCCATGGTTGTTCCCCGCAACGGCCCGTTGGGCGACACCACGAGTGAACTCACGTCGTCCAGTATGGCAAGGAGCGACTACGAAAACTCCCTAGGGAGCAACGCACAACCACAAAGTACGATGGCCCTGTGCAGTTGCCGGCGTCGCCCGATCGCAACCTCGCACTCGAACTCGTTCGCGTCACCGAAGCGGGCGCCATTGCGGCGTCACGCTGGGTAGGTCGAGGCGACAAGCTCGCCGCCGATGGCGCGGCAGTCGACGCCATGCGACTTGTTCTCACCTCGGTGTCGATGGATGGCATCGTCGTCATTGGCGAGGGTGAAAAAGACGACGCCCCCATGCTCTACAACGGCGAACGGATCGGCGACGGACGACCGCCTCTGGTGGACATTGCCGTTGATCCTCTCGAGGGCACCACACTGACCGCCAAAGGCCGCAACGGTGCGATCTCAGTGATCGCGCTCAGCGAGCGAGGGACAATGTTTAATCCCGGGCCGTGCGTTTATATGGAGAAGATTGCGGTCGGCCCACGCGGGCGCGGCGTAATCGACATTCGAGCGACCGCCACCGAGAACATCAAGGAATTGGCGAAGCGCCTCGATCGTCCCGTCACCGATCTCGGTGTGGTGATCTTGGACCGAGAACGACACAACGATCTCGTCGCTGAAGTTCGTGAAACCGGAGCGCGCATTCTCTCGATCACTGACGGCGATGTCGCCGGCGCATTCGCCACGAACTGGCCGAACTCCGGTGCGGACATCTTGATCGGCATTGGCGGCACTCCTGAGGGCGTTATCGCCGCGGCGGCGCTGAAGGGACTCGGTGGCGAAATTCAGGGGCGGTTGTGGCCCCGAAACGATGCAGAACGCCAGGCCGCGATCGCCGCGGGGTACGACCTCACCAAAGTGCTGCACACTGACGACTTGGTAGCCGGCGACAACTGCTTCTTCTCGGCGACTGCGGTGACCGACGGCGATTTCCTACGCGGCGTGCGCTTTCACGACTTCGGGGTAACGACCGAGTCCTTGGTCGTTCGTTCACGATCAGGGACTGCCCGCCTGGTGGAAACGATCCACCGGCGTGACAAGTTCACCGACTTCTCCTCTGCCGGCATCTAAGGCGCAAAGTCGCACACGACGACGTCGATCAATTACTCGCGGTGAACGGAAGTTCGACGTTGGTTAGCTATGAGCCACGAGCGGAACGCTTGAACTGATCGACGCTTCGTCAATCTGGCTCGCGCCACCGACGCCCACGCAAACACTCAACACGCAGCTCACGGACGACAACGACTGGACCCCCGTCGCGCCACTCGGGATGGGTACCGGTGACGGCAAAGAAAAACTCACTGTGGCGCCCGAAATCACAAAGGTCGCGCTGACATCGCCCGGGACCATCAGCGTCGACGTGGCGGACCCGACAGCCGTGCACTTGGTGGCGGAGAAACATTTCACATCATCCATGGCGAGTAGCGACCCAATCGGTCCGGCCGTTGAAGAGAACTTCCACGTGCCCGCGCTCAATCGAGCGAGTTCCGCCTTGGCTCCGAGTTCGCCCACTGCATCGCACTGACCATTAGCCCAGCAGCTCACCGACTTCAACTGGGGAGATCCGGAAATCGCAGCAGTACGAGTTGACGCCCAACTCGTCGCGTGTCCGATCCACACGGCGCTGCGCGAACCGAACTGAGGACTCGCCACGACCACGCAGTACGTCGTCGAGACGCACGAGATCGAAGGATGAAGCGGATTCGTGACACCACTCGGTGAGACGAACTTCACTCCCGTCCATTTACCTGCAGCCAATACGAATCGATAGGAACCTCCGAGAGTGAGCCCACTGCCCACCGCGACACAGGTGCCGACTTTGGGACACGACACGTCGGTTAGCTGCGAGGACTGAGTAATCGGGTTCTTGAGAAGCGTCACCGTCCACTTGGATCCGCTGAGCGTCGCGATCATCGGACCTTCTCTCGACGTGAACGTTGTGGGCGTGGAGACCGTCCATTTGAGCGACATACCCACGGCCACACAACTCGTCGCACTCGCGCAACTGATCGACGTGAGAATTCCTCCGGTCGATGCCGGCAGCGTCAGCGCGGTGGGAGTCCAAATCGCCCCGTTCCAGATCTCGATCACCGGAATGGGAATTCTCGAAAAGTGAATCCCTTCACCCACCGCGACGCAGCGCACCGTGGAGGTGCACGACACCCCCGCGAGTTGGCTCTGCGGAATAGTTGACATCGCAGGCAGAGCCGACGGATGAAATGATCCGAAGCTGTCCACAAAGGCGAACTCAATGGCGCTCGAGGCAATGGGCACACCGCTGGCCGAAGGAGTCGCCCCGCCAGCAATCAGGCACTCAGTGGCGCTGGGACACGACAGGTCCGCATTAGCAAACACCGTTGATGGCGAGATCGCCGTCACAATCGGCACCGACAGAGCCCACGTGCCGTCGAACGATCCCATCATGAGGTGAGTGGCTCCCGACGAGCTGATTGCCGTCCCCGAGAGAAGGCAACTGCTGAGGCCCGAACACGAGAGCGAGTCGAGATGACTCGACGAGCTCGAGACCGGATCATCGATGGCGGAGAATGTCCACGTCGAACCCGACAATGTGGCGCCGAGCGAGTGAATGACGCCGGACGTGGTCACCGAACCAACTGCGTTACACGCCGTGAGCGACGCACACCACACATCGCGTAGAGACGACGTGCTCGTCCCCACGGTTTGCAGCGCCGCAGTCCACGTTGATCCGGCAAGCGAGTACAGAGCCGCCTCAGTGGCCGTGGGCGTGCTACCAGCGCCGGAACCCACCGCCACGCACGTTGTGAGCGTCGAACACCACAGTGACGACACTTCGAGCGAACTAAAGCTCGACGTCATGTTCTGGGTACTCGCCGACCACGCACCGGCCGTCTCGGTCAACGTCAGCAGGGTGTAACCGAGCTCGCCCCCGCTCGAAGGGGCATCGGAGGTCACGGCGACACAGTTGGTGGGGTCGAGACACGACAGTCCCACCGTGCGAGCTCCGCCGCTGAGCAACGGGACAGAGAGTGCCGCGTCCGTCCAACTCGTGCCGTCCCAGTTAAGAACAGCGAGTCCATCGGGGAAGGATGAACTGCCAAAGCCCGCGATGCCGGTGCACGAGGATGAACTCGGACACTGAAGCGCATACACACTGGTGACGGGCAGCGACGACACATTGGGCAACGACACCGGTGTCCAGGTCGTGCCGTCCCATGACAGCAGCGACATTTCACCTTCGCCGGTCCATCCATGACTCTCGGCAGCGAAGCACTGTGAGGTCGAAGCGCACGCCAAAGGTGAGACCTGCGCATTCGAGGGCGCGAACTGCAGCGGCGCATCAAGCGTTGCGAGAGTCCAACTTCCAGTAGCCCCCGCGGGAGTCAGACCAGCGGCGAAGACCAATGTGGTCACCGCTGCGGTGATCAGGGCGCTAGCGCGGCGGAATAAACGAAGTGTGACGACAGAGCGCATGAACAGTCCATTTCGAGGGGCAACGCCCAACGGGCAACGACGATTCCAAAGTAATGGAGCAATGAGAAAATCGGAAGATTGCAATACGTTGTCAACACTGCGCCACCTTCTGGCTGGCGGAGGCGTAATCTCCGCTACGGAGCCCCGCGGGGACTCCGGGCGGCTCAGCCGCTGAAGGAGGTGGCGCGATGCACGTGACCGCTTTGCTCGACGCCAAGGGCCGCGACGTGGCCACGATTGATTCTCGATCTTTGGTGCGCGACGCTGTGAACGAAATGACTGCCCGCGGTATCGGCGCGCTGGTCGTGACGGGCGCGACTCCCCCGCTCGTCGGAATCGTCTCAGAAAGAGATGTAGTGCGTCATCTCGCCCACGACGGGACGTCGGTGTTGGACCTGACCGTCGCCGAGATCATGACAACGTCAGTGACGACGTGCGACATGGAGACCAGTTGCACGACGCTGATGGGTCTTATGACCGAGCATCGAATTCGGCACGTGCCCGTTCTCAGTGAAGGCCGGCTCGTCGGACTTATTTCAATCGGCGACGTAGTGAAAGCGCGCTTTGATGAACTCGAGCGTGAGAAGCGTGATCTCTTGGAATACGTCTCCGCCCGATAATTTCTGACTTCCCGTTCAACTTAAGAACAACACCTGTGACTTAATTCGTGAAGCCGTTGCGGACATCACGGCAGCGTTCTGTTGATTCCTCGCTGCGTCCAGACAAATGCCGGCGCGTTGTATTCCTGGCAAAATGCGTATTTCCAACCGAGGGCATTCGGAAAACTATTGCTTCCCGAAAATGCGAGACAAATTTCTGGTCTGATTCCGGGTGAGCCCCAATATCCAGCCCCGCACTTGGGCAAATTCATATTGCAGTGAGATACTTCAAAGACCTTGACTGTAATTTTTTCGGGTTGAGCCGAGAACGCGGAGCCGGCATTCTTAAGTTGTAACGCCAACGCTTCTCCATCACTCCACAGAACGCCGCCTTGACCAACAGGCAGAACATTTGCGACACCACTAAGAAGAGCGTCTCTAAAGATGTCTGTTGGCTGATCGGAAATCGTTCTCGACAACGGATCGCTCGGACCAATGCCGATACCCGGCATTCCGAGTTGATCGAGCAGATCAGCTATTAAGCCAAATTGCTGGCCCAATTTGAAGTAGGACTCGCCGGCGAGATAGATGATGTGTACGGTTTCAATTGCTGGACCCGCCGATTTGAGAGCTGTTGCCAACGCTGCTTTCTCAAGATTCTCCAGCTCCACAATGAGTGGTTCAGTCAGCGTTTCATATGCCTGAAACTTCGCCTTGTCTTGGAAGAACTTCGGGCCCTCATTGACAATCTCGATCAAGTCCTCAACAGTCTTCCTCGACAGGGTGCCTGTGTGTTGATAAATCAAGTACGGCTGAACTGCGAATCCAATCGATTTCATTCCCTCTTGGTGAATGCACGCAGTGTGACAGATGTCCTTTTTCGCGATTACTTCGACGTCGGTGGGCCACGGAACCGGGGCGTCGAAGGGATAAATCCCGGGCGACCAATAGAGCAGATGAAGATGACCATTTTGGTCAGTAGTCAGATTGTTCAGTTGGGCACCACAGCGCGGCGTTGATTGGTCCGTTTGTAGGCATAAGAATTCGTGTCCGATCGCTCGACTTTTGCTCCGATCAATCGACGTCGGTGGCCGCACCAACGCTTCAACCGACGCATTGGCAACGGGTTTGTTGGTGATCGGGTTTGTCACCGTGACGAGGAGGTTGACGCACCCCGAGTGGCACTTTTCACCGACGCTGTTCGGTTCGGTGTAGGGCGTGCCGGCGTTTGCGTAGACAAAAGTCGTGAAATTGACGGGACCATCGGTCGGATCCAAGTTATTGACGGCCAGTCCTGATCGTGCGTGGCCGAGTAAGCCGATACTGACATCGAGCGGGCAACTAGGTCCGGAGCTGTGAGCTATCGCCACGTGACCGCTGAGACCTGTGGTCGCGTGCGTTGTGAGCTGTGACGCGGATCCGCAGACTTGAAATTTGAGACCAACCCAACCGCCGAAGTAACCAGAACTCGTTGGATGCGCGGGGCTCGGAAGCGGATTGACGGTATTGGCGAAAGTCACGCCCGTCGCATCGGGCGCGGCGTAACTGGACCCACCGCCGCCTCCATCACCGTTGGCTGAACAACCGCCTCCACCGCCGCCGAAATATCCGCCGCCGCCGCCGCCGCCGTTGTCAAGAAATGGTGGATTTGGACTCTGCGTCGCGGTGCAGTTGCCGCCGCCAGCCCCGCCGAATCCTGGTGTGAGGAAGCCCGCTGGTCCCGAACCGGATCGGCCAGCGGCTCCCACGAGCACAAAATTGTTCCCGACTGGTCCCGACAGACCTTTTGGCGCGCCAGCTCCGAATGTTGTCTTCGTCGCACCTCGTCCACCCATCGGATACGACAACGTGCAGTCAGTTGCCGGAGTTGAATTGGAGCTGCCACCAAGGCCCGCGTATCCATTTCCGACTCCGGTTGAATGGCACCACGATGTGTTAATTCCTCCGCCGCCTGCGCCTCCTACTCCTGGAGGCGCCACAACTCCTCGGCTGTCATCTTCGATCGGTCCTTGGCCAGCGCCGCCGCCGCCGCCCGCTACAAATTCGAGAACGGTGTTTGGTCCCCACACAAACGATCCGCCGCCACCGCCACCGCCGGCCGCACCATTCCCAGTGCCTCCGTTCCCGCCCCCTCCAAAACCGCCGATGCCCGATCCCTCGCCATAACTTCCGTAAGGGTTGGTGGGCCAACCAGTGCACGCCGGCGTTGAGGCATTGGCGCCCATCCCACCCGCGAGGATGTGAAAGGTCTCGCCCTCAGAGACCGGAATCGTTCCATTGACCCCGCCGCCTGTACCGCCGCTCAGGTAGGGGGCGCAATAGCCGCCCCCGTATCCCCCCGACAAAATGAACTCGATCGACGACACTCCGGCCGGCACCGTGAATGACTGAATGGAGTTGGTGTTGAAAAACCACACGTGGCAATAGCCGCTGAGGTCAAAACCTGTCGGACATACGTACGGAACTGAATGCGGCGAATCCACCTTCGATGTGCGTAGTGAATTAGTCGACGCCGACGTACTCGGCGCTGCGACCGTCGAGACGGCGAAAAAGAGTGCCAGAAGACACGCGTTCAAAACAGCCGACAAACGGAAATAACTCGATCTGGCGCGGTTCGTGCTCACAAATTCTCAGTGCCACAACGAAAGATTGGGACCCCAAAACGACTTGAAATCATCGAGCTCCCCCGCGCTACTCCATTCGTAACCATAACGAACTGTCACAAGGCCCGACTTGTAACAACTTGGCTCGCCACAGATTCATGTGTTCGGCATACACGCGAAGGGAGAACTCATAAAACTCGAGGAGACTTTCGGCTGCGTTTATCAAAATCGTTGTACGGGATATCACCAATGCGGCAACCGGCACGACATTTTGAAATTCGTTTTGGCTGCGTCGTACCAACCGATTCTGACTCGTAACAACGTACGAGATCTAATGAGGCGAGCGCGAGGCGACTTAGGTCGCGGCTTTTTAGGAGTCGGTCAGACCAAGTCGGAGTTGTGCGCGACCCAGTGCCGCTTTCGCGTCACTCAGGGACTGCTCATCAGAGTCATCGCTTCGACCGGCAAGAACCACTTCGGCTCGCTCTTTCGCCGCTAGCGCACGGGTACGGTCGACTGACTCGACAGGTTCTGCGATCCCAGCCAGAACGGTGGCCAGTGTTTCACCGTTTGCTTGACCGACCTGAAAGAAGCCACCGTGAACTACAAACGAGTGGAGACCATCAGACGCCAGTACTCGAACCACGCTCGGGACGATGTCGCCAACGAGCGGAGCATGCTGATTGAGAATCGTGAACTCACCAATGCTCGAGCGCGCAGAGAGCGAGGTCGCCTCGCCGCGCCACAGCGCAGCCTCGGGCGTGACGATCTCGACAGTCAGCGTCACGTCAGCGGCTCTCCAGCTCATGCGCTCGCTTGAGGACATCTTCGGCGCCACCGACGTTCAAGAACGCCTGCTCGGGCATCGCGTCAAGTTCACCCTTGACGAGCGCCTCGAAACTCTCGACGGTCTCTTCGGCCTTGACGTAACTGCCGGGAATACCGGTGAAGACTTCGGCGACGAACATCGGCTGGCTCAAGAACCGCTGGATTTTGCGGGCGCGCGACACCGTCACCCGGTCCTCTTCACTCAATTCGTCCAGACCAAGGATCGCGATGATGTCTTGTAGCTCGCGGTAGCGCTGAAGGATCTGTTGGACCTGCCGGGCCACGCGGTAGTGACGGTCACCAACAATTTCGGGCGCGAGGATGTTGCTGGTTGAGGCCAACGGGTCCACCGCTGGGTAGATACCGAGTGCGGCGATCGGACGGCTGAGCTCGGTCGTCGCGTCCAAGTGGGTGAAGGTCGTAAACGGCGCCGGGTCGGTGTAGTCGTCGGCGGGCACGTAGACGGCTTGCACCGAGGTGATCGACTTGCCACGCGTCGAGGTGATGCGCTCTTGGAGCTCACCCATCTCGTCGGCCAACGTCGGCTGGTACCCAACCGCGCTCGGCATGCGGCCGAGCAGCGTGGAAACTTCGGAACCCGCCTGCACGAAGCGGAAGATGTTGTCCATGAACAACAACACGTCCTGGTTCTTCACGTCGCGGAAGTACTCGGCCATCGTGAGTGCCGCGAGCGCCACGCGTAGACGAACTCCCGGTGGCTCGTCCATCTGGCCGTAGACCAGCGCGGCCTTCTCGATGACGCCGCTCTCGCGCATCTCGAGCAGCAGGTCGGTACCTTCGCGGGTGCGCTCGCCGACGCCGGCGAACACCGAGACACCACCGTGCTGCAGCGCCACGCGGTTGATCATCTCGAGGATCAAAATCGTCTTGCCGACGCCCGCTCCGCCGAATAGACCGATCTTGCCGCCCTGCACGTAGGGCTCGAGTAGATCGATGACCTTGATGCCGGTTTCGAACATCTCCGCACGCGGCTCGAGCTGGTCAAACGGCGGCGGATTGCGGTGGATCTCCCAGTAGTCGTCGGCGCCACTAATGGAGTCGGTGTCAAGCGGCTGTCCGAGCACGTTGAACACGTGGCCGAGCACGGCGTCACCCACCGGCACGGTGATCCCGCGGCCAGTCTGGCGCACCTCGGCGCCGCGCACGAGTCCGTCGGTCGGCTTCATGCACACACAGCGCACGCGGCCTTCGCCGATCTGCTGAGCGACTTCGGCGACGACGGTGATCGTCACGCCGTCCAGTTCGAGGTCGACCTCGACCGCGTGGTTGATCTCCGGCAACGAGTGCGGCGGGAACTCCACGTCGATCACCGGGCCGGTGATGGCGACGACGCGACCAGTTTCGAGGGTCGTCTTCTCAGGGGCGATGGTCACTGCTCTCTCACTTTCCCGAGCGGAGCGCTTCGGCGCCGCCCACGATTTCCATAATTTCGGTGGTGATCGCGTCTTGACGGGCGCGGTTCATCACGCGGTTCAAGGTGCGCGCCAGTTCGTCGGCGTTGTCGGTCGCGGCGGCCATAGCGCGCTGCTGACTGGTGTGAAAACACGCGGCGCCCTCGAGCAGCGCGGTAAAGACTTCACTCTCAAGCGCTTTGGGGGCCAAGTCGGCGAGCAGTCGCTCGACGTCCGGTTCAAATTCGGTGTACCCCTTGAGAGTCGGTGCCGCAGTCTCAGCGGCCGCCTCCACCGTGAGCGGCAGCAACTGGCGCACTTCGACGCTCTGGCTGGCCGCGCTCTTAAAGCGCGTCGAAACGAGCGTCACGATCTCAGCCTCGCCGGCAATGAACGGTGCGGCCACCGCATCGGCAATCTGTCGAGCGTCAGCAAATTCGGGGCGGTCGGTGAACCCGGTAAAGCTGCGCTCCACGGCGAGACCGCGGAAACGGAAGTACGAGATCGTCTTTTTGCCGACGGTGAAGAGCCGCACCGTGGTGCCGGTGGACTTCAGTTCGGCGACGAGGCGCTCGGTGGCGCGCATGACTGACGAGTTGTACGCGCCGGAGAGCCCGCGATCTCCGGCGATGCACACAATCACCGCAGTCGACACCTTCTCGGGGACTCCGAGCATCTTCTTCGCCGCCGCCGGGTCTCCCTGGGCGGCTTCCACGATGATGCGCGCCATTCCCGCGCGGTAGGGGCGGTTCGCCGTGATGCGGGCTTGGGCGCGCGCAATCTGACTGGCCGCGATGAGCTCCATGGCCTTGGTGATCTTGCGTGTGGCGCGCACGGACTTGATCCGTCGCCGCAGGATGCGTTCTTGTCCACCGGCCATGAGCTCCTCCTTTCCCTCTCGTCGCTAACTCGGGCTCAGTTGCCCGGGGCGAACGCGTCGACGACGGCTTGCACAGCGGCGTCGAGCTTCGCGGTGTCGGGCAGGGCGCCGGTCGTGCGAATCTCGGTCAACAGGTCGGCGTGCTTCGCGCGGAACGCGGTCAACAGCTCGGACTCAAAGCGGCGCACGTCGGCAACCGGAATCGAGTCCACGAAGCCCTTCGAGCCGGCGTAGATGACGACCACCTGCTCTTCGACCGGCACCGGAGCGTTGAGACCCTGCTTTAACAGTTCGGTCAAGCGGTACCCGCGATCGAGCTGGGCCTGAGAGACCTTGTCGAGTTCGGATCCGAAGGTCGCAAACGCCTCGAGTTCGCGGAACTGGGCGAGGTCGATCTTGAGTGAACCCGAGACCGACTTCATCGCCTTGATCTGCGCGTTACTGCCGACTCGACTGACCGAGTTACCGACGTTGATCGCCGGGCGAATACCGGAGAAGAAGAGGTCGGACTCTAAGAACACCTGACCGTCGGTGATGGAGATCACATTCGTCGGGATGTAGGCCGAGATGTCACCGGCCTTGGTTTCGATGATCGGCAGCGCGGTGAGCGAACCGCCGCCGAGGTCGTCAGAGAGCTTGGCCGCGCGCTCGAGCAGGCGGCTGTGCAGATAAAAGACGTCACCGGGGTACGCCTCGCGGCCCGGCGGACGACGCAGCAGGAGACTCACCTGGCGGTAGGCCTCGGCCTGCTTGCTCAGGTCGTCGTAGATAACGAGCGCGTGCTGGCCGTTTTCCATCCAGTGCTGACCAATCGCGCAGCCGGCGTACGGGGCGAGGAACTTAAACGGCGCGGGGTCGCCGGCCGACGCGACCACCACCACCGTGTACTCCAGGGCGCCGTGGTCCGCGAGGGTCTGTACTGTTTGGGCCACCGACGAGTTCTTCTGGCCGATCGCGACGTAGATGCACTTCACCCCCTGACCCTTTTGGTTGATGATCGTGTCGACGGCGACGGTGGTTTTGCCGGTCTTGCGGTCACCGATGATGAGTTCACGTTGTCCACGACCGATCGGGGTCATGGCGTCAATCGCCTTGATGCCGGTTTGCAGCGGCTCGTGGACCGGCTGGCGGCCGATGATGCCCGGTGCTTGGACCTCCATACGACGGTTGACCGCACCGGTCAGCGCGCCCTTGCCGTCGATCGGCTCGCCGAGCGCGTTCACGACGCGACCGAGCAACGCGTCACCCACTCCAATCGAGAGGATCTTGCCGGTCGCGCGAACCACCTGCTCCTCTTCGATGCTGTCGACGGAACCGAGCACGACGGCGCCGATGGTCTCTTCGTCGAGGTTCATCGCGAGGCCGACGGTCCCATCTTCGAACTCGAGCAGTTCGTTCACCTTCGCGTTCGGCAGACCCGAGACGCGCGCAATGCCGTCTCCGACCTCGACCACGCGTCCCACCTGTTCGGCGCCCACGGTGGGGCTGAATTCGGTGACGTGACGCCGCAGCGCCTCGGTGATGTCGCTCGCACTGATCGTGAGCTCACTCATCGCTCATGTCCTTTGTTATCTGTTGAGATTGGCTAGTTCGTTGCGGCCGACGTCAGTCGTGATCGCTTCGCGCAGCGCGACCAGTCGGCCCTTGGTGGTGGCGTCGAGGCGCAGGTCTCCGACCTGCACCAACACTCCGCCGAGCAGCGAGTCGTCCTCGACTACTTGGAGTTCGACGTCGTGGCCGGTAATGACACGCAGCGACGCCGCCAATTCGCGGCGCGGCGCGTCATCGAGCGCACGAGCCGTCCACACGCGCGCCACTCGCCAGTCGCGCGCGCGAGCGACGTAATCAACGAGGTGATCGAGCGTCCCGACGATGTCGCGCGCCCGACCTCCCGTGACGGCGTAAATCGCGAGGCGCAAGGACGCGTCAGTCACCTTGCCCTGAAGCAGCGTTGACGTCAGAGTGACGCGGCCGCTGATGGGCGCGTCACGGTCCGTCAGTATCCGACGCAATTCGGCAGTTGATTCGACGGTGCGCGCCCAGCGGAAGAGATCATCTTCGACGTTGGCGAAGTCGGTGGTCGCGAGGGACTCGAGCACCGCATCGGCAAAGCCCGAGACGCGCTTTCGCGCTTGAAGAAGCGAGAGCGGGCTCGGAGCGACGTCTTCGTCGCGCGCGCGAGTCACCGCGTAGTGCGTGAGCTCGGAGAGCACCGCAGGCAGATCCTGACCGGATGCGGCGCGCGCGGCGTAAGTCGCGAGGCGAACGGCCGTCGCGGACAGCTTGCCGGTTAAGAGGTCGCTTAACACCGCGGCTCGCACCGTCGGGGGAATCGAGGTGTCGGTCAGCGCGGCACGCAGGTCACCGCGCGAGCGCACCGCGACGTCGAGGGAGTCGAGTTCGGTGACGAGGCTCTGGCGCTCGGGCGAACCGAGCTCCTCGAACACCGCCGCGGCGTACCCCTCGAGCTGTGGCAACACGGCTATCGGCTCCCGCCGCGCTGAGCTTCACTGTTCAGCGCCGCCACCGCTTCGCGCACCAGGTCCTGGTGCGCGCTTTGGTCGACTTCGCGTCCGACAATCTTTTGCACCAGCTCGAAGACGACTTCGCCGATGCGCGCGGACGCTTCATCGATTGCCTGCTGGCGAATCGAGTGGACGTCGCGCGAGGCCGCCGAGACGATGCGGTCGTACTCCGCCTGTCCGCGCGCGCCCGAGTCAGCCTTGATCTGGTCGCTCGTCGCCTGTGCATTCGCCACGATCTCTCGTGCCTGATTGCGCGCGTCGCTTAGCAACTGGGCGCGCTCGTCACCGGCCGCGGCCGCCTCGGTACGAGCTTCATCGGCCGCGGCGAGGGCGGAGCGGATCTTCTCCTGGCGTTCCGAAATCATCGAATTGAGCTTCGGCACGCCGTACTTCTTCCACCTCGACAGCAGCACGAGGAGGATGAGGAACGTCGCCAATTCGACGAAGAAGGTCCCGTTCGGGAGCAGGAAGATTGATTCAGCCGTCATAGCTGTGACTGTCCTTTGCGTCGTCGCCGCACGTGCGGCGAGTCCCGGCTAGTTCTTCTTGAAGACGAAGACCATGGCGATCATGAGCGCCAGGTTGATGAAGTACGCGGCCTCAACCAGACCGACGGTCAAGAAGAAGAACGAACGAGCTTTCGACTCGATCTCCGGCTGGCGCGCGATGGCCGCAATGACTTGCGAGCCGACGATGCCGTCGCCGATGGCCGCGCCGACTGCGCCGCCGCCGAGGGCCAAGCCACCGCCGACCATCGCGCCGGCGGTGCGAACCGCCTGCTCCATCGAGTTGGAAGTTGACATTGCTGTTGTCCTCTCTTGTTGAGATCTAGTGGGCCGCGGCCACAGCGGTCGCGGGGGCGTGCTGCTCGTCGTGACTGTCGTCGTGGCTCATGGCCATTCCGAAGTACAGGATCGTTAGCAGCATGAAGATGTAGGCCTGGATCGTGCCGAGCAGCAGGTCGTCGAACGGCTTCCAGACGCCTTCGGCGATCGGCACCGTGTAGATCGGCAGCAGTACTGCGATGAGCGTCACCATGATGGTGCCGGCAAAGACGTTGCCGAAGAGTCGGAGCGTCAAGGTGACGGGCTTTGTGAACTCTTCGATCGCGTTGATCGGACTCATGAGCCAGCTCGGCTGAAAGTAGTGCTTCACGTAGCCGCTCAGTTTCCGCGCCTTGATCGACTCGTAGTGAACCCAGAGGATGACTACGAGCGCCATGGCCAGCGGCAGATTGATGTTGCTCGTTGGGGCCGGGAAGATTTCAAAGCTCTTGCCGGGGTGCATCGAGGTCGGAATGAAGTTCAACCAGTTACACACCAGGATGAAGAAGAAGATCGTCACGCCGAGCGGCACAAACTTCTTGCCCTTCTCGCCGATGGCCGACTGCGCCAGATTGCCCACGAGATCCACGGTGATCATCTCGAGCAGCATCTGCCACCAACCGGGGACACCCGAGGTGGCCTTGCGGTTGACGAGAATGAACACACCGAGCACGATCGCTGCCGCGAGCAGCGTCGTCCAGACCACATTGATGTCGAGAGTCAACCCAAAGACGTGGACGGTCGGGAACTTGCCGACGTCAATCGACTTGGCCGCAGCGAGCAGCCTCACTTCAGTCCTCCCTGACTCGCCACCAAGCGAACGGCACCTACGACGAACGCGAATTGGTACAGAACGAGCCCTGCCACAGTACCCACTCCGAGGCTGACTGAAAGAAAGAACGCTGCTATCGCGATTGCTGATATCGCGAGCAGACGCAGCAGAGTTCGCGCACCGAGCTGGCGGCGCGCCTCTTTGATCGACGGCACCGCGTCCTCGGAAGTGCGCGTCACCTGTCGAGCGAGATCTCTAAGACCAAGTAGCCCCACACCGATGCCGAGGGCGAGACCAACGACGGCCAACGGATAGCCGAGGAGAAGAGCCACAACGGCCGCGACGATGCCCGAAATCCCCGCGCCCACGGCAGTGCGTGAGACGACTCGCAGCAGCGCGTCAGGAGGGAGGTCGGTAATCAGCGGTCAGTCCTTTTAGAGCCAGCGTCGGATCAAGCTGACCGCCCCGGCGGTCGCCAGGCCGAGGCCGAATATTAGTCCGACCAGAACACCCCACGGCGAGGTGTGCCACGCGCCGTCGGCCTTCACGCCGGCGAAAATTCCGAGTCCCACACTGATGCCGCAGGTCATGCCGAGTGAGAGAAACTGCACCGCACCGGGCAGATCCGGCAGCGGTCGCGGTTCCTCCTCGGGTGGCGGTGCCGGCTCGCTCACGGCTGCTCGACGGGCACTGGCTCATCGCGCTCCATCGACGTCGTGCCCGTGCGCAGTCCCGGGTGAAACCACGTGTACAGCGCCGCCATCATGATCGCGACACCGAGCGGAATAAAAACGTTGACGCGCGGCAAGAAGAGCGGAAAGAGCACGAATGCACTGAGCAGTGATGTCCAGAGCCACAGGATCGCGACCGTGCGTCGGTGTCCGTGTCCAAGCCGCATCAAGCGGTGATGAATGTGGTTCTTGTCGGCGTTATGGAACCCCTGACCGGATGCGGTGCGCCGCACGAAGGCGAGCGCGGCGTCAAGCAGCGGCACGCCGAGAATGAACGCCGGAATAAACAGCGGTGCGAAGAAGAAGAACGTCACGCCGCTGGCTGGCGGCGTGCGCCCGCCAATCACCATCGTGGACGCACTCATGAGGAGGCCCAACATGAGCGCGCCGGCGTCACCCATAAAGAGCCGGGCGGGATGAAAGTTGTCAGGTAGGAATCCGAGGCAGATCCCGCACGTGAGCGCCGCAATCAGCGGACCGGAGTTCGTCGCCGGCAACAGCCCGAGATCTTCAAGGCGCAGTCCGTAGACGCAGAGCGTCACTGAGGCAATCGCCACAATTCCCGCGGCCAGACCGTCGAGTCCGTCGATGAGATTGATCGAGTTGCACAGCGCGAACACCCACACCGCCGTGATGAGCGGCAGGATCGACGGCGACAGCACCACGAAGCCAGCGAACGGCAGCTTCAAGTTGTACATGTACGCGCCGGAGAAGTAGAGGATCGAGGCGGCGAGCACCTGGCCCGCGACCTTGGCCGGTGCGGACATGTCGCGAAAGTCGTCCACCAGTCCGACGACGAAGATCACGCCCGCCGCCACGATCACGCCCACGATCTCGTGAGAGTTCGCAATCACGCGGTGCAGTGACGGGAAGGCCAGCGCCGCCATCGCCGCGACGCAGAGCCCCACGAGCATCGCCGCTCCCCCGCCGTACGGGGTGACCTTGGTGTGAACCTTGCGGATGTCGGGCTGGGCGGTGTAGCCGATGCGCAGCGCAATGAGCCGCGCGGGTCGATTCGCGATCATCGTCGCGACCAGCGCCACCGCCATGACGGCGAGGTAGCTGGCGGCGTTGCTCACAGCCGCGCCCTAGACGAAGTTCGCGTAGGGGTTGAAGTCCGAGCAGAGCTGAGCGATTTCGTCGCGGACCTTCTGGATCGCCGACTCGTCGCTGCGGTGCCGCAGCGCGTGCGCCATCAGTCCCGCGATGGTCACGAACTCGCCCTCGCGCATGCCCGCGGTCGTTTGGGCGGCCGAGCCCAAACGGAGTCCCGAGGTCACAAACGCACTGCGCGGATCGTTCGGCACCGTGTTCTTGTTCGTCGTGATCCCGGCGCGATCGAGAGTCTCTTGGGCCTCTTTGCCGTTGAGCTCGCCATCGAACTCGGTGAGGTCAACCAGCATCAGGTGATTGTCGGTGCCGCCTGAGACGATGCGAAAGCCGTGCTCACCGAGCGCCGCCGCGAACGCGCGGGCGTTAGTGATCACCTGTTCGGTGTAGGTGGAGAAGTTCGGCTGCGCCGCCTCGCGAAACGCAACGGCTTTCGCCGCAATGGCGTGCTCGAGCGGTCCGCCCTGCTGACCGGGAAAAACCGCCGAGTCGATCTTCTTGGCGTGCTCCTCGCGACAGACAATTGCGCCGCCGCGCGGTCCACGCAATGTCTTGTGCGTCGTAAAGGTCACCACGTCGGCGTACGGCACGGGGTTGGGGTTCGAGCCGCCCGCGATGAGCCCGGCGGGGTGCGCGGCGTCGAACATCAACAGCGCGCCCACCTCGTCGGCGATCTCGCGGAAGATCTCCGGCTCGATGCGCCGCGAGTACGCGGTCGCCCCCGCGACGATCAACTTCGGCTTCTCGGCGTGCGCCAGACGTCGCATCTCCTCGAAGTCGATCAACTCTCCGAGCACCGCGGGGTCATCGCTGCGCGGGGTCAGTCCGTACGAGACGAAGCGCCAGATCTTGGAGACCATCGACGCCGGCGAACCGTGCGTGAGATGGCCCCCTTGGTCGAGGCGCATCGCGAGAACGGTGTCGCCGGGCTGCAGCAACGCTTGGTACACGGCGAGATTCGCGTTGGCCCCGCTGTGGGGCTGCACGTTGGCGTGATCGGCGCCGAACAGCGCCGTCAAGCGGCGGCGCGCCAGATCCTCGATCTCGTCGACAATTTGATTGCCCCCGTAATACCGACGCGACGGGTAACCCTCGGAGTACTTGTTCGTGAGAATTGAACCAGTGGCCGCCATGACTGCGGGCGACGCGAAATTCTCACTCGCGATGAGCTGCACCGTCGTTGTCTGGCGCTGCCACTCGCGCGCGAGCAGCTGAGAGACCTCCGAGTCGTTGGTGATCCATACGTCAAAGGGAGAAGTACCCACCTCAGTCAACCCTTCTGTTGAAGTTCATTGGCCTCGACGGCGTCGAGTTTCTCGACGCGCCGCGCGTGGCGACCATCACTCGGAGTTGCGTCCAAAAAGGCGCGCACCGCTTCGAGCGCGACGGTCTCACCAGTGAGCCGCGCACCCAGACAGAGAACGTTCGCGTGGTTGTGCTCGACACCCAGTCGAGCCGACGTGACGTCGTGCGCAGTAATGGCGCGAGCGCCCGGCACTTTGTTGGCGGCGATCGCCACACCGAGTCCCGAGCCGCAGACCGCGACGCCGAGATCGGCTTCGCCACAGACGACCGCCCGCGCGACCGCTTCGCCGAAGTCCGGCCAGTCAACTGGATCAACGTCGTTGACGGTGCCGAGATCGAGGACCACATGACCGGACTCAAGCAGTTCTGCAGCGATGCGGGCCTTTAAGCGATAACCCGCGTGGTCCGAGCCCACCGCGATTCGCACAAGGTCCACGATACCGGTCACCTCAACATCTACTGGGCGGCGGGTGAACCGAGCACGGCGGCCAACTCGGACTCCGAGATCGCACCTTGTCGGCGGATCTGCCACAACTCTTCGCTGACGTCAACGACCGTCGAAACCGCACCGTCTCGTCGTCCACCGTCGACAATGGCCACGAGGCGAGCGTCGCCGGCAAATGCCTGGGCGACATCTTTTGCCGAGTGACACGGCGTGGCCCCGTGACGGTTGGCACTCGTCACCGCTAACGGGCCACTTCGATCGATCACGTGACGCAACTCGTCATCGTTGGGAGATCGAAAGCCCACGGTGTCGGTGACCGAGCCCACTCGCTGCGCCAATTCGTGCGGTGCCCGCACCACCACGGTTAACGGTCCCGGCCAGAACGCTTCAGCCAGTTTGGTGAGCGACGAGGAAACGTTCACGCCGAGTGCCTCGATCTGAGCAATTGAGCTCACCAGAACCGGTAGGGCGAGTCCGTCAGGACGACCCTTAAGAGAAAAGAGCGCTGATGTCGCGACGTGGTCAATGAGTCGCGCACCGACGCCGTACACGGTGTCGGTTGGCAGCGCGACGATTCCCCGCGACAGTGCGGCGAGGACCGCCTCGGTATCGGCAAGTGCAATGACGTCGGTCACGCGGGCATTCTCGCGACCAGCAGTCGATCAAGGCCGGCGAGATCACTGACGGTCTGCGCCGAGGCGAAACCAATCTCGCGGGCGATCTCTCGGGACCACGATCCGTGCGTACTGGCGTGCTCCACGACGAGGATGCCGCCGGGCCTCAGCCACTGCACTGATCCGCGAATGACCGCATCGACGTCAGCGAAGCCAACGCGCTCGCCAATATCGTCAGCCACCAATGCGCCGATCGGTTCATGTCGCAGAACAGGGTCAAGTCCGTCGAGTTCATTCATGCCGACGTACGGCGGATTGGACGCCACCAGTGCGAACTGATGCCGCAGTGACACATCAAGTGCGTCAAACCAGTGCGAACGGAGAAATGTCGCGGCAGTGAGTCGGTGTTTACGGGCGTTGGCGCGCGCGACCTCGAGTGCGCCCTCGGACTCATCGATGGCCACGAGCGAGCTCGCTACGCCGCGAGCCGCAAGTTCGCTCAGAATCGCGAGACCGATCGCGCCCGAGCCGCAGCCGAGATCCAGCACCATCGGCGAAGCGTGATCAAGCACGGCCAATTCACTGAGGGCAACCTCGACCAGCCCCTCGGTCTCCGGGCGCGGAATGAGCACTCGCGCATCGACTTCAAGGTCCAATGTCCGAAATGGCCAGTGACCGAGCACGTACTGCAGGGGTTCACCGTTGAGACGACGCTGAGCGGCCGCCCGTACCGCATCACCGGACTCTCCGCCGACACCGAACTCCTCGATGATCCAGCGCGCTTCGCGACGTTCGAGACCGAGACCAACCAGCTCGTCAATCACGTCGAGTTCAGTGAACGGCACCGGCAGCGATGAGACGCGCTCGCTTCACCTCGAGCAACTTGTCAACGAACGGATCGAGTTCACCGGCGAGCGTGGCTTCCAGGTTGTACAGCGTCAGGTTGATCCGGTGATCAGTCACCCGGTTCTCTTTGAAGTTGTACGTGCGGATCTTCTCGCTGCGACCACCGCCGCCGAGCTGGGAGCGCTTGAGGTCCCCGAGCTCGCTCGCCTGGGCGTCTTGGGCGGCCTGCAGTAGTCGACTGCGCAGCACGATCATCGCCTTCGTTCGATTTTGAATCTGGCTCTTCTCGTCCTGCATCGACACGACGATGCCGGTCGGCAGGTGCGTAATTCGCACGGCGGAGTCCGTCGTGTTCACGCTCTGGCCACCGGGACCCGAACTGCGATAGACGTCGATCTTTAGATCGTTGTCATTGATCTCGACGTCCACCTCTTCAGCTTCGGGTAGTACCGAGACCGTCGCTGAACTCGTGTGCACGCGACCCTTCGCTTCGGTTTCAGGCACGCGCTGCACTCGGTGCACGCCGGCTTCCTGCTCGAGTCGGGTCCAGGCGTCCTCGCCCTTCACCAACAGGATCGCCTCGTCGAGTCCGCCCTGGGCGCTCTCGTGCTCTTCGATCACCTCGAGCTTCCAGCCGCGCTGGGCGGCGTACCGGCGGTACATCTCGGCGAGGTCACCGGCAAAGAGGTTGGCCTCCTCGCCACCTTCGGCTCCGCGGATCTCCACGATCACATTGCGTCCATCATTCGGATCACGCGGCAAAAGCAACTCTTCAAGTTTGATTTCGAGCTCTGATTCGCGCGTCTCTGCGGTGTGCAATTCGTCACGCCACTGGTCGCGATCGGTACCCGCTGAATCGGCCACCATCTCTTTGGCGGTCGCGACGTCCTCGCGAGCCTGGCGCAATTCGTCGTACGCCGCGGTGACTTCGCTCAGTTCTTTGTGCCGGCGCGAGAGATCCCGCAACCGGCCGAGATCTTTGGCGACGTCGGGGTCCGAGAGGGCGGCCTCGACCTCTCCCAGCTCAGTACTGAGTGAGGCGAGAGTGTCGTCGAGTGATCGCGGGGCGCGACTCACAGTCAGCGCCGGGATCTAGGCGCGACGGGGGCGCGCCTTGGTCTTGGCGGCGTAGCGACGCTGGAACCGCTCAACACGGCCGCCGGTGTCGACCAGCTTCTGCTTCCCAGTAAAGAACGGGTGGCACTCATTGCAGAGCTCCACGTGCAGTTCAGCCTTGGTGGAACGGGTCACGAAGGTGTTGCCGCAGGAGCAGGAAACAGTGGACTCGACGTAGATCGGGTGAATGTCGGACTTCATGGTGCTCCTTGACGGACGGACGAGTTTACCGGGAGTTAGCTGGTGGGATTCGGGCCGCGGCCGATCTCGGCCAAGAATTCGTCGTTGCTGCGGGTTTGGCGCAACTTGTCAATCAGCAACTCGAGTCCGGCGGCTTCGCGGCCCTCGGCGGCGAGGCCGTTTAGTACGCGGCGCAACTTCCACACCTGGGGCAGCTGTTCGCGGTCAAAGAGCAGCTCCTCATGACGAGTCGAGCTGCCGTTGACGTCAATGGCCGGATACAAGCGACGCTCAGAGAGGCGACGATCGAGCTTCAGCTCCATGTTGCCGGTGCCCTTGAACTCCTCGAAAATGACCTCGTCCATCTTGGAACCGGTCTCGACAAGCGCGGTCGCGAGAATCGTGAGCGAGCCGCCCTCTTCAATGTTGCGCGCGGCGCCGAAGAACTTCTTCGGCGGGTACAGCGCACCCGAATCGACACCACCGGACATGATGCGTCCGGTCGCCGGCTGGGCCAGGTTGTAGGCGCGAGCCAGACGGGTGATGCCGTCAAGAATGATCACGACATCGCGGTGCTGTTCGACGAGGCGCTTGGCGCGCTCGATCGCCAACTCGGCAATGTGAGTGTGCTCGTCGGCCGGACGGTCAAACGTTGAAGCGATCACTTCGCCACGCACGCTGCGGCGCATGTCGGTGACTTCTTCGGGACGCTCATCGACGAGCAGCACCATGAGGTGCACCTCAGGATTGTTGGCTTCGATCGACTGGGCGATCTGCTTCATCACCGTGGTCTTGCCGGCCTTGGGCGGGGAGACAATGAGTCCACGCTGACCCTTGCCGATGGGACTGATGAGGTCCACGATGCGCGGCGTGAGATCGCTCTTGCCCTCGTTGATTTCGAGATTCAGCTTCTCGTCGGGAAACAGCGGGGTCAGGTCCTCGAAGCGCACGCGGTTGCGCGCGGCGTCGGCCTCGATGCCCTGAATCGTGTCAACGCGCAGCAGCGCCGCGTACTTCTCGTTGCTGCTGGCCGGGCGGAACCCGCCCTCGATCATGTCGCCCTTGCGCAGTGAGTACCGACGCACCGTCGAGATTGAGACGTAGACGTCCGAGGACGAGGGCGAATAGCCGTTAGTGCGCAAGAAGCCGTAGCCGTCGTCGCGCAAGTCCAAGATCCCGCGTACATCGACTAACTCGCCGGTGTAGGGCTGATCGTTGCCACCCTGGGGTTCGCCGCCGCGCTCAAAACGGTCCCGGCCGCGGTTGCGGCGGTTGCGCCGGTTGCGGTCGTTCTGACTGCCGCCTTGACCGTTGTAGTCGCGCTGACCGCGGTCGCTGTTCTGGTTGTACTCGCGCGGTCCGCGGTCGTTGCGCGGCGGATTTTGCGGCGCCGGACTCGGCGCGGGAGTCGAGGTTGTCTCGGTACTCGCCGCGGGACTCTCCGGTGCGTCCGCGGTGATCTCCTTTACGAACTCGTCGAAGTCCGTCTCGGGAGTCTCGGGCACGGCGACGGTGCGCCGGGACCGGATCGCTCCGCTACGCGGAGCGCTGTCGCCATTGGCGTGGCCGTTGGCCGCGCCGTTACCGGCCGGTGTGTTCTCGAGGATCGCGGCGATGATCGTCGCCTTCGACGCTCGAGGCGCGTACTTGGCGCCGACCGCGGAGGCGATCTGAACGAGTTCGTCGCGCTCTTTGGTTTCCAGCACGGACCGGTTGGCTGAATCGATAGCCATGGATTCCTTCCACGCCGCATCAAATCTGATGCGGGAATTTCAACTACAAGAGGAACTGTCACCGCGAGGCAAGTGTCCGCTCAGGCCGACAGGCCAATCGCGGGTGACCACTCCATAGTAGCGGTCGGCGCGGACCCCTCGGTTCATTCAGCGAGCAGGCCGAGCAGCGCGTCCATCGTGGCGTCGACGACGACCGGTGGTTCGGAATGCGCCACGGCGGTGTCGGGGTCCTTTAATCCGTTGCCGGTGAGCACGCACACCACGCGCGCGCCCTCGGGAACACCGAACTTCAACAGCCCGGCCACGCTGGCCGCGGAGGCCGGCTCACAAAACACTGACTCCTCAGCGGCGAGAAACCGCCACGCCCCGAGGATTTCGGGATCCGTCACGGCGCGGATCGCCCCGTGGGACTCGTCGACCGCCTCTAGCGCACTCAGCCAGCTCGCCGGATTACCAATCCGAATGGCCGAGGCGATGGTTTCGGGTGCGTCGACGCGATGGCCAAGCACAATCGGCGCGGCACCGCTGGCTTGAAATCCCCACATCTTGGGCAGCGTCGCGGCTCGCTCGGCGAAGTGGTACTGAGTAAAGCCCCGCCAGTACGCCGAAATGTTGCCGGCGTTGCCCACTGGGATTGAGACCACCTCGGGCGCGTCGCCGAGCGCCTCAATCACTTCGAACGCGGCAGTTTTTTGACCCTCGATGCGATCAGGGTTGATCGAGTTCACAATCGTGATCGCACGGTGTTGGGTCAGCTCACGGGCCAACGACAGTGCGCGATCAAAGTTGCCGCGAATCTGAATCACCCGCGCGCCGTAGACAATCGCCTGGGCCAACTTGCCGAGGGCAATCTTTCCTTCGGGCACCAGCACGACGCAATCAAGGCCAGCGCGCGCTGCATAGGCCGCCGCCGACGCCGACGTGTTACCAGTTGATCCGCAGATCACGGTGCGCGCTCCAGCGGCCTTGGCCTTCGTGATCGCCATGGTCATGCCACGGTCTTTAAACGATCCCGTCGGATTGAGCCCCTCGAGCTTCAACCACACTTCGGCGTTGAGTCGCGCGGACAGCCGCGGCGCGGACAACAGCGGCGTGTTGCCTTCGAGCAGGGTGACAACTTCGTCGACACCTCGAAGATCGAGCCACCGTTCGTACTCGGCGAGGAGTCCTCGCCACGCGCTCACGCTGGCCCCTCACCGAAGACTCGGATGCAACTGCCGACGCGATCAACCACGTCGAGCGCGGCCAAATCTTCGAGAGTCGCCGCGATGTCGGACTCAAAGACGCGGTGGGTGAGAAACGTCAAGCGAGCTTCATCACCGAATCCGGACTGTTCCATCGATCGGATCGACACGGAGTGTTCGCCGAAGACCGACGCCACGGCCGCCAATACTCCTGGGCGGTCCAGCACGTCCACCGTTAAGTAAAAGGCGCTCTGCAGTTCGCCGATCGGGAACTCGGTAATCGATGGATCGATCGAGAGCGGTGACTCGTGTCGGCCCTGGACGCGGTTGCGGGCGGCCACCACGATGTCGCCAAACACCGCAGCTGCGGTCGGGTGGCCGCCGGCACCCTGACCGAGCCACATCAATGGACCGCTGTACGCGGCTTCAACGAACACGGCGTTGTAGGCACCGGACACCGACGCGAGTGGATGATCAGTCGGAAGCATTACTGGGTGCACTCGGCGAGAGACTGCGGACTCCCCGACTCGCTCCGCGATGGCGAGCAGCTTGATGACGTGTCCGTGTCGCACGGCGTAGGCGACATCACTCGCAGCGACTCCAGTAATTCCTTCGGCGTAGATCGCGTCGCCGCGCAGCGATGTTCCGAACGCCAACGATGAGAGAATTGCCACCTTGGCCGCGGCGTCATGTCCCTCGACGTCGGCTGAAGGATCTGATTCGGCGTACCCCAGCGACTGGGCTTCGGCCAGCACGTCGTGGTAGTCGCGGCCCTCAAGATGCATCTTCGTCAATATGAAATTCGTGGTGCCGTTGACGATGCCCATGACGCGCTCGATGCGCTCGCCGGCGAGCGACGTGCGAAGAGCACGAAGTATCGGCACCCCACCCGCAACCGCACCCTCGTAAAAGAGGTCAGTGCCTGAACCACGGGCCAAATCAATCAACGCGGTTCCGCGCGCAGCAACCAGAGCCTTATTCGCCGTGACCACCGACTTGCCCGATTTCAACGCCGCCTCAATCAGCGGCGCCATCGACTCAACTCCGCCCGCAACTTCGACGACGATGTCAATGTCCGCCTGGGTGACAACGGACTCCGCATCCCCCGTGATCAGGGATGATGGCACATGAGTACGTCGCTTCAACGGGTCGCGGACCGCGACTGCGGCGAGCACCAATCGGGCTCCAGCCGCGTCAACGATCATGGCCGTGCGCTGGTCATCGCTCAAGAGGTCACACAGTGCATCGCCGACTGTTCCGGCGCCGATCACGCCCACGCGAATAACGGGCGTTTCCATCACGTAAGGCTAACCGTCGCCAATTCGGCGACGACCTCACACTTCGAGTGACGCGAGATCGTCGAGAGACTCTCGTCGCAACACGACGCGCGCGATGCCGTCACGCACAAAGACCACCGCGGGGCGCGGAACTCGGTTGTAGTTCGACGCCATCGAATAGCCGTACGCGCCCGTGACGGGGGTCACGATCAATTCGTCGACTCGCACATCGTGCGGCAACGAAGCCTCATCGATAAGAACGTCACCGCTCTCGCAATGTTTGCCCACAATGCGAAACCGACCATCTCGAGTTGCAAGCGGCCGTGAGAGCGCGAAGCTTTCATATCCCGATCCGTAGAGCACCGGTCGGGGATTGTCACTCATACCTCCATTGACGGCCAAGTACGTCCGAGCTGTACCGGGCTTAAGTGCGCCCACGCGGTACACCGTGACGGCCGCTTGGGCGACGATCGCTCGTCCGGGCTCAGCGGTCAGTTGAACTCCGGCGGGCAGAAAGCGCTCAGCCGCCGCGCGAGCGGCTCGGCCCCACTCCGTGATGGACGGTGCAGCTTCACCTTCGACATACGCCACTCCGAGCCCCCCGCCAATACATACCTCTTCAGGTTCTCTCTCACCTACGAACTGCCCGAGCACTTCCACTTCGGCGTTGAATGGATCAACATCAAATATCTGCGAGCCAATGTGCGAGTGCACGCCAACGACTCGCACCCCACGTGTTGACACCAGCCGATCGATTGCCAGCGCGGCCTCACCCGTTGAAATCGGGAACCCAAATTTGGTGTCGTCGTGCCCCGTCTTCACGAACTCGTGAGTGTGCGCCTCGATGCCGGGCGTTACTCGAACGAGGCAGTCGATGGGGAGTGACGCATTGGCCAACGAGGCCACTCGATCGATCTCGTCAAAGTTGTCGACGACTAAGCGATGCACACGTTCGTTGATCGCCCGAGAAATCTCAGTACTCGACTTGTTGTTGCCGTGCACGACAATTCGATCCGGCGGTACGCCCGCACGCCGAACGATGTCGAACTCGCCTTCGGTTGCGACGTCGATGAGAAGTCCCTCTTCAACAACCAATTTCGCCATCGCCACGCAGAGGAACGACTTGGATGCAAACGCCGCCGAATCAAAAACGGCAACAGCCTCTCGGCATCTCGACCTGATCGTTTCTTCGTCGTAAACAAAAAGTGGGGTGCCGTAGCTCTCGGCCAGGGCAGTCAGCGATACGCCACCGATGACGACGTCGGTTGAATGCAACTCCGCTGAATCCGGTAGCAACGACCGAGGAATTGGGGCATTGCTCACACGAGGAACTGTTTTGGCTAGTTGAAGAAGCGGCGCGGGCTCGAGCTGACCAGTGCTGTGCTCAGATCGACGCCGAGGTTTGGCACGCTCTGGCCCGTTGAGTATCGATACAGCACGGTACGCATATAAACGCTCGCCGCACCGGCGTAAATCGACACTCCAATTAGCGCAACGAACGCAATAGAGCACATCGTCACGCCAGCAATTGGCGACGTCTTGATGACAGCGGCACCGAAGGCAAGGATCACCACACACGCGACCACCGGTGCCATAAAGAGCATGCCGAATCTGAGTCCACTACGACCGACAGTTCCGAATCGCTCTTTGACAAGTTTCGATGAGCGCTTCACAGCCTCAATTGGTCCGACGTTCTCAAATGCCAGAACTGGCACCACTAGAAAACTTGCGACTGCCCAGGAGAGGTTCCCGAGGAAGCCAAGAATTCGTCCCACCGCTCCGAGGCGCTCTTCAATCGCACGAATCGCGGTTCCGACCACAACTGAAAGGAGCGTCCAGCGCAGGATCACATCGCGTCGAGCCCACGCTTGAGACAAGCAGCCGCTCACCGTGGGAGTGACGCCGTTGATCCGATCAGTCGCTCCAAAAACCAGTGCAACGGTGCAAGTGGTACCAAGAAAGTTGCCGACCACAACTCCCAAGAGAATGAAGACGACCGTCGCGGGCGCCGAACCCATCAACGCTCCAATCCCGACGAACGTTCCTAGAGCAGTTAAGGACGAAGCGATAGAGATGACTGGGAGCCAAATCATTTGCGAATCTTGACGAAAGAGATCGTATGACGCGCGCAGAACGGCGCGCCCAGTTGCATTGACGGCCATTACTCACCTCCGAGTTGCAAAAGTGTACCGACGACATTTGTCATCGGTAGTTGACTTTGAAGCGTCACTCGAGCAATCAACGTCCGACGTGACGGGTAGCCTCGACACTCTGCCCCCGTAGCTCAGCGGATAGAGCACCGGCCTCCGGAGCCGGTGGCGCAGGTTCGAGTCCTGCCGGGGGCGCTGTGGTCACGTTGACGCTTTTCGGTCACGAACTGCTCGCCATTTGCGTCGCAGCATTACTAATCGCCGCTTTCACATTTCTCATATCGCTGTTGGGGAGGTGGGTTGACGTTCGTCGAGCCAAGAACGGAAAACCTCGGCTCCGACGCTTGGGGGAACCACGTCAGCGTCAGCGTCGACGGCTCGCCGAGGAATCTGCAATCGAGGATCTTCGAACCTGGGATCCAGACTCTTAATACGTAATCGGTTACCCGTTGTGATGGTCAGAATTCGGGTCGGCGTGGCGTATCGCTCGCTCGTGAGATGGCCCACGACGGCGGTCCGCTCGCCACACTCGTCGCGCGGGCCAGCCGAACACCAAATCAATTACAAATAACGCAATATTGCGGGTCTTTCGCGCTTCTAACTTGCCGTCGACCCGATGAGCATCGGATACGAGAGATCCTCGAGGCCCGCTTCGCACACGTCTGACTCTCGCCACTTGTTGAAATGTAACCGTCCGTCGCCATCTTCTGACGTTGAGAAATGTCGTTCATGCAATGACTCAACAAGCAATTCCTGACCGACGCTACGAGACGATGGCCATTCGAACTGTGTCAGTCGTTGCCGCGCCACTGCGCGCCGATCCCGCCATGATGACCACTGCATCGCCTTCATCCGCGAGTTTCAAACGACGCAGACGCTCGATTGCGATCTCGGTCAGCTCATCCATGTCGCTTGCTTCCGAGACCACGACGTCGTTGACTCCCCAGCTGCTTCGAAGTTGACGTGCAGTTTTGGTCGACGGAGTGATCGCCAGGATCGGCATCGGCGGCCGAAAGCGCGAAATTGCCCGAGCGGTCATGCCAGAACGGGTGCAGGCCACGATCGCTACCGCCTGTTCTTCCATCGCCGCGCGCCAGGCTGCTCCGGTGATAGCCGCCGTCACACGCATCGCTTCGGAGCGATGGCCTACAACCTCTTGAACTCCTAATTCGGCACCCCACTTTTGGTACGGAAAGTTCTGCTCGGCGCGCTCGACGATTCGGCACATCGTCTCAACCACGCCGACCGGATTGTGTCCGATGGCCGTTTCGGCTGACAACATCACCGCGCTGGCTCCATCGAGCACGGCGTTCGCCACGTCGGTGACTTCGGCGCGAGTCGGCACGTGGGCGTGGGTCATGGACTCCAACATCTGCGTCGCGACCACGACCGGTCGGGCAAATCGAATGCCCTCACGAACAATCTTCTTTTGTAGATGAGGAACATCTTCGATCGGCAGCCGCACGCCTAGATCACCGCGCGCCACCATGATCGCGTCAGCCACCTCGACGATTTCGCCGAGATTCGCCACGCCTTCAGCGGTTTCGATCTTGGCCATGATCATGACGTCAGTGCGCGAGAGGACGCTGCGCACTGAAACCACATCAAAGGCGGAACGCACAAAACTTGTCGCCAGGATCTCAAACTCCTCGTGACGTAACGCTTCGAGACGCTCGCGGTCCTCAGGAGTCGGCAGCTGCTCGGCAATGATCGAACTGGGCAGCGATAGACCAGGCTTTCCCATCGCCGCACCACTCGAGGTGACCTTGGCCGTAACTTGCGCACCGGTCGCGACGATCTCGAGCGAGATACCGCCGTCTCCGATGTGCACTTCATCGCCCACCCGCAGTGCGCTGAGCACTCCCTCGCGCTCGACGTAGATCACCTCGTCGCTCGAACGCTGATCGAAACCTTCCTTCAAGTTCAGTTCGCGATCCACGTCCAAGAAGACGGGTTCTGAGCCGAAGGACCCCGCTCGGATTTTGGGACCCGGAATATCAACCATGAGCGCACAGTTCGGGGCCAGGGCGCGAATCCGCCGTAGGCGAGCAATGCAGCTGTCAAGGTCACCGTGGGCAAAAGAGAGCCGAAAGACGTCGACGCCGGCGTCAATCAGATTGGCGATTCCCTCGTCACTCTCCGAGGTCGGACCCAGGGTGGCCACGATCTTCGTGCGTCGCACGCTCGTCCCTTCAATGTGTTGGTCCATGTTACGAGGACCATCACTGGAACTAGTGCGCGTTGGAGCCGTTGATCGTGAGTCGTGTCGGAACAACCACATCTGATCCATCGACATCAAGAACACGAAGCGCGATCCCAAAGACACGTTCGAGCTCCGACGAGCGAACGATGTCGTGTGAGGGACCTTCAGCGACGAGACAACCACCGTCGATCAGCGCCAATCGATCG
This sequence comes from uncultured Ferrimicrobium sp., assembly GCA_964434455.1. GTDB lineage: Bacteria > Actinomycetota > Acidimicrobiia > Acidimicrobiales > RAAP-2 > RAAP-2. Next base: position 283,704 of record CAYSVK010000001.1, on the reverse strand, counting down.
GCGAACTGCCCGGCGAGCGTGAGGTCGTGCATCGTGGCCAATGCGCACAAACCGTGACCATCGACTTCGTGGCGCAGTAGTTCGAGGATCTCGATTTGGTGTCGAAGATCAAGTCCCGTCGTCGGTTCATCGAGCACCAACACCGAGGCTTCTTGACTGAGTGCCCGGGCGATCACGGCCCGCTGGCGCTCTCCGCCCGACAGTGTCGCGACGTCTCGACGGGTCAGCGAGCTCAGTCCCAATCGCTCGAGGGTCGAGTCCACCACCGAATTCTCGTTCGGGTCGACACCGGTCACCAGACCGCGGTGCGCCGTGCGACCGAGTGACACGTACTCGCGGACAGTCATTCCACTCGGCGCCTCGGGATGCTGCGGCACAAAGGCAATACGACGGGCTCGAGCCCGTTCGGACAATTCGTGAATCGTTTCGTTGTCAATTCGTATCGTGCCGGATTGTGCGGTTCGAACGGCCGCCACCGTTTCGATCAACGTGGTTTTGCCGGCACCGTTCGGACCAATCACAGTCGTCCAGGTGCCCGCTTTCACGCGAAGCGAGATGTCACGCACTAGGGCTCGCTCGCCCGCCATCACTGTGACGTCGCGAACGTCGATGTCACTCATCGTGAAGCCCGACGAGAAACGTTGAGAACGACGACGAACACCGGCGCACCGATCACGGCCGTCACGACCCCGAGAGGCAGGACCGACGGTGAGACAACGGTACGCGCCACCGTGTCGGCAAGCGCCATGAACGCGGCACCGACGAGCACGCACAACGGCAGGATCCTTCGATACGAGGTGCCGACAACCAAGCGAATGAGATGCGGAACGATGATGCCGACGAAGCCAATCAACCCGGCAACGGAGACGACTGCCGCCGTGCCGAGTGAGCTGGCCGCCACCACAACGAGACGCACTTTGCTTACCGGGAGTCCAAGCGTGCGCGATTCGAGGTCGCCGACGCTCATGACGTCCAGTGAGCGACTCGCGAGCACGCAGACCGTCGTGCACACCACGACGTACGGCAGCACCAAGGTGACCTGAGACCACGTGGCGTTATTCAGCGATCCAAGCAGCCAGTGATACACCGAGGTGGCTGTTGTGGTGGAGGACTGCTGCAAGAACGTCTGGGCGGACGACAGCAGCGACGAGATCGCGACTCCCGCGAGGATCAACGTGGTTGTTGACGAACGCAGTCCCCGTCCGCCGAGCAACCACGTCGCGCTCACGGCCACGAGCGCCCCGGCAAATGCCAGCGCGGGGGTGTAGGTGGGCGTTGACGCACCGTGCGCGGCATCAACGATCGCAATCGTTGCTCCGAGACCAGCTCCACTCGCAACCCCGAGCAGGTACGGGTCAGCCAACGGATTGTGAAAGACCCCCTGGTACGTGCCGCCGGCCACCGAAAGCATGATTCCGACGAGGAGCGCGAGCACGATCTCGGGGGCGCGCGCGACCCAGAGGATCTCGTCTTGAACCGAATTAGCGCTCGTCGCACCGAGGCCCAGATGGTGGGCCACGTCGCTAAGGACGGTGCCGACCGGGATCCCGACCGGTCCCACCATGAGCGAGCCGAGCGCCACGACGATCAGCACGATCGCCGAGACGACCAGAGTGATGCGGTAGCGCCGGGCGCCGGGCAGCTCGGTCACGACGGGCTCAGTGGCGCCAGAGGCCCTGGTCGTTGTACGCACGAACAACGCCCTTACTCAGCGCGTCCATGAGGTCGGCAATGCGCGGCCCCCAACGTGACGCCACGTCGTCATTGAGGCCGACCACATGTTTGTGCACGACGGCCGACAGCGTCGCGAAACCTGGACGACTGGCGAAGGTCGTTGCACTCTGCGCGCAGCAGATGGTGTCGGCCAAGAACACCAATTTGGGGTTGGCCGCAATTAGATACTCGCGTGAGAGCTGGGGGTATCCGCCGTCGGTGGCGACATCAACTTTGTCCGCCACGTTCTTGACGCCCAGTGACTTCATGAGCGCACCGACAAAGGTGTGGCTCGTGAGTGAGTAGAGCGTGTTATCCAACTCGTAATAGGTCGTCAGACCCTTGTGGCTGGCCCGAGCGTCCTTGGCCCGTGCGATGTCAGTGGCGACCTTCGACTTGATCCGCCCAATGACGGACTTCGCCTTGTGACGGTGGCTGGTCATCCAGCCGAGCTTCGCGATCTCGTGATAGGCGACCGCGAGAGTGGGCGGGGCGTCCTGTTCGATCGCCACAACTCCGAGTGCGTGGAGCTTCTCGACAATCTTGTTGGCGTCGTAGCTGACGACGACGAAGCTGGGCTTACTCGTGAGATGCGTCGCGGTCACGGGGCAGATCGACGCGATCGCCTCCGCACTCGGGTTAAACGCGTCGATGCGCAGCGATGGCAAGGTGCCTTTCGGGAGTGAGGCGTCCTTGTCGACCGCCACCACCGTCGGACCTGCGCCAATCGCGAACAGGGTCTCGGTCGCCGATGGCGAGAGCGAGACGATGCACTCGGTGTGGTGCATGGCTGCGCCGGCCTTCAGCGGCACGGCCGCCCCGGGAATGAGCACTGCGGTGAGCACCGCGATGCGCGAGATGAATCTCTGCCTGGACATGGGAGTCTCCTTTCCGTCGAGTTCAGGTGGGCGACGGATGAGACATCCGAACGACCGCTCTTGACCTCGAGAGCTGTCTTTCACTTCCCCTCTTGTCAGGCGACCTGGCTCGCGATCCGTAGATCGCACACAGTTGCGGGACAGCGTCGGAATCTCACCGACTTCGCTAACGCGAGGTAGAGCGACACTACCCCAGTTGTCATCGCGAGGGATCAGGCGAAGATGCGATGGTCACTGCGACGCTGCACCGAGCGCGATGTCGGCCAGAAGAGATCAGAGCCCGTTCGCCGAGAAGTGTTGGTAGTCCTTGAGTGAGTGCCACTGTCCGCCCCACGTCCACTTCACGCGCGCGAACGCGGTCCACACCACGTCTCCTCGGTGAATCATTCCGACCAACTGTTGTGATCGATCAGCAAATCGGCGGGCCGTCGGCGGGTCGATCACGCCGTGTTGGATCTCGGGATTCTCCAATGGATTCACGTCGACCGCTCGGCCGAAACTGTGCTGGCTCCACACGGTGGTGCCGGGCACGAGGCGGCAGTTGAACGCCGACGTGTTGTCAGCGCGCATCGACCGCTCGTCATCGCCGTTGAGGTAGTCCACCAAGCGCATCTGACGTACTAAGGCGCCGTGTTCATACATCCATCGGAATGCGGCCACCACGGCTGGGACAGCGTCACGGTTGACGATCAGCTCTCCGACCTCGCGGTGGCGCGAAAAATTCAAAAAGCTGACATGGACATCGCGTAAGTGGTCGAAGCCAACGGGACATCCCGCGTGCCAACTTCGCCCCGTCATAAACGTCGCCAACGACGACGAGATCGGGGTGGCTGCCCAAAAGAATGTTGCCGCCAGTGTCGTCGTGGTCGTTGGCGTCACTGTCGTCGTGGTTGTAGTGGTCGTAGACGTCGTGGTCGTCGGACTCACCACGGTCGTGGTAGTTGTAGTGGACGTTGACGTCGTCGCTGGGGTTGCGGTCCCACATGCGGTGAGAACGAGAGATCCAGCGATCACCGCTACCACGGCCATCGGCACACGAAGGAACTGATGGCTAAGCGACATGGTGATTCGGCGCGACGCGTCGATGAAGTAATCCATGTGACGACAGCACGATGATTGTCAACCCCACGGCGATAAACACCAGCTCAAGCGGTTGAACACCAATCCAGATGATCTCCATGACTTCAAACACGATCAGTCCACATCCAGCCGCCCGCGACAGTTCAACCGAGTGTCGCCAACCGCGCACCTGGGACACGGTCGCGACGAGAAAACCGAAGCCCACGAAAATGAGCAGAAGCAGTCCCGGTATTCGCCAATCCGAGAACGGAGACCCGCTCAACGCTGAAGATTGAGCGCGAAGCAACGAACCATCTGGCTCGGAAATGAGTGCCACTCCACCGGCAGTACCCAACACGGATGTGGTCGCCTCCATCCACGTCACGACTGCCTGTCGAGTCTGAATCGGCATCTGAACCTGCCTTCACCTCGAATGTATCCACGAATATCGGCCAATGATCAGTGACATAAGGCACTCCTTCCCTTCGCCGTGCGGAGAGAAGTACTGCCCACGAGGCGTACGATTTAGGCGATGGTCATTGACCTCGTGCCCGCTGAACGCCAACTGCCCCAGGTGCTTCCGAGCGATCGGCTGCTCGCCAACGGCATGGCGATCCCTGAGTTGCGTGCTCAGTTCCGCCAGATCCAGAACTGGCGCAACGTTCGCGCCGTCATCATGGTGTGGGCGTGGACGCTGGCACTTGCGTGGTTCGGCGTGCACTTTGGCCCGTGGGCCGCAGTGGGTGTCTTTGTCTTGATGGGCCCGATGCACGCACGATTTGCGATCCTGATGCACGAGGCCGCTCACAAGCTGCTCTTTACGAATAAGCGAGCCAACGACAGTGTCGGACGTTGGGTCATTGCGTATCCCGCAATGGTGCCCATCTCGGTGTATCGACGCAGCCACTTCGCACACCACCGCGAGGAGTTCGGTCCCGAGGAACCCGACATCGCGTTTTACCGCGGCTATCCCTGCCAGCCGAGAGATCTGTTTCGGCGGCTCTTTCGCGACGCGATCGGAATATCGGGGTACAAGAACTTCAAGACGTTGGTCACCGCAGCAACCAAGACGAGCAGTCGCGGCGTCGCGTTGCCCATACTGCTCGTCCAGGTCGCAATGTTTGGACTGTTCTGGGCGGTCACGGGTGCGTGGTGGAGCTACCTGGTGTTCTGGTGGTTGCCGTGGATGACTCAGTGGCGCGTGCTCAATCGCCTGCGCGCGATCGCAGAACACGGTGGGATGCGCAAGAGCGAGGATCGCCGACTGACGACGCACAACGTTCGCCAACATTGGCTCGGTCGGTTCTGGTTCGTTCCATACAACACCGGCTGGCACTTGGCGCACCACGTGGACATGGGAGTGCCCTGGCACAACCTGCCCGCGTACCACGAAGAGTTAATTCGCGCCGGTTACGTCACCCCGGAAATCACCTTTACGAGTTACTTCGACCTGTGGCGCGCGGCGACGTCGGGTGCCTTGACCATTCTCTCGGGAGATCTCGACAATCAAGAGATGTGATCGAAACATCGACGATCGGTCCTTCGTCACAGATTTTGTGCCCTCTGTCGTGGACCGAGTTAGATCAACGGCGAGAGAATCGCAAAATTAAGTTTCCAGTTGGGCCGGAACCGTCCATGAGACATTGGGACTTCGAACAATAGATATATGGATCCGAAACTCCGGTATCGGCTGGAAAGGGAACCGCGAGCCAAGTGGTTAAGTCACCTTCACTGACGAACAGACGACCATTCGATTGTGGCGGGATTACACAAAAGCTGTTTCCAGCGCATACCGAGTTGTAGTTGCTACCCCCGTCAGCTTGAGGAATCGTGAGCATTTCAGCCGATTTGCCACTTGCAGTAATTCTGAGTGCCTCCCATTTTCTGGGTTGTCCGATTCCAAGGGAGATACACGCATCGGGCAGACATGACATTGAGAATGGTTGCCAATTCGAAAACGTCGAAGTCAATTTCCAAGTGAGTCCTTGATCGACCGAAGCGAACAACGCTCCGCCATCTCCGGTCTCCTGGATTGCACCGGCAACACATTTTGAACTCGATGAACAGGAAACGGCCTGAATCTCGAGATTCGAATAATGAGGCAATTTGATTTGCTTCCAGTTCTCGCCATGATCGACAGTTCGTCGAATTCCATTGTTGATGAGGAGACACACTCTTGACGTGATGCAAACTTCGGTGGGGCTGTTCAGACTGGCCCAATGCGACTGGCGAATTGTTGATGCATCCTTTGACCAAGTGCGCCCAGCGTCCTTGCTGACAACTCTGACCTGACGATCCGAGAATGCACTTGACGCGACGCCGAAACAATCCAAAGGCGTTGGACACGAAACGCCGTCTAAATAGATCCCGTACAGCGAATTGACTTTCGTTGGTCGTGACCAAGACTTTCCGCCATCAGCAGAAGTTAGGAGGTATGTAGGTTCTGGGTCAAAGTTGCTATCACTCAAAAGTGCAAAACAATTTTTCTCAGAAGGACAATCGAGGGCGCGAATGACGTTCGATACCGGAAGAGAATCAGCCAGCGTGACTTCAAAGGCATTTCCTCCGAATTTGATCGGCACAGCTGCGATTGGGAACTGGGGAAGAGTCTTCAACTTGATTGCGCGCGAATGATGTCTCGGTGTCTCTCGACCATGCGAAAGAGAGATACTGAGGAATGCGACCAAAGCAACAGCAACGAGTGCTGAAATCGAGAGAACAAGAATTCGCTGACGCTTTAGATCCATTTCGAACCTCCAATTTCGCTGAACTTTCGAATTCGCAAAGCTGAGTCTGAAACAGTTCGATTCATCTGAAGACCAATTCTCTATTGGCCTGGCAATTCAGTTGTGATTTGCGACAGTGCAAGATGACATCGCTACTCGAAATGACCTGCAGATACTGAATGACAGATGAGTACAACTTAATTAGTTAACTGTCATGCCTCCATCAACGGCCAGAACTGCGCCGGTCACCGCCGAAGAAGCCGCCGAGCAGAGCCACGCGATTAGGGCCGCCGGCTCGCTTGGTTCTAGAAGACGGCCAATCGGTTGCTGCTGAGCAAAAGCCTCTGTCGAAGGTAGGCCGTAAAGCTCGGCGGAAGCATCCAATATCGGAGTTCTCGTCGAACCAGGACAGACGGCGTTGACCGTGATGCCGGTCTCGGCCAGGTCCATCGCCACCCCACGAATCAGTCCGATCACTGCGTGCTTGGCGGCGGAGTACGCGGCCAAATGACGCAATCCCAATTGACCTGCCGCTGAAGCCACGGCGACGACTCGACCATCACGCGGTGCAGCATTCGCGAGCAGTGCAGGAACGGCGGCGTCGATCAGCCGCTTGGTTCCCAGCAGATTGACCGACATCACTGCATCGAAGGCGGCATCGCTCATCTCCCACAGAGGCATTCCGCCCGCGATGACCCCAGCGACCGCCACGACGGCATCGAGGCGGCCAAAGTGACGCACGGCCGTCTCGACCGCAAGCGCCATGTCGGTGGTCGAGCGGACGTCGCCGACAAGGCCGAGCACGTTGTCGCCGTGACGCGCGACCACCGCGTCGAGTTCGGCCGGAGTGGCCATCGCGTACGGGATCTCCGCGACATCGCGGCACCGATCGACCGCGATCACCCGACACCCGTCATTAATGAGAGCATCCACGGTCGCGGCCCCGATGCCGCGAGCGGCTCCGGTGACGATGGCAACGCGACTCACCGCGCCACTCGTTCGGTATCGATCATGGCGACCACTTCAGCACACCACCGTTGACGGATCGACCAGCCGCGTTCGATCGAAGCCGACCGCGGATCCCCGATCACTCCAGAGTTGGAAACTGCGCGGATCCCTTGCTTGCGGGCGACCGGGAGCCAGTTGTCGACAACGGGTTCAATGTCCGGAATCTCTCCGACGAGATCCGGGTCAATCGTCAGCAGAAACGAGGTCTCGGTGCCGCCCGCGTGCGCATCGCCACCGGGATCGCTCGGCATCCACGCTTGAACTTCGTCTCCTTCGCGCCGTGCGGTCTGGCAGACCGTCTGCAGCGCCTCGGCATTACCGCCGTGGCCCGACACGATGATGATGCGACGCCACGTCGGGCGCGCACTGCGAATGAGCTCAGTGAGCAACGACGCAGTCACGTCGGTGCCGATCGACAACAGACCCGCGAATCCTTCGTGCTCCCCGCTCGCAGAAATCGGAATGAGCGGACCCATGTCGGTGCCACGACGCCGGCGCGCGACATCACCGCACACGGTCGAGGCAATGAGGCCGTCGGTTCCCAATGGCAAATGTGGTCCGTGCTGCTCAATTGAGCCCAGTGGAACCAGCAAGACGCGTCCGCCGGACGCGAGATCCGACGAGATTGATCGGAGCACCTCGGCACTCACGCGAGGTAGCCCCACCCTTGGAGTCGCTCGATGATCGCGGTCGCGGCCGTTGCCGGATCGACTGTCAGCACCTCTCTCACGCGCGGCGGAGTCAATGCGCCGATGACCTCCATCGCGCGCCGGGCGGCCACCTCTTCACGCGGCGGCGTGACGTCCGAGTGTCGCGCTCGAAACGGTCGCCACTTAGGAGAGACCGCGTTGACCAAGAACGATGACGAGAACGTCTGGACGACGGCGGCACGGACGTCACTGATCGACGCTCGCCATGGAGAACCCGCACTGGCTTCAACTGAGAGCACGACTTTTTCCGGCAGAGCAATCTGATCGCGCCACCCGCTCGCGCGCCGACGATGCGCGATTGATTTCGACACTTCAACGTCGGTTAACCCGAACGCACCGGGCAGGCCACGTAAGTAGGCCAGCCGCGGCGGCACCGATCCACTGCCGCGATCAAGTGAATGTTCCCCCGCAACAACGACATCGGCGTGACGTGTCGCTTCGGCGAGTGCCGCCGCCACTAAGGAACTTGTCGCTGATTCCAGCCACTCATCGCGGGTGATGGTGGAGTCACCCTGGAGCGCAACGCGCGTGAGTGTCGCCGCGCCAGCGCCGCACTCTCGTAGGGCGGGCTCAATCGACGGCGGCGCCACCGAGACAACACCCCACTCCACGCGGCGGTGCTCAGCAAGACGCCGAGCGACATCAATGGCGGCGGCATCGGCTGGAGACAATCCGAGTCGTCGGTCATCGACGGTGACTGCACCACTCAGATCGTCGACATCGACCCGTAGCGCGACAATCTTTACGACGGCGATGACGCCGGGAGACTCAGCCACGACGCAGGACGACGCCGCGGCCACCCTCGGGGTACCGCCAAGAGATCGCGCCGGCTTCGTTGCACACGAGGTAGCAACTTCCGCACTCAAAGCACTGCTCGTAGTTAAAGAGAATGCCACCGTCGCGCAGCGGCACGAACAGATTCGCCGGGCAGACGCTCACGCAGGCCTTGGTCGTGCACCCCGCGCACGCGTCGCCGTCAACCACGATGTGCGCGCTCGGCGCGACATCGAATTCAACCGTCGCCATTCGGTCTTCGAAGTCGACCTCGTCGTATCGACGTGTGTCGGTCATCCAAAGACCCGCCACGCGCGCCAAGTGGTGCCAATGAGATCACGCCAGCGCACCCGGTGGTGCCGCAGCGCGCGCCACACAATGCGAGAGATTCCCAGCTTCGGCGTTGGATTCGTGACCGTAAACAGGGCCTCGGCAATCTCGCACACGAGCGCCGGCTGAGTGCGCTGGACGAACTCCGAAAAGATCAGTTCGGGAGCATGTTGCAATTTCTGGTGATCGCGCAGCACGAAATCGGACTTCACTATCGACTGATACGCCCCGAGCGCCCGGGTGGGATCGCTCGCGGCCGCACGTCCAGCCGCGCGGCCCGAGGCCATGGCGAAGTTGACGCCTTCGAGCCACAGCCCCGCCGCCAATGTCATTGACGCAGCGTCGCCCGCCACGAGTAGTCCCGGCGTGCCCAGGCGCGGCATCGCTCGGAGTCCCCCTTCAGGAATGAGGTGCGCCGAGTACTCGAGGAGTTCGCCGCCCTCGACGAACGGTTCGATCGCTGGGTGGGCCTTGAGCGCCCCCAGAATCTCCTCGGGGCGTCGCTGACTCGCCGCGAGCGAGTCAAGTTTCAACACGACCCCCACGGCAATGGAGTCGAGATTGGTGTAGAGGAAACCGCCGCCGGCCACGTTGCCGGTCGCCCCGATCATTTCAATGTCGAGTCCGTCGCGATTGCGCACGCCCGCGCGACGCTCCACCTCGACGCGATCAAATTTAAGTACCTCTTTCACGCCGAGCGTGAAGTGGTGACTCGAGAAGTTGTCGTAGAGGCCGGCCTCGCGCGCGAGGAATGAGTTTGCACCGTCACAGGCGATGACGATGCCGGCCTCAATCTCTCCGCCCGGTCGATCGGTGCTGACCCCGACGACGCGACGCCCCTCGCGCAGCAACGACACCACGGTGGTCGAACAGAGCAACTCCGCTCCCGCGGACACGGCGAGACCCGCGAGCCAAGAGTCCCACTCGCTGCGGTACGCGGTCACTCCGTTATAAGGCGGCTCACCCCACGCGACGGAGCGATAATCGACGGTCACCGCACCGCGTTCTGACAGCACCATGGTGGAGCGCCGCGTCACGAACCGTTCAATGGGGGCGCTGTTCCACCACTGCGGCACCACGTCATCGAGCACTCTCGGATAGACGACCCCGCCGTACATGTTCTTGGAACCCGGAAACGGTCCGCGTTCGAGCAGTGCCACTGACTTTCCCGCACGGGCGAGCTCTAAGGCGCAGAGTGATCCCGCTGGACCCGCGCCGACGACCACGGCGTCATAGCGCGGGCTCACGGACTCTCCAATTGCTGGGCCAGTTCGCGCACGACGGCGTTCGCGTCGGCGACCACGACGAGATCGGCCATTTGGCTCATCGGGCAGTTGGCATCGAAATTCACCGAAATGACGTGCTCGGGAGCGCCGAGTCCACTTGTGTGTTGGACGGCCCCAGAGATTCCGAACGCCACGTAGAGCTCGGGCGAGACCGTGACGCCGGTGGTCCCGATCTGACGTCGATGCGACACCCACCCTCGATCGGTGATGACGCGCGTGGCCCCCATCGACGCCCCCAGACCTCGAGCGACGCTCGCGAGCGTGTCGAACTCCTCAGCACGACTGAGTCCCGCGCCACCGCCGACAATGAGTCGCGCGTCAGCCAAATCAATCGTCGCCGGGTCGGGTTCGAGAGATTCGACGATTTCGCAATCAGGAGCCTCCGGAATGATCGCGCGTTCCACTTCGACGGACACGGGGGCGAGCACGCCAACCGCGGAGCGCACTTGCACCGTCGCGACGTAGCGATGGGCCGGGCGCTGAACAACCGTCGTCGACGATCCGTACCGGGGAGTGACGATCTCGGTTGCGCTCAGTTCCAAACAGCCCGCGTACAACGTCACGTCCCACTGGGCCGCCACCATCGCCGCCAGGTCACGACCATCGGGCGTAGCGGGCAGCACGATTGATTCGCCCATCGCCTCATTGGCCAGCCATGACGCCCACGTTGCGGGCCGAAACGAACCGCACTCAACCAGCCGCGCCGTGGTGGGCGGCACCTCACGCAGTTGGCTGACCCCGTCTCCGATCACCCACAACTGATCTCCGAGCGACGCCACATCGCTTGATCCAGGCTCCAGTCGACCCGCGCGCACCAGTGCGACGGCGATCACAATGAGGCTCCTTCACGCTCACCGTCGATGACCGCCGAGTGAGCCCGCCGCGGTGCGAGGGAGTCACCGGCGAAGCGCACGTCAACTCCCATCGAGCGCAACGAATCGCCAATCGAACGATTGGGTGCGCCGGGGGCGGCCACCACGATGGCGTCAAAACGTTCCGTCGTGGTTGTGCCGGTCAGCACGTTTTGCAGGGTGACGCCATCGTCGTTCGACGCCACGACCATCGTGTTCGGATTCTGAGTAATCCCGGCGGCCGAGGCGCGGGTCCACCACGCCTCCATATCCAGCGTCACTCCGAGATCCTGACCGACAACCATTCCCGGCGAGATCACGGTGACGTCGGCTCCGCGCGCGGCGAGCAGCTCGGCAATCGACGTCGCCTGGTGAAAACCCCACTCGTCAACGACGAGCACACGTCCCGAGACGACCACGGTTCCCGCGGCGACATCGAGGGCGTGACAAATGGTCGCGCCGCTGCCGCTCGCCCACCACGGGGTGATCGGCACTGCTCCGGTGGCCACCACGACCACGTCGGGACGATGCATGAGAACCAGCTCGACCGTCGCCTCAACGCCGAGTTCGATGTGAGCCCCGTGGCGACGGGCTTCGGCCTCGAGATTGCGCGCGAGGTCTCCGAACTCCGAACGACTCGGAACCTTGGCGGCATGTCGAACCGCGCCTCCGCACTCAAGATCACGCTCAAGCACCACGACGTCGTGTCCGCGACGCGCACTGGCGATTGCCGCTTGCAGCCCGGCAGGACCAGCACCCACCACCACGACGCGCCGACGACGGACCGGCCGCGGCGCCGGCGTGGCACTCTCGCGTCCCGTGCGCGGGTTCTCGATGCAGCCGAGCCATCGATTGAGGCCCATTCGCCCGACGCATTCCTGGTTACACGACAGACAGAGCCGAGTCTCTTCGGAGTGGCCCGATCGCGCCTTGCGCGCAAAGTCGGCGTCGGCGATCTGTCCCCGCACGACGCCCACGAGATCGCAGTGCCCCTCGCTTAACGCTCGTTCTGCCTGCAAGGGATCCTTAAAGCGACCTACGCCGACGACGGGCAGTCGCACGGCCGCGCGAATGGCCGACGGGATGTAGAGCGAGTAGCCGGGACGAACGGCCATGGAGGCCTCGACCATGAACAGCGACGCGGTGGCGACGCCGATTGAGGTGTTGATGTAATCGACGGCTTCGGTGGCCTGCACCATCCGTGCCACCTCCACGGCTTCGTCAAGTCGTGTTCCGCCATCGATCAGCTCGTCTCCGCAGAGGCGAACTCCGAGCGCTCGGGTGGGACCGATTGCTTCACGCACGGCATCGATGAGTCGCATCAGCAACCGGGCGCGATTCGTGAGGGATCCGCCGTAACTGTCGGTGCGGCGATTGGTCGCCGGCGAGAGAAACCCGCGCACAATCGAGCTGTGCGAACACTGCAACTCAATGCCGTCAAAGCCGCCCTCGATGCAACGCGCCGCGACGTCGGCATACCCCGCGACGATCTCGTCGATCTCTTCGACCGTCACGGCGTGGGGCACTTCGCGAAAGAGAGGGTCGGGCACCGCGCTCGGCGCCCACACCGCACGGCGTGAGTACATCGAAGAGGCCTGGCCGCCGTTGTGGTTGATCTGGGCGAAGATCGGCGTCCCGTGGGCGTGCACGGCCTCGGTGATCGCGCGATACCCCGGCAGAACGTCGGGATGAAAGCCGTGGATCAGCTTCTCGTACGGCCAGTCGGTCGGGTGTGTCGAATGCTCCTCGGTGATGATGAGGCCGGCGCCGCCTCGCGCGCGTTCGGCGTAGTACGCGGCGTGTTGGGCACTCGGTCGTCCGTCTTCGGCGAAGTTCGTGAGGTGGGCGGAAAAGACGATGCGGTTGGCGAGAGTGATCGGCCCCAGTTGCAGTGGGCTGAACAGCGTCGGGTAGCGCAGCGACTTCGTCATGCCGGAACGACGCGACTGAGCTCATCGACGGTGCGACGCGCCTCCAGCACCGCGGACATCACAGTGCGCGGCGCGACCGCGTCACCGATCGCGGGGGCTGTTCGAACTCGCGCGGCCACGGTGCGTGATGCATCGATGACGACGTCCGCGTCGAGCAACTCCATAGCACCGGTGTAGCGATCTTCGATAACCACGGCGCCGGCCCTCACACCTACTGCCGCCGAGTGCGTCACGACCGAGACTGACGCGACCGCGAGGCGACGATTGGCGTCCACCAAATCTCCCGTCAACGACAACTGGGTTCCAGCCACCAAGTCGGGAGTGATCAGAGTCACTGACGCCCCTCGTCCCACCAGCAGTTCGGCCAGACCAACGCCGATTTGATCGCCGATCGGATCAACGACGACCACGCGCTGTCCCATCACGGCGGCGCTTAACGCCTCACTCGCCGAGAGAGTGATGACGGAGCCGTCGTGACCGTCGCGCCATCCGAGGGAGAAGGCGTCAACGGATGCTCCAGTGGCGTCGATGTCCACGGCAACGTCCGCGACGTTGTCGTTGAGCTGCACTTCGACGCCGAGGCGGGTCAGTTCCGATTCGTACCAATCAAGCAGCGCGAGCCAGCGCTCCCGGCCGGGCAGTGCGGCCGCCAGATGCAACGCGCCGCCGAGGCGATCTGATCTCTCACGAATCGTCACGCGCGCGCCGCGCCGCGCCGCGGTCCTCGCGGCTTCAAGACCAGCTGGTCCCCCACCGGCAATCACGATTGCTCGGTCGGTGAGGTCCGCACCGAACTCACTGTCGGACTCGTTCAGTTCGTAGCCCGCACTCGGATTGACCGTGCAACTCACGAGGGGATTGCGTACGTCGCGAACTTGGCAGCCCTGATTGCACAACACGCACGGTCGCGGTGCGCCTCGCGAGGCGTCGCGAACTTTCACAATTAGGTTCGGATCCGCAATAAGAGCTCTCGTCATCTCAATGGCGTCGCACTGACCGCCCGTGAGCAGACGGTCCGCGTCACTGACCTCGACGATGGATCCCTGCGCAACGAGAGCCGCAGACGGCGGTCGCGATGCCCCGACAGTCACCAAGAGTTCCTCGTTGATCTGCGTCCCCGCCTGCATGTCGGGGCGCGTGGCGGCCTCCGAATAGATCGATCCTCGTTCAATGACGACGTAATCAACGACGGGCGAGATCCGCGCGAGCAACTCGCTGGCCAGTGACGGAGTAATGCCAGCCCACGGCGCGAGTTCGTCGCCGACGATGCGCAAACCGAGAATGGTGCCGTCCAGGCGAGCTCGGACCGCATCGAGAACTTCATTGGTGAGTGCCACCCGATCGCCGTAGCGATCATCACGCTGATTGGTTAGCCCACTCATGAACTGGCGCAGCAGCGAGAACTGACCCGCATTGATCTCAACACCGTCAAGACCCGCGTCAACGACCAGCGACGTCGCATCGGCGAAACCGCGCACGAGCTGAGCAATCTCGTTCTCGTCGATAACGATTGGCATTTCGTGAGTCAACACATTGGCCACGAGTGACGGGGCCCACAGGACTCCCTGGCTATACGCCGTTGAACCTTGCAAACCGGCGTGACCCAGCGAGGCGAGCACGAGCGCGCCGTGGGAGTGCACTGCGTTCGCTACAGCGCGGTAGCCATCGGCGCTGAGCTGCGCAAACGGGGCGCGCTCATAGGGCCAGTCCGATTCGTGCACTGACGCCGTTTCGGTGACGATCACTCCCGCGCCGCCGCGGGCCCGTCGCTCGTAGTACGCGGCGTGGCGATCAGAAATTGATCGGCCCCGCGCCAAATTGGTGACGTGGGGCCCAAACAGAACCCGACTCGGCGCGGTGCGGCCGCGCAGCGGCCAAGGATCGGTCAGCACAGCTAGCGCGCGCCGAGCGCGACCGCCGTCCTGCGGGAGTGATTGGGTGTTGGCGTCGGACGCAGCGTGACGGGCTGGCGAGCGAGGGCGGTCTCACCGTGTCCGTGCACGCACTCAGGGTCCGGTCCCTCAAGATCGAGTCCCGTAAAGAACTTCGCGGCCATGCAGCCGCCGCGGCACGCGTCCCAGCTGCCACAGCTCACGCATGCTCCTGCGCTGCCTGGTTCACGCAGCGATTGGAACAGCTCGCTTTCGCGCCAGACCGACGCAAATCCGGCGGAGCGCACGTTGCCGGAGAGGAACTGGTCGTGGATGACGAACGGACACGCGTAAACGTCGCCGACCGGATCGATCAAACAGACCACGCGGCCGGCGCCGCAGAGATTCAGTCCATCAAGTGGCGTGCCGAGGGCGGAGAGGTGGAAGAAGGAGTCTCCGGTCAATACGTCAGGGTGCGAACTTAACCACGAGTACAGCGCACGACCTTGTTCGCGAGTCGGACGCAATTCGTCCCAGACGTCAACTCCCCGTCCGGACGGCCGCAGTCGCGCGAGCCGCAGCTGCGCGCCGTAACTGTCAGCCAGTGCCTTGAGTTCATTGAGCTGCTCCACGTTGTGTCGCGTGACGACGACCGAGATCTTGAATTCGCCGAAGGATGCCGCGGCCAGCTCGTCCATCGCCCGGCGCGCTGCGAGGTAACTACCCGCACCTCGAATGGCATCGTTGGTGCTCGCATCGACGCCGTCGAGCGAAACCTGGATGTCGAGGTAGTCCGTCGCGGCCAGCCGTCGCGCGGCGGCAGCGTCGAGGCGAGTCCCGTTGGTCGAGAACTTGACTCCGACGCGTGAGCTAATCGCGTGGTCGATAATCGTGAAGAAGTCTGATCGGATCATCGGCTCGCCGCCGCCGATGTTGATGTAGAAGATCTGCATCTGGGCGATCTCGTCGATGAGCGCGAGAGCCTCGTCGGTGGACAACTCGCGAGGATCACGCCGCCCGGACGACGACAAACAGTGCGTGCACGCCAGATTGCAGGCGTAGGTGAGCTCCCAAGTCAGACAGATCGGTGAGTTAAGACCGTGCTCGAATCGATTGCGCAGTGAGGAGTCAGTCGCCACAGATCACTCCACTTTTTGCCAATGACGAGAGCGCCACTTCGAGTGACCGCGCACTCTCGGGACCCGTGGCTGCTGCAATCGCCGTCGCGGCACTCGGAAATCGCTCCAATGACCGCACGAGTTCAACAACTCCCCGTGACTTCAAGAACACCAGTCGGCGATTCCCGTGGTGGTACGCCAGCGCGCCAAAACTTTCGTCACGCAGGGAGACCTGCGGGCTCAGCCGCCAGGCACTTGCCGCGTCAAAAGTTGATGGTTGCGCCACGAATTAGTAAACGCCGCAGAGACCGTCGATGGAAACCTCTTCGACGAGCAACTCCTCGACGTCGGCCCCCTCAGCGCTCGTCTCATCTACTTCTGTCGTCACGTCGTCCATCGGCCCTCCTTCGGCGTACGCACCATTCTGCCGGAGCGCGGCCGCGCTCAACGCCGGGATCAGATGTCAGACTTCGCCGCGTGAGCCCGCTAGTGCCTGTCGCTGACTTGGGCCACGAACACCCCGTCGCCGTCGGCACCGTAATTCGAGTCGACCCGTCGGTCTCCGAACTGGGACCCAATCTGCTGGCCGGAGGATCCCCGTGGCGCCTCTTGCGCTTGTCGCCGGGAGCCGCGAGTGCGGTCGCCGCATGGCGCGTTAATCCCACGGTGACCGCCGGCCAAGGAGCGCTGGCTCGCACGTTGGCCCAAGTGGGTTTCATTGAGTTAGTTCATCCGCCTGATTCGCGCACCTACGACGTCGAGGTCGTGATTCCCGTGCACGACGATGCCGCACGCCTCGACCAGTTACTCATCCAGTTGGCCGGACTTTCGATCACTGTGGTTGATGACGGTTCGCATGATCGCAACGAAGTGTCGACCGTGTGCGCCCGCCATGGAGCACGGCTGCTTCATCACGACCAGTCCCATGGGCCAGCGGCCGCTCGCAATGCAGGGCTGCGAGCGACGGTGGCTCCCTACGTCTGGTTCGTGGACTGTGACGTGATCATCGATGACGCCACGCGCACTCTCGCCCAGCTCCGCTCTCACTTCGTTGACCCGCTTGTGGCCGCAGTAGCGCCGCGAGTCGTCGGCGCATCAGGGCCGCGAGCGATGGACCGCTTTGAGGCTCGGTTCTCTCCCCTCGACATGGGGACTCAGAGCGCTCGCGTCATGCCCACCTCACGAGTGGCGTACGTGCCGAGCGCCTCGCTGCTGGTGCGTCGCTCGTCGCTCGGCGAAGCGTTCGATCCGACGATGTCGGTTGGCGAAGACGTCGATCTCATTTGGCGACTGACGGATCATGGTTGGACTGTGCGCTACGACGCGTCAGTCACCGTGCGACACGCGGCCCGCCCGTCGTGGCGCGAATCCGTCATGCAGCGCGTCGGGTACGGAAGATCCGCCACCGCCTTGGCGTTGCGCCACGGCGATCGAGCCGCGCCCGTTCGCGTTGACGCGTGGACACTCGGCGTGCTCAGCACTCTGCTCGCGCGTCAAGCTCGTGTGGCGATGGCAATCGTTGCGTTCACGCGCGATCGACTCAGCCGGCAGCTACCGGACTCCATTGACAACCGCACCGCCGTGGCGCACAACATCGTGATGCGCGGCGTGACGTCATCAATCGGCCCGCTCGCGCGTTCGACCGTGCGCGGGTACGCCCCGATTCTTTACGCGTCAATGCTGTCGAAACGACTGCGCCGACCCGCTGCCGTGTTGTTGACGGTGGGAACTCTGTGGCGGTGGCGCGGACGAACCCAACTGGTCGTGCGCGATCTGCCCTTCGCCCTAGGCGATGACCTCGCGTACTCCGTGGGGGTGTGGCTCGGCGCGTTCGAGGCGCGTTCTCCTCAAGCGATTACGCCACACGTCCGGTTGCGCACCGACGGACTTGGTGCGCTGCGGCGCTCTCGCGCCGACACCGTCTAGAAGCGGACGACGCCTCGAACGTTCTTGCCCGACGCTTGGTCGAGGTATCCCTGGTTGACCTGCTCGATTGAGTACTCCTGAGTGATCAGGTCGTCAATGATCAGCTGGCCGTCGTGGTGCAGACGCAGTAACTGCGGAATCTGCACGCGCGGCGAGACCGACCCGAACACGGTGCCGAGGATCTCCTGATTCCACAGCGTCAGCATCGCCAAGTTGAGCTCGACGGTGGTCTGCTGGAACGGGGCGATCGCCGTCGCAACGATGGTCCCGCCCTTCGCGGTGATCGATCGAGCCTGCTCAATGAGCTCTCCCGTCAATCGGCCCGGGGTGAGCACGACCACGTTGCAGTTCTGACCCATCGTGAGATCCGGCAAGAAGCTGAACGCCGCTTCAATGGTGCTGGTCGCACCGTGAGTCGCGCCGTGCTTGAGTGCGCGGTCGACCTTGGACTGGTCGGTGTCGATCGCGATGACCGCGCGCGCGCCGGCGTGCACGGCACCCTGGAGTGCACCAGAGCCCACGCCACCGCACCCAATGACCGCCACGACGTCACCCGGCTTGATCCGTCCGCGGTGCGCGGCCGAGCCGAAACCCGTGGCAATGCCGCAGCTGATGAGCGCGGCGGCGCGCAAGTCGTACCAAGGCTCGATGCGCACGAGGCTCGCTTCATGCACGACGATGTACTCCGAGAAGGTGCCGAGTTGGGCGAAGCGGTTGAGGTTCTTGCCCTCCCAGTGGTGCCGCCACGTGCTGTCGGACATCATCGGACCGGCGAGCGTGCGCGCACCGAAGTTGCAGATGTAGCCGCGTCCCGAGGCGCAGTACTCGCACACCCCGCAACTCGGAATAAACGACACAGTGACGTGATCGCCGGGCGAGAGGTTTTGAACCTCGGGGCCAACGGACTCGACGATGCCGGATCCCTCGTGACCACCGATGAACGGGAACATCGAGTCAGTGCCGAAGAAGGAGAGGACTTCGGGCGGCGCGGTCATGTCGCCGGTGCGCCCGTGCTCGTCGGAGTGGCACATGCCGGCGAAGGCCATCTTGACCTTTACTTCGTGGGCTTTCGGCTCATCAATCTCGATCGTGTGGGTGCTCCAAGGCTCATTCAGCCCGGTGGCCAGCGCAGCGCGTACCTGCATGGTTCCCCCTTCAATGGCGACGGCGTCGCCGCGCTCACTCTACTGATCGCGACCACGGGCTCGGGGGCCGAAGACAGTTGCCACGCTCCCCTTTACCTGCACGTCACGCGACATAGCCTCCCGCGTGATGACTGGTTCGAATCGACAATTGGTGGTCATCGTTTTCAGCGATATTGCCGGGTTCACGTCATTGATGCAGTCCGACGAAGATGCGGCCCGCCAGAGTCGCCAGATCTATCTCGACCAACTCGAGATGCAGCATCAACAGTTCGGGGGATCGATCATCCAACGTCTCGGCGACGGCTGTATCTCAGTGTTTACGAGTGCCCTCGAAGGCGTGTGCGCAATGTCGGAACTTCAGCGAGCTCTTCACGATCGCCACGTTCCGGTTCGAGTGGGCATGCACCTCGGCGATGCAACGATCGAGGCGGGGCAACTCATTGGCGACGCCGTCAACGTGGCGGCCCGAGTCGAATCGTTCGCGGTGCCGGGATCAGTGCTGTTGACCGAGCCTCTCGCCGCCCAAATTCGCAACCACCCCGAGGTTGATCTCACCTCGCTCGGCCAATTCCGATTCAAGAACGTTGGGCGCCCGATCGAACTGTTTGCGGTGAGCGGCAGTGGGCTCACGGTGCCTGATCGTGAACTGCTAATTGGCAAGGGCGACAAGCTGCTCGACCTCGCACGAAGTGCGCCCCAGCGAAGGGGTGAACTGTTCGGACGCGCCAGTGAAGTCGCGGCCCTACGACAACTCCTCGCTGAGAGCCGCATGGTCACCGTGACCGGTCCGGGTGGCGTCGGCAAGACCGCGGTAGCTCTTGAAGTGGCAGGCCAACTCGAATCTCAGTTCAGTGACGGAGTGGCATTTGTCAGCTTCACCGAAGCTCACAGTGCTGACGACTTCATTCCGACGTTGGCCCGCGCCCTCGATGCCAAAGAGACGGACCGTCGCACACCGCTAGAGAGCGTCATCGCCCTCCTCGAGGACCGACATCTCCTGCTCGTTTTGGACAATCTCGAACAGATCGTGGACGCCGCGCCCGAGGTGTCCCAACTTCTCGGAAATTGCCGTCAACTCTCCGCGATTGCAACCAGTCGTTCGCCGTTGCGGATCATCGACGAACGAATCTTCACGCTCGCACCGCTCGCGGACCGCGACGCGGTCGATCTGTTTAATGACCATGTTCGTCGGACTGGCAAGGTCACTCAGACGGACTCTGACGACGCCGAGGCGACCGAGATTTGTCGGCGACTGGACGGTCTCCCACTCGCCATTGAATTAGCAGCCGCTCGGGTGGGCCTGCTCGGCTACACGGGACTACTGAAACGCATCGATGATGCACTCGACGTCTTGTCAGCCGGTCGGCGTGACGCCGATCAACGACAACAAACGTTGAGAGCAACGATCAAATGGAGTTATGACTTACTAACCGAGGGCGAACGCGAGGTCTTTGCGGGACTCTCGGTGTTCGCGGGCGGATTTACGATCGACGATGCTGAAGCAGTTACTGACGCGAGCATCAGCGATTTGGACGCACTGGTGGACAGTGCTCTCGTGTACTCGGCGCGCGACGGTCGACTCGGCCTCCTGCAAACCGTCGCGGCGTTCTCGCGAGAGCAGCTCGAGGAGTCCGGTCGCGCCGATGAACTTGCACAGCGCCACGCCGCCAAGTTCGCGCTGATGGCCACCGAAGTTCGCGACGGCATTGAAGGCAAAGACCAACATCGAGCAATCGAGCGTGCCGCCGCTGACGAACAGAATCTACAATTGGCCCTCGCCACGTTGGCGCGCCTGGCCTCCGAGGGCGACAACTGGGCCCTGGAAACCGGTCTCAAGATGTCCGGCGATCTCTGGATGTATTGGCACGTTCGTGGGATGAATCTGACGGCGCGCGACGTTGCGTCGGAGTTCTTACAACTTTGCCGTGATGCGACGCCGACGATTGGCCGCGTCGGAGCGACATTGACCGTGGGGATCACCAGTTGGATTACGGGTGATTTCGATCGGTGTATCAGCGAGTGGAGCAGTGCCCTGGAGATGTCCATCGCGCTGGGCGCCTTTCGAGAAATCAGCGTCTCGCACATGTGTCTGTCCCTGGGCTACATGTCGGTGGATCCGCGTGCCGGTTTGATGCATGCCGCGCGCGGTCTCGAGCACAGCCGTTTGCACCGCTTTGAATGGGCCGAAGGATTCGGTCTGACCTTTCAGGGCATCTTGCACACCATCGTGGGTGAGATTGAACTCGCTGATGCGGCGCTATCTGACGCCCTCGCCATTCAAGAACGGCTCTCGGACGACGAAGGGGCCGGTTTGACGTTGGGCGCCATGGCGGACATCGCCACGATGAAAGGCGACCACCAGAGCGCGGTGGCATTGCTGGAGCGATCAGTCTCGGCCTTTCAGTACGTCGGTGATCTCGCTGAAGTTGCGCGCGTGCAGTGTGAATTGGGATGGACGTTTTTGATGGTCGGGCGCGGGCTCGATGCGCGCCGCTGCTTTCTTGATTCGGCGCGGTGCTACGGCGAGGTGGCCAGCGTGCGGGGTGTCGGATTGTGCATCATTGGCCTCGCGTCAGTCGCCGCGATGTCTAACGACGACACCCTCGCTCTCACCTTGGCAGCCGCGGGAGAACGACTGACGTCGCTCGAAGGAATCGTCAACGTGTACGCCGACGGGCGACAAACCCGCGACTTCATCAGTGAGGCCGAGAAGCGACTGTCGACAGATGAAGTCGCGCGGTCAATTTCGAGCGGTCAGCAACTCAGTGCCGACCAAGCCGTCGCACTGGCGATGAGCGCGTAGCGGCGATCGGACCTACATCCGTTCGGGAGCTTCGATACCCAGAAGTCCCAAACCGAGCGCCAAGGTGCGCGCGGACAGTTCGCAGAGAACCAACCGCTGCTCGCGTTGATCAGCGGGAGCCGTCAGAACGGGACACGCTTCGTAGAACGCTGTAAAACGCTGCGCTAACTCAAAGAGGTAGGTGCACAATTTGTGTGGGGCGAGGTGCGTGACTGTGGCGTCGATGGCCTCAGGCAGCTGCAGCAGATAGACGGCCAACTCTCGTTCGACCGGAACTGAGAAATCCCACGTCACTGGGCCGGGCGTCCACGGCTCATCCAGCCGGCGAAAGATCGAGCGGACCCGCGCGTGGGCGTAGGCGAGGTACGGACCGGTGTCGCCCTCAAAAGAGAGCATCCGATCGAGATCAAAGACGTAGTCCTTGTGGCGCTCATTGCTCAGATCGGCGTACTTGACCGCGGCGCGCGCAATAATCGCCGCCAACTGACGCCGTTCGTCGCCGTCCATGTCGGGATTGCGCTGGCGCAGACCGTCGTCGGCCTTCTCGATCGCCTCATCGAGCAGCTCAACGAGCTTGACGGACTCGCCGGCGCGCGCCTTGTACATCTTGCGGTCTTTGCCGAGCACGTTGCCGAAGCTGACGTGTTCGACGCGCACTCGATCGGGCAGCCACCCGGCCAGTCGCGCGGTCGCGAACACCATGGCGAAGTGCTGAGCCTGCGGCGCGCCGACGACGTAGAGGATCTCGTCGGCGCCGAGCTCGTCGACGCGGTCTCGAATCGCCGCGAGGTCCGTGGCCACGTAGCCGTAGCCCTCGTCGCTCTTTCGCACAATGAGACCCATCGGCTCGCCGTCGCGGCGTTCGAAGCCCGGCGGAAAGACGCACAGTGCTCCGTCGCTCTCTTCGAGCAGACCCGCGGCGTCGAGGTCGCTTACGACCGCATCGAGTTGGTCGTTGTACCAGGACTCTCCGTAGATCTCGCTCGAGGTCAGCTCGACGTCGAGCTTGCGATACACCTCTTCGAAGTAGCGCACCGACTGATCAACGAGGATCCGCCACAGCCGCAGTGTCGCCGCGTCGCCACTTTGGAGCTCGACGACGCGCAGACGGCTGCGCTCGCGAAACGATTCATCGGCGTCGAACTTCGCGCGGGCGGCTTTATAGAAACTGTCGAGGTCGCCGATCGAGAGCGACGCGATCGCGGCGTCTTCGCCGAGATCGATGAGGTGCTCGATCAACATGCCAAAAGGCGTGCCCCAGTCACCGATGTGGTTCCTCGCCAGCACGCGGTGACCCAAGAACTCGTGGACCCGGCGAATGGAGTCACCGATGATCGTCGAGCGCAGATGACCAACGTGCATCTCCTTGGCGACGTTGGGGTGGCTGTAATCGACCACCACCGTTCTCACGGGCGCGAGGGGAACACCGAGACGTTCGTCATCAGCGACGGCACTGAGCGCACGACCGAGAAAAGCGTCGCTCAGCGTGAGATTGATGAATCCCGGACCCGCGAGTTCGGCGTGGGCGAGATCGTCAATTTCAAGGACCGAGATGACATCGTTCGCCACGTCGCGCGGTGGACGACCAACCAACTTCGCCACGGCCATTGCGCCATTGGCTTGAAAGTCGCTGTGATCGGACGGTCGCAGCACCGGGTCGGCACCCTCGGTGATGGTGGCAAACGCCACTCGCAAGCGAGCGTCGAGTTGCTCATACGCGCTCGGCACCGCACCAGTCTCGCACCTCTTACGTGATGATCTTCCCGTTCGGCATTCGAGTGCGACACGGCAGAATGGTGCAGTGACAGATCGTTCCTTAAACAGCTTCGATGCCCGCGCAACACTCGAAGTTGGAGGACGAACACTCACCTACTTTTCGCTGAAGGCACCGGCCCTCGAGGCGCTTGGTGCGGATCGGCTCCCGTACTCGATCAAAGTGATGCTCGAGAACATGTTGCGTCACGAGGACGGCAAGAACGTCACCCGTGAAGACATCGAGGCGGTCGCGCGATGGGCTGATAGTCCGACCTCTCACGGTGACACCTTCGGTGCAAATGCGCGCGAGATCTCCTTTACTCCTGAACGAGTCCTCATGCAGGACCTGACCGGTGTGCCCTCGGTCGTCGACCTGGCGGCGATGCGCGACGCAATCATCCGGCTCGGCGGGGATCCCACCAAAATCAATCCTCTGGTGCCGGTTGAACTGGTGATTGATCACTCGGTCACTCTCGAGCGCACGGGAACGCCGTCCAGTTACGAAGAGAACGTCGAGATCGAGTACCAGCGCAACCTCGAGCGCTACACCTTTCTCAAGTGGGCTCAGGGATCGTTCAAGGAGTTCCGCGTGGTACCGCCCGGCGTTGGAATCTGTCACCAGGTCAACCTCGAACACCTCGCGCGCGTGGTGTTCGAGCACGAGGGCATGGCGTACCTCGACACGCTCGTCGGCATTGACTCTCACACCACCATGGTCAATGGCCTCGGCGTGCTCGGGTGGGGCGTCGGTGGCATCGAGGCCGAAGCCGCAATGCTCGGTCAACCAACCTCGATGCTGATCCCGCCAGTCGTCGGATTACGTCTCGTCGGCGAAACCCGCGAAGGTGTCACAGCAACCGATGTCGTTCTTACGGTGACTGAGCTGCTGCGCAACCACGGCGTCGTAGGCAAGTTTGTCGAGGCGTTCGGACCGGGAATGCGCTCGCTCTCACTCGAGACTCGCGCGACGATCGGCAACATGTCTCCCGAGTACGGCGCCACCTGCGCGCTCTTTCCGATCGACAACATCACGCTCAACTACTTGGCGTTCACCGGTCGCCCCGAGCAGAAACTCGAACTCGTCGAGGCGTATGCGAAGGCGCAGGGAATTTGGCACGACACGACGGCCACCGAGCCGGTGTACTCATCGGTCGCTGAACTCGACCTTTCGACAGTCGAGCCGAGCCTCGCGGGACCGAAGCGTCCGCAAGATCGCGTAGGACTTTCGGGCACCCGCGCCGCGTTCCGCGGGGCGTTGGGTCGTGAGCCGAAGGAGATTCGCGGCGCGGACTACGCCGACCGCTTGCGCGACGGAGCGGTGGTGGTCGCGGCGATCACCTCGTGCACGAACACGTCGAACCCCAGCGTGC
Source organism: uncultured Ferrimicrobium sp. (assembly GCA_964434455.1). GTDB lineage: Bacteria > Actinomycetota > Acidimicrobiia > Acidimicrobiales > RAAP-2 > RAAP-2. The sequence goes on along the minus strand of CAYSVK010000001.1, from coordinate 258,450 downwards.
TGGTCGCCGCAGGTCTCGTGGCCCGCAATGCCGTCGAACTCGGACTCACGTCGAAGACCTGGGTCAAGACGTCACTCGCGCCCGGCAGTCGCGTGGTCATGGACTACCTCGATCGCGCGGGTCTGTCAGAGAGTCTGGAGAAGCTGGGCTTTGACCTCGCCGGCTACGGATGCACCACCTGCATCGGTAACAGCGGTCCGCTGCTCGCGGGAATCTCTGAAGCCGTCGCCGAGCACGATCTCTCGGTTGTCTCGGTGCTCTCGGGCAACCGCAACTTTGAGGGCCGAATCCACCCCGATCTCAAGCAGAACTACTTAGCCAGCCCCCCGCTCGTCGTGGCGTACGCGCTCGCGGGCACGGTGGACATCGATCTCGTCAACGAACCCCTCGGGACCTCGAGTGACGGACGGGACATCTATCTGCGCGATCTGTGGCCGAGTGACGCGGAAGTGCACTCCGTCATCCGTTCGTCGCTCACGCCTGAGATGTTCACCCAGCGGTACCTCAGCGCCTTTGTTGGCGGCGAGCGGTGGGAGAAGATCCCCGCGACGCGCGCCACCACCTTTAACTGGGACGACAAGTCGACCTACGTGCGCCAACCTCCGTTCTTTGACGGACTCACCATGGAGCTGACGCCGGTGACCGACGTGCGCGGCGCGCGGGTTCTCGCTCGATTGGGTGACTCAATTACGACCGACCACATCTCGCCCGCCGGCAACATTCGTCCAACCAGCCCCGCGGGCGCGTACCTCATTGACGGCGGCGTCGAGCGGCGCGACTTCAACAGTTACGGCACGCGCCGCGGAAACCACGAGGTCATGATGCGCGGGACCTTCGCCAACGTGCGGCTGCGCAACCTGTTGGCGCCGGGCACCGAGGGCGGCATCACGCGGCTGTGGCCGAGCGGCGAAGAGATGTCCATCTTTGACGCGGCGATGCATTACGCCGAACTCGAGACCCCGTTGATCATCATCGCGGGCAAGGAGTACGGCACCGGATCGAGCCGCGACTGGGCGGCCAAGGGTACGAAGTTGCTGGGTGTGCGCGCAGTGCTCGTGGAGAGCTTCGAGCGCATCCACCGCTCCAATCTCGTCGGCATGGGCGTGGCCCCGTTGCAGTTCATCGATGGCGAGAACGCCGAGACTCTCGGGCTCGACGGCACCGAGGTCTACGACATCATGGGCCTGGCGGCCATTGAGACCGGCGAGGTCCCTGAGACGGTCACCGTTACCGCCACGCGCGACAACGGCCACGTGACGAGCTTTCAGGTTCGAGTGCGCATCGACACCTCGACGGAGGCTGACTACTACCGCCACGGCGGCGTGCTCAACTTTGTGCTGCGTCAGCTGGCGCGCAGTTGATCAACCGCTGATCGCGCGCACCGCCTCATCCACGGTGGTGAAGGTGCGCACCTCGCGCAGTGAATGGCTCGGGGCGCGAGAGAGCGTGTGAATGATTTTGTCGCTGGCGCGCGCGATGACGACGTCGATGTGGTCGCGCGCGAGGTCGTCGACCACTGACGTGAGTGCCTTGACACCGGTGAAGTCGATATCGCTCATGGCCGCGCCGTCAATAACGACGTGGCGCGTCTCGGGAAAGCGCTTGAGCGCTCCGTGCATCTCGTCACGAAAGAGCGCGGCATTGGCGAAGAACAACGGCGCCGAGAACAGCACGACGGTCACGCGATCAACCGGCACGGCGCCTTCGTGACCGAGTGACTCCCAACTCGTGGAATTCGGACGGCGCCCCATCAGCACCGTGCGAGGCCGCGCGTTGCGGCGGGTCTGATCAAGCACCGCGAGCAGCACCGCGACTCCAATGCCCTCTTGGACCCCGATGAGCACGACGGCGAGCGCCGTGACGAGGGCCAACGCAAATTCGTAGCGATCGACGCGCAAGATCTGACGCAGTGTTCGCACTTTGATGAGTCGTCCGGCAACGTAAAAGAGGATGCCGGCCAGCGCCGCGAGGGGGACGTTGCGCATGAGCGGTGCGGCCAACCCCGACAGCAACGTGCCACCCGCCGCTACGAGACCCACGAGCTGCGTCGTGCCTTTGGCGAGTCGCACCACGCCGGTGCGCGCGGGACTGGCGTTCACCGGCAGCGACCCGACCAACCCACTCACGACGTTGGCGGCGCCGATCGCAATGAGATCGCGATTGATGCTGTCCTCGACCGCCATTTCGTCGGCCACGTCGCGAGAAGTGGCCGCGGACTGACTGAGAATGACGAGGGCAATGGTTGTCGCCGTCGTCAGCACAACGAGTGCCTCGTGCCAGGTAAAGCCGCTCAGTCGCCAGTGCGGCGTCACGATGTGAACGGTCCCCAGCGTCGCCACGCCGTGATGACGGAGCGAGCCCGCCACGGTCGCGACGGTGGCGGCCACGATCGCAACGAGCGCCATCGGCGAGCGCGGCATCAACTTTTCGCCCAGCACGACCATCGCCGCGGTAGCCACCGCGAGGATCACGGGCCAACTCTGAACATGCGAGAACGACGAGAAGATGACGTCGAGTCGATGAACGAATGTCCCGCCGACGTCAGCGATGCCGAGCGCGTGCGGCAGTTGGTGCACGATGATCGTGAGACCGATCCCCACCATGAATCCCGTCACGATCGGTGCCGACAAGAAGTCAGCCAGCCACCCGAAACGAATCACTCCGATAACGGCCACCATTACCCCCGACATCACCGCCGTGAGTGCGACGAGCGCCAGGTAGTGCGGGGAGTTCGGCAGCGCGAGGCGAATGAGCGCGACCGCAAAGAGCGGGGCGATCGTGGAGTCAGCGCCAACCGAGAGCACCGGGTTCGAACCGAGCATCGCGAAAATGACGGTGGCAACAATGAAGCCGAGCAGCGCGAGAAACGCCGGCACATCAGCCAGTTGCGCCGTGGCGATCTGCTCGGGAACCGCAATCGCGAGGAGAGTGACGCCCGCGAGCATCTCGGGCAACCACCGCGCCCGCGGCAGATGCCGCAGTGACGAGAACAGCGATTCGGCGGTGGTGCGCTCGGCGACCCGCTGGATAGATGAGTCGTTCGCCGTGAGGCGAAACATTACGCCGTCGTGATGCGGCGAAAGCCTTCTGCGAGTCGACCCTTCGGCAGGCCCGCGCTCTTAGCGACGGTCTTGGCCCACTCCTTCAACATCTTGTCGAGTTCGTCGCGGTGACCCACCTGGCTCACGTGGCGGCGCAGCGCGGCGACTTTGCGATCAAAGACATCGGTGATGTCAACGACCGTGTTCGGTGAGGTGCCACCCATCCACACTTCACGCACGGTGTGCGGTTCAAAGCCCTCACGCACCAGTTCGGGAAACGAGTGGGGATTGCGGCTGTCGGGATAGACCGCACGCATCGTCGCTTCACCGGTCGCCAGATGATCAGGGTGCGAGGCGAAGATGCGCTCGTAGTTGCGCTCGGGTGATTGAGTGATCACAACATCGGGTTTGTGCGCACGAATCGCGCGGGCGATCTCGCGGCGCAGCAGCAAGCTCGGCTCCACTTGGCCGTCCGGCCAATGCAGGAACGTGAGAGTCGTCACGCCGACTTCTTTCGCGGCCGCGGTCTGCTCCTCTTCGCGGATCTCGGCGCGCTCCTCTTTGGTGTGCGTGGAGTCGTCTCCCCCGGCGTCGCCGGAGGTCACGAGGCAGTAGGCGACGTCAGATCCGGCGTTGGTCAGTGTGGCGATCGTGCCGGCGAAACCAAAGTCAACGTCATCGGGGTGTGCCACGACGACCAGCACGCGGTCCGGGCGCTTCTTGGGATCAAATGGATCCCACTTCAAGTCCTTCGGGCTCACAGGACGGACTCCTCCATCGTCGGGTGCCACGCCGCCAAATCCTTTAAGTGCGGGTTATTCGAGAACACCTCGACGATCGGACGCCGCAGCGCCAGTCGCCGCATGATGACCTCGGCTTCGACCATCTGGTTCCACAGCAGCAGCGAAACGACGATACCGGCCGATCCCGCGCGCGCCGTCCGGCCCGAACGGTGCAGATACGCCTTGTGATCCTCGGGGGGATCAAAGTGAATGACGACGTCCACCGCATCAATGTGCAGTCCCCGGGCCGCCACGTCAGTGGCCACGAGCACCGGCAGCTTGCCCGTTGCGAAGTCGCTGAGGGCGCGTTCGCGTTGGGTCTGGCGCAGATCCCCGTGAATCGCCGCGGCGCGCACGCCTTCGCGGGTGAGCTGCTCGACAAGTCGGTCCGCTCCGCGCTTAGTCCGCACGAAGACCAGACACTTCTCGTACGACGAGCAGATGGTGGAGGCCACCTTGATGCGATCCATTTGGTGGACGTTCATGAAGTGGTGGACCATCTCGGTGACGGTTTGGGTGTCGCTGCGCACTTCGTGAAAAACCGGGTCGTGCAGGTAGCGCTTCACCAGACGATCAACGGCTCCGTCGAGGGTGGCCGAGAACAGCAACGTCTGGTGCGACTTGGCCATGATGCGACGCAGAACCCACTCGACTTGGGGCATGAACCCCATGTCGGCCATGCGGTCGGCCTCGTCAAGCACGAGCACTTCGAGATCTTCGACGGCGACTTCGCCGCGATCGCCGAGGTCGATCAGTCGACCCGGCGTGGCGATGACGACGTCGCTGCCCTTGCGCAGATGCTTGATCTGACGCTCGATGTCTGCGCCGCCGTACACCGAGGTAACCGAGAGACCGAGAGCGTGACCCAAGGGTTCGAGCACCTCAAAGACTTGAACGGCCAGTTCGCGCGTCGGCAGTAACACGAGTCCGCGCGGTCGCGCCGGCGAGCCCTTGTGGTCGCTTGGACCATGCGCCGCGATGCGCTGCAGCATGGGCAGGCCAAAGCCCAGTGTTTTGCCTGACCCGGTCTTCGCCTTGCCGCAGACATCGCGTCCGGCCATCGCGTCCGCGATCGTCATCGCTTGAATGGGAAACGCCACGGTGATGCCGCGCTCCGCGAGCGCTGCGACGAGTGGTTCGCTCACGCCGAGTTCAGCGAACGTGACGGACGTGGCGTAAGTGTCGGACGTAGCGCCCGGCTGGCTGGTCATGGGAAGGCTCGGTTCGGTCGTATCGGTCGGACCCTGAACCGTCGAGACGAAGCAGGCCCAGGCGGAACTCGCGCCGCCTCGATGCCTAGTGTACGACCCGCTCGAGTTCGCTCGACCGATGAGGAGAGTCGATGTCACGGTTGGCAGTGGGAGATCGCGCGCCCGCGTTCACGCTGAGCGACGATCGCGGCAAGAAGATCGCGTTGAGCGCGTTCAAGGGTCAACGCGTCGTTGTCTACTTCTACCCCGCTGATGACACTCCGGGGTGCACGAAGCAGGCGTGTCAGTTCAACGACGAGCTCGCCGCATTCTCGAAACTCAACGTGCCGGTCATCGGGATCTCTCCCGACGATCAAACCTCACATGAGAAGTTCCGGCAGAAGTACAAGTTGAAATTCACTCTGTTGAGCGATCCCGATCGTCGCGTCATGACCAAATACGGCGCGTACGGCGAGAAGAAGCTTTACGGCAAGACCGTCGTGGGCGTCATTCGCTCATCATTTGTCGTCGGTGCAACGGGGCGGATCGAACAGGCGTTGTACGCGGTTCGCGCCGACGGCAACGCCGAGAAAGTAATGAAGTTCCTCGCGACTCCGTAACCACTCCCGAAGGCTGTAGAACTCAGCGTGAATATTTCAGACGTCGCCAGATCGACCACGCAGTGATCACACTGAAGAACCCTCCAATGCCCATAAAGACCCAGCCGGTTTCTGCATCTTGCGCGAAGCCCGTATTCACTACGAGCACGCCCGAAACCACGAAGGCGACGCTGGTGAGACCAAGTAGCCACACTCCGAGGCGACGAAGTGAGGCGAAACGCCGACTGTGGCGAATGTTGAACATCTTTTCAACGTCACGTTGAATTGGTTGACTCAGAAGTCGTTGACGGCGTATTAGTCGTCGGCGACCGAACAGTCGATCGACTGGTTTGGCGATCACTTTGGTCAGCGCCAAGGTGACTGGTTCCATTCGGCGAAGCAGCACCGGACTTCGTGCGATGACTCCATAAAGAAACGCGCAAGGCAGGATCGCAGCTGTTGGAGGAACCCTCAACGCAAGAAAGACGCCGGCGACGGCGAGCAAAATAATGAAATACAAAACTCGCGCCCCCGTGAGTGACACGTTGTAGCGAGCAACGGAGCTGTGAGGGTTACGGCTGACCTGCTCGAGAAAGATGTCGGCGGCAGCGCGACTCTGACCGCTATTGCGGAGAGCAACCGCGAGATTGTTTTGCAGCGGCGGATCATTTGGCGACAGCGCTAATCCTCGTCGACACGATTCAATCGTGGCCCTCCAGTTGCGCGTCCAGATGCCGACCACCGACGCCGCTCTCCACGTATCGAGATCCGACGGGCTCCGGCGAATCACGTCGTGAAGCTCCAGATACGCGTCGCGCCACTCACCACCCAGTGCCAGAGACTTGGCTCGGATACGTCGCAGCACCACATTGTTCGGATCCAACTTGAGACCGTCGCGCGTGATCCGAGCTGCGGACATTGCGTATCCGTGAACGTCGAGCTCTTTTATCTGATGGGTCGCCTGTGCGAGAAGGCAGTGACTTCGAACGATGTAGTTCTGCACATCGCCGGGCTCGTGGGCAAGGGCCCGCGCGGACGTTTCCGCCGCTCGCCGCGTCTCGCCGAGCTCGCATTCGGCGTACGCGAGTGTCCGCAGCAACAGTGGATCGTTGGCGCTCAGTCGAATGCCCTCTCGTGCAAATTCTCGCGCGCGGTACCAATCTCCAGCCGCGAGGCAGTTTGTCGCTAGTTGAGACAGAGTGTCGACGTCGAGCGATCCACGCCCCGTGAAATCAGAGGTCACTTTTTTCGACTCTTGAGATACGCCGCTAATTCGTCGTACAGCCCCGTGTCGTTGGCGTATCGGATGTAGTTGCGGACATCATCGAACCACCCGGTGGTGCTGGGTCGCACCTTCTGCAGAGCGTCCAACAACATTGAGGTCGTGACCGGGATTTCACGGTCCTGCGCCAGTGCTTGAGTCATCGCGGCTTCCACGGCTCGTTGGCAGATCAATCCGATGTCGGCACCCGAGAACTCCTGGGTGGCTTCACTGAGTGGGTCCCAATTGATCACGTCGAGCGGTCGTCCCCGGAGGTGCAATCGAAAGATCGACTCCCGAGCCGACTGGTCAGGTGGGAGCACCAACACGTCCTCGTCGAATCGTCCCGGCCGTCGCAGCGCCGAGTCCACATCCCAAGGTCGGTTCGTCGCACCAATGAGGTAAAGACCATCATTGTCCGTCGTTGCTCCGTCCATTTCGGCCAGCAGCTGGGCGACAGTGAACGATGTGGACGACGAAATCGCCCGCGACCGACCGAGAGCGTCGACTTCATCTAGGAAGAGAACACAAGGGCTCGCCTTGCGCGCTCGTTCGAAGATTGAATGCAACCGCACGATCGAGCTTGAGGTGTTGGTGTAGACCGAGTCGAGTCCGAGGCTCACGAACTCGGCGCCGATCTCGCCAGCGATTGCGCGAGCCAGAAACGTCTTACCGCAACCTGGCGGTCCCCATAGCAATAATCCGCCTCTCGCTGAAACTCCGTATTTGCGACTGAGCTCCGGATTGCGAACCGCGCGCAAGAAGGTCGACTCGATCTTTTGTTTGGCGACTTCCATGCCGGCGACATCGGCCAGGGTGATCGGCGCCTCTCGAATCAAGGATTGGGTGAGATCATCCCAGTCGATCTCGCCGTGATCAGCCAGCTCGTCAGTGTGTGGCACTCGCTCTCGCGCTTCGCGCAGGAGGGCATCCAGTTTGAGCCAGGCGTCTGAGCGCGAACCTTCCACTCTCTCGGCGCAGTACAAGTAAATATCGCGAGCTTCAGAGCTGTCGGGGTTGCGCCGAAGAACCGCTTCGGCCTGGTCGAGCGCACTCTCTAATTCGGCAGGTTCCTGACTGATCAATCGTTTGGAATATTCCAACCGAATCGATTCCGACTCCGGATTCTCTAAGACCAATTTCCTCAGAGTCTCGAGAAATTCGTCGTCCGACACGGAACTAAGAGTAGGTCTCGATACGAAATCGATGGCAACGAAGTAGCTGGCGCCGAAGTCGCGACTCCCCGTAGATCCGCGAGAGACTCGCGTTGGTCGCGGTCAGGTTTGGTGCGAGCGAACGGCCCTCCAGCGATGCCAGAATCCGAACGCCAAGCCGGCAACCAGTAGTCCCACGATCGGCCAGGTCGCGACGTCGAAGTACTTCTTGGCGTGCTGCCAGTTAGAGCCGAGTCCGTAGCCGATGCTCGCCAGAACGGAGATCCACACGGCGGATCCCGCCGCCGTGAGCGCGGTGAAGCGCACGCGACCCATCTCGGCGACGCCCGCGGGCACCGAGATGACTGAGCGCACCACTGGGATCATCCGGCCGATCAGCAGCGAGGCAATTCCGTACTTCGCAAAGAACGCTTCGGCTCGATCGAGGTCCTTGTGAGTGAGCAGGAACCGTTTGCCCCACTTATCGACGAACTCTCGTCCGAGCGTGCGACCCAACTGATACGCGATCGTCGCGCCGACGAGTTCTCCTGCGAGTCCGATGATGATGACAAGTGCGAGGTTGAGCGGCGTGCCTGTCGCGACCGCGGTCGTACACATGGCTCCACCAAGTCCGAAGATGATCTCGGACGGAACGGGAATGCACATCGACTCGGCCATCGCAAGGACGAACAAAGCGAAGTACCCGTAGTGCTGAATGAAGTGAGTGAAGCTCGTCACTGGTCAATTGTTGCCGACGCCACCGCAGAACTCAGGCACCGCTCTCTAAGAACTCCACTAACTTTCGTCGCGAGGGGGCAATGTGGGGGCACTCAGCGAGAACGACGAGGGTGCACACCGCGTCGCACGCACAATCGGACTCGATCCTTCGGCGTGGCGCTGGTCGTCGGTCTCCGTCGGCAGCGGCCAGGTGGCGGGTTGTCGTCGCTGGATCTTTGAAAGAGACGGTGAAGAGAGAGTCGTCGTCACAAAGTCGCCGTCCCACGACGAAACGAGCCGCGCCACCGCAAAACTCCTGAAGCTCTATCTGCGCGAAACGTCCTTTTACAAAGAACTTCGACCGCAGGTCGATATACCAACGCCTCACATCGACTTCGTGGAGTACTCGGCCGACGACGACGACTTTCTCATCGTGATGGAGGACCTGAGCAACAGTCGCCCGGTTGATCAACTGGCGGGAATCACGCGTCACGACGCCGAGACCGCATTGGCGGCTCTGGTCGGCCTGCACGCTTCAACGGCGGGTCGCACCGACCTCTTCTCGCTACCGTGGATCGGCGGAGTGTCTGCGGAACTTGGTCCTCTCTACTTCCAAAGCCTGCCCGGTTTGTTCACCCAGTTTCTTGAGCGCTACGACGACGTGCTGGATCACGAGACCCGCAGCGCAGTCACTCTCATTCGCGACAAATTCGTGGAGCTGATGACGGGGATTGCGCTCGCGACGCCGGTCGTCACCTGCGTCATTCACGGGGACTACCGCACGGACAACCTCATCTTTGATGCTCGTGGCGGCGAGGTTCCCTTCGCAGTCGTCGACTGGCAGACCCTCGGTTCAGGCAGCCCGATGAGCGACGTCGCGTTCTTTCTCACGACGAGCCTCGACACCGAAGATCGGCGCGCCACGGAACGCGAACTGATCGAGTTCTACCTCGAGCACCTTCGCGCACGCGGAGTTCAACTAAGCACCGCGGACGCGCACGTGGAGTATGCGCGTGCGACCGTCGGACCGATCATCATGCTCGTCTCGGCGTCCATCTTCGTCGAGCGAACCGAGCGCGGAGACCAGATGTTCCTCACCATGATTCGCCGGGCCGTTGACGCAGCCACTGAGTGGGGCGTCTTTGCGGGGGTGAGTTGAGGTGTTGATACCCGAGGACGACCTTCCGCTGCACCAAGCGGTCGCCCCGCTCGTGCAGTCCATGGGAGGACATCCAAACGCGTACGACCGGTTCTGGTTCAACGGGTACGACGAGCACCACTATTTCGCCGTTGCGCTCGGTCTGTATCCCACGCGCGGCGTCATTGACGCGGCGTTCGCCGTCACCGACGGCGCCACGCAGCGCAGCGTCTTCTGCGGTGACGCCCTCGTCGGGCGTCCGACGAAAGTCGGTGCCATCACGATTGAAATTGTCGAGCCGTTGCGCGTCAATCGAGTGATCGTCGACGCACCGGAACAAGGATTGAGCGCGGATCTCACCTACGAGGCGCGGGTGGGCGCCATTGAAGAAGCCCGTCAATCGATCTATGACGGCGGGCGGATCTTCATGGACACCGTGCGCGCGTCTCAGATGGGCACCTGGCGCGGGACGATCGAGACACCCGACGGCACCTTCAGCGTCGACGGATTCCTCGGAACAAAAGATCGCTCGTGGGGAATTCGACCCGTGGGCGAACAGATCGGCGGCGCGCCCAGCACGCGAGCCCCGCAGTTCTGCTTCTTTTGGGCACCCATCAATTTGTCGCGCTCGATTGCGCACTACATGTCGATCGACGACGCCGACGGACAGCCCGTCGCTCGCAGCGCCGCCATGGGCGCGGTGCACACCGATCCTGCCCACGTTGAAGGTTCACTTTCGCTGCAACCTCGACGAGGCACTCGGCAATTCGTCGGAGCGACGATCAATGTGGGCGACCAGTCCATCAAGCTCGAGCCACTGTTCACCTTTCACATGCGGGGAGCCGGCTACCAACATCCGACCTACGCGCACGGCCGGTGGCACAACGGTCCCTATCGCGACGGCGAAGTCCTTGACGTCGCCTCGATTGATCCCATGGACTTCTTTAATCTCCACGTCCAGCAGGTGGTGCGCGCGACGAGCTCCGAAGATGCGGGAATGGGCGTGCTCGAGTCGATCATCCTCGGACCGCACGCCCCGACGGGACTGACTGGACTGTTGGATCCCGCGAGCTGAACTTCAGCGCTGATGGCGCGGGCAGTAGTAGCTCGTGCGGCCGCCAACGGTGGCAGTGACGAGTTCTTCTCCATCTTTGGGGCACGTGCCACCCGGGAATCGTGAGTCCATGTGATCACCGAGGTGCGAGCCACCACGGCTCTTCAACGTGCGAATCGTCGTGCCGAGCGCGCGAAACAGCCGCGCGCGCTCATCGTTGGACAGAGTTCCGATCGGACGTAGTGGGGAAATCCCAGCTCGATACAGCGCCTCGTCCGCGAGGAGATTGCCAACACCGGCGATCTTGGACTGATCGAGCAGACGGGCTTTGACGGCCGGACCAACTCCGCGCTCGATCGAGAGCGCCTGATCGAAGTCGCGCCGAGTGAGTCCGAGTGCGTCGGGACCGAGTTCGGACAGATCGGGATCCAACTCAAAACGCCCGAGGCGGCGCGGATCGTGCAAGATGAGTCGTCGACCGTCGTCTAGTTCGAGACCACCGCGAATCCATTCGCGGCGAAAGTCGTGCGGTCCGTAAAACAGTCCGTCGATGCCCGCCGTGGAATCAATCAACAACACACCGGTCATGCCGAAGCGCACACCCAGGGTGACTCCATCGGTGTTGAGCAGCAGCAACTTGCCGCGCCGCGACGTCGACGTGATGGTGAGACCCTTCACGGCGCGCGACCACGACGCCGCTGACGCGAGCTTCTTGGACGCAATTTCGTCAGCCCAACCGCGTCGAATGCGCGCGCCCACCACGGTGTCGGCGAGCTCTCGATACGACTCAACCTCTAGTATCTCGGGCATCAAACGAGCGTAACGGCGGGCCCGATTCGCGCTCGATCCGTCACTATGGTGGGCCGATGGCCGGCGACAAGCCTCACTGGCGAGAACTGTTCACCGAGGTCGTGACCTCGGGACTGTGCACCGGATGCGCCGCGTGCGTCATTGCGTGTCCGCACCCAGTACTTGACTACAACGCCAACGATGGCGTGTACAAGCCGTTTCACCTCGATATCGACGGCGGCGAGCGGGACTGCACGCACGGCGAGAAGGGCTGCACGATGTGCACGCGTGCGTGCCCGCGGTTTCGCGAATGGGAGAGCGAAATCGACACGCACCGCTTCGGACGCGCGCGAACCGACGACGAGATCTTCGGCGTCGGCGACGTTCTGCTGGCGCGCGCCAGTGACGCATCGGTCCACGGCGCCGGCCAGGACGGCGGCTTCGTGTCGGCGCTGCTCATCTATGCGCTCGAGAACGACGTCATCGACGCCGCGCTCGTCAGTGGACTGCAAGGTGACGGTTCGAGTTGGCGAGCCGAATCTCGAGTCGCGCGCAAGCGTCAAGACGTCTTGGACACGGCCGGCTCTCGCTACACCTACAGCGTCAATCTCCTCGGCTACGAGGACGCAGTCGCGGGCGGAGCCGAGCGCATCGCGGTCGTCGGCATGGGATGCATGGTGTCAGCTCCTGGCGCCATGCAGGCGCGCAAGGCGGGCAAGGTCGCTCGTCGGTTGTCGCTCACGATCGGTCTGCTCTGCTCTAAGACGTTCGATGACGCGATCTTTGAGGAACTGTTCGAGGCGAAGTACGGACTCACTCGCGCCTCCATCAAGAAAATGAACATCAAGGGCGTCTTTCAGGTGTGGACGCATGACGGCGCGTACCACGAGATTCCGTTAAAGGAAGCCCACGAGTGGACACGTGAGGGTTGCACCAGTTGTCCCGACTTCGCCGCCGAACACGCCGATATCTCTGCCGGCGGCATCGGTGAATCCAATGACTGGACGCTCGTGGTCGTGCGCACCGAACAGGGTCGTGAACTGATGGAGAAGCTCGCGTCAGCCGGTGTCATTGAAACTCGACCGGGCAGTGACGATCCCGGAGCGATCGCGCTCATGCGCAAGTTATCGCGGGTGTCGCGCAAACGGTGGCCCGAGACCGCGGTTGCTGGTCCGCGGCGCCTGCCGGTTACTGCCAGCTGAACACCCCGTAGTTTTCTCGAGTGCCGAGCGCGCCCACTGCCACCACGTTGCTGCTCGTTCGTCACGGGCGAACAGCAACGACTGGATCAGTTCTGCCCGGTCGCGCACCGGGACTTCATCTCTCAGAGATCGGTGTGGCCCAAGCCGAGGCCGTGGCCGCGCGCATCGGCGAACTGTCGCGTCGGCCAGTCGCTGTCTACGCCTCGCCGCTCGAGCGCGCCAGGGAGACGGCCGCACCCATCGCCCGGCAACTCAAGAAGCGCGTCACTGTCGACAAAGGGCTGCTCGAGTGCGATTTCGGCCAATGGACCGGACGTCGTCTCAGTGCTCTCGCGCGTCGTCGCGAGTGGCGCGCGGTGCAACAAAGCCCGAGCGGCTTTCGTTTTCCCGAGGGCGAGAGCTTCGCCGAGATGCAGCTACGAATGTGGTCGACACTCGAGCGTCTCGCTGCCAAGCACCGCGGTCGCACCGTCGTGGCGGTTAGTCACGCCGATCCGATCAAGGCCGCCGTGACGTACGCCCTCGGGGTCCCGCTCGACCTCTTTCAGCGCACGGTCATCTCCACCTGTTCGGTGTCGGTGCTCGTGCTGACCAGCGGTGCACCGTTAGTGCTGGCGGTCAACTCCACCGGATCGCTGCGCGAACTCGCCCCGTCATGAACTACGTCTTTGACTCCCCCGACCGTGTGATGGTCGGCACGCGCGGCGAGGTGGGCAATCGGCTGTTCTTGCTCCAAGTACGTGAAGGTCGTCGCCTCGTCATCATCAAGTGCGAGAAGCAGCAACTATCCGTGCTCGCAACGTGGCTCGCTGGAGTGATTGAGCAACTCGGACGTCCGAGCCACTTGCCGGATGACCTCTCCTTAGAACCCGAATTCACCTGGGACTTCGTGGCGGGTGAGATCACCGTCGGACTCGACCAGGACAACACCGTGCTCGAACTGCTCATCGCGTCCGATGACGAAGAGTCCACTCTCGAAGTGACATTGACCCGCGAGTGGGGCGCGGCGCTCGCCATCGCAATTACGTCGCTGGTCGAAGCGGGTCGGCCTCCGTGCCCGCTCTGCGGCTTGCCCCTCGACCCGCGAGGACACGACTGCCCGCGCACGAACGGTCATACCGCGCCGCTGCGATGACGCGGGACGAACAGATCGCCGTGTTGCGCGACGGCGACATAGAGGTGATTGGTCGCATCAGTGCGTCCTCGAATCAGGCGCTGCTCGTTGAGTTGCGACTCGGCGAGCTCGAGGGGTTGGCCTGTTACAAGGCGGAGGCAGGGGAACGGCCGTTGTGGGACTTTCCGAACGGGCTGTGGCGGCGCGAGGTGGCGGCGTACGCGCTTGACGTCGTTCTCGGAACCGATCTCGTGCCGCCCACGGTGGGTCGCGACGACGGTCCCTTTGGACCGGGCTCATATCAGTGGTGGGTCGATGACAACGAGTCGGACCACTACTTCACGCTGCGAACTCGAACGGAGCTGCACGGGTGGCTCATCAATCTCGCGGCGTTTGATGTCGTCGCCAACAACGCCGACCGCAAAAGCGGCCACGTCGTCTACGACGGTGAGCGGTGTTGGGCGATCGACAACGGGCTGTGCTTTCACCGCGGCGACAAACTGCGCACGGTCGTGTGGGAGTTTGCGGGCTGCGCACTGCCTGAAAATTTGTGCGAACCGCTCGCCGCGCTCGCTGACGGCGAGGTCGGCGAACTGGACCGGTGGCTCAGCGCACCGGAAATCGCTGCAACGCGTCAGCGCGCGGCCGAACTACTGGACGCCGGCGAGCTGCCGACACCTGACAGTGAGCGCGATTGGCCGCCGTATCCCTGGCCACTCATCTAGGCGACCCTGCTTACTGCGGCGGAGCGGCGCCCACGACTTCGAAGTAATCGAGAGCCGTGATATTGGCAGTAGCTGAAAGTCGACCGTTGGAGCTAACCGCGAGTTGAACCCACGGCCCGTCGAGATCGGGCGACGTCACGATCGAGAGCAACGTGCGCGGCGGCGCTGCCGAGAGCAGCGGCAGCGTCAACGCCGCTACCGAGTTGAGAGGTCCACTCGGCCCGAGCTGAAACTCATCGGAGTAGTTGGTCTGACCACCGATCGGCACCGGAGCAAAGCGCGCCAACGTGATCGTGGTCGGCAGATCGGTGCCGACCAGCGAGACACCATCGCCCAGTTGACGGTCTCGCGTCTTTGAACCATTCGAGACTCCGAGGATTCCCGCGACGAGGACCAACGAACCGATCAGCGCCATCACCACTCGGGGCGTTCTCCGACGAGACGGCTCAGTCGTCACAGTCCGATCCTTGTCGAACGGCGCACTTAAAACGAGTGACGGTCACGATCCACTAAGCCGCTGATATCAACCGTGCCTTGTCTGCAACTGTGCGGTGGCACGACCGGGCGAGAATTACCCGCGGGCGCTCAGAGCCTCATTTAGGGCTGGGAGGACCTTTAAGACGTCGCCGACGATGCCCAAATCAGCGATTTGGAAAATTGGCGCATCGGGGTCCTTGTTGATGGCGACGATGTTCTTGGAGCCCTTCATGCCGACCATGTGCTGAGTCGCGCCCGAGATTCCGCACGCGATGTAGACGGTGGGCTTCACCGTCTTGCCGGTCTGGCCGACTTGGTGCGAGTACGGCACCCACCCGGCGTCGACAATTGCGCGGCTCGCCCCGGCGGCTCCGTTGAGCAATCGGGCCGCAGTTTCGACGAGGGCGTAGTTCGCCGCGTCGCCGAGTCCGCGCCCACCCGAAACGACAACCGCCGCCTCTTCGAGCTTCGGGCCGGTGCGTTCTTCCACGTGACTGACGTTGATCGTCGCGGATCCGGTTGCGCCGAGATCACCGATCGCGAGCGGGCTCACGGTTGCCGCCGCGCCGCCTGACGGTTCGGCCGCGAACGACTTCGCGCGAATCACGAAGATCCCCGGCCCGTCGCTGGTGAACTGCGCCTTCACAATCTGGGTTCCGCCGAACACCGGGTGCTCGGTCGTCAGTCGGCCGTCGTCGCTGAGTCCAGTGACGTTGGTGAGAACGGGACGATCAAGGCGCGCGGAGAGCCGTCCGGCAATGTCGCGACCGTCATAACTGGTGGGGATGAGGATCGCGTCTGGGGCACCCGACGCCACGAGCTGGGCGATGGCCGACGCAACCGGAGCACCGGGCAGGGCGCCCTTTAGGTCACCGACATCGTGCAGCGTCGTCGCGCCGTACTCGCCGGCTTGGGCCGCGTAACTGGCGCCCGCGCCCCAGGTAATCGCCGAGACCGAGCCCGCCAGAGATCGCGCGTGAGTGAGCAGTTCGAGAGAGGTGGTGGTGAAGCCGTCCGTTGACGGTTCGACGACGACCCAGAGAGTTGAGACCGGCACGATGCTCCTAAATGACTTTGATGGATTCGAGGAACGTGACGATGCGCGAGGCGCCATCGCCGTCGTCGACGACGATCTCGCCGCCCTGGCGGGCCTCGGCGGCCTCCACCGAAATGATCTGCTGGCGCGCGCCAGCAGGACCGACTTGGCCGTCGAGAGAGAGGTCGCTCACACTGAGCTCTTCAACGGGCTTGGACTTCGCGGCCATGATGCCCTTAAAGCTCGCGTAACGCGGCTCGACGACACCGGCGGTGACGGTCACGACTGCGGGCAGCGGTGAGGTGACTTCGTCATAGCCGGACTCGGTTTGACGGTCGACCTTGACCGTCGACCCTTCCACGGTGATCGCCTTCGCAAACGTCACTGACGGCATGCCGAGCAGTTCGGCGACTTGAACCGGCGTCGTGCCGGTGTAGCCATCAGAGGACTCCGTGGCCGCGATCACCAGGTCCGGATTAACCCGCTTGATCGCCGCCGCGAGCACTTTGGCCGTGCCGAGAGCGTCGGTGCCGCGCAGCGCACCGTCAGAGACGACGATCGCCTTGGCCGCACCCATCGCGAGAGCGTTGCGAATTCCGCTGAGCTCAGATGCTGAACCCATCGAGACCACCGTGACCTCGCCGGAGCCCGCCTTGTCGACGATCTGCAGCGCCATTTCGACCCCGTAGGTGTCGGCCTCGTCGAGAATCAGTTTCCCGGAGCGATTGAGGTTCCAGGTCCCGTCTTCCAGCGACTGCGGCGCCGCCGGATCGGGGATTTGCTTGACACAGACGACGACGTTCATTCGGCCAATGCTAAACGAATCGACGATCTCGCCTATCGGGGACGTTGCTCACGCGCGCGGCGCAACTCGATCGCGCGCGCGGGCTCGTCGGTGATGATGGTGTCGACATCGAAATCAAGCATGGCGGTGATCTCTTCGTCGAGATTGACGGTCCAGACATTGACCGCAACTCCCACTTCACGAGCTCGGTCGAGCACCGCGCGATCGACGCGTTGGAAAAACGGGTGAATCGCCGTGAGGCCGTCCTCAATCGCGACATCGAGGGCGTGACGCCCATCGGTGCGCCATCCGGTGAGCAGCCCAATTGACACGGTCGCGTCAGCCAGTCGAGCAGCGGCGCAGGTAGCGCGATCGAAACTCGAAATAATGACGTTGTCGAGCCAACCAATTTCACTCAGCGCCCCGACGACCTGATGTGCGAGTGAACCGGTGGCGTCAAAGCCCGGCTCGTCGGGGCTGTTCTTGATCTCAACGTTGACCACCATCCCCGAACACGCGGTCATCGCTTCGGCCAACGTGGGTAGTCCAGTGGGCAGGTCGCGACAGGTGACCGAGGAGATCGCACCGAGGCCGGCGACTTCGGCGTCGTGGTGGACCACGAGAGCTCCGTCGAGCGTCCGACGCACATCGAGTTCAACGCCGTCACACCCTGCAGCCCGCGCCTCAAGAAACGCGGCGACGGTATTTTCGCCCTCTCTCGAGTGCAGTCCCCGGTGCGCGAAGACGTCACTCACGCCGGAATTGTCGCATCTCGGCCCACTTCAGCATTCACTTGAGAGTCCAACCTGATCACCGCAGCGAAAAATTTGTCGGGGCCCCCTTGTCGTGCGAGTTACCGACGAGTAAAATTCACTCTTCGTTGCGGGAAGCGGAGCCCACAACGGCCGGGAACTTGCCGGCCACCCCCCAAGCCGGAAGGTCTATCCCATGTCTCTTACTTGGAATCGCACGCACGCGTGGGACGACAGCGACTGGCGCACTCAGGCGGCGTGTCGCGACACCGAGCCCGAACTGTTCTTCCCCATCGGTTCAACCGGCATGGCCCTCGAGCAGATCGAGTCGGCCAAGCGGGTCTGTAACGCCTGTGACGCGTCCAAGGCCTGCCTCGAGTTCGCTCTCGCGACCAACCAGGAGTCTGGTGTGTGGGGCGGCACCACTGAAGAGGAGCGCCGCAAGCTGCGCAAGCAGTGGCTCGCCGCGCGCCGTCGCAGTCTCGCCTGCTAGGGCCTCGCGGCCGTCGGCACCTCGACGCGCACGTAGGTTCCGCCGCCGTCACTGTGCGGCACCGACTTCATCTCGATCGTTCCGCCTAACTGGCTGCGCACGAGGTCGCGCACGATCGACAGTCCGAGGCTGCGCGGCAACTCGAGGCTGAAGTCGTCGTCGAGTCCCTTGCCGTTGTCTCGCACCTCAGCGACCGCGACATCGTCACGCCGCGACAACGTGAGGGTGACCACGCCGACCTCTTCATTGCTCGAACCACCGAAGCCAGTAAAGGCGTGCTCGACCGCATTGGTGAGCAGTTCGGCCAGCGCCACCGCGAGGGGCGTTGCTATGTCCGTCGACAGCGTGCCGAGATCGCCCTCGACGATGAGCTCAATTGGATGGAGGCTGAGTACGGAGTCTTCGACCATTGCCACGAGAGATCGGACAATTTCGCTAAAGACGACCTCTTCACCCGGTTCGCGGCTGAGCACCTCGTGCACGACGGCAATGGAGCGCACGCGCCGTTCAGCTTCGAGCAACGCCGTGCGCGTATGAGGATCATCGCTACGACGCGCTTGAAGCCGCAGCAGTGAACTGATTGTTTGGAGGTTGTTCTTGACGCGGTGGTGAACTTCTTTGATCGCCTGATCCTTGTTGAGCACCAGTCGATTGAGCCGACGAAGGTCGCTCACGTCGCGCAAAAGGACAATGACGCCCGTGACCTCACTACCGCTTAAGAGGGGCACGCAGTGAAACAGCACCGCGACGTCGACACCGCGGTCAATCTCTTCGATCGCGGGGATGCCGTACTCGAGGGCGCGTTCAACGACACGCGGGCGAAGTCCGAGATCGCGCAGACTGCGGCCCTCGGTCGCGGTGTAGAGCCCGAGGCGGTGCATCGCGGTAGTCGCGTTAGGAGTCGCAAACTCAACTAGTCCGCGACCGTCGATCAGGATGATGCCGTCGCCCACGCGCGGCATGCCCGGTCCTGCGACCTCGGCCTCTCGAAACGGAAAGGTCGCGTCGGTAACCATTCGACAGAGCCGGTCGAACAAGTTGAGGTACGCCTGCTCGTAGAGCGAGGCCGGTCCGCGCAGTGGACCCTGTACCCGCACGAGTACCGCGATGACGCGCCCGTCGAATCGAACCGGTACGCACCAAATCGGCACGTCGCCTTCGGCTCCTTCGAGGTGCACGGACCCTTCGCGGCGCTCGCCGGTGTTGGCGGCCTCAGCGACGAACGGCCAGCGTGCGGTGCCCTGCGTCGTGCCGACAAGATCGTCTCCGATCAGCGTGGCGCGGTTGTTCGGTCGCACCTGGCCCAACACCACGTAGTCGCCGCGCACACCGGGCACCGATTCGTCGCACTTCGCCATCAACAACATGTCGCTAAAGGAGAGGTCGGCGAGCAGCGACCAGCTGGCGATTAGGCGACCGAGATGATCGATCTCGAGCTGAGTCAGCGACGTGCGTACTGAGGCCAGTTCGGCCAGCGTCGTCACACTGCGCTCCGAATCGGAACCATTGCACGCTGACGGTTGGAGTAGCTCGCAAGTTCGGTGACTCCACGCGATTCGAGCAACGCGGCGAGCTCGCCCGCTCGCGCGGCGACTCGCCCGCGAGCGTGCGCGTCGCTCGCCGTCGTGAAAGTCGCGCCCCGGGCCACTAATCGATCAAGGAACCCTGCCGCCGGGTACTGCTCACCGATCGGCTTGAACCACCCGGCCGAACTGCATTCCACAGAGACGTCAACCGCCGCGGCCGCTTCGGCCATCTGGTCCCAGTACGGCGACGGATCACTCGGAACGAATCCCGCGACCTTGCAGAGATCCGGATGCGCCAGCACGTCCACGGCCCGACTCGCGGCTAACTCTTCGAGGGTGCGCGCGTACAGCGCCCAACAGTCGTCCACGTCACGCACGTTCCATTCGTGACGGTGCGCTGGCGTCTCATAGTCATCGAGCTGCCACGTGCCGAGCCAGTGCACTGAGCCGATCAGCACGTCAAATGGGTACTGCGCGTACAGCGCCGACAGTTCGTCCATGCGACCCTCGACGTAGTCAACTTCGAGCCCAACCTTTACGGGCAGGCCCGCCGATTTCGCCGCCACGGCCAGCTCGACGTACTTCTCAAGCGAGTTGCGCGCGTGCCAGTCCATGTAGGCCCCGAGCGCCTTCGACGTCGGCTCGTGTCCGGTGCGGAGCCAGAAATCGCCCATCACGGCGCGCACGTCAACAAATCGGTGCGCATGTTCAGTGAGGGCGAGTTCGCTGACGCCCTCGGTGGCGGCCTGCTCGCAGTACTGCGCCACCTGGTCGAGCACGAAATCCACCGATGAGTCCGAGTGGGGCCAGAGATGAAGGTGGTAATCGATCACGGCGTCCTCAGCGTTGCGGACTCTAGGACACCGTCCGCCGAGATCAAGACCTCACCGAGTCGCGCGAGTCCATCCAGTTCGGCGATCTCACCATCCAAGCTCGGCACTCGATAGAGCGCAGTCTCTCGACGCACCAGTCGTCGCGTCTGTTCGCGCTCTTGTTGGGCGACGCTGCGCCAACGGCGCGCGTTATCGATCAGCGCACTTCGCACGCGCTGCGCCGGCTCCTCGTCGGCGCTCAATGCCTCGGCCACTTCAGCCAACGGGGCTGCCGCCAAACGTTCCAAAGCGGCGGCCAGCGCATCGTCACTGATCGTGTCGGGCAGCACACGATTGAGCACCCATCCGCGCAGGTGAAGCTTGCGGCGCGCCAGTTCGTCGACAAAGAACGACGCCTCGGCGACCGGCACCGCTTCCAATGTGGAGATGACGAGGAACGCTGTCGACGGTCGAGCGAGCAGCTTTTCGACCTCGCGCGCCCGCTCGACGAATCCGGCGTACATCGTGTTGAGCAGCAGGAAGAACTCGGTGATGTCGGTCAGGAACTGACCGCCCAGCACCTTGTCGGCGATCTGAGAGAACGGTCGCGCCGCGAGACCGACGATGCCCCCCCGCGTCGGCGCGATCAGCCAGCGCAGTAGTCGCGACGAGAAGAAGTCGGCCATTCGGCCCGGCGCGTCAAGAAAGTCGAGTGCGTTGCGCGTCGGTGGCGTGTCCACGACAATGACGTCGTAGCGACCGTCGTCGGCGAGTTCGTGGAGCCGCTCCATTGCGATGTAGTCGTGCGACTGGATGAACCGTCCAGTGATGTTCTGGTAGAGCGCATTCGACAAGATCCGCTGCGCAGTCGCTGCATCAGGTGCGTGTCGCTCGATCAGCTGATCCCACGCCTGTTTGGTGTCGAGCATCGCCACGCTCAACTCGCCAGGTCCGGCCAGTCCGTGCACCACCGTCGCCTGATCGCCGATTTCGTCCAGGCCGAGCGCGTCAGCCAGTCGACGCGCGGGATCAACCGTGATCACGAGAACGCGCTTGGGCGTGTGCGACGCCAGCGCGAGACCGAGGGCGGCCGCGCAGGTCGTCTTGCCGATCCCGCCCGGCCCGCAGGTCACTACCACTCGCGCCGTTGAAAGTTCTTGGAGCAGAGTGCTCACGACAGCTCCTCGTCCAGAGACGCCGCGACCCGAGTGACCACCCGCGAGGGACTGGCCACGTCGAAGAGAAACGGCTGAATCACCAGTGGCACTCGTGATCCAAGGCCCGATCGCAGGACCTCGAGATGCGACGTGGCGACTCGACGCCGATCAATTGCCACGCGCGCCGCATCAAAGAGACCGTTAAGACCACGGTCGCCGAACGGACCAGCCCGGCGGGCAGCCACTGATTCCACGAGCGCGGCGTCACGCGGCAGGAACAGTTCAGGGGGCACGCGATTCACGATCACGGCGGCCAGGTCGACCGTCGTTTCGCGATTGATTGATCCCACCAGCTCCAACGTCTCGGCGACCGGCATCTCTTCGGGCGTCGTCACCACGACCACACCAGTCATCGCGCGATCACTCAAGATCCGCAACATCCAGTCGGACTGGTTGCGAATCAGTCCGACGCGCACCAATCGCTGGATGGCTTGCGGCGCTGCGAGGTACCCCACGACGTGGCCGGTCGAGGGTGCGTCGACAACTACGAGGTCGTAGTGCGCCTCGCGGACTTCGTAACAGACTTTGCCGATCGTGAGGATCTCGCGCACTCCAGGTGCGGCGGTCGCCACGAAGTCAAAGGCCGCGGCGACCGGACCAATGCGGCCGACCATCGGCAACTTCAGATAGATCCGCAGGTACTCGCGCAATGACGCTTCGGTGTCCATCACCATCACGCTCAGGCGGTCATCGACCGGCGTTGGTTTGAAGGTCAACTCGCGCAGCGAGAACGCCTCGGCGAGATCGTGGCGATCATCCACGCTGCACAGCAGCACGCGTTTGCCGCCATCAGCGGCGAGGCGCGCGATCGCCCCGGCGACGGTTGTCTTGCCGACCCCGCCCTTGCCGGTGACAAAGAGCAGGCGGCGGTCCCGCGCTGGGATCGCCGCCACGGAGTTAGGCGGCGCCGAAGCCGACCCGGCGCTCGTTGGCCGGCACGCCCACCTCGACGTAGGCGACCCGAGAGCTCGGCACACCGACGCGGCGACCCTTGCGATCCGTCAACCACAGCACCGTGTCGCTGGACAGTGACTTTTCGATCTGATCGATGATGGCGTCGCGCTCGGCGTCATCGGCCAGTTCGATCTCGAGTTCCTTCATCGACTGCACGATCCCGATGCGAATATCCACAATGCTCCTTGACGCGACTTGGCCGACCCATGCTACGGCCGTAAGGCACAATCTCTCGCGTGAGTGTGCGAGAACCGTCAGCGCGCGCGCACGAATGGGCGTCAACCATGGGCGGCCACGAGCGTTCGGGGGGTCTGCGCGTGGCGCACGCCGATTCGCACGCCACGGTCAGCGAGGCGACGGTGGAACGACGCGGACGAACTGCGCGGCTCGCGCTCGAAGAGAGTGCACTCGCTTCGGAGGCCACGCGCTCAACTCCTGAGGGCCGCCGAGCAAAACCAGAGTCCGCCGATCCCTGGCGCAGCTGTTTTGAGCGCGACCGCGATCGGATCTTGCACTCGAGTTCATTTCGTCGACTCGCCGGCAAGACCCAGGTCTTCATTTTCCCGGAGGACCACCAGCGCACCCGGCTCACTCACGCGCTCGAGGTCGCCCAAGTGGCAACGTCCGTCGCCCGGTCGGTGGGACTGAATGTGGCGCTCACTGAAGCGATCGCGCTCGGTCATGACTGCGGACACGGTCCGGGAGGCCACGCGAGCGAGGACGCCCTCGATCCCTTCGTCGACGGCGGCTACAACCACGCGGTCTGGGGAGCGGACGTCGCGCTCGCGAACCTCAATCTCTGTTTTGAGACCCTCGACGGCATTCGCAAACACTCGTGGTCACGCCCCGCGCCACTCACCCCCGAGGGCGAGGTTGTTTCTTGGGCCGATCGCATTGCGTACGTCTGTCACGACTTCGAAGATGCATGGTCCGCTCGGGTTGTCACCGATGACGATCTGCCCGCACTCGTTCGCGATCGCTGCGGTTCGCGGCGCAGCGAGCAGTTGGGTGCGTTCATCACCTCAATGATCACCACCATCACGACCAGCGGAGTGATCGGCATGGACGAAACCCACGCCGAAGCGTTGGCCCTGTTTCGCGGCTTTAACTACGAGCGGATCTACTTGCGCGACGAGTCTCGGGACCAGGCCGCCGCGGTCATTGGCATGCTGCGCGCACTGGTGGAACATTTCGCGGCGCACCCGACGTCCATTCCCGATGTGGCGCGCGACGGCGGCGCAGATAACGCCCTGCACGAAGCCGTCGCCTACGTCGCGGGCATGACCGATCGCTTCGCGTGCCGTAGTGCGGTGCAGTTGCTCGACTGGCCGATCGATCAGCTCCCGAGAGGGATCGACCGCTAGTTACTGCTTCGTTGCACCCTGCAGATTGATCTTGGTGGGTGCGCCGCCCTTCATCCACTCGAGGCGCTCCTCGGTGGTGCGAATCGCCGCGCGCGGGTGCGTGAGGATCCAAAACGTGTTGTTGATCACGGCGTCGGCTACCGCCGCTCCGACAATGGCCGGATCGATGCCGGCGTTCACCGCGGTCGCCGCGGCAGCTCCCACGGCTTCGGCGGCGGGCGTCATCGCCTGTTCGCGCAGATCACTGGGCATGTTGCGCTGGGACTCAAAGATCCGCGTGCGCACGAAACCCGGACAGAGCACCGAGACGCCGACGGCGCTTTGGCGCATCGCGAGTTCGTGAAAGAGCGTCTCAGAGATTCCCACGACTGCGAACTTGCTCGCGCAGTACGCACCCATAAAGGGCACGCCGCCGAGACCAGCCAGTGACGCCGTCGAGATGACGTGACCTTCGTTCTGTTCCAAGAAACCCGGCACAAAGACGTTGAGGCCGTTAATCACGCCGTCGACGTTGACCGCCATGACCCAGTCCCACACTTTTTTCGGCGTGCCGATTGCCGGGCCGGCTCCGACGCCCGCGTTGTTAAACACCACGTGCGCCCCGCCGAACTCACTGATCGCGGCGTCGCGCATCTTTTGCACGTCGGACTCGAGACTGACGTCGCCGGCGACACCGACAACCTTCGCGCCCTCAGTTGTGAGCGTGGCAACGGCGTCAGCGAGTGGTCCAGGTTCGATGTCACCTAGAACCAAGTTGGCCCCGAGTTCGGCCATTCGTCGCGCCGTGGCGAATCCAATACCGCTCGCGCCGCCGGTGATGACTGCTGTCTTGCCGTTGAGTTCCATGAGTCCTCCCCGATGTGAATCGCACATACTCCCAGACTCAGACGAGGCGCAGCTCCTGGCGATAGACCCGGGCGGGACCTTGCTCGACGACGCGGGCCGCGAGTTCGCGAAAAGCGCGCGCGGCGTCGCTGTCGGGCTGTTCCGCCACGATCGGCCGACCAATGTCGCCGCCCTCGCGCAAGGCGGGCACGAGTGGAACTTGGCCGAGTAGTGGCACGCCGAGTTCGGTCGCCAGTGAGAGTCCCCCGCCCGCGCCGAAGATCTCGTAGCGGTGGCCGTCGTCACCGGTGAAGAAACTCATGTTCTCGATCACGCCGCGCACGGCCAACTTCAACTTGCGCGCGGCGTACGCCGAGCGCTGCGCAACTCGCTGGGCCGCCGCTTGCGGGGTCGTCACCACGTACATCTCAATGCGCGGCAACACTTCGCTCAAGGTGAGCGCAACGTCGCCGGTGCCCGGGGGCATGTCGATCAGCAGGTAGTCCGGCTCGTCCCACCACGCCTCGGTCACCAGTTGCTCGATCGCCTTGTGCAACATCGGACCGCGCCAGATGACCGGCTGCTCATCGGGCACGAAGTAGCCCATCGAGAGACAGCGCACTCCGTGCACGACGGTCGGGATCACCGTGTCGCCGAGCACGATGGGATCACTCGAGGCTCCGAGCATCTTGGGCAACGAGAAGCCGTAGACGTCGGCGTCAAGGACACCGACGTCCAGACCGCGCTGGGCCAGTGCGATCGCCAGATTCACGGTCACCGACGATTTGCCGACTCCACCTTTGCCCGAAGAGATGCCGAGCACCCGCGTGCGACTGAGCTTGTCGAGAAATCTCGGAGCGGCGTCGTGGTCGCTGCCGTGCCCGTGACCGGACTCGCCGGTGGTCATCTCGCCACGCAAGTAGTGACGAAGCGTGAGCCGTTCGTCGTCATCCATGGATTCCACGTCCACGGTGATGTTCGGCGCGATCGCTCGAATCGCCTGACCGATTTCCGTCAGATGCGGCCAGTCGAGCGCCGGCACCGCCAACGTGACCCGAACAACGTCATCGGACTGCTGCACCGAACGAACAAAGCCGATTTCGCCCAGCGGGCGCAGCAGTTGGGGCTCTCGCACCGAACGAACCCGTTCGGCCACGTCACTGTGATCGACCACGAGGTCCCTTCATCCGGCTCCGCAGGCTAACGGCGTGTTCGCTCGGCATATCTGGGCCGCCCGTACAATTTTTTCGTGGCCATTACGAGCGAAGACCTCACGGCGGCCACCTTTACCGCCAAAGTCGCCGGACTCGTCAACAGCTTCGGCGATCCCACGCGCCGCAGCGTCTTTCTCTTCTTACGCGAGCACCCCGATTCCACGGCCAACGATCTGGCCGATCACTGCGGCGTGCACGCCAACGTCATTCGACACCACCTCGAGCGACTCGCTGCAGCCGGCTACGTCGCGAGCGATGAGGTCAAGCGCAACGGCGTGGGTCGCCCGTCCAAGGTCTACCGAGTCGTCGAAGACGACCTCGGCACCGATGGTGCGCCCCGACGTGACGCGCTACTTGTTGCGCTCCTCGAACGATCCCTCGAAATGCTCGGTCCCGAGCGCGCCGAGCAGATGGCTCTCGAGGTCGGCGAACAGTACGGGCGCGAACTGGCCGTGAGCTTCAGTCCGCACGACACCAACCGCTCGGCGCGCGCGGCGATGTCCGCGGTCGCCGACGTGCTCACCGCACACGGTTTTGCCGCTCGCGCCGAAGAGAGTGCCGAGCACACCTCCGTCGTCGCGGAGAGTTGTCCCTTCGGGTCCGCGGCCACTCACCATCCGGTTCTCTGCGCCGTCGACCGCGGCCTGGTAACGGGGATCCTGGAAGGTCTCGGCGCGACGACCACCGCGATCACCCTCACCTCGAAAGCGCGCGGCGACGACAGTTGTCGCGCGACCGCTTAGAGCTTTAGACCGAGGCGCCGCATGAACGGCGCGGCGATTGCCCGCTCGGCGGCACTCGGGTGCAGCGTCAACAACTTGCGAAATTGAGTGCGGGCTTCACTGTCACGCCCGGGCGTCGACGCCGCGATGATTGCGTAATACAGGCGCGGGTCGGGGTCGGTCGGCGCCAGCGCGACCGCCGTGGCGACGCGCTGCTCACCTTTGATCACCAGTGACTGCGTCCGCGTGGAGGATCCGGCGCTGAACTCCAGCCAACCCGATTGTGTGAGGGCTTCGACGTTCGTCGCCTCGAGCGCCAAGACCTGGTCGTACCGCGTCAGCGCCGTCGCGGAGTTTCCGCGCGCCTGCGCCGCTTCAGCCTCTCCGAGAAAGAGCTCCACTTTCGCTAACCGACTGAGCGGCACCGACCCGCTCACTTCTCCGTTGGGCGACCGCGCGGTGAGCGATCCAATGAGTGCACCGAGCGCGGCCAGAGCGAAGCAACCAGCCGCCACGTACAGCAGAGTTCGGCGGTGCCGCCGTGGAGCAACAGTCGCTGCGCGGCCCGCCAGCTCACTACGTCGCGCGCGCAGCGCGGCAATGGAGGACTCTTCGCGCCCGATAATCGACGCAAGAGTGGCATCGTCGAGTTCGCCGTCAGCGTGTTCGCGTCGCGCGTCGGTGACCGACGCCTGGCGCAGCTGGATCTCGTCGTCCAGTGATCGCTGTTCATCACTCATCGTCGCCGTCCCGCGCGCACGAAGAAGAGCGCTCCAGAGACGAACACGACGAGCGGCACAATCCACAACAGTGCGTCAAGTCCCGAGCCCCGAGGACTGAGCAGGATCCCCGTGCCGTACCGGGCTTCCAGTGACGTCAAGATCTCGGTGTCACTCGCCCCCGCGTGAACTCGCCGCTCAATTTCGTGACGTACAGCGATCGCCGACGGAGCAGGGCTTTGAGCGACGGAGATGTCCTCGCACGCCGGACAGCGCACGAGTGACTCGAGATGGGCAATGCGATGAGCG
This sequence comes from uncultured Ferrimicrobium sp., assembly GCA_964434455.1. Lineage (GTDB taxonomy): Bacteria > Actinomycetota > Acidimicrobiia > Acidimicrobiales > RAAP-2 > RAAP-2. The sequence goes on along the minus strand of CAYSVK010000001.1, from coordinate 230,480 downwards.
GCGATCGAGCCACCGCTCGACAGGGTGAACGACAGAGTGGCGACCACGGCGAACGCCGCAGACCAGAGCCAGAAACTCCGCAGAACTTTCGTCACGTCGTCACGCCCGACACGACCGCGGCAAGTTGCGTTGCCGTCACTGCACCCAGCAGTGTCGTCACAACTCGACCATGTCGATCGATGATGAAGATCGTGGGGGGATTGGTCACGCCGAACGAATTGGCGATTTGGCCGTTGCTGTCAAAAATCGACGGGTAGTTCACGCCGTAGGCGGCGTCAAAGCCTTGAGCGGCCCCGCGTTCGTCATTCCATACGACCCCCACCACATCGGCCACCGCTCGGTCACGCCACGCGAAGGTCACCAGTTCGGGAGCGGACTGACGACACGGATCGCACCACGACGACCAGAAATCAACGACCACCACTTTGCCGCGGTCCTTGGAGAGATCGAGATGACGCCCCTCAAGGGTGGTGCCGACGACCGCAGGAGCGCGGTGTCCGATCAGCGGGCTCGGTGTTTCACTCGCCTCCGGCGCCGCGCCGCGCGTACCGAGAAAGATCGCCAGCGTGGCGATGACAGTGACAGCGACGAGGCCGAGTGAGAGCAGCGACGTTCGCCTCACGAGCCGACCTCGGACTCGTGGTGACGACGCCGAACGAAAGAGAGCGCGCTGCCCGCGGCAACAATGACTCCCCCGATCCAAAGCCACGAGAGCAGTGGCTCGACGGTGACCCCGATCACCACCGATCCGAGCGGGAGGGAGTTGTCGATCTGCGCGCCAGAGGACGACGTCCCGCCGATCGCGTCAAAGGTCACGTACACGTCGCGCAGCAGATTCGAATCGATCGCTGGCGTTCCAACTGTTTGGCCCGCTCGACCGTGAAAGGTCGTGATCGCCGGACGGACGCTCACCGCATCGTTGACCTTGACCAAGAGTTCGTCGCCGAAGCGCAGCGAGTCTGAGAAGTGACGAATCCCGAGAAACGTGATGCGCTGACCGGCCACGACGGTGCTCTGCCCGTGCGCCAGAGCAACTTCGCGGCGCGTCGTGTACGAGGTGGAGGTCACGATGCCGACCGCCAAAATCACGATCCCGAGGTGAACCACCATCCCCCCGGCCGACGGTCCGCGAAGTGATGACCACCATCGCTCACCTCGGCGACGAGCGGCGATCATGAGCAGTGACAGCGTGCGGGCGGCCGCTCCCGCAGCGCAGGTGGCGAGGAAGTACGCAGCGAGAACGACGGGCTTGCGCACGCCGGCGATGAGCAAAACCGCAGTGACCCCGAGGGCGACCCACGCGATGAGGCGAACTCGGCGCCACAAGGTCGCCGCATCGCCGACGCGCCACCCGATGAGTGGGGCGATCGCCATGAGGACCAAGAGCGCCACGCTCGCCGGCGCTGCCACCGCCGCGAAATACGGAGTTCCCACGGTGACTTGGGTGTTATTCACCGCTTCATAGAGCAACGGAAAGACCGTGCCCGCCAGCACGACGAGAGCGAACCCCACAAAGAGCGCGTTGTTCGCCACGAACAGTCCCTCGCGAGAGAACGGACGTTCCACGCCGATCGGCGATCTCAATCGGTCACCGCGCCACGCGATGAGCGCGGCGGCTCCACCAACCGTGATGCCGAAGAACGAGATCAAGATCGGACCGAGCGTGCTCGACGAGAACGCGTGAACACTCTGGAGCACTCCGGACCGAGTGAAAAAGGTGCCCAAGATGGTGAAAGCAAATGTCGCGATTGCCAGTGACAGGTTCCACACCCGAAACAGACCGCGTCGGTCCTGCACGATCACTGAGTGCACGTACGCGGTGGCCGTTAGCCACGGCAGCAACGCCGCGTTTTCGACCGGATCCCACCCCCAAAAGCCGCCCCAGCCGAGGACTTGGTAGCTCCACCACGCGCCAAGGACGATGCCCAGAGTGAGCGCTCCCCACGAGAGCACGGTCCAGCGGCGCAACTCCATCGGCCAGCGCTCCTGGACCCGACCGGTGATGAGCATCGCCACGGCGAAGGCAAAGGGAACTGTCATCCCGACAAAGCCGAGGTAGAGCAGCGGTGGGTGCACCGCAACCAGCGGATTGTCCTGCAGCAGGGCGTTCGGACCCGCGCCGGTGGGATGAAGCGCCGGATTGTGCACGAACGGATCGGCCGGGCCCGCCATCAGCAATGTGAAGAACGAGGCAACCCCGAGCATGACCGTGTTGGCCCAGGCGACAACTGAATCTTGATGTTGCGCGCGGTAGCGACGCATCACCACGACGATGAGTACGGCGAGCAGCAGCGCCCACAGCAGGATCGAGCCCTCAAGAGCGGACCACATGCCGGTGATCGAATACAGGAGCGGCGTAAAGGTCGCGTTGTTCTCGGCGACGTAGGCCAGCGAAAAGTTGTGAGTGACGAGAGCGAACTGCATCACCCCGACGGCCCCGAGCACGCCGAGCAGCCCTAACGCCGCCCACCGCCGCGAGTGCGAGGAACGTGCTCGTTGAATCGCGAGGAGCTGATCAATCGATCCACCGAGGAATCCGGCCGCCGCGAGATAGATGAACGCCCGGCCGAGCCAGACGAGCGTCACCGCACCGACCCGTTAGGAGCGCGCACGCGCTTGGGGTGCTGAGCGACGTAGTTGGCGGTGTGTTTCACGATGATCTGAGTCGCGAGAAACACGCTCGAGGTTCGCGAGGCGAAGTGGCCGTCCACGACGACTGGGATGTTGGGCTGAAACAGCTGCGGTGGCGAGCCGGTGGCGCGCACGAACACTTCGCGGGGCCGCGAACCGTCCAGGTAGAACTCCGCACCACTCGCCGTACGCATGATCGAGCCTTGAGCGACCACTCCTTCCAAACGAAAGTCGCGTGTGCCGAGAGTCGCGCGCTGCGACATCGCTTGCTTCACGGTCTCGAAGTAGTTGAGATTGCTCAACAGACCTTGCGCCAGCAGTGCGCCGACCGCTACGACGAGCAATGCGACGACTGCCAACGAACGGCGCCGTCCCCGTCGCGTCGGCGGCGGCTCGAGCGGCGAGACCTCGAGCGGCGCCTCAGTCACGACCACGGTGCGATCGCCACCACAGCGACGACGTGTAGAGGAACAACGTGACGAAGGTCACGACGTAACCCGCGTTGATGTACTTCACAATGACGTCCCTTCGCGCTGTCGATCCGCCAGAGCGATCGCCAGCGCGGACTGCGCGCGTTCACCGGCGCGCGTTGCGATGCGGTACCGCTCGCGCACCATCCAAACGAACGCCAACGTGAAGCCGACGAAACTGAGCAGCAGCGCCGCGAGCATGGAACCGTGCACGTCCAATTTGCCGTCGGGAGTGAAGACTGACGCGCCCTGGTGCAGGGTGTTCCACCACTGCACCGAGAAGTGAATGATTGGAATATTGATCGCGCTCACCAGCACGAGCACGGCGCTGCGCCGCGCTCGCTGGCTCGCGTCGTCATTCGCCCGACGCAGCGCCAAGCATCCGAGCTCGAGCACACCCATGATCGCAGTGGTCGTGAGCCGAGCGTCCCATGCCCACCACACACCCCACGACGCGCGGCCCCAGATGGACCCGGTGATGAGCGTCAAGGCGATGAACACGATGCTCACCTCGAGCGCGGACTCCGCCACGCGGTCCATCGCCATTGACCGCGTGCGCGGCCAGAGATAGAGCGCGCTCGCGATGACGACCACCCCGAAGGAGACGTAGAGAGCCACCCACGCCAGAGCCGGGTGGATGTAGAGCAGTCGCACGATCTCGTGCTGCTTCCTGTCGGGCGGCGTGACCCATAGCCCGAGCCACACGGTGATAGCCAGAGTGATGACGGTCGCCGGACCGAGCGCCCTCGACGCGACCTTCTTCATCGTGATTCCTCGGTGACACCGTAAAGCAGGAGTCCGGCTGCCACGTACGCAACCAGACAGAGTGCGAGAAAGCCAATCCACCGCCACGACGAGCCGCCGTCGAGCGTGGCAGCCATTGATTTCTCGCCGGAGATCAGAACTGCCGCAAAGGGGGGAAGGATCACGATCGGCAGCAACGTCGCCTGGGACGACGACTCGCCGACCACGGCGCCGTAGATCGTTCCCGCAGCGGCGATAGCCGCGAGCGCCAGAGCGGCTGACGGCGCCGCCAACGCAGTCCGGGCGAGATCGACGTGAAAGAGCAGGACGATGCCAACAAGCAACACCGCGCCCACTGCGAGGAGCTCCACAAAAAGAGCGAGTGCCTTACCCAAAAACGTGGCACCCGGATCGATACCCAACAGACGAACCGATGTGTGAGTACCAGGTCGCGATTCAATTGCTTGACTTCGCCCGATCGTCAACAACGCGACGAGCAAGATGACCAAGTAGTACAGCCCGGGCGCCCCGTGACGCAGCGCGGACGTCGATGGTCCGATCGCGAGCGCACACAAGATCAACGCGATCACGCCGAAGGGGGCGATCTGAGAGATCACCACGCGACTGCGCCACTCGATGCGCAGATCCTTCTGGGCCACCGCGAGAACTTCTCGTCTCATCGCGCTACCTCCGCGAAGCGACCACCCACGAGTTGGTGAATCGAAAAGTCGTAACTCGCCGACGACGGCAAATCGTGACTCGTGAGGACGACCGTGGCTCCCGCTCGTGATGCCTCCGCGACAGCATGGTCGAGCAGTTCTCGCGCACTCTCATCAAGAGAGGCGAAAGGTTCATCGAGCAGCCACAGTGACGGTCGACGAAGTAGGAGCCACGCCAGCGCCAGTCGACGACGTTGGCCCGCGCTGAGTTGCTTGGTCACAACCGCCGCTCGGGTGGCCAGTCCCACTCGTTCGAGGACCGCGGCGACATCTCCGTCAATGCCGGTGGCGCGTCGAGCGAAATCGAGATTCTCGCCAACGGTCAACTCGTCGTACAGCGAACCTTCGTGTCCCAGCCACCCAACTCGTCGTCGAATCTCACGTCGGTCGCCTCGACGCAGATCAACGCCGAGAACTGTTCCGTCACCGCTCGCGAGTTCTTCGAGACCCGCGAGCACTCGCAACAACGATGTCTTGCCCGCGCCGTTGGCACCGGTGACGACCGTGACCGATCGTGCACGCAGCGAAAGGAAGACTCCCGAAAGCAGCGGATACCCCCGCGACACCACGACTGCGTCGCGCAGCGTCGCGACATCGTCGACGACCACGACGCGTTGTGAGAGCTAGTGCTGGAGGACTTTGAGGTCCGCCGCGACCATGGACTCCACGAGTTGCGGGAAGTCAACCTCTCGACGCCACCCGAGAACTCGCTCCGCCTTTGATGGATCGCCAACCAGCAGATCAACCTCGGCCGGTCGAAAAAACGCCGGGTCAATCGAGACGTACTTCTCGTGATCGAGTCCCGCCGCGGCGAAAGAGAGCTCCACGAGTTCGCGCACTGAGTGCGTCTCGCCGGAGGCCACCACGAAGTCGTCCGGTTGGTCCTGTTGCAGCATCAGCCACATCGCCTTCACGTAGTCGCCGGCAAATCCCCAGTCTCGCTGAGCGTCGAGATTGCCGAGGCGCAGCTCCGTGGCGAGTCCCAACTTGATCTTGGCTACGCCGTGGGTGACTTTGCGCGTTACGAACTCCAAACCGCGTCGAGGAGATTCGTGGTTGAACAAGATGCCGCTTGAGGCGTGCATTCCGTAACTCTCGCGGTAGTTGACGGTGATCCAGTGGCCGTACACCTTGGCGACGCCGTAGGGACTGCGGGGATAAAACGGCGTCGACTCGTTCTGGGGAACCTGTTGCACCTTGCCAAACATCTCTGAGGAACTCGCTTGGTAGAAGCGAATCTCCGGATCAGTCGCGCGAATAGCGTCGAGCACGCGGGTGACGCCAAGTGCGGTCGTCTCGCCAGTGAGTACGGGCTGGCTGAAACTCGTTTGCACGAAGCTCTGCGCGGCGAGGTTGTAAACCTCGGATGGCTTGTGCTCGCGAAGAATGTTGACGAGGGAAATCTCATCGAGCAGATCGCCCGGAACGAGCGTGATGCGATCCTGAATCTCGATCAGCCGCTCAAAATTGAGCGTTGAACTACGTCGCACGACGCCGACGACTTCATAATCCTTTTCTAAGAGGAATTCGGCGAGGTAGGAGCCGTCCTGACCCGTTACTCCAAGAATCAACGCGCGCTTCGCCACTAGGCGGGTTCCCTTCGCTGTGTCGCCGAGCGACCGGAGACCTCATTGTACCGGTGTCGCCCTTTCAATCATTAGGGGCTCACGGTTAGCCTTCATCGGTGGCACGCATCGCTTTCGTCAGTTTCCGATTGGGACTGTTCGACGGCGTGTCCATCGAGGCGAGAAAGTGGATGGACGCCCTCCACACGATGGGCCATTCGACCTACACCGTCGCTGGAGAGGGCCTCGTGGACCATCTTGTGCCGGCTTTGGCGATCAACGCGACCGTCGATCCTGATCTCGATGAGCTCGAACGCGTCTTTCACGACGCCGATCTGGTCATCGTCGAGAACCTCGCGTCGCTGCCGCTCAATCTTGACGCCCGCGACGCGATTTACGCCGTGCTGCAAGATCGCGCGGCGGTCTTCCGCCACCACGATCTGCCCTGGCAACGCCCGCACCTCATGAATGTGGAGGGACCGGCCAACCTCGGTCCGTGGGCGCACGTCACGATCAACGATCGCAGCCGATTCGAACTACGCCATCGCGGCATCATCGCCACCACCGTGCCGAACCACTTCAACTGTGATCCGCCTCAAGGCCGCCGCGACCCGATGCGCCGATCGATTCACGTGAAACCTGGTAACCGCGTCATCCTGCAACCCACGCGGGCGATCGCTCGAAAGAATGTGCCCGGAGGACTTCGCCTTGCCGAGCAACTGGGCGGGATCTACTGGCTCCTCGGTGACGCCGAAGATGGATTTAACGACACGCTCGATCGAATTCTTCGCACCTCGATGACCGGAATCCGACGGGGCATGCCTGAAGGCGCGACGATCGACGATGCCTACGCGGCGAGTGACCTCGTCGTGATGCCCTCCACGTGGGAAGGATTCGGTAACCCCGTCATTGAGGCCGTGACGCACCGCAAACCGCTCGCTCGGTACCCGTACCCCGTGATGAGCGAAATCGAGGCGCACGGATTTCACTTCTTTGATCTCGACGACCTTGAGGGTCTCGAGGCGGCAATGGACGATCCGTACGCCGAATTCCTGGACAAGAACGTCACGATTGCACGAGCGAACTACGACCTCTCGCTCTTGCCGGGCCGACTGACGCCGATCCTGGCATCAGTCGGAATTCTCTAATTCGGCGTTAGCCTTCGCGCTCATGGTGCTGAGCGACGCGCGCGCTCCATCGAGTGACCGGCGCGAACAGTTGTTGCAAGTCGCCCAAAAGATCTTCGCCGAACGGGGCTATCAGGCGACCACGATGGACGATCTCGCAGCCGCCGCGGGATTCACTAAGCCGATCCTCTACCAGCACTTCTCATCGAAGGAAGCGCTCTACAACGAGATCGTCCAGAGCATGGCGCAGCATCTCTTGCAGGAACTGGGCGCGGCGACGCAAGGCGAATCAACTCCGCGCGGCATGGTGGAGGCGGCATTTCGTGCGTACTTCACGATTGTGGTCAACCAGACCGATGTCTTCCGACTCTTGTTCTTACAAGCACCGATTGGAGATCACGCCAAAGAGATCAGACGCGTCGAATCTCTCGTAACGTCATTCATCGAGACCTTTATTCCACTCGAAAGTGATCCTCGAATCCGCCGACAAATTGCTGCGTCGATCGTTGGCATGGCTGAAGGAGCGGCAACTTCGTGGCTGCTTCAACAAGAAGCATCGGGTTGGCCGACCCCCCAAGAAGGAGAGATCGATCGCATGGCGGCAGCCGTGGCCTCTCTGGCGTGGGGCGGTCTGCGAACAATGCAAATCGATTAGCTGAGGGCGTTCTCCAAGTCAGCCAGCAAATCGTCAACCGATTCGATGCCCACCGACAGGCGCACCAAGTCAGCGGGAACTTCTAACGCCGAACCCGCCGCCGATGCATGTGTCATGGCCCCGGGATGCTCGATCAAAGATTCGACGCCGCCCAGCGATTCGCCCAAAGTGAAAATTTCGGCTCGCTCGCAGATCTTCATTGCGGCGTCTTCGCCGTCGCGGACTCGAAACGACACCATGCCGCCGAATCTCTTCATTTGACGCTTCGCCACGTCGTGGTTGGGGTGAGTCGACAGTCCTGGGTAGTACACGTGCGAGACCCGAGGATGTTTCACGAGCAACTCAACGACTTGTTCCGCGTTGTCGCAGTGGCGTTCCATCCGAACTGCGAGCGTCTTGATGCCCCGCAGAACGAGCCAAGCATCAAATGGTCCGGCAATTGCACCCATGGCGTTTTGGTGGAAATACACCCGCTCGGCAAGTTCGTTGTCTGCCATTACCAGAGCCCCTCCCACAACATCGGAGTGACCACCTAAATACTTGGTTGTTGAGTGCATCACGACGTCTGCGCCCAATTTGATCGGGTGTTGCAGATACGGCGACGCGAATGTGTTGTCAACGACGACGATCGCTCCTACTGCGTGAGCGATCTCGACAATGCTCGCGACATCAGCGATGGAGAGAAGTGGGTTGGTGGGGGTCTCAATCCACACGAGCTTGGTCGACCCGGGACGAATGGACTCTCGTACTAACTGCAGATCACTCAAGTTGACGGGAGTGTGTTCGACACCCCACGGCTCGTACACCTTGGAGAACAGTCGATAGGTTCCGCCATAAGCGTCATTGGGAATGACCGCGTGATCTCCTGGTCGAAGGATCGTTCGCAGCAATGCGTCCTCTGCGGCCATGCCCGACGCGAATGCCAATCCTCTGGATCCACCCTCGAGCGCCGCCAAACACGTTTCAAGTGCAGTTCGTGTTGGATTGATCGATCTGGCGTAGTCATGTCCGCCGCGACTACCACCGACGCGATCTTGTTTGTAGGTCGAGACTTGGAAAATTGGTGGAACAACGGCGCCCGTGAATTCATCGGCCGCTTGGCCCGCGTGAATTGCCAACGTTTCGAATCCAGTCGAATCGATCACCGGTGAAACAATACGTTGGGGTTCAAGTCGCCCCTTCGACACTGCGGATTTCGTTGACCGTGACGTATCGTGCTGAGAATGCACAGGTTTGGACGAGTTGATCGAGCTCCGTCGCACCTACGCGTTTTCTTCGCGTGCCAGCGCCGTGGCGTGACTCGCCGAGCTGACGCCCGATGATCAACAGCGTCGAACGACTGAGACTCCGCTCGCTTCGATCGGGTCTTGCTCTTCTCGTGATCGTTGGTTCTGTCATTGGCGTCATTCTCACCAAAGGAGCATCGACTCCTGCGCAACTTCCGCGCCTCCCGCCGCAACTCCCCGTGACCTACGGCCTCATCGGGGCTTCGTCATTTAGTGACATTGGTTCGGGATCCGTCCCGTTTTGGCAGGCGAAAGACGGCAATCCTCCTCTCAATCTTCGTACAACTCAACTTGCGCTAGTCGGTGGCTTGGGACAGATCTGGGTGCCCACCTCGGCAGTTAGGGAGTTTGGGCATCTCAAGACGGGTATCCCTTTACCAATCCCGCTCACGTTTGCGAGACTGCATCGCGGACCAGTTGAAGTCACTCTTGAGGTGCTGCGTTTCAATCAATCCTCAATCGCCAAGAGCTACTACTCGAATCCCGTCTTCTCGCACCTACGGCCGTTGGATCCCGGTATCAGTGTCCTTCATGGCATTGGAGTCCCACATCGGGGACGAGCACTCTTGATCAATAGCGTGGGCAACGGTGGCTTGTCGGAGTACTTGTTTCAGTGGCGAAATGGACTGGACCTGGTTTCCGTCAGCATGTTGGGCTATGACTCATTTCTAGTTTCCGCGCTGAGAATGGCCGAACTGATCAGGGGCTGATCTCGGGAGAAGGTCGTCCCTATATGTTCAGCCGCCAATGATTGGTTGCACAACTGTCGGGTCGCCCCACCCAATAGGTGTGACGGGTGTCGCGCAGCAATAGCGTGGCGGCATTGCCTGTCGAATCAATGCGGTTCACGCTAAGAATTGAACGTGCCGAGCGAGCCATTGGCTTCGGAAGTCGCTATCGCATATCTCAATTACGAACGATCATCCGATGAAAGTTTTAGTTGGGCCGAAGATCGCATCTATGAACTTCGCTACTCGCGTCAGTTCGACGAATGCTGGAAGATCGTAGAAGAGTTCGTCGATCTCACTGACGACCTTGAAGAACTATGTAATTTCGGATGTGGGTTCGTTGAGGATCTAGTACGTGATGACTCGAATCTTTCGTTCGAGCGGTTGGAAGCACTAGTTAATACACATCCCAACGCGAAAACGGCCATTTCGTGCGTCTGGGCTTGGGAAGCACCGAATCGACACCTGATTGACGAGCTAATGCGGAAATACAACATCGAAGCCAATTAGCCGGTTAACGCAGAGCTCGCCCAGCCTGGAGGCGCCACTCGGAGAATGTGGAAGTTGCTCCTGCGACTTCGAAGTTGTCCGAAACAGGTTTGATCCTTATCAATTTGCTTGATGCGGACGATTTCGAAGGAAAATGCGCATGCGCTCCGACGTACTAGATCGAAAGCGTGACCAAACGGAACATCAGTTCAAGATGCCTCGGAATTCGTCAAAGGACCTGGGTCAAGGACCTAGGTCGGCCGGAGTCCCGACAGTGTGAGGGCATTTGGTCAATGCAGGAAGTGGATGTTCTGTTGATGGTTTGGTTACGCAGGCAACAATCTGAGGAACTACGCCATCATCACGTGCCTTGAAGAACAGCTCAAAAAGGTTTGGCGAGTTTTTTGCAGCGAACCCTTGGAGATTTCCGAATCCTCGGGTACTTGTGCTGCGACCACTGATTCCAGTGCCTGTGATACTTGGCAATCTGTTTAGGTACTCAAAGAAGTACGCATCTGTGACGCTCCGATGATCAGCTCTTGCTTGCACGGCCATCATCGTCACGATGTCAAGCGCTTCTTGCGCGACGTATCGGGTTGAGTGGCTCGATGTGCCGCTATTGACGAAGGATCTTCCAATGCCAAACCCGATGACAAGCAGAACGATGGTTACTAATGAAATGACTGTTGTCAATCTGGAAGTTCTGACGATCAACACTTCGCCCCTCATAGATCCTCATCATGGTCAGGAACTGCAAGCCGCCAATGCATGGTTACAGACTCGGCTGATCGCCCCTGAGATGCAGTCGATGGAAGGATCTCAGATTCCAAGTTCATGTAGACAATTACGAAGTGCGATGACACGCGTTATTTGCGTCTCCGCTGTCAACGTTCATTGGCGAGTGAAGAATTCAGCCATGTTGTCGATCATCCATGTCGTTCCGCCTTCTCGCATCTCAGATGTATCGAGATCGTCAAGAAATGCTCCCTGTTCTGTCCAAATCAGAAAAGTTGAGAGCTCATCCGCGAGAAACTGAATTGACGTCACGGAAACTGAAATGCGTGATTCATTCGAGTACATCTCATAGCTGTACACAATGCGTTGGTTGGGCACAATGTCGCAGTACCTGGCGTCGTACTGAATCTTCCGACCGTTTTCATCAACAAAACCGAATCGTTCATGCCCACCGATCCTGAAATCAAATTCTCCGTGAGCCATTGGGTCGCTCGGTGAGTTTTCGTCTGAAGGCGCGAGCATGCGAGTCTTCTGATTCACGTCGGCAAAGGCCGCAAAAACAGCTTCTGGCGTAGCGGCTAACGATCTTTCTATTGTGAACGTGCTACATGAGACCGTCCGTTCAGTCATTTACTTCTCCTTTGCTCACTCTTCATGTTGTTGCTCGACATCTTTTTCAGTCGATTGAGTAGAAGTTTTACGCTGTGCCGGCTGCAATGTTCTCGATTGCGCAAATTTGATTCAACTACTCGACGTCCGAATCTTTCAATGTCCAGTCGGAGATCGTGCAAGTCCTCTCAACTAACACCTTCGCCAAGTTGCGAGCGAAGAAGACTTCCGTGATTGCCTTGACCCTCTTAACGACTTTGAAGCCGATGTAATCGGTGCAGACATCAGAACACAACGAAGACTGGGGATTCTGTTTGAATCCACGAAGTTATCGTCCAGATTGCTTGAATTCTTCGTGAGTTACTTCACTTACAGAGCGACGAACATGCCTTCACTTTTGGAGGCTTCATACCAACGTCGAAGTAGAGCCTCTCCATCAAAAGGCGCTTCTGTCAATAGATCGTCGGTCCACTCGCTTCTCGCAGTGCCGATGAGATCTCCGAGATAAACATGGAGTGCTCCACTCCAAGAGGAACCTGGCACTTGAACGTCGTGAATGGCATCAGCTCCCAGGACGAGCACTTGTCCGGCATCAATTCGTAACGAAGAGACGGGGCGCGCTTGGTTACCGTCCCGCTCATAAAAGTGATTCTCTTCACATCCAGTCCATACTCCAATTACCGCGGGCATCGTGTGGTTGTGAATTCCCGTTGAGAAACTTCTCGGAAAAACTGCGGACGTGACGGTCAGATCGACCGAACGGAAGAGGATTCCATCATCATCAGGGCCCATTGGAACTGGAAATCGTGCCGACAAAGACGAGGCTTGTCGTATCGCTCGGGTTACGACTTCCTGCAATGCCGCCTTCGAATCAGATTCAGAAAGTGAATCGACACACTCCGCAACGAATCGATCCGTGTCGAACATCGCCATCGGATCAAACTAACGCGCGGAAAGATTCAACTCTCATGATCATTCGACCGTGGTGCGACACTCGTCTTCGGCGATAATCAACGACCCAGCGATTCGAAGACTTGATCTTGACCTATTCGAAAGTGGAAATTAGATCGCTTTCGATACATGAAAGCGAATCGACGGTTAAGAAATCACAAGTCCCAACAGGTCCTGACGCGACAGAACACCAACTGGACGGCCATCTTCAAGCACGATGAAGGCGTCGGCCTGCTTGAGCGCCTCGAGGGCCACTGAAAGAGTTTCCGTAGCTCCCACGAACGGCAGCGGTGGGTCCATGTGCGCGTCCACTCGATCCGTCAGCGTTGCTCGCCCATCAAACACGCGATCCAGTAGTCCTCGCTCAGTCACTGACCCCACAATCTCGGCCACCATGACGGGGGGTTCAGCACGAACGACCGGAAGTTGCGAGACGCCATACTCACGAAGAATGTCAATCGCGTCGCGGACCGTTTCGCTCGGATGCGTATGTAGAAAGTCTGGCAATGACGAGTGCTTCTCGCGCAAGACGTCTCCCACGTTTTGCTCTGTCGTTCGTTGTCCAAATCCGTATCTCGACAGCCACTCGTCATTGAAGACCTTCGAGAGGTATCCGCGACCCGAATCAGGCAGCAAGACAACAACCAGCGATCCCTCTGCAGCGCGACGGGCAATCTGCAGCGCTGCAACGACGGCCATGCCGCAAGAACCACCAACCAACAGACCTTCTTCACGTGCGAGTCGGCGCGTCATAGCGAATGAGTCGGTATCGCTCACCGCCACGATCTCGTCGGCGACTGATCGGTCGTATGCCGTCGGCCAGAAGTCCTCACCGACACCTTCGACGAGATAGGGACGTCCGGTTCCACCTGAATAAACCGAGCCAACTGGATCGGCGCCAATGACCTTGACCGCGCCACCCGATGCTTCCTTCAGATACCGGCCGGTGCCGCTAATTGTGCCGCCGGTGCCCACACCGGCAACGAAGTGCGTGATCAGTCTGTCGGTCTGGCGCCAGATCTCTGGACCAGTTGACAAGAAGTGCGCGTCGGCATTGTTGGGATTCGAGTACTGGTCAAGTTTGACCGCGCCTGGAATCTCCAATGTGAGTCGATCCGACACGGAGTAGTACGACCGTGGGTCTTCGGGATCAACCGCCGTCGGACACACGACAACCTCGGCCCCGTATGCGCGGAGCACCGAAATCTTGTCGGCACTGACTTTGTCGGGACAAACGAAGACGCAGTTATATCCGCGTTGTTGGGCGACGAGAGCCAGCCCCACTCCGGTATTGCCCGACGTTGGTTCAACCAATGTCCCGCCGGGCTTGAGAATGCCGTCGCGCTCGGCGGCGTTGATCATTCCGAGCGCGATGCGGTCTTTGGCCGAGCCTCCCGGATTGAAGTACTCCACCTTGGCGACGACCTGTGCGGCAATCCCCTCGGTCACGCGATTCAGTCGGACGAGCGGCGTATTGCCGATGAGCTCAACCAGCGAATTCGCGATCTCCATGACGCCGATGGTAGGGGCGCCACTAGGTGGGGGCCGGACTACGACTCTCCGAACGCCACCGTGCAGAACACTTGGGCGAGATCCCACAGTTCCACCGCGCATGCGTTGTATGCGTCCTGCTCCTTGCCCGCCGGATCCGGCACATCGAGCAGGTCATCTGGATTGTGTTCGGCGACCGAGCGCACTTGGTCCGAAAACTCGCCGTCGAGCGGTGCGCGAAGACAGAAGCTCCGTAACTGGATCGTCTTTTCGCGAGCCTCCGGGTGACGTGCTCGCACGTAAGCCACGTGGTCCGCTTCAATGGCCACAATCACGTCGGCCCACGCGACGTCGTCATCGCTCAACTGGTGGCTGCGGTGATGCGTGAAAGAGCGTTCCCCCAACTCGTCGATGCGCTCGAGAGCCTCCAGGGTCCGCGGACTCATCGCCTGACCCTCAACGACGTGGGTCCCCGCCGTGCGGATCTCCCAGTCGACATCGTGTGATTCAGCCAACGCTTCGAACATGAAGCCGAGCATCACTGAACGCGCAGCGTTACCCGTGCAGAGGGTGACGACGCGCGCCATCGCGCGGAACTAGTTGATGTGGACGCCGGAGACCGAGCGCGCCACCACGAGTCGCTGGATCTCGCTCGTCCCCTCAAAGATTGTGTAGATCTTCGAGTCGCGGTGCCAACGCTCCACGGGATTCTCGCGAATGTAGCCCTGACCGCCGAGAATCTGGATCGCCTCTTCGGTGACCTTGACGGCGGTCTCGCTCGCGAACAGCTTGCTCATCGACCCTTCGCCGGCGGTAAACGGCTGGCGCGTCGCGGCCATCCAGCTCGCGCGCCAGCAGAGCAAGCGCGCGGCGTCGATGTGGGTCTTCATGTCGGCCAACTTGAACGCGATCGCCTGATTCTCAATGATCGCGCGGCCGAACTGCTTGCGCTCCTTCGCGTACGCCAAGGAGTATTCATACGCGGCGCGGGCAATGCCGAGTGCCTGGGCGCCAACCGCCGGGCGCGTCGCCTCGAAGGTGGCCATTGCGGCTTGGCTCTGAGCGCGCTTGCCCTCACGCACGCGCGCGAGACGCTCGTCAAGCTTCTCCTTGCCGCCGAGCAGCTGGCGACCGGGGATGCGGCAGTCCTCGAGCACGACCTCAGCGGTGTGGCTCGCGCGAATGCCCATCTTCTTGAACTTGGTGCCCATGCGGATGCCCTTGGTGCCTTCGCCGATCACGAAAGAGGCGTGACCGCGCGAGCCGAGAGTCGCATCAACCGAGGCCACCACCACGTGGGTGTTGGCGATGCCGCCGTTGGTGATCCAGGTCTTGGTGCCGTTGAGCACCCACTCGTCGGTCTTTTCGTCGTAGACGGCCTTGGTGCGCAAACTGGACACGTCCGAACCCGCGTCGGGCTCACTTACTGCGAACGCGCCGAGCTTTAGATCTCCCGGCGTGCCGTAGCACTGGGGGATCCACTCCATCGCCTGTTCGGGGGTGGCGTTGTTCATGATGCCGGCGACCGCGAGCGAACTGCCAACGATGGCCATGCAGAGACCCGCGTCACCCCACGCCATCTCCTCTAAGAACAACATCATCGAGAGACCGGTCGGGTCCGAAAAGGTGCTCGAGAGAAAGTCGAGTCCGTAGATGCCAATCTTCGCGGCCTCTTCAATCACCGGCCAGGGGGTCTCTTCGCGCTCGTCCCACTCGTGCGCGACGGGTCGCATCACGTTCTCGGCGAATCCGTGGACCCAGTCACGCATGGTGACTTGGTCGTCGCTCAGGGTCATCGAGAACTCGGACATTGATCCCTCCGGGGAGTGTGGCGGGTCCCGCCGACCCGAGGGATTGTCCCTGGGCCGGTTACCGAGCGGTAACCGGAGGACAACTTTATGTGGTGAATGGCCCGCGACGGTGCACGCCGCGGGAGCGGGCGATTTAGCCCAGCTTCACGCGCTTGGCGAGCGGACCGCGGTCGCCGGGCTCGATGTCGAACTCGACCTTCTGGCCCTCGCTCAGTGTGCGGCGTCCATCCGCCTGAATTTCGCTGTAGTGGACGAAGACGTCCGGCTGGCCCTCAACGGCAATGAAGCCCCAGCCCTTCTCGTCGTTGAACCACTTCACAGTCCCAGCAGCCACGTGGGCCCCCTTGTACTTTCAACCGGAATTCCCCGGCCTGGAGGAAACCACGTACGGCGACCTCAGGGGCCATGTTACCGGGCGGCACTCACGCCGCCAAGTGGAAGTTGTTTCAGCGCCGAATGAGGGTGCCGGTCGGCGAGTCCTCGACGATCCATCCGGCCGCGACGAGTTCATCGCGCAGACGGTCCGCCGCGGCGAAGTCGCGGGCGGCCCGAGCCGCGTCGCGCTGGCTCACCAGTTCGGCGCTGCGCGCGTCGATCTCATCGGCGCTCGAATCAAGCGACAGGCCGAGCGCGGCCAGCAGTTCGCCCACGGCGCGCGCCAGCGAGCGAGCGGCGTCCAGCTCTCCGGCGTCCGCAAGCGTGTGGCACTCGGTCACGGACTCAAAGAGCCGCGACAGCGCCCGCGGCGTGTCGAGGTCGTTGTCGAGGGCCGCACTCACCTCATCGAGCAGTGCCTGGTGGTCCTCAAAGAGATGGTCGTCGCGCCGCTCGAGATGCTTGCCGGCGAGAGCGGGCAGTTCGAATCGACGCGCGAAGGTGTCGAGGCGTGCGAGCGCGCGCACGGCGTCATCGATCACCTCGGGGGCCACTTCAATCGGCGAGCGGTAGTGACTGCGCAGCACCAGGAGCCGGTACGCGCGTTGATCGGTGCGCGCCAGCAGTTCGCGCAGCGTCACGAAGTTGTCGAGTGACTTGCTCATCTTCACGCTGCCGACCATGGCGAGGCCGTTGTGAGCCCAGCGCTGCGCAAACGTGTAGCCGAGAGCGACCGCTTGGGCGCGCTCGTTCTCGTGATGCGGAAATCTCAGGTCGAGTCCCCCGGCGTGAAAATCAAAGCCGTCGCCGAGCAGCTCGAGGCACATCACCACGCACTCGGTGTGCCAGCCCGGACGACCGTCGCCAAAGGGCGCCGGCCAGATCGGTTCACCGGGCTTGGCCTTCTTCCAGACCGCGAAGTCAAGTGGCGAACGCTTGTCGTCGTTTTGTTCCACGCGCGCTCCGGAACGCAGGCTGTCGACGCTCTGACCCGAGAGAACCCCGTAGTCGGGCACCTTGGAGACGTCGAAGTACACGCCGTCGCTCGTCTCATAGGCCACATCGATGGCAATCAAGCGTTGAATGAGCTCGACCATCTGCGGGACGTACTCGGTGGCGTGAGGGATCCGGTTCGGAGCGGCGATTCCGAGCCCGGCCATCGCGTGCCACCACTCACATTCGAACTGCGAGGCGACCTCGGCCTCGGCGCGCGACTCCTCATCGGCCCGTTTGATGATGCGGTCGTCGATATCAGTGACGTTGCTCACGTAGTCGACTTCGACACCGTTCCAGGTGAGCCAGCGGCGCACCACGTCCCAGACCAGCGAAAAACGTCCGTGGCCGAGATGCGGCAGTCCGTTCACGGTCGGACCGCAGACGTACATCGAGAACCGGCCGGCATCGCGCTGCGGTAACTCGCGCACCTCGCCTGTCGTCGAATCAAACAGGCGCAGCACCCTTCTAAACTACGGCGTTCATGACGACGAATCTCGATGGTTCATCGTCGCGAGTGCCGGACAAACCGACTGTCGACGGCCTCGAAGAGCGCTGGATGGCCGAGTGGGCGCGCAGCGGGATCTTCCACTTCGATCGCAGCGCCACCCGGGGCGACGTCTTCAGTATCGACAGTCCCCCGCCGACCGTCTCGGGCTCATTGCACATCGGGCACGTCTTTAGCTACACCCAGACCGACACCGTCGCGCGCTACCAGCGCATGCGCGGTCGAAAGGTCTTTTACCCCATGGGTTGGGACGACAACGGGCTCGGCACCGAGCGTCGCGTGGAGAACTACTTCGGCGTGCGCTGTGACCCGTCGCTGCCGTACGACCCGAACTATCAGCCCCCAGAGGTCGCTCCGGAGCGCAAGGAGTCGATTTCACGGCGCAATTTCGTTGAGCTGTGTGTGCGGCTCACCGCGGAGGACGAGGAGATCTTTAAGGACCTCTGGCAACGCCTCGGGCTGAGCGTCGACTGGTCTCTTGAGTACTCGACGATCTCGCCGCACTCTCGGCGGATCTCCCAGCTGGGGTTTTTAAAGAACCTCGAGCGCGGTGAGGTCTATTCAAGCGTCGCGCCGACGATGTGGGACGTCGACTTTCGAACCGCGGTTTCTCAAGCCGAAATGGAGGACCGCGAACGTCCAAGTGCGTACCACCGAGTGCGATTTGAACTGCTCGACGCCGAGGGCGCCATCGATATCGAAACGACGCGTCCCGAAATGCTGCCGAGCTGCGTGGCGCTGGTGGCACATCCCGACGACTCGCGCTACCAGCCGCACTTCGGTCACCGCGTTCTTACGCCGCTGTACTCCGCGCCGATTCCGGTGTTGGCGCACGAACTCGCCGATCCCGAGAAGGGTTCCGGCATCGCGATGATCTGCACCTTCGGCGACGTGACGGACGTCACGTGGTGGCGTGAACTGTCGCTGCCGACTCGTGCGCTCATTGGGCGCGACGGACGGATGCTGCCCGCGCCGTTCGGTGACGAGGGATGGGAGAGTCAGAATCCCGAACTCGCCGCACGCAATTACGACGAGATCGTGGGGCGCACGGTGGCCCAGGCGCGCACCACGGTCGTCAATCAGTTGCGCGACTGCGGCGCGCTGATCGGTGAGCCTCGCGCCATTACGCACATGGTCAAGTTCTACGAGCGCGGAGAACGGCCACTCGAGATCGTGACGTCGCGCCAGTGGTTTGTTTCGACTCTCCCGATGCGCGAACTGTTGCTCCAGCGCGGCGAGGAATTGACCTGGCACCCCGACTTCATGCGTCACCGGTTCCGCAGTTGGGTCGAGGGCCTCAATACCAACTGGAACATCTCGCGCCAGCGGTTCTTCGGCGTGCCGTTTCCGATCTGGTATCCGATCAATGACGACGGCGAGATCTTGTTCGACCAACCGATGACCGCTGAGATCGAGCGACTCCCGGTTGATCCTTCGAGCGACGTGCCAACGGGGTACGTCGAGGCGCAGCGTCACCAGCCCGGTGGCTTTACCGGCGATCCGGACGTGATGGATACATGGGCGACGAGTTCGCTCACTCCGCAGATCGCCGGCCACTGGGGGACCGATCTCTACGAACGGGTCTATCCAATGGACTTGCGACCGCAAGCCCACGAGATCATTCGAACCTGGTTGTTTTCAACCGTGGTGCGCAGTCATCTCGAGCACGGCCATCTGCCGTGGCGCCACGCGGCGATCGCCGGATGGGTGCTGGACCCGGACCGCAAGAAGATGGGCAAGTCCAAGGGCAACGCGGTCACGCCGATTGACCTGTTGCGCGAGCACGGCGCTGACGCGCTGCGGTACTGGGCGGCCAGCGGACGTCCGGGCACCGACACCGCTATCGATCCCGCGCAAATGAAGAACGGTCGCCGGTTGGCCATCAAAGTGCTCAATGCCGCCAAGTTCGTGCTCGGACGGCTCGATGGCACGAACGACGTCGACGCTCGCGACGTCACGGTGCCGGTCGATCTCGACATGCTGAGTGCGCTTGGTGCACTCGTAGAGGAGTGCACCAAGGAGTTCGACGAGTACGACTACGCGCGGGTCCTCGAACGCACCGAGCAGTTCTTCTGGTCGTACTGCGATGACTACGTGGAGCTCGTCAAGGTCCGCGCGTACGGGGACTCCTCTAACGCCGATACCCGTTCGGCGCGCGCCGCTCTCGCGCTGTCACTCTCGGCTCTCTTGCGACTCTTCGCGCCATTTCTCCCCTACGCCACTGAAGAGGTGTGGTCGTGGTGGCAATCCGGATCAATTCACGTCGCCTCGTGGCCGAGCGGTGCCGAACTCGGCTCTCCCGCCAGTGATGGCGCCACGTTGAGCGCAGCCTCCACAGTGCTCGGAGCGATTCGACGCGCCAAGACGGAAGCGAAGACCTCGCAGCGCGCGGAAGTTGAGCGGTGCCTCGTGCGAGGACCAGCCGCGTCACTTGAGGCACTTTCGCGGGCCGCCGACGATGTGCGCGCCGCCGGATCAGTGAAAGATCTCGTCCTCGAGGTTGCCGACGGCGCACTCGAGGTTCACGTCACCCTCGCCGAGTTGGCTCCGGCGTAACTGCGCCCACCGCGGCATTGGCGAACGCGACAACCGCGCGCGTCGTGGCCGACGTACGCGGCGACGCCGTGACGTCGTAAGCGTGCTGAGTGAACGGCAACTCCACGTAATAGATGGGTGCCGAGGCAACCTCTTTGAATCGCTGAACGAAGTGGCGCGCGACCGCCACGTCTACGAGAGTGTCATTCACTCCCTGAATCACGAGGAAGCAGGGCGACTGTGCAGTGATGAGTTCGACCGGCGAAATCTCGCGGAACTCATCAGGGTGATGAGCCAGCGGCATCTTCACAACAAATTTCTCTAACAGTTCGCGCAGTTTCTCGCCGCGCCCGTTCCACGCCACTTCGTCGCCGGTCATCTCGAGCACGCCGTACAGCGAGACGCAACCTCGAACGGGAGCTTGGGAAGCGTCATCGCCCACAACATCGCGCAATGCGAGGACGGCGGCCAACTGGCCGCCCGCGGACGCTCCGGAGACGACAATGCGCGAGGGATCGCCGCCGTAGTCAGCGATATGGCCTCGCGTCCAGGCGAGCGCGGCCGTGACGTCCTCAATCTGCGCGGGCCACGGATGCTTCGGCGCGAGCCGGTAGTTGACGGTGACGACGACCCAGCCGCGCGCGACCAATTCGTGCAGCATCGGTCGTCCCTGCTCGCGCTTGTCACCGAAGGTCCACGCGCCGCCGTGGATGAAGAACATCACCGGCGCGTCGGTGAGCTCGTCGGGCGAACGCCAGATGTCGAGTCGTTGGCGGCGATCCGGGCCGTAGGCGAGGTCTTTGATGAGCACCATGTGTCGAGGGTGAAACGACAGCTGCAAGATGGTGCGCCACCACGTACCGAATCGATCCTCAGATGGCCGCGCGCTCACGAGCGGCGGCGTGGCAGTGACGAGAGCGCTGGCCACGATGTCCCGTGAGTGAAAGAGCACTGCGACCAACACCAAGTTGAGCGCGATCACCAGCGTCGCCCCGCTCATCACGCCCACGCTGAGCCACGTCGTGTGCGGCCACCCCCACCACACGAGCACGCCAATCAGCGCCCCCTCCATGATCGCGGCCTGCGCCGCGAGTTCCCCCGCGGCCCACCCGACGGGAAATGCGAGCACGCGCAGCCAGGTCGAACGACCCGGACGAATTGCGGTCAGCGCGCAAAGTAGGAGATACGCGGTTGCCGCCAGCACGATGTAGGCCACAACCAATTGTGTCTGTCTTCGGGCGCGCCGGACAACACTTCTAGGCTCACCGCGATGAGCGAACCCACCTCCCTCACTGGCCTGCGCGGCACTGTCGGTATTTGGACCACGACCCACGAGACCGTGCCGGCGGCGCAGTCCGCCGAGATTGCGCGCGAGTTAGAGGAGTTGGGATTCAGCGCGCTGTGGATCCCTGAGGCGTGGGGGCGCGAGAGTTTGACCAACGCATCACTGCTGTTGAGTGGCACGACGACGCTGGTGATCGCAACGGGCATTGCCAACATTTACGGTCGCGACGCGGTGGGCGCCGCGGCGGGTGCCAAGACCCTGAACGCCGCCTACAACGACCGCTTCGTACTTGGCCTCGGCGTCAGTCACCAACCGCTGGTGGAGCGACTGCGCCAGCACGAATACCAGTCACCGGTCGCAACGATGCGCGCGTACCTCGAGGCGATGGACGCCGCGCCGATGTTTTCGCCCGAGGCCCAGCAGCGTTACGCGCGCGTCATTGCCGCCCTCGGACCGAAGATGCTGGCGCTCGCCGCAGAGAAGGCCGACGGTGCGCACCCGTACCTCGTCACGCCCGAACACACGGCGATTGCGCGCGCGGCGGTCGGCACCAAATTCGTCGGAGTCGAGCAGGCGGTCGTGCTCGGCCAAAGCCGCGAGGAGTTTCTCCAGCGCGCCCACGCGCACCTTGAGATCTACACCGGCCTCGACAACTACCGCAACAGTTGGAAGCGACTCGGATTCACCGAGGAGGATTTCGTTCGCGGCGGCAGCGACCGACTGTGTGACGCGATGGTGGTTCACGGCGATGAAGCCGCCGTCATCGCTCGAGTCAACGAGCACCGCCAAGCCGGTGCCGACCACGTCTGTCTTCAAGTTCTCGGAGCGGACCTCGTCACAGCTCCCCACGAGGAGTGGCGGCGACTAGGTGCCGCGCTGAAGGGCTGACTCAGTCGCCGCGAAACGGCAACTCGATGGTGATCTTTGAATCGTGGTGCACCATCCCGGAGACCACGCGAAACGGCATCGCCACCACAAACAGCGACAGAAACTCCGCCGCGCCGATGGCTACCCAACCGACTGTCGCAAGCAGGACGCCCCAAAAGAATCCCGAGAAGAACCCGTCGCGCACCATCATCCCGATGATGAGCGGGAACCACCCGAACATCCAGCTCACCAGCGGCGCGAAGAAGATGACGCCCATCCGGCGACGCCAGCCGAGGTACGCGCCGAGTCCGATCGTGGAGAACACCGCGATGAACTCGAATGTCGAACGAGCGATGTTCGCGGGAATAAAGAACAGCGACGCGGAGATCGCCAGCGACCACAGAACCGTGGCCACGCCGGCGGCGCCGCGCGTGCTCTCGCGAACCTTGATGACAAAGGATCCTTGAGTGCTCATGGAGCCAAAACTACCAACCGACCCACGTGTCCCGACAGCGTGTCAAGGGGGACCGTTACGCTCGCTCGGTGGCCAACGGCACGCTGGTGGTCCTCGGTTCAGGTGAGATCGCGCCCAACATGGTGCGCGTCTATCGCGAACTGTTCGACCGACTGGGCGACGTAAACGGCGTCTTGCTCGACTCTCCGTACGGATTCCAAGAAAATGTCCCGCAGCTAACCGAGAAGATTCTCGAGTACTTCTCCACTTCGCTGCAGACCCGCCTTCAACTGGCGACCCTCACGAGTTACGACCGCGCCAGCGAACTCGAGCGGGGCGCATTTCTCGCGGCCATCGATCGCGCCAACTTCCTGTTCGCCGGACCCGGCAGTCCGACCTACGCGATGCGCCAGTGGGGTCCGCTCGGTCTCGGCCGTCGCGTCACGCGCGCCCTCGAGCGCGGCGCGACCGTCAGCTTCTCCTCGGCCGCCGCACTCACTCTCGGTCGCTACACCGCGCCGATCTACGAGCTCTACAAAGTGGGGGACGCACCATTTTGGGTCGAGGGACTCGACGTGCTCTCAACCGTCGGTCTCGACTGTGCGGTCATTCCCCACTTCGACAACGCCGAAGGCGGCAACCACGACACGCGGTTCTGCTACCTCGGCGAACGTCGATTGCTCGTGCTCGAGTCACTGCTCGAAAGCGGTGTTGGTGTGCTGGGCGTCGACGAACACACGGCGGCGATATTTCACCTGTCCGATGACACCGTCACGGTCTCGGGGCGCGGACAGGCGTACTGGCGCACGGGTGGTGACCACGTGACGTTGGTCAACGGGTCGACAACTCCGCTCGAGACGCTGCGCAACGCCCCGCGAGGTGCGCGAGAAACACCTGGCCAGATCGAAACGGCCGCTGGAGACCTCGACGTACTGGCGGCGTGTGCACTGAGCGGTGGCGAGGACGCCCGCGTGGCGGTGGCCGAACTGGCTCGCCGCGCTCGCGATGGTGGGGCCGAACGCATTGACCCCACTCCCCTCGTCGAGCGGCTCCTCGCGGTGCGCCAGCAGGCTCGCGCCGACGGCCAGTACGAACTCTCCGATCAACTGCGCGACGCGCTGGTCGCCGCCGGCATCGAGATTGCCGACGGACCCGGAGGTTCAACCTGGTCGATTGCCGCGACGAACGAGAAGTAGAAACCGTTCGTGTCCTTCTACAAGAACCACGTGGCCACGCGGTTGGTCGATCTCATGTGCGCCAATCAGGGTCTCAACAAGTGGCGAGCGCGCTGTGTTGAAGGACTGTCGGGCACGGTGCTCGAGATTGCCTTCGGTGCGGGTCGCAACCTTGCGCTGTATCCGCCCGAAGTCACCGAAGTAGTCGCGGTCGAACCGTCGAGCATCATGCGCGAGCGGGCCGCCAAGAAGATTGTCGCGTCACCGATTTCCGTGCGTTGGGGTGGCCTCAACGGCGAGCACCTCGACTTGGCGGACAACTCCGTAGATCACGCCGTCGTGACGTTCGCGCTCTGCACGATCCCGGACCCGCTCGCGGCGTTGAGAGAGATGCACCGAGTGGTGCGCCCCGGCGGGGAGCTGCGCGCGCTCGAACACGGTCTTGCGCCCGACGACTCTGTTCGACGGTGGCAGCACCGCCTCAACGGGTTCCAACAGCGCTGGGCCGACGGCTGCCAACTGATTCGAGATCCAGTGGAGCTCGCGAGCGAAGCCGGGTGGAACGTGATCTTCGCCTTTCGCAAGTACTCGCCTGGGCCGAAGCCGCTCAGTTACTTCTCCAGCTTCCGCGCCGTCTAAATCCACCTATCTCAATAAATACACGTGGAGTAGTTGACATTCTCGCGACCTCTGGGTACTATCTCTCCTAAACCTAGTGACTTACTAGAGAATCCCCAGGAGAGACATGAAAATCATTCACGGATCAAACCGCCGAGTGGCCGTGAGCCTGATGGCCCTCAGCACGTTGGGCGCCGCCCTCGCGCCCGCTGTCGCGGGAGCTAGTTCACCCGCCAGCACGGTCAACGTCGTGGGCTATTCCGTCGTCGGCCCGGCCTTCACCGCGCTCGAGTCCGCATTTCACGCCACCGCGGCGGGTCAGAACGTCACGTTTACGAACTCCTTTGGAGCGTCAGACACTCAGACCACCAACATCGCCAATGGTCAACCGGCCGACCTCGTGAACCTCTCGTACGGAGCAAACCTCAACACGCTCGTGACCGCCGGCAAGGTGGCGAGCACCTGGTCGAGCCAGGAACTGTCAATTGGCGCAGTGAACCACTCGACGCAGACGACCTTTACGACGCCCGGGATCCTGACCGACTCGATCGTCGACATCATCGTGCGACCGGGCAACCCGCTGCACATCAAGGGCTGGGCCGATCTCGTGAAGGCCGGAGTCAAAATCGTGACGCCGAATCCGCTCACCTCCGGCAGCGCGAAGTGGAACCTCCTCGCCGCCTACGGCTCGCAGTTGACGTTGCACCACACGGCCACTCAGTCCCAGGACTTCTTAAAGAAGATCATCCAGCACGTCACCAGTCAGCCGGTCAGTGGTTCGGCGGCAATGGCCGCCTTCATCGCCGGAACCGGCAATGTGCTGCTCGACTACGAAGACAACGCGCACGCCGCCAAAGCCGCGGGCAAGGCGATCCAGATCGTCACTCCGACGCAGAGCTTTCTCATTGAGAACCCGATTGCGCTCACGAAGACCGGCACTTCAAATCCGGGGGCCAAAGCGTTCTACAAGTACCTGTTCAGCGCCGCGGGCCAGGGCATCCTCGCGAGCCTCGGCTACCGACCGGTGTTAAAGAGCACCTGGGCCGCCACCCACACGAGCTTCCCAGTGATCTTGGCCGCGAACCTGTACTCGATCGGGCGACTTTCCACCAAGGGCTGGGCTGTCGTTGACCCCACCTTCTTCGGTCCGAACGTCACCTTCCCCGCCGGCGATCACACGCACCCGAAGACCGGGATCGTCACCTACCTGGAGCAGTTCGCTGGCCAGAGCACCTGACGCCCTCGTCATTGACGCACCGACCACGCCCCCGCGCTCGCGGGGGCGTGGTCTCGTCGCGTCCCGGTTCAGTTGGACGATCGTGGGAGGTCGTTCCCTCCTCGTCACCTACGTCTCCATCCTGCTGCTCATTCCGCTCGCCGCGCTACTCGGTCACGCCTTCAACCACGGACTCAGTGGCTTTTGGAACGCGGTCATCGCACCGGAGTCCCGTCGCGCACTGACCTTGACTCTCGAGTGCTCGGCGCTCGCCGCGTTGATCAACGCCGTCTTCGGCACGATGACTGCGTACGTGTTGGTGCGGGACCGTTTCATCGGGCGATCTCTGCTCGACGCGCTGATCGACCTGCCCTTCGCGCTGCCCACCGTCGTCGCGGGCGTGACGCTGCTGACGCTGTACGGCCCGAACTCCCCGGTGCACCTCAACATTGCCAACTCGTGGGTCGGCATCGTCGTCGCCATCATGTTCGTGACGCTGCCCTTTACGACACGCTCGGCCCAGGCGGTGCTCGAATCCCTCGATCGCAGTGCCGAAGATGCCGCAATCACGCTCGGCGCGTCGCCGTGGCGAGCGTTTCGCACCGTGACTCTGCCTGCGCTCATGCCGGCGATCCTCGCCGGGACCGGCTTGGCGTTCGCGCGGGCCATTGGCGAGTACGGCAGCGTCGTGTTCATCTCGGGCAACGAGCCGTTTCACACTGAAGTGGCTAGCTCGTACATCTACTCACTCGTCGGTTCGTACCAAGCCGACGCCGCCGCGTCGGTCGCGGTCGCCCTGCTCGTGATCTCTCTGCTGTTACTCACCGGGCTCAACATCACCGCGCGGCGACTCGCGGCGCGGCGCGGCTAATGCGCAGGCCCTACGCCGCGCGCGTCATCGTGTTGATCTACGTGATCGCGCTCGTGGGTGTGCCGGTGGGACTCATCTTTCAACGGCTGTTCGCGCCCGGGTGGCACGCGATTCTTCACGCACTCGCGGATCCCCAAATGGACGCGGCGGCCAAACTCACTGGTCGCGTGGCGCTCGTCGCGGTACCGCTCAACGCGATGTTCGGTCTCGGAGCCTCGTTGTGGATCGTGCGCCGACCCGGCCGACTCTCGCGACTGCTCGATGCGGTGATCGACGTGCCGCTCGCGGTGAGCCCGATCATCATCGGACTGATCTTGGAGCTGGCGTACGCCTCAAACGGGTGGTTCGGTCGACCGCTAGCCGCCATGGGCTTGCAGGTCATCTTCTCGTACTGGGGCATCGTGCTGGCCTCGGCGTTCGTCTCGCTGCCGCTCGTCAGTCGCCAAGTGATCCCGCTGCTGCGCGAACTGGGCGTCGAACCCGAGCAGACCGCTGCCACATTGGGCGCCAGTCGCGCGCGCGCGTTTCTGACCGTCACCTTGCCGTCGATCAAATGGGCTCTCGCCTACGGCGTCACGCTCAGCTTGGCGCGCGTCATCGGTGAGTATGGAGCGGTGCTCATCGTCTCGGGCAACATCGCGTTGCTCACCCAGACGTTGACGCTCAACATCGGGTCGAACTTCGACAACTTCAACAGTTATCAAGGCTTCGTCGGCGCGGCCCTCTTGGCCGCGGTATCGATCGTCGTCCTACTCATTCTCGGCGTGCTGCGCCATCGAGATCGGAGGCTCCATGAGCGTCACGCTTGAGCACATCACCAAGGCGTTCAATCAGACGTTGGTGCTCGACGACATCACCGAGGAGGCGCCGGACGGTCAGATGACCGCGTTGCTGGGTCCGTCAGGATCGGGCAAGTCGACGTTGCTGCGCGTCATCGCCGGACTGACGGCGCCTGATCACGGTCGAGTCCTCATCAACGGTCGTGACGTCACCGACATTGCCCCGCGGCACCGCAAAATCGGGTTCTGCTTCCAGGACTACGCCCCGTTTCGACACCTGCGCGTGGCCGGCAACGTCGAATACGGCTTGCGAGCCCAGCGCGTGCCGCGGGCCGAGCGACGCGAGCGAGTTGACGAGTTGCTCCGACTCGTTCACCTCGACGAACTCGCGGATCGCTACCCGCACCAGCTCTCCGGCGGCCAGCGCCAGCGCATGGCGCTCGCGCGGGCCCTCGCGGTGAAGCCCGACGTCTTGTTGCTTGACGAACCGTTCGCGGCGCTTGACGCCATGGTCCGTTCTGAAGTGCGCACCTTCGTGCGCGAGCTCCAACGCGAACTCGGTATTACGACGATCCTCGTCACTCACGATCAGGCCGAAGCGATGGAAGTGGCCGATCGGGTCGTGATCTTGAGCGCAGGACGTATCGAGCAAACCGGTGCCCCCGACGAGGTGTACGCCGATCCACACACTCACTTCGTGCAGTCGTTTCTTGGCCTCGTCACCACTCTCGACGGTCTGGCCGTGCGACCACACGATGTAGCGATCTCCAACGACGTCACTCAGGGCACGCCCGGTCGGATTGTGCGGCTCGATCGATTGGGCTTTGAAGTGCGCGCCCACGTCGATGTCCAGCAGGGCGAACTCGTGCTGGTCCAAACCACCCGCGCCGAGGCCGATCGCCTCGAACTGCACGAGGGCCACGTTGTTTCCCTGCACCGACGCGACGTGTTGGCCGACGACGGCGAACGAGCGCTCGACCTGCTTTAACGCGCCCGTCGGCGCAGTTCCGCATCAACGGCACTCGGATCGAGTCCGCGAGCGCGCAGCGTCAGCAGCGTGTGAAACCAGAGGTCTGCGGCCTCTTCGATGACGCGCTCGTCGCTCTCACTGAGCGCGGCGACCACGAGTTCGCTCGCTTCCTCGCCCACCTTGCGCGCCGGGGCGGCCACTCCCGCGCGCAGCTGGCGAACGACGTAACTGTCCTCGGAGTTGTCAGCGTCGCGCTGCAGAATTCGCCGCCAGAGCCACGGGGTAAAACAACTCGTCGACCCGTCGTGACACGCCGGTCCGTCCGGCGTAACGCGCACCAGCACGGCATCTTCGTCGCAGTCGAGCGTGACCGACACAACATGCAGCACGTGGCCGCTGGTTTCACCCTTGCGCCACAGCGACTGACGCGACCGGGAGAAAAAGTGAACCTCGCCGGTTGTGTGGGTTAGTTCGTACGCCTCGTCATTCATCCACCCGAGCATGAGTACTTCGCCAGTGGCGTCGTCTTGGATGATCGCGGCGCGCAGGCCGACTTCCTCGCTCATTTTGAAACCGTCAACGGTCGAAGTGTGATGCCGGCGGCCTCGATGGCGCGACGAAGTGCGGGCAGCTCGCTCGGGTCGTCGTGGACAATTGACGCGAAGAGCGCCGCGTCGGTGACGCGCAACGCCTCGACAACGTGCGCCACCGAACCCGCACCTCCTGACGCAATCACTGGAATGGAGATCGATCGACGGACCGCGGCGGTGGTCGTGAGGTCATAGCCCGTGCGCTGGCCGTCTTGCTCGATGGAGGTGAGCAGGATCTCTCCGGCTCCGGCCGACTCAGCCTCTTTGGCCCAGGCCACCACTTCGCGCCCGGTGGGTCTGGTTCCGCCGTGGCTGAACACCGCTCCGCTTTGAGTGTCGATTGCCACCACCGCCGCCTGGCTGCCGTAGCGATCGGCAATGGCGGTGATGAGCGACGGATCAGCGAGAGCGGCCGAGTTCACTGAGACGCGGTCCGCGCCCGCCTCGATGATCGCTGACGCGTCGTTCACCGTGCGAATGCCTCCGCCCACCGTGAAAGGAATGGTCACCTCTTCGGCCACCCGTCGCACGACGTCGACCATCGAATCAACCTCGTGCAACGTGGCGGTGATGTCGAGAAAGACGAGCTCATCGGCGCCCCCCTCGCTATACGCAGCGGCCAGCTCCACGGGGTCGCCGACGTCGCGCAGCTGCTTAAAGCTCACGCCTTTAACCACGCGACCCGCGGTCACGTCTAGGCAGGGGATCAGGCGGGGGTAAGGCACGTGGCGAGAAAGTTCAGGCCCGCAGGGCCGCTTTTTTCGGGGTGGAACTGCACGCCCGTGAAGGAGCCGGAGCGAATCGCCGCGCACGCCCCCTCACTGGTCGCAACGGTGGACGGCGAGTCACAGCTGTAGCCGTGGGCGAAGTAGTAACTCTCACCCCACGGCTCCACGCGCGCCCAGCCGAGTCGGGGCACCCGGTCGGTGCGCAGACGTCGCACGGTCCCCGCCACGAGCCCCAGAGTGTCGACGCCGCCGTCCTCTTCGGAGTGTTCACACGCAAGCTGCAGGCCGAGGCAGATACCGAGGATCATCCCGTTCGCTTGGAATCGGTCGCGCAGCGACTGCGCCGCGCCGGTGGCGTTGAGGTGCGCCATCGCCGCGCGTGCCGAACCAACTCCGGGTAACACGACGCGCTCGGCGTCAGCAATCGCATTTGGATCAGCGCTCAGTGTCGTGGTGAGACCGAGCCGCGTGAGGGCCGCGCGCACTGATCGCGTGTTGCCCGCCCCGTAGTCAATGACGACAACGTCGCTCACAAGGTTCCCTTGGTTGAACGAACCTGATCGCCACTCACACTGAGTGCAACCGCCAACGCTCGCCCGACTGCTTTGAAGGCGCCTTCGGCGACGTGGTGCGAGTTCTCGCCGCTGGCCTCGACGTGCAGAGTCAACTTGGCGTTCTGGGCGAGTGACTCGAGCGCGTGCGCCGCCATTCCCGGGTCCGGAGAGATCGAGATTCGGCTGAGGGGACGTCCGGACAGGTCAACAACCGCGTGACAGAGTGCCTCGTCCATGGGAACCCGGGACTCCCCGTAGCGAGTGATGCCCTTGCGATCCCCGAGCGCCGCGTCGAGGGCGTCGCCGAGGGCGCGCATGATGTCCTCAACCGTGTGGTGATCGCCCGTCTCGTGATCACCCACTCCCTCAATGCGCAGATCCATTCCCGCGTGAAAGCCGAGCTGAGTAATGAGGTGGTCGTAGAGCCCACTGCCGGTCTCGACGTAAACGCGACCTTCCCCGCGCGGACGCAGGCGCACGTCGATGCGGGTCTCCGCGGTAATTCGCCGCGTGCGTGTGGCGCGCTCGTTTTGAACTCCCAGGCCCTTAACGGCTCGGATCGCGTCTAAGAGCACGTCGTCGTCGTCGCGGTCGCGCACCGAGATGCGAATGGCGCCGGGAAAGACGCGAATCACCGTGCCGTACGGCAAGAGAGCGTCGCGCCACTGTTCAGGATCGTCGACCGGGATGTAGAGGAAGTTGGTGAACGACGGCACCGGCGTGAGACCGAGTTCGCTCAACTCACGCGTGAGCCGCTCGCGTTCGGCGACTTGCGCGGTGACGTCCGGCGGTGTGCGGATGCAGGCGAGGGCCAACGCGGCCGAGAGCGAGGACACCGCGAGCGGCGCGAGGCGCGAGCTGAGCACCTCCGCGCGACGTTCGTCGCAGATCGCGTAGCCGACGCGCGCGCCGGCCAGTCCGTGCGCTTTGGAGAAGGTGCGCAGCACGATCGCGCCGGAATCCACGAGGTCGAGCGCGCTCACTCCGGCGTACTCGGCGTACGCCTCGTCGATCACCAACTGACCGGGCACGTCAGGAACGTCGCAGAGTTCACCGGTTGGATTGTTCGGTCGACAGACGTAGACGAGATCCGCGCTCGCGGGATCATCGATCATCGTCGCGCCGGCCATTCCCGCGGCGAATCGGTACATCGAGTAGCTCACCGCCGGAACGGTGGCGACGGTTCCGCCTGGAGCGAAGGTGCGTGCGGCGAGCACAATCAGCTCATCGCTGCCGGCACCGAGCACAACCTGATTGATTGACACGTTGTGGCGCGCCGCGATCGCCTCGCGCAACTCGTGATACCGACCGCGGTCGTACTCATTCACATCCGCCAATGCGCGAGCGACCGTCGCCGGACGCGCGAGTGGCGAGGGCTGCGCTGAGACATTGCCGTCAAAGCGCAAAATGTCGTTGACAGCCAGTCCGTACTGCGCCGCAATGATCTCGCTTGAGGGGGGCCACTGATAACTGACGAGCGCGTCAGGAAGAGTTACTTGACTCATCGACGGGCCGTTGCCTTGTGATTGACCATGCCTTCGATCTCGGCCAACGCCTCGATCGTCG
Organism: uncultured Ferrimicrobium sp.; assembly: GCA_964434455.1. GTDB lineage: Bacteria > Actinomycetota > Acidimicrobiia > Acidimicrobiales > RAAP-2 > RAAP-2. Next base: position 198,385 of record CAYSVK010000001.1, on the reverse strand, counting down.
GAGCGAGCCGCTCAAGTCCCGCTTCAGTAATGCGCTGAACGGTCACCGGCTTCATGAAGCTCTCAAGGCCCAGTCCGCCGGTTGATCGACTCCATCCGCCGGTCGGCAACACGTGGTTGCCCCCAGTGGCGTAGTCCCCCGCCGGCACCGGCGAGAAACGACCAACGAAGACGGCCCCAGCGTTGCGAATGCGCGGCGCGAGAGATTCGGCAACGTCGCCGAGCAAAAAGACGTGCTCGCCGGCGTGGGTCTCCACGGCGCGCAACGCAGCCTCGGGATCGTTGCCGACTCGCACGACGTAGCCCTTGGAATCGGGTCCGTGCTCCATCTGCGCGGCGAGCTCTTGTTCGACGACCGATTCGTCGACGCCGTCGTCGGCGACCACCACAATCTCGCTCGGGCCCGCCGGCAGGTCAATCGCGACGTCCTGGCTGACGAGGAGCTTGGCGGCGTTCACGGGACCGCCGCCCGGTCCCACGATCTTGTCCACGGCCCCGATGAGCTCCGTTCCGTACGCCATCGCCGCGATGGCCTGCACGCCGCCGACGGCCCACACTTCGTCAATGCCGAGCAGCTCGGCCGCCGCGGCCACGAGCGGCGCGCCGCTCGGCGGGGTGCACACCACAATGCGCTCGACACCGGCCACCTGCGCGGGGACTGCGCCCATGACCAAGGTCGAGACCAAATTCTTGGGTACGTAGACGCCGACCGAACGCAGCGGACTCCAGTGACGCTCAAGCACGACGCCGGGGAACACTTCCATCGTCACGTCCCGCGGACGTTGCGCCGCGTGCCAGCGTCGCACGGCATCAGCTGCAGCCAGCACGGCGTCAGTCGGCAGTCCCGGACCAGCCACCGCCCGCTCGGGTAGTTCGTAGTTCGTGTGATCGAAGTAGTTGGACCACTCCGCGACGGCGGCGTCGCCGCGCGTGCGCACGTCGTCGATGATCGAAGCGACGGTGAAGACCTTGGCCATCACGGCACCATCCGTTCCACTGGCAATGTGAGAATCGATGTCGCGCCCAGCTGCTCGAGCTGGGGCAGAAGCTGCCAGATCGACTTCGCGGGTACGAGGGCGTGAAGCGCCACGGTGCCCGCGGTGGCAAGCGGCATCACACTCGGCGAGCCCTTGGTCGGCAGCAACTTCGTAACGGCGTCCACCGCATCAGCGGGCACGTTGCACAACAGGTACCGATTGGCGCGGGCGTTCACGACCGAGCCGAGCACCGTTGTGAGGGTGCGCGACGCCTCGCGTGACGTCGCATCGGGTCGACCGATGAGGGCCGCCTCGGACTCAAAGAGAGTGCCGAGCGGGCGCAACCCGTTCGTGCGCAGCGTCGAACCGCTCGAGACGAGATCGATGATCGCATCGGCGAGCCCGAGTCGCGGCGCGATCTCCGCGGAGCCCGCCACCGTCACGAGCTGTGCGCTCAGACCGAGGTCGGCCAGCACCTTGGCTGCGAGTCGCGGGTGCGCCGTGGCAATCCGTCGTCCATCGAGGTCCCGCAATGTCGTCGCGCTGTCCTCATTGCTGACGGCTGCTTCAAGCGAGCAGTTGCCAAAGCCCAGGCGTAGCAACGTTTCGACGTTGCACTCCTTTTCGGCCACCAGATCGAGTCCGGTGATCCCGCAGTCCACGACGCCGTCTTGGACGTACTCGGGAACGTCGTCAGCGCGCACGAAGAGAACGTCCACGTCGGCGTTGCGACAGTGCGCGATAAGAACGCGCTCGCCAGGCTCCTGCGGTGACAGTCCGCTCGCTTCGAGCAAGCTCCACGACGGTTCGCGGAGCCGGCCCTTGGAGGGAATGGCAATCGTGAATCGCCGACTCATGACTGCATCCGCTTCAACACCGCGGCGTACCCGCCCTCGCCGTGGCGCAACCACTGGGCGACCCGCGTCACCGTGGCGGTCGAGGCGCCGGTGCGCTGAGCGATCTGCAGGTAGGGGACACCCATTTCGACGAGTTGGGCCACTTCCCAGCGCTGCGCCATCGCCTCGAGTTCGGCGCGCGTGCACAGGTCGCGCAGGAACTTCTTGGTGATGGCCTCGTCCTTAATATTGGCGATCGTCGCCATCAGGTCGTCGACCCGCGATTCGTGATTCGGCGGGTCGAGTTCCCGCTTCCGGTTTGCCATAGTAACACACTAATACGTACAGTGGCGGGATGCAACTCATCCCCGCCGTCGATCTGCTGGGCGAGGACGCCACCCGTTTAGAACAGGGCGACTACGACCGCGAGCTGTTTCGACGTCCCGCGCTCGCCTATCTCGAAGAGGTGGCGGCCACGAGTCCCGAATGGATCCACGTCGTTGATCTCGATGGCGCCCGCAGCGGTGTGATGCGCCCTGAGTTACTTGCCCAGTGCGTGCGAGCCGCCGGTTCCGCCAAGGTTCAGCTGTCAGGAGGGATCCGAACGACCGACGCAGTGCGTCGCGCACTTGAGCTCGGAGCGCAGCGAGTGCTCATTGGCACGGCCGCGTTTCGCGACGATGACGCACTCGCGAGCTTCGTGCGCGAGTTCGGAGACCAGTTGGCGGTCTCACTTGATTCGCGCGACGGCACCATTCGCGTGGCGGGGTGGTTGAGCGCTACTCCTCTCACGGTGAGCGAGGCTGCGACTCGATGTGCCGATGCCGGCGTCGCGCGCGTGCTGGCGACGGCGATCGACCGTGACGGCACGATGCGCGGACCGGACCTCGATTTGTATCGACTGCTCGCGCCCTTTCCCTTTGCGGTAATCGCCGCGGGTGGTGTGAGGAATAAGGCCGACCTAGCCGACTTGTCGGATATCGGCTGCGAAGCAGCAGTAGCCGGTCGAGCATTCGCCGAAGGTGCGTTCGACGCGACGTAACTTCTCGATGTGAATGACGACGACGAACGAGTTATGGAGCTTGAAAAGATCATCGTGAAGCTCCAAGGTGAGAACGCGCGACTTCGCGAAGAGCTTCATCGACTCCGTCATGATCTTCACGAGCGACCACCGCACCACAGCTAAACGATGATCGAAGCCTTTGATCGAAAAGGGATTCTCAATGGATGACTCAAGAGATGCTGTCGGTGTCGAACCGTTGGAAGTGTCAATGGCACCACGAGCGTCACTTCGATTTGAAGCACCAAACATCGTTTTCTATGTAAAGAAGTTGTTCGGAGATCAGATGATCACTTTGCCGGCGACGAGTGTCGGAGTCTGCTTCCGCGAAGACTTTGCGCAGAACGAAATCTTTGGTGCGTGGCCCGAGGGCTTTCGGGTCGAGTCACTCGCAGAAAAGGTGCCCAACGCAGCGCTTCTTTTTGCGACGCCAGTTGAGTTACCGCCGGTCAGACTTTTGTCGAGATTTTGGGACATGGAAGGAACGAACTATTCGGCTCCATCCATCAAGCTTTCACGGCCCACTCTCGAGCGAGGGCGAAGCGTCGATGGATTTGAGATTCACTTCAACTACGTCAACGAGGCTCGCAAAATCTTCTCGAGATGCCCAGTCGAGTTGACAACTTCACCTGACAAGTTTTGGACGTCGCGGCGACCAGCCCCAATCGCTCCACCACCAATCACCGGGCTTGAGCCGTCCTTACGTCTACAGCGATACGTCAAGATCCACCCGATCGCAGGACTCTTCTTGATGCTGGGCATTTTTGGCCTAGGCGTATTCTTTTGCGCAGATCGACTTGCCTTGATTCATCGAGGTGATCATGGGTGGCCCAAATCATCACTTGTACAAGGCGGGATGGCTGTGGCGGCTGGACTCGTTGTTGCGCTGCTCAATTGGGCAGTTTTCAACAAGATCAGTAAACCCGACGCATCATCCAAATTCTTGAGACCGGAGATCTATTTCGGCATCGTGTCAGTGCTCGCACTCTTCTTCCCGGTGATCTGGGTTCTGCCGAATCGATCCTCGCCTGGGTATTCGTATTCTGACCGTTGGCAAGTGATCGGCAATATTTATGGGCTGGCACTTTGCGTCGCCGTTGCAATGCTTGCGTGCTCTTCATACATCAAGCGGCAGCGCAAGGCGCGGACGGCGTCCGAAACTGGAAATGTCGTCGGGCTTCCGGGAACGGTTGCATCAACCGATGATTCGAGTTCAAATCAATTTTGAACACGAAGAGCCGATCACGTGACATTCCCTTCACCGCAACGACAAAGTTGAGTTCTCGGAATTGATCGATTCGCGACTCTGGAAGTTGAATCCCGTCCGATGGTTCGCCTTAGTGAGCTGATCTGTCCCCTCAGTAGGATCGCCTGATGCCTCGCGCGTTGCTGGCGCCCGCATTGCGCTCGGCGGTCAATCCCCACTCCGAGCAGTTTCAGCAGAACCGCAGCGACGTGCTCGAACAACTCGCCGTCATCGACGGGCTGCTCGACGAGGCGGAGGCGGGCGGCGGTCCGGCGGCGATGGATCGCATGAGATCGCGAGGCAAGATGCCCGTACGCGAGCGGATCGCCGCGGTCATTGACCCGGATTCAGCGTTCCTCGAGATCAGTCCATTAGCCGCGTGGGGCTCGGACTACACCATCGGTGGCGGCATGATCATCGGCATTGGCGTCATCGCCGGCACCGAGTGCGTCATCCTGGCCAACGATCCCTCCGTGCTCGGCGGCGCACTCACGCCCTACGCAGCCAAGAAGTGGGCGCGGGCTATCGAGATTGCGCGCGACAATCGCATGCCGTACGTGAGTTTCGTCGAATCCGCGGGGGCTGACTTACGCGTCAACAGCGGATCGAGCTTTTCGGGCTCGACGCGCGCGAGCCTCTCGCACTTCGCTGAAAGCGGCCGGTACTTCTACGAGATGATCGAGCTCAGCAAGATGCGCATCCCGACGGTGTGCGTCGTGTTCGGCTCGAGCACCGCGGGTGGGGCCTACCAACCAGGACTGAGCGACTACAACATCGTCGTCAAGGGCCAGTCGAAGGTCTTCTTGGCCGGCCCGCCGCTCGTAAAGATGGCGACCGGCGAAGAGAGCGACGACGAAACTCTCGGTGGCGCCAACCTGCACGCGGAAGTCTCCGGACTCGGCGACTACTTCGCTGAAGACGAGATGGACGCGCTGCGACTGTGTCGAGAGGTGGTGAGCCACCTCAATTGGCGAAAGGCCGGACCCGACGCGATTGATTCGCCGGACGAGCCCGCACTCAGCGGTGAGGAGTTGCTCGGACTCGTCAGTCGCGATCTGCGCCAGCCAGTCGATGTGCGCGACGTCATTGCGCGCGTCGTCGATGGATCACGCTTTGATGAGTTCAAGCCCCGCTACGGCTCAACGCTGGTATGCGGATGGGCGCAGATCGAGGGCTACGACGTCGGCATCCTCGGCAATAACGGCGTGCTGTATCCGAAGTCCGCCGAGAAGGCAGCGCACTTCATCCAGCTCTGCAATCAGATCGACGTCCCGCTCGTATTTCTCCAGAACATCACCGGCTACATGGTCGGCAAGGACTTCGAGGCCGACGGCATCATCAAAAAGGGCAGCCAGATGCTGAACGCGGTCACCAACTCGACCGTGCCGCACCTGACGGTGATTATCGGCTCGAGCTACGGCGCGGGAACCTACGGCATGTCGGGACGCGCCTTCGGCAACCGCTTCACGTTCCTCTGGCCCACCGCGAAGATCGCAGTCATGGGCCCCAAGCAAATCGCGGGCGTCATGAGCCAGGTCCGTCGCGGACAGGCCGCGCGCAAGGGCGAGGTGTTCGACGAGGACGAGGACGCCAAGATCGTCGCAGCCGTCGAGGAGATTCAAGAGAAGGGATCACTCGCACTCGTCGCCACCAGCGCGATTAGCGACGACGGCATCATCGATCCCCGCGATACGCGCACGGTGCTCGGGCTGTGCCTCTCGGTCGTGCGGAATCGCGCGATTGAAGGCGCCCAGGGCTACGGGGTCTTTCGACTGTGAGCTTCACGACGCTCCTCGTCGCCAACCGTGGGGAGATCGCCCGCCGAGTGTTTCGCTCCGCGCGTCTGCTCGGACTGCGCTGCGCCGCGGTGTACGTCGACGCCGATGCCGACGCCCCGTTCGTCACTGACGCCGACGTGGCTGTTCGACTGCCCGGTTCGTATCTCGACGGCCAGTCGATCATCGCCGCCACGAAACTCGTGGGAGCCGAAGCGATTCATCCGGGCTATGGATTTCTCTCAGAGAACGCAGACTTCGCCCAGGCGGTGCTTGACGCGGGACTCGTCTTTGTCGGTCCGACTCCCGCGGCTATCGGCGCGATGGGCGACAAGCTCGCCGCGAAGGCAGTGGCCCAACGACTCGGCGTGCCAACTCTGACCTTCACTGACGATCCGGCGAACGCCGAGGCGGTCGGCTACCCGGTTCTCGTCAAAGCCGCGGCGGGTGGGGGCGGCAAGGGAATGCGCGTCGTCAGCGATCCCGCCGACCTCGCTGAGGCCGTGGCCGCCGCGCGGCGCGAGGCCCAGCACGCCTTTGGCGACCCGACCGTCTTTCTCGAGCACTACGTCGAGCAATCCCGGCACATCGAGATCCAGATTCTCGGCGACACGCACGGCAATCTCGTGCACCTCGGTGAGCGGGAATGTTCCATTCAACGTCGACACCAAAAGCTGGTCGAAGAGTCGCCCAGTCCGTTCCTCACCCCCGAACGCCGCGCGCAGATGGGCGACGCGGCGCTGCGTCTCGCGCGCGAGATCGGGTACTCCTCGGCCGGCACCGTCGAATTCCTGGTCGATGACGACACTGGTGAGTTCTTCTTCCTTGAAGTCAATGCCCGATTGCAAGTGGAGCACCCCGTCACCGAAGAAGTCACCGGCATCGATCTCGTCGCCGCGCAGTTGCACATCGCCGAAGGCGCACCGCTGCCCTTCACCCAGGCCGACGTCGTTGCGCGCGGTCATTCCATTGAGGTGCGACTGTGCGCCGAAGACGCCGAGAGCGGCTTTCTGCCGGCCACCGGCACTCTCGCCGCGTTCGAACCAGCGCGGGGAACCAACCTGCGCGTTGAGTCCGGAGTCGTGGCGGGCTCGCACGTCACCGTCAACTTCGATCCGATGCTCGCCAAACTGATTGCCACCGCACCAACGCGCGTCGAGGCGGCGCGCGCACTCGCTCGAAGCCTGGAGCAACTGCACCTCGGCGGCGTCACGACCAATCGAGATTTCCTCGTCGCCACTCTGCGTCACCCCGCGTTTCTCAAAGGCGCGACGACAACCGATTTCATTGACCAGCACCGCGCCGAGCTCATCTCTGGACTCGAGCCGGCTCAACTTCAGCGGGCGGCGCGCGTCGGTGCTCTCTGGCTGCGCGACTATCACCACCGCCACGCGCCCGTGCTGCGGGCGACCCCGGCCGGGTGGCGCAACGCACGGCTCCCGCTCGAATCGATCACCTTTCGCCATGGCGCGACGGACCACGAGGTCCGATACGGCTGGCGCCGCGACGGACGCGTGACGGTTGATGACGACGTCGCCACCATCTATCGCTCCAGCGACGATGAGATTGACCTCGAAATCGGTGGCGTGCGCACCGTTCACCGCGTCACGATGTCGCACGGCCATCTCTACGTTCAACTGCCGACCACGACTGTGGATCTAGCGCTCGTACCGCGCTTTACCGTTCCGGGCACCGACGCAGTGGCCGGTGGTCTCGTGGCCCCGATGCCCGGCACCATCTTGTCCATCCGCGTGGCGATGGGTGACGTCGTCACCAAGGGCGACACGATCATCGTCATGGAGGCGATGAAGATGGAGCACCACATCGCCGCGCCCGCCGACGGACAAGTGGTCGACATCCTCGTCGAAGAGGGCCAGCAAGTCGAAAACGGCGCCCCGCTCATCGTCCTTGATGAAGTGGAGCTCGCCGCCGAGGACGAGGGCAGTTAATGGCGGCGCCGGTGCGCATCGCGAACTGCTCCGGCTTTTACGGCGACCGCCTCGCCGCTGCGCGCGAGATGGTCGACGGCGGTCCGATCGACTACTTGACCGGGGACTGGCTCGCCGAGCTCACCATGTTGATCCTCGCGCGCACCCAAGCCAAGCGTCCCGGCGGCGGCTACGCGCGCAGCTTCGTGACCCAAATGGAGCAGGTGATGGGAACCTGCCTTGATCGCGGGATCAAAGTCGTCTCCAACGCCGGGGGACTCGATCCCGCGGGTTGCGCGCAAGCGATCGACGAGATCGCTCACAAACTGGGTCTCGCTCCAAAGATCGCCTACGTCGACGGCGACAATTTGATGTCGCGTCTTAGCGAATGGGGCAATGCCGGAGTGCACCTCGCTCACTTTGAGACCGGTGAAGCAATCACCGACACTTCGAAGTTCCTCACCGCCAACGCGTACCTGGGGTGCTTCGGCATCGTCGAGGCGCTGCGCAGCGGAGCCGACATCGTGGTTACCGGACGAGTGACCGACGCAGCGGTCGTGTGCGGACCAGCCGCCTTTCATCATGGTTGGGCTCGCGACGACTTCGATCAACTCGCCGGCGCCGTCGTCGCCGGTCACGTCATTGAGTGTGGGGCGCAAGCAACGGGCGGCAACTACTCGTTCTTTACTGAAGTGCCGGGCATGGTGCACGTCGGATTTCCGTTTGCCGAGATCGCTGAGGATGGCTCCAGCGTGATCGGCAAACACGAGGGCACCGGCGGCGAGGTCTCCATCGGCACCGTCACCTCTCAACTCCTCTACGAGATCGGCGGTGCGCGGTACTTCGGCCCCGATGTCACTGCGCGCTTTGACACCATTCAGCTCGACACGGTCGGCCCGGACCGAGTGCGCATTCACGGCGTCAAGGGTGAAGCTCCTCCGCGCACCTTGAAGGTGGCCACCAATGAGTTGGGCGGGTTTCGCAAGGACTTGGCCATCGCACTCGTCGGACTCGATATTGAGGCCAAGGCCCAACTGGTCGAGGAGGCGTTTTGGGCGGCGTGTCCGTATCGACCCGAAGAGTTCGACGCAGTTATTACCCGGGTCGTTCGCACCGACAAGGTGGATCCACATTCCAATGAGGAAGCCCAAGCGCTGTGGCGCATCACACTCAAGTCCAGTGACGAAGAGAAGGTCGGCCGCGCCACGGCGAACACCGTGACCGAGATGGCTCTCGCGACGATTCCGGGGTTTTACGGAGTGAGCGGGTCGCCCGCCGCCGGCGGCGCGTACGGCGTGTATCGACCGGCCACCATCGACGCGGACCTCGTGCCGCAGTTCGTTACGGTGCTGGGAGGACGACGAACCGTGATTGATTCGGTCGCGCCACTTGGTGACCCGTTACCTGACCCCGTCGAATCACTCGCGACGATGCGGGACGAACCAACTTCGCGCGCCCCGCTCGGCACGGTGGTGGGAGCGCGCTCGGGCGACAAGGGGGGGCATGCCAACCTCGGACTGTTCGCTCGCGACGCCGACACGTTCCAATGGCTCGACGCGTTTCTCACTACCGAACGGCTGCGCGCTCTTCTGCCGGAGACTGCGGCGCTGCAGATCGATCGGCACCGCTTCGCCAACATCAACTCGCTGAACTTTCTCATTCACGACCTGCTCGAAGAGGGTGTCGCCGCCTCGTCACGCCAGGACGGTCAAGCCAAGAGCCTCGGCGAGTGGCTGCGCGCCCGAGTAGTTGACGTGCCGACACGGCTGTTGGCTCTGACGCGCGAGCAGTGATGTCGAGCGATCTCGACGTTCTGCGCCAGGACCTCGCTGACGAGCATGCCGCTCTCGATCAGCTCGTCGCCGGCCTCGACGTCAGTGGCTGGGCGACACCGACGCCAGCCGCCGGGTGGGACGTCACTGATCAGATCGGCCACCTCACGTTCTTTGACGCCACGGCGACGCTGGCCATCAGCGACGCCGACGCCTTTTCCGCCAGCGTCGCTGACCTCGTGGCGGCCGCGGGCGGTCCCGGACTCGATGCGTACACGCTCGGTGCGTTTCGTGCACTTGATGTCCCGCATCGATTGAGCTCGTGGCGCGACGGACGCGCGAGATTGATCGCCGCGTCGCACACGCTGAGTGACGATCAACGCGTTCCGTGGTACGGACCGTCGATGGGCGCAAAATCGTTTCTGACCGCGCGCCTTATGGAAACCTGGGCCCACGGCCAAGACGTGGCCGACGCCCTCGGTGCACGGCGCGAAGCGTCCAACCGGCTCCGTCACGTCGCGCGGATCGGCACCATCACCAGGGGCTGGAGTTACTCGGTGCACGGACTTCAACCGCCCGAGATCCCAGTGCTCGTGGAGCTCACTGGTCCGAACGGCGAAACGTGGCGACTCGCCGAGGGCGACACGGAGTTCGTTCGCGGCTCGGCCGAAGAGTTCTGCCTCGTGGTGACGCAACGTCGTCATCTTGACGACACGGCCCTGTCGGTTTCAACGCTCGGACGCGAGTGGATGTTGATCGCCCAAGCGTTCGCCGGAGGACCAACGACTGGTCCCGCACCCAAGGGAGAGTGATGTCACTCGTCGACTACGACTTGCACAACGCCGTGGCCACGATCACCCTGGCCGACGAAGAGCACCGCAATTCATTGAGTCGTCAGCTGACGCGAGAGTTTGTCGACGCCGTCGACGAGGCGGAGCACAACGACGACGTGCGGGTGATTGTGATCACGAACCGCGGATCAACGTTCTGTGCCGGCGCCAATCTCTCCGAGCGAAGCGAGCCTGGCGACACGTCAGCGGCGACCCTCAATCCGATCGCGCTGTTTGGTCGGTTTCGCCACTCGCCCAAGCCCTACGTCGGACGAATCGACGGACACTGCGTTGCGGGCGGCATGGGCCTCGCCGCGGGCCTCGACATCACTGTCGCCAAGAACTCGGCGCGCTTCGGCTTCACCGAGGTGCGCGTCGGTGTCGCCCCCGCCATGATTTCGGTGGTCTGTTTGCCCAAGATGTCGCGGGCCGACGCTCAAATGGCCTTCTTGCGGGGCCATCGCTTCAGCGCCGAAGAGGCCGCTCGGATGGGAATCATCAACCTCGCCGTAGACGACGATCAGCTGGACGCCACCGTCACCACAGTTGTGAACGATCTCTTGGCGGGATCGCCTCACGCGATTGCGGCGGCGAAGCAGTTGGGCGTGGTTGTTCCGACTCTCGATGAAGAGGACGCCTTCGCCTGGACCGCCGAGCTGTCGGCGCGCCTGTTTGCGTCCGAGGAGGCTCGCGAAGGGATGTCGGCGTTTCTCGAGAAGCGGCCCGCGGCCTGGGTGCGAACCACCGACGTGTAACGCGTCGTCACACGGCGACAACAGATTGAATCTTCACTGAACCGCAACACGTCCACTCGATAAATTTTTCGGTACCAACCAAGAGGTGCCTCATGTCGGGAGACGCCAACGTGCGGTCCTATCAACAACGTGTCCAGCCTGCGCGGCGCGGAAAAATACAACGTGTCATCTCCGCCGTGGCGACGCTCGGCGTCATTGCATCGATGTGCGTCGTGGCATCGGCGGACGCCCTGACTCTGACGCCGCATCGACACGGCGTGACCACCACCACGGTGCTCGGCGCGGTGCCTACGGGCGCAGTGGCCGGACAGAGCGACACGTTCACCGCCACGGTGTCGAACACCTCATTGCCGTTCACCGGCACGACGTATGTCCAGTTCCAAGCCAACGGTGTCTCCTTCGGTCCCGCGGTCGCGGTGGTGCCCAAGAGCGCGACCAGCCCGTACACGGCGACCGCCACCCTCACTATCTCGACACTCGGCGCGGGCGGATTCAACATCTCGGCGCACTACAACGGAGGCGGCGGATTCAACGCTTCCACGTCAGCGACGCAAGGGATGTCGGTGTCCAAGGCGTCCTCGTCGGTCACCGTCACCGCCACGACCCCAGCCGCGAGCGCCGTCTACGGCCAAAGCGTCACCTTCAACGTCACGGTTGCGGCCGTCGCGCCCGGTGGTGGTTCGCCCACGGGCACCGTCACGGTCTCCCAAGGCGCATCAACGGTGTGCACGTTCTCGTTGACGGGTACGACCAACGGCGCGGGCAGCTGCGCGGGCGCCGTGCCGTTTACGCCCTCGGCGTCGGTCCCTTTCACCGCGAGCTACGCCGGAGACACGAACTTCCTCGCCTCTTCGAGTTCGATCACACGCACGATCAATCAAGCGTCGTCGTCGACCACGATCTCTTCGACCGCCCCCAGTGGGACCGCGACGTACGGCCAGTCAACGACCTTCCAGGTGAACGTCGCAGCGGTCTCGCCAGGTAGCGGCGTTGCCACCGGCAACGTCACGGTGAGCCAGGGCGGCACCACGATCTGCACCTTTACGTTGGTGCACGCCAACTTCGGTCAGGGCAGTTGCACTGGCAATGTGCTCGTGACTCCGGGCACGCTGTTGACCTTCACCGCGAGCTACGCCGGTGACGCGAACTTCGCCGCATCGAGCGGCACCATCGCTAAGACCGTGCTCAAAGCTTCGTCGACGACGACGATCTCCTCAATGAGCCCGAGCGGCGCGATCCCGTACGGCCAGTCAACGACCTTCAACGTTCTCGTCGCCCCCGTGGCGCCGGGTTCAGGGGGACCGACGGGCGCCGTCACCATCACCGTCGGACCGACAACGATCTGTTCATTCACGTTGGCCAGCAGCGACGGTGGTTCCGGTAGCTGCACCGCGGCCGTCCTCGTGACGCCCGGCGTGGGCTTGACCTTTACCGCAACGTACGCCGGTGACTCGGACTTCGCGGGTTCGAGTGGCACTGCGACGCAGACCATCACCACCGCGTCCACCTCCATGCCGACCTTTACGGCCACGCCGTCGACGTCGCCGTACGGTGCGGAGAGTTCGGTCGTCTTCGCCGCGTCGGTATCGGCCACCGATCCCGCCGCGGGTACTCCGTCAGGCACCGTGACGGTGAAGCAAGGTGCACTCACTTTGTGCACGATCACGCTCAGTTCGGGATCGGGCAACTGCAGCCCCGCCACCGACACGGCGCTGACCGCCGGCGCGTACCAAGTCACCGCGACTTACGGCGGCACGGCACTCTTTTCGTCCAGCTCGTCATCGACGTCGCTGACTGTTGGACCGTCAACGTCCCAGTTGAGCGCACCGACCGAAACCGCTTCCCCGGTTTACGGCGGTTCGCTTGCGGCCCACACCACTCTCTCCAGTGACACTTCGATCACCGCACTCAATGGCGTTGTGACCTTCACGATCGACGCGGGCCCGAACGTGTACACCTGCACCCGATCGGTGAGCGCTCCTGGCGGGGTCGACTGCTCGTCGTGGTCGCCTGCCGGTGCTGCGCCGGCATTGCCCCCCGCAGGCGTCTATTCGATCTCGGTCAGCTTCGCGCCCACTGACGCGACCAATCTCGCGGGGGCGGGTCCGGTCAATGGCGTGGCCTTCACCATCGGTACCGACAGCGCGACGGTGGCAGTTGTCGCGAACAACTACTCGACCACGTACGGTCACGACTCCAACTCGGTCTTCACTGTCACGGTCGCGACGACCCACGGCGAAACAATCAGCGCCGGTGACACCGCGACGGTGAACGTCGGCGCAACGAGTTGCTCGGTCTCTCTCGTACCGAGCGGCACGGGCGGCAGCGGCACCTGCCATCTCACCGACACCGCACTCAGCGCGGGCGGGCCGTTTGTCATCTCGGCGAGCTTCGCCGGCGACAGCAACGTCGCGGCTGCCGGTCCGAGCACTGCGCCTAGTGGACTCACGGTCGCCAAGGACTCAACATCGCTCTCGGTCTCCAGCTCACCGACCTCGGTGACCTACGGCGATATCCAGGCCGCCGTGCTCACGGTGAGTGTTGTGACCGGCAACGGAGAGCCGCTGCCTCAGGCTGAGTCCGTGACAATCCACGTTGGTTCAGCCAGTTGTGTCGCCGCGATCGATCCGATTGCCGGCGGCGCGAGCGGCACCTGCACTCTCGGCAACATTGCGCTCGGCGGCGGCGGCCCGTACGCGATTTCGGTCAGCTACGCCGGTGACACGGACCTCGCGGGATCTGGTCCGGTCAATGCCCCGACCGGCCTCACGGTCGTGCTCGACTCGACCGCCGCCTTCATGGCCGTCTCGGAGAATCCGAGCACGGTCACTTACGGCAACGAATCCGCGACTCAGTTCACCGCCACGCTCTACACCGGTAACGGCGAGCCGCTGCCCACCACCGTGCACGTGACCGTCGACGTCGGAACGTCCAGCTGCAATGTCTCGCTCGTGCCCAACGCCAACGGCGGCACGGGGACCTGCACCTTGAGCGCCCGCTCGCTCCCGGCCGGTGGACCGTATGAGGTGTCCGTCAGCTTCGGCGGTGACGGCAACTTGAAACCGTCTGGTCCGGTGACGTCCACAACGGGCTTAACCGTGACGCCGGGCTCGACCACAACGGCCGTGTCGATTACCGCGCCGAGCGGTGACATTGCGGTCGGCCAGTCAGTGAGCTTTCACGCGGTGGTGAGCCCGGTGGCTCCGTCGAGCGGCACTCCGACCGGGACGGTCACTGTGATCGCAGGTGGCAACACCGTCTGTGTCATCACTCTGACTGCACTGAGTGCGGGCGCTGGCAACTGCACCGGTGTGCCGAACGCCGCTCCCGCGTCGCCTCTTAACTTCAGCGCGACCTACAACGGCGACAACAACTTCACGACGTCGGGTGACTCGACGCAACACAACCTCGTTGTCGCGGCAACGCAGACCTCTCTGACCTCAACGCGCAACCCCACGGTGGCCGGCGGCGCGCTCAGTCTTACGGCACACATCACGATCGTCGCGCCCGCCGTCGCCTCGCTCGGCGCCTCCGTCAAGTTCACCGCCAACGGCGTGGTGATTACCGGGTGCGGCGCGGTCGCGGTCGGTTCGCACGTGGCGACCTGCATCGCCAACGGCGTGCTGTCGGCCGGAACCGATTCGATCGTGGCCACGTACTTAGGTGACGCCGACACCTCCGTCAGCGTGTCGTCGCCTCTCGTGATCGTCGTTGACTCGAAGAACACCGCCTGGGTGAAGCACGTCATGCCGGATCTGCTCGGCCGAGCCGCCGACGCGCTATCGATCTCGACGATCGACGCCAAATTGGCGGCCGGTGCGACTCGCACGTCGATGGCTCTGCTCGTGATGTCCGGACGTGAGTACAAGGTGCGCACGGTGACCGCGATCTTCCAGCGCTACCTGCACCGCAACCCGAGTGCGGGTGAACTGCGCGCGTGGCTGCCGTTCCTGGTGCATCACTCCTATGAGCAGTTGCGCGCCGCGATCCTCGGGGGCAAGGAGTACTTCCGTCGCGCGGGCGGCACCAATCCTAAGTTCCTCGGCCACCTCTTTCTCGCAGTGCTCGGTCACGGACCAACGCGCGCCCAGGCGGTTCAGCTGCTCGCTCAGCTCGGCCACAAGGTCCCACGCGCGAGCGTCGCGCTCTCGTTGCTGCGCAGCACCGAATCGCTGACTCGCGAGGTGAACGGCTGGATGGCTCAGTTCCTGCACCGCAAGGTGTTCTCGGGCAACTTGGCCTGGGTGTCGCTCTTTAAGCACGGCGGCTCGGATCAGTCAGTAATCGCCGGGCTACTCGCCACGGGCGAGTACTACGACCTCGCGACCAAGTAGTCCGCTAACAGAGAACCTCCTAGCGTCTCTTCGGGCTGATGGCCCGAGGAGGTCGCTATGTCCACCGTGTCAGTTGAGCGTGATGGTCCGGTCACGATTGTCACCATCGAGCGACCCGAGGCGCGAAACGCCGTCGACGGTCCTACGGCACTCGCGCTCGCGGAGGCCTTTGAGAGCTTCGACGCCGACTCCGATGCATCGGTCGCGGTCTTCACGGGGCGCGGCGGCACCTTCTGTGCGGGAGCTGATCTGAAGGCCATCGGAACTGAGCGCGAGAACAAGGCGCGCGCAGAAGGTCGCGGCCCCATGGGGCCCTCTCGATTGGATCTCGGCAAGCCCGTCATCGCCGCCGTGGAGGGATTTGCCGTGGCTGGGGGTCTCGAGTTGGCGCTGTGGTGCGATCTGCGCGTCGCCGCGAGTGACGCGATCTTTGGCGTGTACTGCCGTCGTTGGGGTGTGCCGCTCATTGACGGAGGGACCGTGCGACTGCCTCGGCTCATTGGTCATAGCCGTGCGATGGACCTCATCCTCACTGGTCGAGGCGTCAGCGGCGACGAGGCCGTCGCCATGGGTTTGGTGAATCGTCTGGTCGAGCCCGGTCAGGCCCTTACTGCGGCCATCGAACTCGCACACGAACTCTCAGCGCTCCCCCAAACGTGTTTGCGCGAAGACCGCCGCAGCGCGATCGAGCAGTGGGGACTTCGTGAGCCGGACGCACTCGCCAACGAATTCGCGCACGGGTTTTCTGTCTTGCGCAGCGGTGAAAGCGCGGCGGGGGCCGCGCGCTTCGCCGGTGGCGCAGGTCGCCACGGCCAGCGGGCCTAAGAACTACGGAACCACCACGGTGCGTCCCCGCACCGTGCCCTCGCGCATGGCGCGATAAGCCTCAGCTCCCGCCGACAGCGGCACAGTTTGGTACTCGGTGTGCACGAGTCCACGCGCCGCGAGATCGAGCAACTCAACGAGCTCATGGCGATAGCCGTAGTACGTCGTCTGGATTGAGACCTCGAGCGGCAACGAGAAGTACGAGACGTTGATCGCACCGCCGGCAATGCCCACAATGCTGAGGTCGCCGAGCGTGCTAACGGACGCCGCTCCGAGGGCCAAGGTGTCATCGGCGCCTACGACGTCAAGAACCACCTCGCAACCTTTCGGTCCGACGATCGAGCGGATCTGAGCGACCGCGCTCTCTCCCGCGACCACCGTGTGATCGGCACCGAGAGTCGCCGCTAGCTCTAAGGCGCTCGGTCGCGCATCGACCGCGATAATCGTCGCGGCGGTCATCGCCTTGGCGATCTGAATCGCCATGTGACCGAGGCCACCGACGCCGATGACCAGCAACGTCGATGACGGAGTGAGCTTTGACAGAGACCGATTGATCGCGTGGTACGTGGTGAGACCCGCATCAGTGAGCGGAGCAGCGGCCGCCACCTCGACCGAACTCGGAATCTTGACTAAGTGGTTCTCCGACGGCACGAGCAACTGATCGGCCATCCCTCCGTCAAGGCCCAGTCCGCCGCCACCGGTCGGCATGCCGCCGCTCGCAGTTGCAGCGCAGTAGTTGCTTTCGCCGCGTCGGCAGCGCGCACATGTGCCACATCCCCACACCCCGTACACCGCGACTGCGTCGCCGAGTTGGACTGCGTTCACACCCGAGCCCACCGCTGCCACATGCCCGGTGTTCTCGTGACCCAACGTGAACGGCAGTGGAAATGGCAATGCCCCGATGGCGTGCAAGTCAATGAGGTGAATATCCGAATGACAGGCGCCCGCACCGACGATGTCGATCACCACTTCGCCCGGACCGGGCATCGGATTGGGAGCCTCGACGAGCTGAGGTTCGCTCTGCCCTTCAATCAGTCTGAGTGCACGCATCGATCCTCCTGATCTCCACGACTCTGAGGTGCAGCCACTCTCCCACGTGACGTGACGTGAGGCACTCCGACACCTAGTATTACTAGGTATGAGCAGCGAGCAGCTAAAGGGTCATCTCGATTCATTGATTCTGGCCGTCCTCCATGACGGCCCGGCACACGGCTACGCCGTCATCGATGAGTTGCGCACTCGAAGTCAGGGACGTTTCGAACTGCCGGAAGGCACGATCTATCCGGCACTTCACCGATTGGAATCAGCGGGCGCGGTGACGAGCCAACGCGAAGTGGTGAACGGTCGTGAACGGCGCGTGTACCGGATCGCGCCGTCAGGTCGGACTTCATTGCGGGCCCAGAGGACAACGTGGCGCAATTTCTCTAACGCGGTCTCATTGGTTCTGGGTACGGCGAACGCATGAGCGGCGTCAACGAGTTTCTCGCTGCCCTGCAGGATCGACTGCGCCTCTCTCGCCGACACTCGAGTCGCGTCGTTCTCGAACTTCACGACCACCTCGAGGACGCATCACTACTCAACGCGGAACTTTCAGACATTGTGCAGCGTGTCGGAGACCCTCAATCGATCGCCACCGAATTCAACGTTGTCGCGGCGTCGGCGGCAACCCGGCGACTCCCCCTGCTTGCGGCCATCAGCGGCGTGTCGACTCTGGTCGGTCTCAACGTGGCTGCTCGAAGCGGACTGTCATCGACCCCGGCGGGCTTCGCCGCCCAGATCGCATTCTTCGTCGGGAGTCTCGCCATCGGTACTGGATTAGTGCTCGGAATGCGGTCGTTGACGTGTGCAGTGCGCTACTCGCGTGGCAGCACCATTGATGTCGCCGGTCGGTCTCGTATTCGATTGAACTCGCTCGGGGCGATGTGGTCCTCGGTAACTGCGGCCGTGTGCTTCGACACGGCCGTCTGGTTGCGCTCTCCTACCGTGAAGGAGCTCAGCGCGATGTGTGCTGGCACCGTGATCTCCCTCACGTCTCTCGTGTGGTCCGCACGCGGTCGCTCGAGACTGTGCGACGAAAACAGCGCTCCGGTCATTGAGCGAACTGTGATCTCTCGAGCCGACGACTTCGTGACTTCAACTCTGCGTAAGCGGGCGTGGATCGTTGTTCTGCCCGCCGCGCTCGTCGTTGGTCTCGGATCGATGAGTCACGCCGAAGCTCCTGCGGTTACCGCCTGGCCCTGGGGTCTTGCCGGCGCGGTCGCCGTGCTGGCCCTCTTTGTCTCGCTTCGTTCTCTGATGGGATTTGCTCGCGACCATTGATCAGCGGTGGTTGCTCGCGCGCGATGCACCTGCAGTTAAGAGAGTTCGAACGGTGTGGTGAGTTTCAACTGCACGGGCGGACTCGGAATCGGGCGTCGCCGCGCGAAGGTCTCTGGCCAGCCCAAAACAGAATGTCCCGCCGAAGTGAATCTTCAGCGGAACATTCGTCGACATCAGCACTCATCTTCGATGAGTGCCTCTTCGTGGCGGGGGCAGGATTTGAACCTGCGACCTTCGGGTTATGAGCCCGACGAGCTACCAGACTGCTCCACCCCGCGAGGGAAGGAACATCATAGTTGACGCTGTGTCGGATAGTCCCAAGAAAAATCCGCAGCATCTTCGTACACTGCTGACGTGTCGACTCGCGACGAAATCCTCGCCGCCGCGGTCAAGGAAGTTCGCGAACGCGACGAGGCGGCGTTCCGCGTCACCATCGTGGCGCGCAACGCGGGATGCGCGACCAGCGTGCTGTATCACTACTTCGGCTCACGCGAAGGCTTAATTGACGCCGCGCTCGTTGAAATCGTCTACCAACTCACTGAAACGTTGCGCGAGTTCGCCCGGGGAGTGACGGCGATCATCAATGATTCAAGCGACGTGGTCTCGTTGATGACGGACTACGCGCGATTTGCGCACTCGCCGGATCGTCGCCCGGATCGAGCGCTGCGCGCTCGCCTGATCGGTCTCGCTCAGACACGACCCGCCGTGCGCGACGCGCTCCAGGCCATGTTCAAGGTGACCAAGGACGCCAACGAAGAGATGTTGATGCGACTTCTTGACCGGGGACTCATCCGCGAGGACGTCGACATTCCGTCAGTCACCTTGATGATGCGGGCGCTCGACTTCGGCTGGGTGCTCGATGACCTCGACGAAGTGAGCGACGTCTCGTTTGATCGCTGGATGATGACGATGGAGACGCTGGCGCGCCACTTGGCGCGCACCGATTAGCCCTTCTTCGACAACGCCGCTACGGCGAGATCGATATAGCGGTTCATGGCGTTGACGTCGCTTTGGTAGGCCGCGAGGTCGCCTCGAGTCAGCGCGCTCTGGGCGTTCTGGTACGCGACCGATGCATCGTGCAGATAGGTCGCCACTGATTGGTTCCCGTTATTGGGAGGCGGCGAGCCGCCGCCACTGGATGTCCCAAAGACCAAAGCCAGTGCGCCATCCAACGTGTGGGCAATACCCACGTTCTGGTTGAAGTTCGCGATGACGTATTTCAGTTCGGGCAGTGAGTTGCTGGTGGACGAGACGTACAGCGGCCGGATGTAGAGCAGCGATTTGGCAACGGGAATCATGAGGTTGTTGCCGAGCAGCACTTTGGTGCCGTGCTGGTCGAGGTACGTGATGATGGTGGAGACCGCGGTGGCCTGCTGCATAAACGAATCGGACTGCGCCGGACCGGTCACCGTCGTATCGCGGTTGGTGGTGAACACCGTGAGATGTCCATAGTCGTCGGGATCCATCGTCGCCATCGCGAAGGCGCTCAGCGACTGAATCGTCGAGGAGTTGCCGGCGGGAATGAATTCGTCCGAGACAATCAATTGCTGGCGGGTTTGTCCGGGCAGATTGAGGACTTGATAGAGGGGATCCATTGGCGACAGCGAGGAGCTGATCTTGTTTCCCTGCGCGTCGGTCTGCACAGTCTTTTGCAAAGTCTGCTTGGGTGAACCGGCACCGGCGGTCGGCGACACCTCCCAACGGTCACTCGCGCTGTAGAACGCCGCTGGCGTTGGAATGTGATACCGCCCGAGCGTCGCGGTCTGGATCGCAAAGAGGTCCGCGGGATATTTCAAGTGCGCGCGCACCGAGGCCGGCATGTCACTGAGCGGGCGAAACATCGTGGGGAACGCTGCGCGGTACGCCTGAAGGATCGGGTCTTTGGGGTCCGCGGCATAGAACTTCATCGATCCGTCGTAGGCGTCGACCACCAACTTCACTGAGTTACGCACGTAGTTGTAACTGCCGGGCAGTCCATTGTCGGTCGGCACGTTCTGACTACTCGCGTCCTCGCTGTATGGAAACATCGCCGTGGTCGTATAGCCATCGAGGATGAACTTCACGTGGCCGTTCGCAACAACGGCGTAGGGATGGGCGTCCCAGGAAAGGAATGGCGCAGCCATTTGCGCCATCTGCGTCACGTCGCGCACAAAGATGATCCGGCTCTTCGAAGTGATCTGGTTGCTCAAGAACAAGTTGAGATCGCCCATGCGCAGCGCGAACGCCGTGCGACGCAGGAAACCGCCGATAGCCACGCCGCCGCTGCCGGCGTAGTGGGTCTTGAACTGCTGACCGCCACTGCGGTTCTGCTCGTAGTCGAGCTCCTTCTGCTTGGTGTTGGCGACGACCCAGCCACCCAGGTTCTCGCCGAAGTACACGCCGGCTCCGGTCGTGGTCAATGTCGGCAGCCCGAACTGCGAGACCGGCGGCACGTTGCTCATCGCGAAGATCGGACTGCTCGTCGCGGCGTCGTAGGTGTTTGACGGCAGAATCACCGAACCGTTGCCGTGGGTGTAGATGAGGTGCTGGTTAATCCAGGTCTGCGCGGGCAACGATCCGTAGTTGACCTGGCGAGCGCCGATCAGCACCGGCGTGACCTTGCCGTTCAAGATGTAACGATCGACACCGAGTGACGTAAAGGTGTAGTACGACCGCGTCGCCTGCAGCTTCTGCACGGTCTTCAGCGTGATGCTGTTGTCGGGGTCCCACAGTCGAATGTTGTTGAGCGTGGCCGCCGCGCTGTGCAGCTGCGCCGTCGTGATTGTCGGCGACGCGGAAAAGTTCTTGTAAGTGACGTTGTCCAGTTGGTACGCGTACTTCGTCTCGATCATGTTGCGTTGGATATAGGGCAACTCATCGGTGGCCTGTGACGGCGTGACCTGGAAGGTCTGCAACGCCGCCGGGTAGATGATCCCGATGGCGACGGCAACAAAGACCCACAGCCCCACCGCGAGTGCCGGCAGCGACCAGCCGCGCCGACGGATGTTGTAGAGCAGGATCGCGGCGGCAGCCAGCGACAAGATGAACAGGATCGTCAACGCCGGCATGCGCGCATGGACGTCGGCGTACCCGGCGCCCTCGACGTAGCCGTTGGTGGAGACGACCAGGTCCCACTTGGCGAGGATGTAGCCAATCGCTTTCACGATCGCCACGACGGCCAAAAGAACGCTGAGGTGAACTTTGACCATCGGCTGAACGCGCGGAGACTCTCGAGCGGTGCGAATTCCGCCGTTTAAGTAGTGAAAGATCGCCGTGACCACGATGACGACGATGAGCGACGCCAACGCCCAGTTCACGATGAAACTGAGAAACGGCAGGCGAAAAACGTAAAAGCCGATGTCCTTGTGAAAGAGCGGATCGGTCCGACCGAAGTTGCGGGCGTTCGCGAATCGCAAATAGTTGTTCCACTGACCGGTCGCGCTCAGTCCGGCGACGACGCCGGCCAGCGCCGCGATGACGGCGTACGCGCGCCGCGCGAACGGCCGAATGAACTCTTGAAACCGCCGGACGACTTCGTCGTCGGGTTCAAAGGAGAGATCGCGCGTGCCCAGTCGGTCCGCGAGGAGCAGATTGCCGAATAGCACCAGGAAGAACAGGATCCCGAAGGTCACCCCGAGTCCGATCTTCACCTCGAGTAACGTGGAAAACACGCTCGAAATGTGCTCCGAGGAGAACCACAGCTGATCGGTCCAGAGCACCGCGAGCGAACGCAGCGAGAACAACAAGACGATGGCGACCACCAAGATCGCAATGGCCAGAGCTCGGCGCCGCGGAGAGGCGAACGAGCGGCGCCTCATATCGCGGGGACTGCGCATTTGGCGAGCCTAACTGTGGCTCTGATGGCGGGATCGACCGACGAATTCGCTCAAACGGGCATCACGGCGCACGCGCAACCGGCGTGCAGTGGCGGGTGCGACTGGCCGCTGGGAAAGCTCTCGCCCGCGTAGCGCTCACCCGCCGCGGCGTCGCGTGCGCACGCGTCACACGGCGCGTCGTTCATCGACGCCACGAACCGCACCGAACGGCCCGAACTCGCGAGTACCACGCCAGCGTTAAAGGCGCGACGGGCGGCGTCCAGGCAGAGACGCTCCGATCGCGCACCGCGCCACTCCTTGTACGCGACATTCGCGCGGTCGGCCCCGTCGCCGTTTCCTTCAGCGAGGATCTTGCGACGCAGCGCCACAACGACCGTCACCGCAACATCGGCGGCACCGTCATCGATCGTCGCGAACTCGTCAATCGGTCCGCCGTGGCCCGTCTCGGTGGCCGCGAACTTGGCGCCCGCGCTCGCAGCATCCCGCAGTGCGTCGCGCACTGCGTCGACGTAGCGCGCTCGCTGGACGAACTCATCTTCGAACTCGGTCGTGATGAGACCGCTCACCCCGCGCAACCGTTCGATCATGACGTTCTGGTCGTCTTGCAGCGCTCGTTTGAACTTGCGCGTGAGCTGGGCTGCCGCCGATGCCAGAGAGTCATCTCGACGGGCAAAGAACTCTCCCGTCGGCGTCGGAGCCGCGACCGCGGCCGCGCGCTTGCTCGGAGCTGGGGTGGGCTTCTCTTCGGCGGTGGCCCGACGAAGTCGGGCGAAGATCTCTTCAACGACGTCGGCGCCGGAGGGTTCGTCCGACGACGCACCCGTGCTCTCGTTGCGGGGGGTTGGCGCGACCGGATTCTCGAGCGCGGCCTCCAGCGGCGGCAGTTCGAGGTCGGGGACCTCGCGCAACGGCACAGACGCGAGCACTTCGTCTTCGGAAGGTTCGGACGCCGCAGGACGGTTGCGCAGCGCGTCGATCGCGGCCGCCCGCGCTCCCTCGTCAGAACTCATCAGTCCACTGAGGACGCCTTCGACCGAAGCGCGCACCGCAGTGATCGACTCGTGCAGTGAGTCGCGCGCGGCGCGTAGCTGTTCAATCTGCACGTTGAGCGCCTTGCGCTTGACCGCGAGGTCGTTTAGCACTGCGCGTCGCGCTTCTTGAGACTGAAGAACAATCGCGCGGCCTTGCTCGCGGGCGCGCTCGACGAGGGCCTCGCCGTTGACCTTGGCCGAGTCAATCAGGCGCTGGGAAGCTGCACGCGCGTCCTCTTCCAACTTGGACGCGGTGGCTTCAGCGTCCGTGACCGTCGCGGCCGCTCGTTCTTGCGCGTCAATGACGTGCGCGGCGGCGCGCTCTTGGGACTGGGTAAAGACGGCGGCGGCGCGTTCTTGCGCTTCGGCAGTGACGCGACCGGCCTCTTCGTGGGCGGCGCGCAGGATGGCCGCACTCTGTGATCCGAGTGCGGACGCCAACGTCGCCTCATCGATGACGGGATTCGCGGCGCGGCGCTGAGATTCGGCGAGTTGATGCTGAACGTCGGCCAGGCGGGTCTCCAGCAGCTGCATCTCGCGGCTCAGTCCATCGAGAAATGCGCGGACTTCGGCCGGATCAAATCCTCGGCGGACAGTGGCGAAGGTGGTGCGTGCGATCTCGCTGGACGAGAGTCGTCCCGATGACAGGATTCTGCGGTCGTCCACCAGCGCCAGCCTACGACGCGAACTTGAGCGGGTACGGAGCCGTGAGCGGTGTCGGCACGGCGCCCCCGAGGTGTCGAAGTTCCCGGAGTGCCTGGCTCAGAGTGTTGACGCCGATGACGCGCAACGAGCCATTGCTCGCGTTACGCGCCACGGTCACTTCAGAGTCCGGGACGATGAAAACGCTGGCGCCCGCGTTCTCGGCGGCAATGGTCTTTTGCGCCACGCCCCCGACGTCGCCGACGTCGCCGCTTTCGTTCATGGTGCCAGTGACCGCGATCTTGTGGCCACCGGTGAGCGAACCCGCCGACAGTCGGTCAATGACACCGAGGGTCATGGCCAGACCGGCCGAAGGGCCACCAATATCGGGTGTGGAGATTGAAATGGTGCCTGGAGTGGCGTACTTGAACGCATCGGTCGATTCGATGCCAATCACGGTGTCTCCGTGACTCGCGCCGCAGCCGTTGTTGTGACCTTTGACGGCCGAGCTGTACGTGGGCAACGTCACCGTCTTTGATCGGCCGTAGGTGATCACGCCGGCGTCACTGATCGTGGCGGGCAAGTAGCGCACCTGAATTGGGGTCCCCGCACTCACTCGTTGCTCGACGGCGTTCAGTTGACACGTGGACGACACGGCGTTGCCGTTCACGTTCGTGATGATGTCGCCGATGTGCAAGCCCCCAGGCCGGTACGCGCGCGACCACGATGCAATCGCGCCCACCTCGGCCCCGAGCCGGCGAACTGGGACATTCCAGCCGAGCGCCGTGAGCGCCGCGTGCACTGCGAACTGCTTGGACTGCGACATGTCGACGTACGCCTGCGCGTCGAGCTCGCTGATGGGCACATTGGGCGCGGTGAGGTCTTGAATCGGCACGATCGCGACGTGCGGATTGAAGTAGTCGAGCACCCGCCGCAGCACGGTGATTTGTTGGACGTAAACATCGGTCAACATGATCTGGTCGCGGTGAGCGTCGGTAGAAACCCCTGACACCGAGATAATCGGGGCGACGTTGGTGGCGTGAGCCGGGAGAATTTCCACCTCGTTCAGGTGGTAGCGATCCATGAACATGACGCCGGCGACCAGCACCACGCCGACAACTACTAAAAAGAGCGGGCGGTGACTCGATCGGCGCGTAACGATGTAGCCGTGATCCGAGATGGCGACACGCTACCGGAGCCTCTCGATCGAGCTCTGATTATTGCGAGGCACCGCGAAGGCGACGCCGAACGCCACGCCGTCACCACAGGCATGGTCAGTGCGTCGCCGCGCACCGTGGTGTTAGCGCTACGCGCCGGTGCGGCGCACCATTGGCTCGACGACGCTCAGTGGACAAGTGCGCTCTCACACCGCGACGCATCAGTACGCCGCGAGGCTTGTGAGTTGCTCGCGGGAGCGGGCGAACTCTCACCGCCGATTGAACGAGCGCTGACTGAGGTCCTGGGTGACGATGACTCGCTGGTAGTGGAGTCCGCGGCGTTTGCCTTGGGCGAGCGTGGTGTCGTCGCGGCGCTGGACTCTTTGATCACGGTCGCCGCCGACCACGCCGATGCGCGGTGCCGTGAGTCCGCAATTGCGGCACTCGGTTCTCTTGGTGATGATCGGGCGAAATCAACCGTGATTGGTGCGCTGAGTGACAAGCCACCGGTTCGGCGGCGAGCCGTGGTGGCACTTTCTAATTTCGAAGGTCCCGACGTGGAAGCCGCTCTCGAGGCGGCACGCGAGGATCGCGATTGGCAGGTTCGCTCCGCGGTCGACCAGCTCGGACGCGCGCCGCTCGACGACTAGCGGTGCGCGTCGCGGAACATCGCGTGCAACGAGGACATCTCTTGGATGCATCGCAACAAACCAGTGATTACGACCAGTTCGGGATCTTCGGCCACTCGCACGAGCACTCCGGTGTCGCGTTCGAGCAGTCCCGCGAGTCCGCGCAACCGCGAGTGACCACCCACTAGGCACAGTCCGTGGGTCAAGACATCTTGAGCTAAATCCGGTGGGGCCTCGCTCAGCGTCTCTTGGACCGTGCGGACCATCGAGGCGATCAGTTCGCTCACCGACTGTTCCACGAGGTCATTAGAAACTTCCACCGAGACGGGATCGCCGCGCTCAACGGTGCGCGCCGGCACGACGAGGGAGCGTTCAGGTCCGCCGTGGCGCGCGCTGGCCAGTTCCACTTTGATCTCCGCCAACGTCGCGGGCGCAACGACCACACCAAACTGCTGGCGCAACGCGTCAGCAATCGCGGCATCGAGATCGTTACCACCAACGCGCAGTGATCCGCCGTTCACGATTCCGCCGAGCGAGATGATCGCGGCCTCCGACGAGCCCGCGCCGAGACAGACCACCGCAGACGCCACCGGATCGTGTACCGGCATGCCGAGTCCAATCGCGGCGGCCATCGGCGTCTCGACGAGTGAGGCCTCCGCCGCTCCGGCTTGCAACGCTGCTTGGCGCAGCGCGCGTCGCTCAATTGACGTGGCGAACGCCGGAACGCTCATGACTGCGCGCACTCGACTCACTCGAGAGAATCCCGCGCGATCAAAGAGTGCGCGAAATAGTCGCGCCGCCACATCGAAGTCGACGGTCGCGCCCTTGGCCAAGGGTCGAAACGCCACGACGTGTCGAGGACTACGAACAACGGCAGTTGTTGCTTGACGACCGACGTCGACGACTGCACCGCTGGACGTGTCGATCGCGACCACCGTTGGTTCAACGAAGAGCACGCCGCGTTCAATCGTGGCGAGACGCGTCATCGACGTGCCCACATCAAGGGCCACGTCGGTCGGCACGAGCGGTGATGTTAGGGCGACGAAATTTCAATTTTGATGGGACCTAGCCTTGAAATCCGTGAGTCAAGGCGCATTTGGATCATCTGATCCACCCGCGCCGAGGCGGTGGCGTTGGCCGTGGCAACGAATGCACGGTCCGCCGTCACGTGACGAACGGTCGTGGATTCACCCGAGCGAGCTACCGCGCTTTGACGCAATACCCACCTACGACGGCCTGCCGGAGCGTCGACATCTCACGCCGCTGGTGCTGGCATCCGCAGTGGTCATTTTGACGTTGGGCGGCATCACGCTGGCGCTGCGGACGACCTCGCCCCCAGCAACGTCGTCGTTGCGCGACCACATCGCGAGATCGGTGGGCGAATTGCCCGACTTCATCCAGCGTGCGGCCCGTTCCACCGTGGAGCTCATCGTCACCGATGACGGCCACATTTCGGCGACCGCGGCGATGGTGATTGCCCCCGGAGATTTGGCCGTTACAACGACGCCGATCCCGACCAACGCCTCGATCTCGGGCTCCTCGCAGGTCAACGAGCGCTTCGGCGCTCGACTCGTGGCCCGCGACCGCGCACTCGGATTCTCGGTGGTCTCGCTGTCCAAGCGTCAACCGATCACTCCGACGGGCCTGTTGCCGGCCTCCTCCACCGTCACAGCGATGAGTTCGTACTTCACCGAGCACGCCGCGACCCCCGAGATCGCCTGGGGCACGACCACGCTCGGCGATCCGGTGCTCGAGAAGTCTGACGGTGTCGTCAGTTATCTCGCGACCGCCAGTGCTCCCAACCTCTACGGCTTTACCGATGCGCTCGCGGTGAGCGATGACGGTCTCGTGGTCGCCGTGCTCAATGCGCGCGGACAGTGGTACTCCGCGCAGTACATCACGCGTGTGGCGCAGGTGATGGAGAGCAACGGCGGATGTCACGGCCGTCTCGGTATCACTGGCGAGGACTACCAAGGCGGCGGAGCGCTCGTGATGAAAGTGATGCACGGGCCGAGTTGGGGACTTCTGCGTCCCGGCGACGTGATCACGCGAATCAACGGCGACGAACTCGACTCCTTTGACAGCCTGCTCAGTTACCTCTACGCGGCGCCAGCGCACCGCGACGCGACGTTGGATCTCTGGCGCGACGGGCGCACGTTGCGCGTCGAAGTGCGACTCGGCTGTCGCCCGTAAGTTGAATTCGTGAGCGACACCCCCTTTGGCGGGCTTTTCGGGGACATCTTCAAGATCCTCGGCCAACAGGGTCCCGACGCGTGGTTTGAGACCGCTCGCAACCTGGCGCTCACCGTCGCGCGCGGCGAAGACGGCGACCCCAATCCAGATCCCGCTGAGCGGGTGCGACTCGAACGGCTCGCGCCCCTCGTGGCCCGCCACGTTGAGTCGATCGTCGGCGCCACGGTGACGACGGAGATCACGTCAGTGAACCGCACGGCGCTCACCATGGCGGCATTGGAGCAGTGGCGACCGCTCGTGGGGCCAATGCTCGAAGCGCCGCTCGCGGTCTTTGACGAAGACGACGACGAGGTGCCCGCGGGACTTGGTCAGATCGCCGCGGCCATTGGACCGCTCTTTACGGGTTTTCAGCTCGGCTCGGTGGCGGGACACTTCTCCGAGCGAGCGTGGTCGCTCGCCGCGCTCGCGCTGCCGCGAGAGCACGCGATGGCGATGTTGGTGGTGAATAACGTCGCGTCGTTCGCTGAAGAGTGGTCATTGGACGTCGATGCCGCCACCGTTTTTGCGACGGCTCGCGAATTGGCCGCGAACGTGGTGCTCGCCCAGCCGGGCACGGCTGATGCGTTGCGCGCATTGCTGCTCGACGCCGTGCGAGAAGCGACTTCCGCACAGGGCGACATTGTGAGTCGGCTGGCCAAGATCGTCTCGCCTGAGGATCTCGCGACGTTGATGAACGATCCTGAGAAGCTCCTCGACGGTGTCGCCGTTCCCGAAGAGTCCGACGCAACGCGTCGCGTCAACGCCGCGGTCGCGGCGCTCGGTGCGTACTTCGACCTCGTCGCGACCTCGGTGGTCGAGACCATGTTCGGTCCGCAGCCGCAGCTGCGCGAGGCGTACCGGCGTTACAAGCTCGCTGACGCGCGCGGTGAGGACGCCGCGGCGGCGCTCTTTGGCGTCGACGCGCACGGCGAGTGGCAGAAAAGCGCCGAGGAGTTCGTGCGCGCGGTTGTGGCTGAGGCCACGGTGGCGCGCTTCAGCGCGTTTTTGCGCGCCGATGGTTTACCGAGCGCCGAGGAACTGACGAACTACCGCGCGTGGCTCGAGCGAATCGAGCAGTCGCCGCTTCAGTAGCTCAGGCGTCCTCGTCGTAGCCGAGGACCCACTCCACCAGCAGGTTCTCGCGCTCGGCGTCGCGGTTGACCCGCTCGCGGTTGCGTCGGAACTGGGGATCGTGCGGGGGCAGAAAACGAAGTCGGGCGTCGACGCGGTCCACGAACGCCTGGATCTGCTCTTCGTCGCCGAAGACCATTCGGCACTCCCAGTGCGGGGCGACCGGCCCGAGATAAACGATCTGGACGTGACCCACCGGGTCGACGAGCTCGACCGGCTCGGCCGCGGGGAACTGGGACACCGTCACTCCTTGTAGATGGGGCGTTCCATTGTACCGGCGGGGCGTGAAGCGGTTACCAAAACGACGGTTGTCACGGCGCACCCACGCAGCTCGCCTCGGCACCGTCCTAGCGTTGACCCGCCGTGAGCGACACCCGCCTTCTTCTCACCTGCGGACTGCCCGGCGCAGGAAAGACCACCCGAGCCAAAGAGTTAGCGGAGCAACGCCGCGCCGTTCGGCTCACCTCGGACGAGTGGTTGTGGGCGTTGGGCTCAACGCCATGGGACAGCGAGGTCCAACAACGAGTCGAACACCAACTGTGGCGACTCACCTCGGACCTGCTGCGCCTCGGACAAAGCGTCGTACTCGATCTCGGTCTGTGGGCGCGCTCGGAACGAGATGACGCGAGGACCGTGGCGCGAGAACTCGGGGTCGGCGTCGAGCTGCATCTCCTCGATCCCCCGCTGGAGGTTCTCTGGCGGCGCATTGAGGCGCGCAACAAGGAGGCCCAATGGACCGATCGACCGATTGAGCGCGTCGAATTAGAGCAGTGGTCAATGCAGTTCGAGCGACCGGACGCCGCCGAACTGTCGTTGTTTGACCGGCCATTCTCAGATGAGTGACATCGCGGCGTCCGCGCAGTTGCATCGTCTTCTCACTAAACATCTTTTTCGTTGCAGTTCATGTGAAAAAGGTCACATGGATGGGAATCGACTCACCCTCTCAGAGTCGCTATGGTCAGAATCAAGCCCAGGAGGAGGGTGACATGAACACCGAGTGGATGGCAGACGGTAAGTGTCGGGAGTACCCGGCGGCGACGTTTTTCCCGCAGGATGGTGTAGGTGTCATTAAGGCGCAGCGCATCTGCGCCACGTGCCCGGTCGCGGCCGACTGCCTTGAGTACGCACTCGAGAACCATGTCGATCACGGTGTGTGGGGCGGCAAGAGTGAGCGTGAGCGCCGGCGCCTGCAGCGCGCTCGTCGCCGCGGAACTCTCCAGGTTCGCGCGAGCTAACAGCGACCACGCACGGTGATTGAGTGCGTGGTCAACATCTCCGAGGGTCGTGACCAGAGTCGGCTCGCCTCGCTGGATCGCGCCGGAGGGATCTCGCTAAGAGACCGCCACAGCGACCCGTTTCATCACCGATCGGTCTTCACGCTCATCAACGACGAGGCAGCTCTCGAGGCGGACGTTCGACGTCTAGCTGACACCGCGATTGCTCTGATCGACCTGCGCACCCATACAGGGGTGCATCCCCGAATCGGTGTGCTCGATGTCGTGCCGTTCGTGGCCCTTGATCCGCGGCGAGAACGGGTCGCCATCGCTCTGCGCGACCGCACCGCGCGCTGGCTCGGTCACGACCGTTCAGTCCCCACCTTCCTCTACGGGCCGCTGCCGAGTGGCGAGGTGCGCACCTTGCCGGAAGTGCGCCGGCGCGCCTTTCACGATCTCGCACCCGATTTCGGCCCGACTCGAGCAAGCGAGCGCACCGGCGCATGTGCGGTCGGCCAACGTGGGCTGCTCGTCGCGTGGAATCTTTGGCTCAAGGGCGCGAGCGTGATTCAAGCCCAGGAGCTGGCACGTCAAGTCCGCGGTCCCGCAGTGAGGGCGCTCGGACTGGACCTCGGCGCGTTCACTCAGGTCAGTTGCAACCTGATCGATCCCCTCGCGGTGCCGCCCAGCACGATCTATGACCAGGTGTCCGCCGCCCTGCCAGCGGGAGTGGCGATTGACCGCAGTGAGTTAGTGGGGTTGGCGCCGGAGGCGCTGTTGCGGCGGGAGGTTCCAACTCGCTGGGCGCAGCTAGGCCTCAGCGAGACCTCGACGATTGAGGCGCGCGTTTCCTAGCTGGCGCGGCTGCGACGTTCGAGCGCCCGGGCTCGACGCAGGCGGCGGCGCTCACGCTCGCTCATTCCGCCCCAGATGCCGAACTTCTCGCCGTTATCGAGGGCGTATTCGAGGCAGTCCTCGCGCACCACGCAGCCTCGACAGACTTCCTTGGCCTCCCGGGTCGACGCGCCGCGCTCAGGGAAAAAGAGGTCCGGATCGACCCCCATGCAGTTCGCCCGCGCCTGCCAGCCACGGTCCTCAACGCTTTCGACCAGATCCAGGAATTCCATCCGGCTCGACCTCCCCCGGGCGCCTGCTCTGGCGCCACCGTTGTAATTACAACGGTGTCATTGTGGCCGATGGCGGAAAAAAAGGCAAATGGAACCTGGGGCGGTCCCGATTACTCCTTGGCGCGCACCTGAATGGTCTGTGCGCCGATCACTACGTCGTTAGCGAGGAACTCGAGGCGGTGCATGCCGGGATCGAGGTTGATGCCGAACCACCGACCGACCCAGATGTAGTCGAGGTCGTTGTCGACGGCGGGACGATTGGGCCACGTGATGGTGTCGTCGATTTCGTAGCGATAGGGCTTGCCGTCATCGCCGGTAAAGCCCACCGGCTCACCGCCGAGGTTCACGATGCGCAGCCGGATCGGGTGCTCTTTGTCGGCGTCGGCCGGGTCAGCGTCCAGCAGCACGGCCACCGAGAGCGGTACCGAGGACTGGGCGTAAAACCAGGTGATTCCGCCGCCAATGACGCCCAACTTGCCGTTGGCCAAGTCGGCGTAGTCCGCGATCAGAAGCGTCGCCTTCATTGCATCCTCCTAGGAGCGCTCGCCCCAGTCCTCCGGCCGCTCTGACCCGTAGGGCCACACAGCCCGGGGCTCAGGACGCCGGCCCCAAAACTACCCCCGAACGAGGTCCCGTTCACGAGGCGCGGCGGTGGCGCACGAAATCGTCGAGCACGTAGGTCCCGAGATCGTCAACCGAGGTGTAAAAGGTCCGCCCGCCGTTTACGCGAGCGATCTGCTCGACGAAGGGGAACTGGCTGCGCTCAATGTCGAGCGCGAAGGTGTTGATCGTGATGCCTGCCTTGGTGCAGCGCAGCACCTCGGCCATCGTTAGCTGCAAGGTCTCCGCTACCGGCGGCCACGAGAAGAAGGGCTCGCCGCTCGGGGTCAGGTGCGCGGTTGGTTCGCCGTCGGTCACCACGACGATCTGGCGCTCCCCCTTCTCGTTGCGCATCAAGTGCCGCGAGAGGGCGAGGGCGTGCTGCAGGTTCGTGCCGTAGTTGTAGTCAATGGTGAGCGCCGGGATGTCCTCCATGCGCACTTCGTGGGCCAACTCGCCGAAACCGACGACGGCGACGAAGTCGCGCGGAAACTTCGAACGGATGAGCTGAGTGAGTGCAAGCGTCATCTTCTTCGCTGGGGCGAGATTGCCGCGCATCGCCATTGAGAGCGAGAGGTCGATCGCAAACACCGTCGCGCTGCGCCGCGTTGACTCGTACTCCTCGATCTCGAAGTCCTCAGGCTGCAGCTTCACTGGTGTGCCAGGTCCCTGGCGAAACACGGCGTTGCGCAACGTCTTGGCGAGGTGCAGCGAAAATGGCTGACCGGACTCCCACGCGCGCGAGGTCTCTTCGCGATCACCACCCCGGTCCACCGACGCAATGCGGTGACTGCCGAGCGCTGAGCTGTTGGCGAGCTGACTGAAGAGATCCTTTAACGCCTGTTGTCCGATTGCGCGCACGCCCTTGGGCGTCAGCTCCAGTCGGCGACCCGAACGGTCAACGAAGCCGCTGTCCTTTAACGACTTGAGTGCCTTTTGCAGTTGCTCGACCTGTTTGGCCGCATCAGGACCGAGATTGCGTCGCACAGCATCAAGATCAACTTCGGGCAGACCTTGGGGTGCGTTCGCCTGGCCCAAGAACTCCTCCAGGTTCTTGAGATCCCGCAGCTGCTCGGCGACGTCGGCGCTGCGCGAGAACGAGGTCGGCTCTCCGCCGCGTAGTCGAGGCTGGCCGTGCCAGTCCAGCTCGGGCATTGCTTGGCGCAAGTTGCTCACGAGTCGATTGAGCGAGAAGTTGAGGTCCATGTCGCCCATCATCTGGCCGAATAGGTCGCGCAACTCGCGCTGCTGCTCACCAGAC
Organism: uncultured Ferrimicrobium sp.; assembly: GCA_964434455.1. GTDB lineage: Bacteria > Actinomycetota > Acidimicrobiia > Acidimicrobiales > RAAP-2 > RAAP-2. The sequence continues at coordinate 164,890 of CAYSVK010000001.1, read as the reverse complement.
AGCGAGTTGAACATCGCTTCGGCGGCGGCGGCACGCTCGGCCATCATGCGAATGACGTCTTCGAGAGACTCCGCGCCGGGGAAGTACTGACCGAAGCGCTCCATGAAGTTCTCAAAGCTCGGATCGAGCGGTTCGCCGCGACGGTCTTGCTCGATCATTTGGCTGAGCGCGTCCATCATCTCGCGCATCTCTTGGAGCCGCTCAGGGTCGGGGCTTTGGAGAAACTCCTTATTCGCCTCGAAGTAGGTGTTAAGCACGTCTTGGCGGAGCTCTTGCATGAGCTGCTCGTACTGCTCGCGCGCTTCAGTCGAAACGAACTCGTACTGCTGGTACTCGCTCAACCGCTCGCCGAGGCGATCACTCATCAGTTCGCGCTGCATGTTGCGCTCGCTCACCAGTTCGCGGGTCACCTCAGTGCGGCGTTCGTCGCCGCTCTGCTCGGCTTCCTCCAGCAGATCGGCCAAGGCGTCTTGTTCGAGCTCTTCGATCTCGCTGAGCCAGTCGCGGTAGCGCTGCAGCTCGCCGTCAGGGTCGGCTTGGGTTTCTAGTTCGCGGCGACGCTGTCGGGCTCGTTCGAGCAGGTCGCGCAGACCCTCAAACTTGCGGCCGTCCTTCGTGGTGAATCCATCGCGCATGAGGCGATCGAGCGCCTCGTCTAGATCCCCGTTTTCGAGCAGATCGTCGCTCAGCAGCCCCAGCAGTTCGTCGGCGTCGATCTCGTCGAATTCGTCGCCGTCACGAATCTGGCGAAAGCCGTAGCGAACGGCCACTACCGGTTCCGAGTGCGATAGAGCGCGCGCGAGCCTGAGGCGTCCTTCGCGAGTCGCTTGGTGAGGTGCAAGCCCTCCAAGATGAACTCGACCGCCGCGGCCATCTCTCCGGCGCCCGCGTTCGGTCCCGCAATCCGTCGCGCCGGCGGCTCGAGGCTTGGCAGGTTCGCGAGCACGTCGAGGTACGCCTGAGCGGAGAGGTCATCACCGACGTGCACCACCACTTCGTGCGTGAAGGCGTCGACGATCTCGCCGGCCTCTTCGAGCAGCACGTGCTCGGTAAAGGTCTGCCGCACCGCGAGGGCCACCAGCGCCGCGATCAGCTGATCGCTGTCGGCGTCGTCCATCGTGTCGATTTCGATCTTGCCCTGAGTCGACTGCACCACTGAGGAGAGGTCACTGACGCGCGGCACCACTTCGTCGTCGTGAGTGCGCATCGCGCGGCGAAGCGCGTTGGCGACCACGGTCTCGTAGTTCGCGATCGACAGTCGCACTGACACCCCGCTGCGCTGATTCAACACGTGCGATTTGCGCGCCACGTGGCTGATGCGCGCAATGACGTCCTGCATGAACCACGGCACGACAATCGGCTTGGGCGACTCGGGTAGGTGCGCCTCTTGGTGGATGATCGCGATCTCGGTCGCAATGTCGTCGGGATAGTGCGTTCGGATCTGGGACCCGAAGCGGTCCTTCAAGGGCGTGATCAGTCGTCCGCGGTTGGTGTAGTCCTCGGGGTTGGCCGTTGCGACAACGAGGATGTCGAGATCGAGGCGCACGAGGTGTCCGCGGATTTGCACGTCGCGCTCCTCAAGCACGTTGAGCAGTCCCACCTGGATGCGCTCAGCGAGGTCTGGCAGCTCGTTGATCGCGAAGATCCCCCGGTTCGACTTAGGCACCAGGCCGTAGCTGAGAGCCTTCGGGTCATCGAGGTAGAGGCCCGAGGCGACTTTGATGGGATCGACTTCGCCGATGAGGTCGGCCATGGACGTGTCGGGACTCGCCAACTTTTCGGCAAAGCGCCGGTCACGGTGAACCCACTCAATGGGGGTGTCGTCGCCGCGCTCGGCGACGAGGTCGATGGCGAACGCGGAGATGGGCTTGGTTGGATCGTCGCGGACGTCAGATCCCGCCACGATCGGCAGCCACTCATCGAGCAGTTCGGTGAGCGCGCGGATCATTCGCGTCTTGGCCTGACCGCGCTCGCCCAGCAGGATTACGTCGTGGCCCGCGAGAATCGCGGTTTCGAGCTGAGGCAGAACGGTGTCGTCATATCCGAGCACCGCGCTCGTAAGTGGACGACCCTCGGCGAGGCGCTGTTCGAGGTTCGCGCGCATCTCCTGGCGCACCGAGCGGCTCTGCCAGCCCGAGGCCGTAAGAGCGCCCAGGGTGGTTGGCAACGAATCAGGAGTGCGTGTCATAAATCGAGATTACGGCACAACGTTCGCTAGGAATCCGGCGAGCGACCTGGCCGGGCCAGGGGGCGCCGGTTCCGTCGGACCAGCGTCTTAGGTTCGCTGCGATCCCCCCTCGGGAGCGCGATCCGTACGCCCGGTCGATCCGACGGCCCTTCCGGCGCCCCTCTCTGACCCCGGCAACGCGAAAGTACGTCGCACGCGAGTCGCGCACAAGAGCAGGAAGCACCTTGTTCAGAACATCACAAGGGGTTGCCTAAGATTCCTCGCGGCGCGAAACGACTTCATGTCATCGCACCCGTGCAGTGACCGAAGGAGAGTTCGTGACCGCCCTGGAGAGCTCGACGAAGGTGGTCCTCGGCGGCGCTCGCGGCGGCCCCGACGTGGCGACCTTGCGTCAGGACCGCTGGTGGCTGCAGCCCGTCGTCACCGTCTCGGTGCTCACCGCGTTCATCGTCTACGCCACCTGGGCGGCGTTTCAAAAGGGCAACTACTACGTGGGCGCCCTTTCGCACCGCGACCTGCTCAGCCCGTTTGACTCACCGTGCCTACTGACGCACTGCACGCCCGGCTCCACTCACGGATTTACGATCCCGGCCCCAGCCTGGCTACCCGCGGCCCTGGTGATCTTGATCTTCCCCTTGGGGTTCCGGCTCACCTGTTACTACTACCGCCGCAGCTACTACCGCGCGTTTTGGTGGTCACCACCCTCGTGCGCGGTGGCCGACGCTCACGGCAGCTACAGCGGCGAGACGCGCTTTCCGCTCTTTATGCAGAACGCGCACCGCTACTTCTTTTACGCCGGTCTCGTCTTTAACTGCATCTTGACCTACGACGCGGTGTTGGCGTTTAATCAGCCCGGAATTGGCGTGGGCGTGACGGTCGGCACCATTGTGCTGAGCGCCAACGCCGTCCTGCTGTGGCTGTACTCGCTCAGCTGCCACGCCTGTCGGCACCTCTGCGGCGGCCAGGTGCGCAGCTTCAAGGCTCACCCGATCCGTCACTGGTTCTGGAAAAAGCTGACCCCGCTTAACGCGCGGCACATGAACTTCGCGTGGGCGTCGCTCGTGATGGTGGCACTCGCGGACGTCTACGTGCGGCTGGTCGCCAGCGGCGCGCTCACCGACTACCGGCTGTTCTAGGAGGCATGGTGGCGGACTACGGCTACGAGCACCACGACTACGACGTCATCATCATCGGCGCCGGGGGCGCCGGACTGCGCGCGGCGATCGAAGCGAAGCAGCGCGGCCTGAACGTCGCGCTCATCTGCAAGTCGCTGCTCGGCAAGGCCCACACCGTCATGGCCGAAGGCGGCATGGCCGCCGCCATGGGCAACGTCTATCCCGAGGACAACTGGCAGGTCCACTTCCGCGACACGATGCGTGGCGGCAAGATGCTCAATAACTACCGCATGGCCGAGCTGCACGCCAAGGAGTCCCCGGACCGCGTGTGGGAACTCGAGCAGTGGGGCGCGCTTTTTGATCGCACCAAGGACGGCAAGATCCTCCAGCGCGACTTCGGCGGGCACCGCTACGCGCGACTCGCCCACGTGGGCGACCGCACCGGTCTCGAACTGATCCGCACGCTGCAGCAAAAGGTCGTCTCCATGGGCACCGACGTCTTCATGGAGTGCAAGGTGCTGCGCTTGGTGCACGACGCCAACGGTCGCGTGGCGGGCTGCGTCGCGTATTGGCGACCGAGCGGCGAGTTCGTCACCTTCTCAGCCAAAGCGGTCGTCGTCGCGACCGGCGGCGTCGGCAAGAGCTGGAAGTTCACCTCGAACTCCTGGGAGGGCACCGGCGACGGCCACGCCATGGCGTTGTGGGCCGGAGCCGAGCTCATCGACATGGAGTGCATCCAGTTCCACCCAACCGGCATGGTCTGGCCGCTCTCGGTGCGCGGAATCCTCGTGACCGAAGGGGTGCGCGGCGACGGCGGGATCTTGAAGAACTCCAACGGCGAGCGCTTCATGTTCAACTACGTCGCCGACATGTTCCGCGCCGAAACGGCCGACAGTCCCGAAGAAGCCGACCGCTGGTACGACGACCACGCGGCGGGCCGGCGCCCACCCGAACTGTTGCCGCGTGACGAAGTGGCGCGCGCGATCAACACCGAAGTCAAGGCCGGACGCGGCTCCCCGCACGGCGGCGTGTTCCTCGACATTGCTTCACGACGTTCCGCTGAGGTGATTCGTCGTCGACTCCCCTCCATGTACCACCAGTTCATGGAGCTGGCCGGTGTCGACATCACCAAAGAGATGATGGAGATCGGCCCGACCTGTCACTACATCATGGGGGGCGTCAAAGTCGACGCCGAAACCGAAGCGACGCTCGTGCCCGGACTATTCGCCGCTGGCGAAGTCGCCGGCGGCATGCACGGGGCCAACCGTCTCGGCGGCAACTCGCTGTCGGACCTCGTCGTCTTCGGCAAGCGCGCCGGCGAGGGCGCGGCGTCGTTCATTGAGGGCGCGGGCGCACCCGGCGAACTCGACCACGGCGAGATTGAGGCGGCGGTGAAGGACTCACTCGCGCCGTTTAGTCGCGACACCGGTGAATCGCCCTACGACATTCAGCGCGATCTGCAAGAGATGATGCAGGCGAACGTCGGCATCATCCGCACCGGCGCAGAGATTGAAGAGGCGTTAGTACAGCTCGACAAGTTCGCCGAACGCCTCGGCGCAGTTCGCGTCACCGGCGGGCGCGCGTACAACCCGGGATGGAATTTGGCGACCGACCTGCCGAGCATGCTGACGGTCTCGCGCTGCACCGCGCTCGGGGCTCGTGAGCGCAAGGAGAGCCGCGGCGGACACACCCGCGAGGACTACCCGAAGGCCGACCCCAACCTCGGCAAGGTCAACTTCGCGCACTCGGTGCCCGGCGGCGGGGATTGGCGCAGCGAAGTCAAGACGATCGAATCACCGTTGCTCGAGATTCCCGCCGAGTTGCGCGCGCTGCTCGAGGAGGCGAAGTCATGAGCGACGTCGTAATGAACGTCTGGCGCGGCGATTCGAGTGGCGGCGACTTTCAGAGTTACACCCTGCCCGCCCAAGAGGGCGAGGTCGTCCTTGACGTGATCCACCGCATTCAGGCCACTGAGGCACCGGACCTCGCCTGCCGCTGGAACTGCAAGGCCGGCAAGTGCGGTTCGTGCTCAGCCGAGATCAACGGCAAACCGCGCCTCATGTGCATGACGCGCATGGACACCTTGCCCGAAGGTCCGGTCACCGTGACGCCGATGCGCACGTTCCCGATCATTCGCGACCTCGTGACTGACGTCAGCTTTAACTACGCCATGGCCGAGCGAGTGCCCGCACTGCTGCCGCCCGAGATGCCTGAGGGCGGGTACCGGATGTTCCAGCAGGACGTCGAGCGCGGTCAAGAGTTCCGCAAGTGCATCGAGTGCTTCATGTGCCAGGACGTCTGTCACGTGATTCGCGACCACGAGGAGAACAAGGCGCACTACGCCGGCCCGCGGTTCTTCATTCGCTACGCCGAACTCGAGATGCACCCGCTGGACACCAACGACCGTCGCGAGTTGGTGCGCGAGGAGATGGGACTCGGCTACTGCAACATCACCAAGTGCTGCACCGAAGTGTGCCCCGAGCACATCCACATCACCGACAACGCCATCATCCCGATGAAGGAGCGCGTCGTTGACGCGCACTACGACCCCATCGCGTGGTTGGGCCGCAAGATCTCTCGTCGCCGCAAGCGTTCGAGCACTGACGCCGCCGTTCAGCCGGCCCCTTGAGCAACGCCGTGTTCCTCAGCGAGGAGTGGATCGCTGACGCGAACGCGCGACTCGGCCGCGCCGTTGAGTCGGCCGCCGCGCCGAGCAGCGACGACGTTCGCGTGGTCTTGGAGTTCGACGACGCCCCCGCAAGCGAACTGCACGCACTGACATTTTCGATTGTGGACGGCCGAGCCAGCCTCTCGGCGGGCGACCACCTCGGCGCGGATTTGATCGTGCGGCTCAGCTACGCCGACGCGCAGTCCCTCGCGCGCGGGGAACTGGACAGCTCGAGCGCCCTGCGCGACGGACGGCTCAAGTTGCGTGGCGACGTCAACGCACTCGTGCCGTACGGCGCGTGGATGGTGGCGTTGCACAACGACTTTCTGTGACCGAACACCTCGCACTTACTGAAGACGATCTGGCCGAGCCCGGCGTTTTTGAGGCCACCACGATCCACCGACCGCGCGATCTGCCGCCGGTCGCGGTCCTCTGTTTCTTTAATGAGCTGCTCGCCACGCTGCGCGACGAGGGCCGCCTCGAAGTTGTCTACCGACTGCGCAGTGAGATCGGCGTCAATCCGATCTATCAGATGATCGTCGACGGCCGCCCGTTGCTCGTGGCCCATCCCGGAGTGGGCGCCCCACTCGCGGCGGGCATCGTCGAAGAGCTGGCGGCGATCGGTGTGCGCACGCTCGTCGCGTGCGGGGGCGCGGGTGCGCTGGTGCACGATTTAGCCATCGGTCACGTGATGGTCGTGGAGTCCGCGGTGCGCGATGAGGGCACAAGCTTTCACTACGCGGCCCCCGCGCGAACAATTGACGCAGATCCATTGGGAGTGGCGGTGCTGCGCCGGGTTCTCGAAGCGGCCGGGCGCGAGCATTTCGTCGGACGCACGTGGACCACCGACGGCTTTTTTCGAGAGACCCGCTCTCGAGTGTCACGTCGCATTGCCGAAGGGTGCTCGATGGTGGACATGGAGTCCTCCGCGTTCATCGCGGTATCGCGATTCCGAGGACTGCGCTTCGCTCAAATGCTGTACTCGGGCGACTCGCTGGCCGGTGAGACCTGGGACCAGCGCGCGTGGGACAAGGCGTCCGTCGTGCGCGAGGGAGTCTTCGAATTAGCCGCTCGAGCCGCGCTCGAGCTGCACGACGCGAGTTAGTCGACGAGTCCGAGTTCTCGGACCTCGTCGCGCTCGGCGACGAGTTCGTCGGTCGTGACGGCGATGCGCTGGTCGGCGAACTCGTCGATCGCGAATCCTTCCTTCACCTTCCAGCCACCGAGTCCATCGGCCGTGACGGGATAGCCGAAGGTCAAACCCTCCGGTCGTCCGTATTCGCCCGAACTGGTCACGGCCACCGAGACCGCGTCGTCGGCCGCCGTTGCCGTGGTGAGTCCGACCACGGTGTCGATGGCCGCATTCGCGGCGGACGCGGCCGAACTGAGACCGCGCGCCTCGATGATCGCCGCGCCGCGCTTTTGCACCGTCGTGATGAACTCGCCTTGGAGCCAGTCTCGATCGGTGATCACTTCGGTGACCGCCTTGCCGGCGATGGTGGCGTTGGCGAAGTCAGGGAACTGCGTGGCGGAGTGGTTGCCCCAGATCGCCAAGTTGCGCACCTCACTCACCGGTGCCCCTGCGCGCTTGGCCAACTGAGTCTCCGCGCGATTTTGGTCGAGTCGAGTCATTGCGAACCAGCGGTCGGCGGGCACCTCGGGCGCGTTCGAGCGCGCAATGAGACAGTTGGTGTTGCACGGATTGCCCACCACGAGGACTCGGATGTCGCTCGCGGCGTTTTCGGCGATCGCTCGGCCCTGGGGCTTGAAGATCCCGCCGTTCACGTTGAGCAAGTCGCCGCGCTCCATGCCGGCCTTGCGCGGAACCGAGCCCACGAGCAATGTCCAATTCGTCCCGCTGAACGCGGTCTTTAGATCGCTCGTCGCTTCGATGGAGCTGAGCAACGGAAAGGCGCAGTCGTCGAGCTCCATCACCACGCCTTCGAGCGACTTCATGGCGGGCTCGATTTCGAGCAGTCGCAGCGCGACGGGTGTCGAGGGGCCAAACAATTGTCCCGACGCAATGCGGAACAGCAACTGGTAGCCGATCTGACCGGCGGCGCCGGTCACCGTGACGTTGACGGGGGTGGTCATCTCTCTCCTTGATGGTGCCGGTGACTTACAAACGGTCGACGATGGCCGAGGCGAACTCGGAGCACTTCACTTCGGTCGCGCCGTCCATAAGTCGCGCAAAGTCGTACGTCACAATTTTGTCGGCGATCGTGGCTTCAAGCGCGCGCACAATGTCACTCGCCGCGGCGGACCACCCGAGGTGCTCGAACATCAGCACGCCGCTCAGCAGAACCGAGCCGGGATTGACCTTGTCTTGACCGGCGTACTTGGGCGCCGTGCCGTGCGTCGCTTCAAAGATTCCGTGACCGGTGACGTAGTTGATATTGGCGCCCGGGGCGATACCGATGCCGCCCACTTGAGCGGCGAGTGCGTCGCTGAGATAGTCACCGTTCAGATTCATCGTGGCGATCACGCTGAACTCACTCGGTCGTGTCAGCACCTGCTGCAGAGTGATATCGGCAATCGCGTCCTTCACGAGCAGCTTGCCCTCCGGCTTACCACCACAGTCGTCCCAGCCCACTGCGACATCTGAGAACTCGTCGCGCACCAATTGGTACCCCCAGCGCTGAAACGCGCCTTCGGTGAACTTTTGGATGTTGCCCTTGTGGACCAGCGTCACTGACTCGCGATCGTGCTCTAAGGCGTAACGAATCGCCGCCCGAATGAGGCGCTCAGAGCCTTCCTTGCTGATCGGCTTAATGCCGATGCCGCTCATTTCGCGAATGTCCCACCCGAAAGTTTTCTTCAGGTGCTGGCGCAGAGCTTCGGCTTCTGGTGTCCCGGCTTCAACTTCCATACCGGCATAGACGTCCTCGGTGTTCTCGCGAAAGATCACCATGTCGACCAGTTCGGGGTGCTTGACCGGCGACGGCACACCAGTGAACCAGCGCACCGGTCGCAGACAGACATAGAGATCAAGGATCTGGCGCAGCGCGACGTTGAGTGATCGAAAGCCGCCACCAATCGGAGTCGTGAGTGGTCCCTTGATTCCAATCAGGTGCTCGCGAAAGTCGGTGATCGTCGCCTCGGGCAGCCAGTCGCCGGTTTCGTTAAAGGCCTTCTCGCCGGCCAGTACTTCTTTCCACTCGATCGACTTACCGTGCTTCTTCGCCGCGGCATCGAGCACGAGCCGCGCCGCTGGCCAGATGTCGACACCAGTGCCGTCACCTTCGATGAAGGGAATGATTGGTGAATCAGGAACATGTAAGACGCCGTCCGCGCCCATCGTGATCTTCGCAGCCATGACGCTCATCCTACGAGTCGTTCATGAGTGCGTTGTGAGGTGTGAAGCCTCAACGACATCGGACTTTTGGCCCTATCGACGAGCGTGATCATCGACGTAGAACGTCAGTGAAGACAAAGGCGACAAACGGTGGGTCGCCATCGAAGGAGGAACCTATGAAGCGCAGAACATGGGACTTCATCTTGACGAGTTTCGGTGGACTGATGACGGTAGGACTACTTGTCGCAGGCTCGCTACTCATCTGGGGTGCGAGTTTCGCGAACACGACAGTCCACAACCAATTGGCCCAGCAGCAGATCAGCTTCCCGCCCGCGGCGGCGTTCGCGCACCCGCAAGTGGGTACCGAGATCACGCCATCGATGGTGCCGTCAGTTTCGCAGTACGCCGGACAGAAGTTGCTCACCGGTGCGCAGGCTCAGGTCTACGCCGATGACTTCATCGCCGTGCACCTGAATGAAATCGGCGGGGGTAAGTCGTACGCGCAGTTGAGCGCCGCGGCGATGGCCGACCCGACGAACACGACGCTGCAGACACAAGTGGCGACCGTCTTCAAGGGCACCACGCTGCGCGGGCTGTTGCTCGAGGCGTACGCGTTCTCGATCTTCGGCCAGATTGCCCTGATCGCTGCCATCTGCTGCTTCGTGCTGGCGGCGGTGATGCTCGTGCTGAGCGGCCTTGGGGTCGTGCACTACCGGCGCACGCCTGAGGAACAGGAGTTTCCGCAGACGCACGCGTCATAGCCCCACCGCAACCTCGGTTGCGGTTCGTCAACCCCGGCGCCTCGGCGCCGGGGTTGTTTCATTCATTTCATCTCACCTTTCGGGTCGTGACTCAATGAACGCCGCAACTCCCACTCAGTCTCACGACACGGCACCGGTACGTCTCGATTAGGCGGAACTGACTCCAGAGTTTCCAGCGAGCCTGGCGGCCAGCGCCGAGCGAGCTCCACTAGGCGTGCCGTCATAGCTAACTCGTCCTCCGTCAACGACGACCGCGCGAGTGCACAGCGATTCAATTCGACCAAGTCGAGTTTCAATGACGATCAATGCGCATGACGAGTGAGCGACATTGGCCAACGCTTCGTAAATCTCATCAGCCGCTGCTGGTGAAAGCCCGAGTGCTGGTTCGTCGGCGAGGAGCAATTTTGGCTCGGCCGCCAGCGCCGCGGCCACCGCCACTCGACGTTGTTGCCCGCCAGAAAGTTGTCCCGCCTTTTGTCGACGACGAAGACGAAGGTCACCAATTAGATCCATGGCGCGATCCATTCGGCGCAGCCGCTCGGCGCGCGGAACGCCGCCGATCCGAAGTTGCACATTTTCTTCAATGGTCAGAGCACGAAACAGTCCGACTCCCTCAGGCAAATGCACCACTCCGCGACGGGCGATCTGATTCGCCGACTGTTTGCGGACATCGCCGCCGAGGACGGTGGCTTCTCCCGCCACGAGCGGAACGAGTCCGCTGGCCACGCGCGCGATGGTCGACTTGCCGACTCCGTTCGGACCGATGAGCGCCACCGCTTCGGTATCACCAACTTCGAGCGTCAGTCCATTGAGCGCGCGATACGGGCCGTACACCGCGTGTACGTCGCGAAAACTGAGCGCACTCACGCGGACTGACCTAGCCACGAGGAGATCACCGCGGGATCCGACATCACGTGGCCGTACGCCCCTTCGGCGATGACCCGGCCCGCGTCCATAGCCACCACGCGATCAGAGACCGCCTCGATGGTGGCGACATCGTGGTCAACGATGAGCACCGCCAACTGTGATTCCTCACGAGCAGTCGCGATCACGTCGATCAGTCGACGGGTTTCTTCAGTATCAAGGCCCGAACTCGGCTCATCGGCCAGCAGGAGTCGGGGGCGGCTGATCAACGCTCTCGCTAATTCGACTGCCCGGCGAAGTCCGAGCGGCAGGGTCATTGCGGGCTCATCGGCGTGCTGGGCGAGTCCGCACTGCTCCAACACCTCCATGCACCGTGATCGTTCGCGCGCGGTGGTGTCACCGCCGCGCAACAGGTCACGCACCGGGCCCTGACGTCCGTCGTTGGCCTGCAGCGCCACGAGGAGGTGGTCGATGACCGTGAGCCCACCGAACAGTTCCACGAGCTGGAACGTTCGCCCAATGCCGGAACGAGCCCGGACGTCCGGACGCGCGCCGAGTCGAGAACCCTCAAATCGAATTTCGCCGCCTGACAGCGCCAACTCGCCGCAGATCGCTCGAAAGAGTGTGGTCTTGCCGGCGCCGTTCGAACCCACGAGCCCCACGGACTCGCCGGCATCAACATGTAGCGAGACTTCATCGACGGCCACGTGCGTGCCGAAGCGCACCGTGACGTCAGTGACGTCGAGCACGTGGGTCACGACACGGTCTCTCTCGCCGTGGTACCCCCGAACGGCGATTGGGGTTCACCTCGAAACACAATGAGAGCGATCTTGTGTTTCACGATTTCGACCAGACCTTCGGGGTGCTTTGCGTATGTAAACGCGCCCAAACTGAGCAGGAGAATCGTGAGCGCCGACTGGGCACTCGAACCGCCCGCCCGATTCGGCAGGTAGCTCACCAACTGATTGAGCAGCGCGTAACCAAGACCCGCGGTAATTGCGCCCTCCACGGTCGATACACCGACCGTTACGACGATCACCAGATAGGTCGGTCCAAAGAACCAGAAGTAGTCCGCGGGATTGGCCTGCTGAAAGCTCATCGCGTAAAAAGCGCCTCCGAGACCCGCGATGGACGCCGACAGCAAGAACAAGATCACGGTGAATCGACGCACCGGCACGCCGGACGCGAGTGCCCCCGTGGGACTGGCGTGCGCCGCCGCTAGCGCGCGCCCGGTGGTGCCCCGCAACAAGACGTGAACCGCGCCGGTCACGAGCAAGAGGACGACGAACACCAAAATAAAGAAGCTCTTCGAATCAAAGGGTTCCATGTTGATTCGAAAGATGTGAGGACGAGGCACGGTCAACCCGCTGCCGCCGATCCACGACGTCGGAAAGAGCAAATTGTCCGCCACCAACGCCAAACAGAGCGTCAGCAGCGTGACTGGGAGTCCGCGTAGTCGAAGCGCCGGAAGCGACGCAATGACGCCACCGAGTCCGGCCACGAGAGCTCCCGCCACGGCCGCCGCCAAAATCGGCACGTCCTGATTGAGGGCCAACTGCGCGGCCGTGAACGCGCCGATGCCCGCAAACGCGGCCTGAGCCAAGGAGAGCTGTCCCGCGAGACCCGTCATCAACGTGATCGACAAGAAGATGATCGACAGCGCCGATCCCCACGTCAGTGCAAAGATCCACCCACCGGGCACGAGGGCCACCGTCGCCAACACCGCCACCACGAGAGCCGGCCAACGGAACCGTCGGATGATGCGATTGATGTTGGGTGGTCGTAGCGCCAGAGCAGGGGCCGGCGGCGGGGGCTCCACGGCGCTCATCGGATCGATCGAACTCTCGAGACGACGCAGTCCGGGGTGCAACACGAGCATCGCCAACAAGATGAAGAACGGCAAGCTCGGCACGAGTGCCTGGTACCACACCGAATCATTGGGCAGGTATCCCTGAACCACTCCTTGGACGACACCGAGTCCCAGTCCCCCGAGGACTGCCAGCGGCAGACTCTGCAGTCCCCCGACGGCTGCCGCGGCGACCGCGGCCACGAGGATCACGCTGAAGGGGATCTGCAGAATCGTGACTTGCGTGGACGCGTAGAGACAACCCGTGAGTCCGGCGAGCGCAGAGGAGATCATCCACGAACCGCGCAGCACCCAGCGCGAGTCGACGCCGTTTAGCTCGAGAAGCTTCGGACTTTCGACCGCCGCTCGAATCGGCAGACCGAATCGCCGCGTTCGTAGTCCCACTCCCAAAATAAACAGCACGATGGCGGTCGAGAGAATGACCGCGGTCTCTTGGCCGTTCAGCACGACGGTGCCCCATCGCGCCACGACACCTTGTCCGAGAATCGGCGGCGGCGCCCCGTAGACCTGCACGGGACCGAGCAGCAACGTGACGACCTGGGGCAAAAACACCATGATGCCCAGTGACGTCACCGTCTTCGCCGTCTTGTTGCCGCTCGGAATTCGCGAGAACAGTCCGTAGTCAATGAGCGCCCCGAATACCGGGCCGATGATGAGTACGACGAGCAGGGCCGCAAGCAGGCGCGGAACCCCGTGCCAGTACAGCTCGGAGTACGCGACCGCGCCGGCGTACGCCATCGAACCGAAAGCGAAGTTAAAAACTCCCGTCGCGCGGTAGGTGAGGACGAGTCCGACCGCGATCAGCGCGAAGGTGCAGCCGCTCGGAATCCCGGGCAGCGCATTGCTAAAGAAGAAACTCACCGGGTGAGTTCTAGAGCCCCGGTGAACCTGCCGGTGGGAATAGCGGTGAGTTGAGGTTTCCGACCCCGGTCAGCGGGAAACAGATCCACGGATCGCTGCCGCGCAGGAACGCGGGCTTGAAGCTGGGCGTGGAGCCCCCGGTGCCCTGAGTCTTTACGAACGATGAGCACGACGGCGGCGAATCCTTGGTGTGCGCGATGGTCCAGTTCGTCGGCGTGGCGAGTCCCTTACCGGTCGGTCCACCGACGTCCTTCGTAATTCGGTTGATCGCCGCGATCACCGTCGCCCGCGTCGGACTATGGCCGGCGGCCCGCAGACCCATCGTGAAGAGGTTGGCTGACTCCCAGCCCATCACGGCCACGTCGTTGAACTCATCTGACGCGTAGCCCGACTTCACCATCTGCTGTTGATACAGAACCATGCCGGGGAACTTCGACGCGTTGACCGAGGTCATCTCGAAGGGCACGTGCTGAATCATGAGGGTCACATTGGCCATGGCCGTGGCGTTGTTGTGCAGGATGTTGCGGTCATAGCCATCGAGCCACACCTGGGGCACGGGCGGCACCATTCCTTGGTTCTGCATTGCGCGCGACAGGGCGATGTTGTTGCCGATGTCCATGCAGCTGACAACGAAGTCCACGCCGTCAGCCACCATCTTGATCGCGTCGGTTTGGAAGTTCGCTGAGAAGATCGGCTCGCTCAGGTTCGAGTACACGACTTTGATGTGGTACTGGTTGTAGAGATTGCTAACCGTCGGTTGGCACTCTTTTTGCGACGAGGGGTAGTTGAGCGCGATCACCGCGACTTTGGTCGCGTGATTCTGTTTCGCCACGTAGGCGAAGTCCGGCGTGGAGGTCGCGTAATTAATCGTCGAGCCGTAGTCCGAGAAGAAGTTTTTTGGACCTTTCCAGTTGTTGTCGGTGTTGTAGCCGAACGTGGGCACGCCCGACGTGGAGAGGTAGGTGTGAGCGCCGAAGAACGCTGTGGCGATCCCGACGATTGCAAAGACGTGATCCGTGTTCACAAGGGTGTGCGCGTCGGTGATGTTCGTGAGGGCCGAGCTCTGGTCGTCTTGAGCGTCAACGAGCACCAGCTTTCGCCCGTTGACGCCGTGCAAGGTGTTGTTGACGTAGTTGAAGTACGCCCGCTCGCCGGCCAAATACGGCGCGAAGTCCGCCGCCGCACCGCCGGATTGGGTGACAATCGCCCCGAGGCTCACCTGAGTGGCCGTCAGACCCGGCACCGACGTGCCCGAAGCCGGCAAGGACAGAATCGATAGGGCCAGCAGTCCGGCGGCTGACCCACCGATCGCCGCCCGAATGGAACGTCGCACCAACATCCTCCCTGTGCTGTGGATCGACGTTAGCAGCGGTCGCGGGGCGACAACACTTCGGGAAGCCGATCAATTACGTTACTAATCAGTAGTCGTTTCGTCAGACGACTAGTAGGCAAACTTGTGCCAATTGGAGTAGTCCACTCGATACCTGCGTGGACTAATTCAGCCAATTGAAGTTAGATCGGCCGACCCGCCACGCACCAGGCATTCGATGGCACGCCCGCGCACGGATTGGGCATGGTGAGCAGCTTGTTGGCAGCCGGCAGGTGGAGCAACACGACGCCGGTGGATTGCGGGTACACCATCGTTGAGGCGCACGTGCCGAATCCGGTGTCACAGAGCACCTGACCGAAGAGCACGCCGCCGGTGTTGCCCGCGGTCGTCCTGACGCCGCAGACCCGCTGAACGGTTTGCAGATTCGACGGTGCCGATCCGTCGGGTGCGGTATTTCCCCGGTAGCAGTTCTGCTTCTCGTGGCCGCCAATGGTGATCTGTCCGAAGTCACCGTTGGACGCATTACCGAAGAATCCGTTGTGGATGAAAGTGTTGTTGAGCAGCGCATTGTTCTGCGGGTCATAGACGCAGCCGAACCCGGTGATCTCAAAGCCTCCCGTGCCCGAGCAGGTCTGTCCGTCCGACGGCGTGCTCGCGTCGGGGTATGGCACAAAGAGGATGCCCCAGGCCCCGTTGTTCTTGAACGTGTTGTGCATGACCGTGTCGTTCTTGCCACCCGAAAGCGTCATCCCTGTACCCGTCGGTCCAGCCGCCGCGCTACCAGCGCGCGGCACGTTCGGATTGTTGTTGGAGTCAAAGACACTGTTCATCAGCACCCAGCAGGAGTGCGTGTGCGTGATCGGGCTGATCGCGTTATTGGGGCACGCCCCGTTCTGTGGTGCCGGCGGGTCACCGGCAATCTGAGTGTTGGTGTCGAGCCCGTCTTCGTTCTTATCGAACAGTGAGTTCTTGATCACGATGGCGCCGCCGGAGTTCGTACCCGAATACCCGAGCGCGTTGTTCTCCATCCACGCGTGATTGATGGTGATGGCGCACACCTGGCGGCACGCACCGACGTACATGCCCGAGTCGTTCTGGTTGCTGGCGTAGATCGTGGTCCACTTCGCCGGACCTTGGGCGTTCGAGGAGAAGACGCCGTACGTGCCGGCGGTCGCTTCGCCAATAAATGCGGTGTCGGTCACCGTGAGGTAGGCGCCGGTGTAGCCGTGCAGACCGATCAGACCAGATCCGCCGCCGCCGTTCCACCAGATCCCGTTTCCGGAGTCGCCGGAGCCCGAGAGGAAGTTGCACACCGTCAAGTTCTCTACCGAGACGTTGTTGGCGCGATAGATCACAATGCCGTTGCGGCCGGGCGACGTCGTCCACTGATCGCTCGGACTGGTGCTGCACTTTGGCGCTCCGGTCTTCGTGCCGTCCACCACCACCGAGTTTCGATTCATGCCACGCAGGTGCACTCCGGCGGTCGTGATCACGACGCCGCCGAATCCACCTTCGCGCAAATTGGTACCTGAGGGCGGGTTCGTAATGTCGTTGGTCTCGTGGTAGTCGCCCGGTGCGACCAGGATCCAGTCGCCGCTGTGGGCGTGATTGACCGCATCCTGGATTGTTGAGTACTGGCCGACGTGGCCGTGAAAGGTGCCTACGAGCAATACGTGTCCCGTGCGCGGGGCCGGTCGCGACGCTCCGCTGGACCCCGAGATTCCAACAGCGCCCAGCGCGGCGGCACTCGCGAGAGCTGTCGCCCCGATCAGGCGCGATGCGAGTCGGCGGCGTGTCGTCATGGTCCCCCCACTTCGCTCGGCCAGCCGCCGAGCGCGATCGAAACTACCACTGAGCCATAGCGGCTCTGCCCGCTTAGTTGAACAATCCGGCGCCGAGAAAGCCGTCGTCAATGACGCCCGGCGGACACGCGAAGATCGCACTCGACGTGGCCGTGACGTAGTCACTAAGTGCGTCGCGGTCGCTCAATGACTGCTGCAGCGTGACGAACTGACGTCGCGGGTCACGTTGAAAACAGATGAACATCAAACCCGCGTCCAGTTCCCCGGTCACGGGATCAACTCCGTCAGTGAAATTGAAGCCTCGCCGCAAGATCCGCGCACCGTCGTTCAGGGTGTCCGACGCCACTCGCACGTGCGCACTGGTCGGAATGACTGGTTCGCCCAAGACGTCGAGCTGGTTGAAATTCAACTTGTCGTGCTCGCGTGTTCCGGTGAGCGGCGCCCCGCTCGCGCGAAACCGGCCAATGATGTGCTGTTGCGCGTCAAGCGGCAGCGCGGACCATGCTTCAAGGTGCGTTCGAATTCGACGCGCTACCAGATAGGTGCCGTTCGCCATCCACGCCGGCCCGTCTCCCTCTTGAACCCAGACCTCTTTCATCTGAATGGCTGACGACGTCTTCAGATTGTTCGTGCCATCTTTGAATCCGAGCAAGTTGCGCGGTGTACTCGAGGTGGCGTCCGGCGTCGACGTCGCACCGACGCCGAACTGCATGTAGCGCAGGCTGGCCGTGCCCAGCGCCACTCTCGTGAGAGCGCGCACCGCGTGAAAGGCCACGATCGGATCGTTCGCGCACGCCTGAATACCGAGGTCACCGTGACTACGAGCGGGATCAATGCGGTCGCCGGGGAAATTCGGCAGATCGACGAGGGCGGGCGGACGACGAACTCCGAGATCGAAGCGGTGATCGAACAGCGACGGTCCAAATCCGACCGTGACGGTGAGCGAGGCCGGTCCGAGCCCCACGGCTTCGCCCGTGTCGCGCGCGGGACTCTCGGCGTTGGTCGGTTCGCTCAGATAGCGGCCCTCCATCAGAGGACCAATCGCCTCGGTCCAGGCCATGAGCAACGACTCGAGCTCGCGCCAGCTTGTTGAAATCACATCAAATGCCGCAAAGACCAAGTGACTCTGCACGGACGTCGTGACGCCAGATTGGCGCGCTCCGTAAAACGGCACCGAGAGAGTTGTGGCACTTGATGGCGATGACGCGAGGAAGGCCGCGACGCCACTCGCTGCGAGGGCCCCACCGCCGAGCAGTGCGGAGCGCCGGGTGATCAGATTGTCGTCACTCACGCGTAGGTCCGTCCCGTGCCGTAGCCGTACGTGACAGCGCTCACTGTGCCGAACTGTTGCTCGAGGGCGTCGAGCGCCTGAGCCAGTGCGCGCCAGCTCGCGGGTTGCACCGAGAGGGCTGACGACGTGCCCACGAGGTTGCGGTCCGCGCGCACCGCGGCGGAGACGGCCGACGTGAGTGCCAACGCGCGGGCGCGATCCAGCTGCACCAGCAGCGGCGCGACGTGCTGCGCGGCCAACACCACCGAGTGCACGACGGCGTGCACATCAACGTCATCGCGTCCGCTGAAGAGTTCCTGCGGTGAGCCGATCACTTCTTCGACCACCCAGCGCAAGAGGTCGATCTCGCGCACCGCGATCTGTGACGGAGTGAGAATCGTGCGAAAGACCGCGAACTCGATTCCGGAACTCGCCGCCACGAGCGGACTGTCCACTTGAGCGGCATCAGTGAGTGACCCCCGCCAGAGAGCCCGCTCAACGGCGTGCAGTCCACCGGCACGAGCGGGCACCGCTTGATCCGCGACCAGAGCGTCAAGCAGCACCGTGAGGCTGCTGCCCGGCGGAATGTTGGTGCGAAACAGGTCGAGAGAACTCTGCGCGCACAACTCATCGCGCTGGGCTGACGCACGGTCACCGGCTCGCGCATCGGTGCGCAATTTTGAAAGACAGGACGCAAACTGCTGAGCCGACGTCACGACCAGCTGTCGGTACCACGCCGTGTCCGCCAACGTGGCTCGCTGTTCGGCGGCCGTTGGGATCGGCGCGTGGCTATAGCTGCCCGTTGAGTGATATCGATGGTGCACGTAGGCGGTCTGAGAACCCGAGATGATCGACAGGACCGTGGCGGTGACAATGACTCCGACCAACGCCGTGGAGATCAACCGGAATCGGATGACGTGATCGTGCAGCATCGCCGAGCGAGTCGTCACTCGCCGATTGTACGAAGCGCGCTGCGTCAGTTGACGGGCGTGCCGAAGAACTGCGCGGAGACGTCGTAGCCAATCGATCGGTACAGCGTTCGCGCGACGTCATTGAAGCCGAAAACGTTCAACTCGATCAACTGGTCGCCGTGTTCGCGGGCTCGTTGCTCCGCCGCGATCATCGTGGCGCGGCCGAATCCCTGGCCCCGGTGCACCTCTTCGACCTCGACGTCGTAGACGAAGCAGCGCGCCACGCCGGCCAACTCGTCGTGAAACAGCCAGAGCATGCCCACACGCTCACCACCGGCTCTCGCAATCATCAGTTCGTGGTTGGCCGTGCGTTCCCGGTCGGGTAAGAGCTGGTGGTTCTGCTCCTCGGCGGCCGCGCGTGCTTCGGCGGCCGGAACGGACCCGGATCGAGCCAAGCTGTCGGCATAGTCGGCGATCAGATGGTCATAAAAGCCATCGAACTCGGCCGACGTCATGAGTTCCAACTGCACCGGCGGCTCTCGCGCAGCGACCGCATGTCCGATATCAAGCCGTCGGACCATGCGGGTCGACACCAGTTCGGCCCCCGACAGCACGACCAGCTCCTCGGCGAGCGCGTCGCCCGGCGCCGCCACAAATTGCAAGGTGTGCACTCCGCGACGCTGCGCCCAGTCGCGCAAACCGCTCAGCACCGCCGGCGCACCGAGCGATCCCGAGCTTTCGATCACGGCGGCCGTCCCCGCACGCGCGCCACCCTCCAGCATGATCCAACTCACCGCAACGCCGTCGGGAGTACGAATTTCGACGAGAAGTTGAAACTCTCCGTTCGCGTCATCGGTGACCCGACGAAGTTGGTTCTCCGTCCACCCAACCGCCACTGCGGCAGGAAAGACCGATTCCCGTAGCGCACTCATCCGACTTTGCGCTGCGGACGCCCATGCCGCGCGTTCGGCGCCTTGGAGCTCTCGCTGTTCGGTCACGCCGGGGCCGTCGCCGGAAACAGTCGCTCGTAAATCTCGCGAGTCGACGTTGAACTGTTCATTGTGTAGAAGTGCAGCCCCGGGACACCGGCCTCGATTAATTCGCGGCACATCTCGGTGCACGCGGTGATCCCTTCAGCCCGCACCGCCGCAGCGCCACCTTTCGCGTGGGCTTGCTCGAGACGCTCAGCTAACGCTGCGGGAACTGGCCCTCCCATGGCGGCCATTCGGGGGATCCCCGACAAGGTGGTCACCGGAATGACGCCCGGCAGGATTGGCTTCGCGACACCGAGCTCGCCAACTTGCTCGACGAGTCGTGTCCAGTTGCGCGACTCAAAGAAGAATTGAGTGACGGCAAAGTCCGCGACCGCCAACTTGTCGGCCAAGAAGCGGCGATCTGACATGAGGTCGGTTGAACGAGGGTGTCCAAGCGGGTGCGCCGCGACTCCGATGGAGAACGGACCAATGCTGCGCGCGAGTTCAACGAGCTGAAGAGCATGTTCGAACTCTCCGTGGGCGAGCGCAGGGTCCTCGGGACGATCTCCTCCGAGCGCCATGAGGTTCTCCACCCCGCTGGCCACGTACTGCGTCAAGATCTCGACCAACTCGTCACGGGTGTGGCCCACACAGATGAGATGCGCCATCGCCGTGAGCGCACTGTCGCGTTGGATTCTCTTTACTAGTTCGAACGTCCGTAGTCGTGATGGCGGTCCGCCGCGGTACGTGACGGATACGAATGAGGGACGCAGTGGCTCCAGCTCAATCAGAGTCCGCTCGAGGGTCGCGCTCTCCGCGTCACTCTTGGGCGGAAAGAACTCAAAGGACGTAGTGAAGCCCCGCGCGAGGAGCGCGTCGATGCGCACCAGCTACGCGCGACCGAAGTCGTCGTCGAGCCGCACGATGTCGTCTTCGCCGAAGTAGGTGCCGTGTTGCACTTCGACGAAGACCACGGGTTCGTCGGTGCGGTTCTCACAGCGGTGCGCCGCGCCGAGCGGCACGTCGATGGCCCGCCCGGCGGGCACCTCGATGGTGGCACCGTCCAGAACCACTGTCGCCGTTCCGGTCACGACAAACCAGTGCTCGGAGCGTTTCGAGTGCGTCTGGTAACTCAGGCGCTGGCCGGGATCGACCACGATGCGCTTGACCTTGTGGTCGGTCGCGGTGTCGTCCAGTACGACGTAGTAGCCCCACGGTCGTCGATCAAATTCGCGACCCCGGTCGTCTCGGTCCATCAGTGTGCTTTCTCCGCGGCGAGAACTGCGTTGCGTAAAAGCATGGCACGGGTCATCGGACCAACTCCTCCGAGACGCGGAGTGATCCACCCGGCGACCTCAGCGACATCGTCACTCACGTCGCTCAGCAGTTTCTTGCCGGCCCAACTCGTTCCCGCTCCCACCACCGCCGCACCGGGCTTCACCATCTCCTTGGTGACAAGACCCGCCTGACCCGCAGCCGCCACCACCACGTCGCCTTGACGCACCAGCGATGCGGGGTCCTTTACTCCGGTGTGCACCACGGTGACCGCGGCGTTACAGCCCGGACGTTTGAGCGCCAAGAGCAGCGCGAGCGGTCGTCCGATCGTGAGTCCGCGTCCAATGATGACGACGTGACGGCCCTCAACGGGCACGTCGTGCGCGGCGAGCAGTTCAACGATTCCCGCCGGCGTGCACGGCAAGGGGCCGGGCGCACCCATGACGAGTCGCCCCAGGTTGACCGGGTGCAGACCGTCCACGTCCTTGTGCGGCAGGACCCGCAGGAGCACTTCTTCCTCATTCATGCCGGCGGGCAAAGGGAGCTGCACCAAGATCGAGTGCACCGCGGGATCGGCGTTGAGCGAGTCCACGACGTCTTCGACATCTCGCTGAGACGCTGAGGCCGCCAAATGGTGGTGGAACGACTCCACTCCGATTTCGGCGCACTCTTCGCGCTTCATCTCGACGTAGCGGGCACTGGAGACGTCGTCACCGACGAGCACAGTGCCGAGGCCGACGGGACGACCCGCGGCGCGCAACGCACCGGCGCGATCCGCCAGCTCCATTTTCATTCGCCCCGCAAGGCGGTTGCCGTCGAGAAGTTCTGCCGTCATCTCAGTGTCGAAAGTGTCGTTCGCCCGTCAGCACCATCACGATGCCCGCGGCGTTCGCCGCGTCAATCACCTCTTGGTCGCGCACCGATCCGCCAGGCTGGACCACCGCGTCCACTCCGGCGCTGGTGAGCGCCTCGAGTCCATCGGCAAACGGGAAGAACGCGTCTGACGCCGCCGCTGAGCCCTTGGCGTTGACGCCTGCCTTCGTTGTCGCGATTCCCGCGGCGACGACTCTGGACTGTTGACCGGCGCCGACGCCCACGGCCACGCCCTCTTTAGCGAGGACGATGGCGTTCGACGTCGTGCGCGCGCAGACACGCCACGCAAGAACCAAATCGCGCATCTGGTCGTGAGTCGGTTGACGTTCGGTTACGCAACGCCACTCGGAAGGCGGAACGACTAATTCGTCGGCGTCCTGCACCAGCGCCGTCGCTCCGAACGTCCGCACGCTGCGACCGAGTGGTTCTGGTGTTGACGCCGCGAGAAGACGCGTGGCGCGGCGTCGCGCTCGCAGCGCGTTGACCGCGTCGTCGCTGAAGCCGGACGCAATGATCACATCGGCTTGCGGTCCCGCCGCGATGACGGATGCGAGTGACTCGTCAATCTCTCCGTTGACGGCCACGATGCCGCCGAACGCGCTCGTGGGGTCCGCGTCGAGCGCCTTTTGGAACGCGTCAGCCAACGTGGTGCCGAGAGCCGCACCGGAGGCATTGGCGTGCTTGATGATCGCGACCGACGGTGCACCACCCGCGTCGTCACTTAGTTCGTGCACGAGTCGCCACGCCGCGTCGGCGTCAAAGAGATTGAGGTACGAGAGCGCCGTGCCGGCGAGCTGGGTGACGTTGTCCCACCATGGAGTGGTCCCGGCCACTCGATACCGAGCGCCAATCTGGTGGGGGTTCTCGCCGTAGCGCACGACATCGACGCGTTCGAGAGTGAGATGGAGTGTCTCGGGCACTGCTTCATTGGTGGCGTCGGGCGCGACGCCAATAGCGCCACCGCGATCCAGCCACGCGACAATGGCGGCATCGTATGCCGCCGTGTGAGCGAACGCCGCGCGAGCCAGGGCGTGCCGCGTGGCATCTGAGAGCCAGCCGGTGCTTCGAAGTTCTTCGAGCACCGCGTCGTACTGCGCAGGACTCGTCACAATCCCCACGAACTGATGGTTCTTCGCGGCGGCCCGCACCATCGTGGGACCACCGATGTCGATCAACTCCACCGAGGGATCAAGGTGAAACGGGTAGAGGTTGCTCACGACTAGGTCGATCGTGTCGATCTCATTGGTCGTCAAATCGGCGCGGTGAGTGACGTCGTCGCGATTCGCGAGAATCCCACCGTGAATCTTCGGATGAAGCGTCTTCACTCGTCCGCCCAGCATCTCGGGCGAACCGGTCACCTCGGCGACGTCGCGATGCGCAATTCCCGCCTCCGTCAGCGCCGTAGACGTTCCACCACTCGCGACGAGATCGACGCCGAGATCAGCTAAACCCCGAGCGAATTCGACCAGGCCCGACTTATCCCACACGCTGAGCAGGGCCCTCATCGCAATCTCTCACTGATGTCTAAACGCACCGTTCAACCTTAGGTCTCTGAGATTTTTAGCGATGAAGCAGCGCCAACTGCTCGCGAATCACTCGCGGGTACAGCTCGCGCTCGACGTGCTTGATCCGCTCGTGCAGTGTCGACTCATCGTCGTCGGCGTTAACGGCGACGACCTGCTGAGCCACGATCGGTCCGTCGTCGACGGTGGCGGTGGCGAAATGAACCGTGCAGCCGGTTTCGGCCACGCCCGCAGCCAACGCGTCGCGCACCGCGTGCCAGCCCGGAAATGCGGGCAGCAGACTCGGATGGGTATTCAGGACTCGATGCGCGAACGTGTCGAAGAATGAAGCCGAGGCAATCGTGCCAAATCCGGCCATCGCAATGAGATCGATGCCCTGCAGCGAGTCAATCAGCGCAGTCGTAAACCGTTCGCGGTCAAACTCCTTGGTAAATCCTCCGAACTCCAAGCGATCGATCAGAACGGCCGTGATGCCGGCATCCGCGGCAACGTCGAGACCTCGACACCGCCGGTCGGCAACGACGAGCTCCACCTCAATGCCCTCAGCGAGGATCGCCTCGAGGATCGTGCCTGATCCTGAGACCAGGACCGCGAGACGCGCGTTGGCCAACTAGAGCGACCGCACAATCGCCACCATGGCTTCGCCGGCCTCCGTCGGGTTCTGACAAACGCGAACTTCCGCATCCGCCAGCGCGTCCATCTTGGCCTGGGCCGTGCCCTTGGAGCCCGAAATGATTGCGCCCGCGTGGCCCATCTTGCGACCAGGCGGCGCGGTCACTCCGGCGATGTAGCTCACGACGGGCTTCGACATGTGGGTCTTGATCCACTCGGCCGCGCGCTCTTCTTCTGAACCGCCAATCTCGCCGATCATCATCACGGCCTTCGTCTCGGGGTCCGCTTGAAACGCCGCAAGACAGTCGATGAAGTTCGTGCCGGGCACCGGGTCGCCGCCAATGCCGACGCAGGTGGTTTGACCAATGCCTTGCTGGCTCAACTCGTGCAGTGCCTGGTAGGTGAGGGTGCCGGATCGCGACACGATGCCGACTGGTCCGCCCGGCAGCGCGATGTCGCCCGAGGTGATCCCGATGTTGCACTTGCCGGGGCTGATGATGCCGGGACAGTTAGGACCAAGCAGGCGAACGCCCGGGAACTCCTCGACCAGTCGGTTGTAGGTGACGGCCTCGTCGTGCGCCGGAATGCCTTCGGTGATGCACACGATGAAGGTGATCCCGCCCTCGGCCGCCTCGATGATGGCGTCGGAGGCAAAGCGCGGCGGCACCGACACAAACGATGCCGTGGCGCCGGTCGCGGCGACCGCTTCTTTCACCGAGTTAAAGACCGGCACGCCATCGACGTCGGTGCCGCCCTTGCCCGGCGTTACCCCACCGACCACTTGAGTGCCGTAGTCACGATTCCGCAGTCCGTGAAATCGGCCTTGTCCCCCGGTCAGTCCCTGGACGATGACTTTGGTGTTTTCGTCAACGAAGATGCTCATGGTGCTCCTTAGGCGTTCGCCAGCGCGACGGCGCGGCGAGCGGCGTCGAGCATCGTGGGTTCAGTGATCAAGCTGGCGCTTAAGTGCGGCGCGAGAATCGCACGGCCCTGTTCGGCATTGGTGCCGTCGAGGCGCAGCACGATGGGTGAGGAGATCGAGACGCGCTTGAGCGCTTCGAGCACTCCGTTGGCCACTTCGTCGACGCGCGTAATGCCGCCAAAGATGTTGACGAAGATCGACTTCACCTTGGGGTCGGCGTTGATGACCTCGAGCGCCGCCGCCATGACTTCGGCGTTGGCGCCGCCGCCAATGTCTAGG
The DNA here is from genome assembly GCA_964434455.1 of uncultured Ferrimicrobium sp. Taxonomy (GTDB): domain Bacteria; phylum Actinomycetota; class Acidimicrobiia; order Acidimicrobiales; family RAAP-2; genus RAAP-2. Next base: position 139,500 of record CAYSVK010000001.1, on the reverse strand, counting down.
AAGTTGGCGGCCGTACCGCCCACTTGGTTGACGACGTCGAGCGTGGACATCGCCAGTCCCGCCCCGTTGGCGATGATGCCGACAGTGCCGTCAAGGCCGATGTAGTTGAGGCCCTTCTCCTTGGCCATCTGCTCACGCGGGTCTTCGGTCTCGGTCGCGCGAAACTCGTCCCACTCGGGGTGCCGGTACGCCGCGTTGTCATCGAGGGTGACCTTGGCGTCAAGCGCGTGCACCTTGTTGTCCGTCGTGAGAATCAGCGGGTTGATTTCCGCGAGGTCGCAGTCGCCCTTTGTGTAGCACTCGTAGAGCTTCACGAGTAATTCGGCGGCCTGCTCTCGCGCGATCTCGTCGAGGTTCGCATCACTCACCCACCGTCGTGCAGTGGCCAGATCGAGGCCCTCTACTGGATCAATCGAGAGCATCGAGATCGCGTCGGGGTTGGTCGCGGCCACTTCCTCGATCTCGACACCGCCCTCGGCACTGAGCATCCCGAGGTGCACCTTGTTCGGTCGATCGAGCGTGAAACTCGCGTAGTACTCACGCTGAATGTCGCTGGAACGCTCCAGCCACACGCGGTGCACGATGTGACCCTTGATGTCCATGCCCAGGATGTTGGTGGCGTGGGTGCGCACTTCATTGGCGTCGTTGGCCAACTTGATGCCACCCGCCTTGCCGCGACCGCCGACCTTGACTTGAGCCTTAACGACGACGGGGTAGCCGACGCGTTCGGCGATGGCCACGCACTCCTCCACCGTGTCGGCCGGACCACCCGGGGAGACCGGGATGCCGAAGCGCGCGAAGTACTGCTTGCCTTGGTACTCAAAGAGATCCACGTGTGTCCTTCAGTTGAAAGTTCAGCTGACGCGCTCTCGCGCGTCTAAGACCCGCTCGAGCCACGTCGAAATATCGCCCAGCGGCGTGCCGGGCGTAAAGACCGCGGCGACTCCCGCCGCCTGCAGCGCCGGAATGTCGGCGTCGGGGATGATGCCGCCAACCGCGACGACCACGTCCTCTCGTCCCTCGGCGCGCAGCAGCTCAATGACTTTCGGCACGAGGACGAGGTGCGCTCCGCTGAGTAGCGAGAGACCGAGCGCGTCGGCGTCCTCTTGGACCACGGCGGCCACAATCTGCTCGGATGTCTGGTGAAGTCCCGTGTAGACGACTTCAAATCCACCGTCGCGCAGAGCGCGGGCGATCACTTTGGCGCCGCGATCATGTCCGTCGAGTCCGGGCTTGGCCACGACAACTCGATAGGTCCGCTGCATCGGCGCAAAAGCATAGAGGGAATGAATGCACTCCCCATTTGGAGAGGCGTTGGTGCGACGCGGCGTCACGAAGTAAGTGATTGCACCGCGAGTAGCGTCGTTTCGTGCACTCGACGGGCGCCACGCCTCGAGGCCCACTGCGCGCCGTGATCTCGGCGATGCGCCCCCGCCAATGGGTGAAGAACCTCCTCGTGTACGTCGCGCCCGCCGCGGGCGGCGTGCTATTTCACCGTGACGTCATCGAGCACGCCTCGATTGCGTTCGCCGCATTCTGCGCCGCGGCGAGCGGTCTGTATCTCTTAAACGACGTTCGCGACGCCGAAGCCGATCGCCGGCATCCCCGAAAGCAACACCGCGCGATCGCCGCGGGTCAGCTCTCCCCTCGCGTGGCCACCACCGTTGGCGTCGTGCTCGTGGTGCTCGGTCTGGCGCTGACCGAGATTGAACGGATCAATGCCGGCCTCGGAGTCGTGATGGCGGTCTACGTCGCGAACTCGCTCGCCTACGTCTACGGACTGAAGCGGCTGGCGGTCATGGAACTGGCGTCGGTCGCCGGCGGATTCGTGCTCCGTTCCATCGCCGGAGCGACGGCGGTGCACCTCTACGTCTCGCAATGGTTTCTCGTTGTCATCTCATTCGGCGCGCTTTTTTTGGTCGTCGGCAAGCGGCTGGCCGAGCAGCACCGTCTCGGCGACGGCGCCGGTTCGCACCGCGAAGTGCTCGACCAGTACACCGAACAGTTCTTACAGACCGCGCTCACCTTGACGGCCACTGTCACTGTGACGACGTACTGCCTGTGGGCCTTTGATACTTCGAGCGCGGGACTGAGTTCTCTGCACCACCACATCGTGGCGATTCGCCTCACCGTGGTCCCAGTGGTACTCGCGATCCTGCACGTACTGCGGCTGCTCGTGAGTGGTGGCGGCGGCGCACCGGAAGAACTCGTACTGGAGGACCGCACAGTGCAGGTCCTCGGAGTCCTGTGGGCGGCGCTCATCGCCATTGGCATCTACGCGTGACGCGCGAACTGCTCACCGGCTGGGGTCGCACCGCTCCGAGCGTCGCGGACGTCATTACGCCGACGAGTGAGAGCGACATTGCGACGCACCTCGCCACCTCTCACCGAGTGTTGGCACGCGGACTTGGTCGCAGCTACGGCGATGCGGCCCAGCTGGGCGGCGGTCTCGTGCTCAACAACCGTGGTCTTGATCTCATCTCGGAGCTCGACACCGACAGCGGCGTCGTCACCGTCGGTGCGGGCGTCAGCATCGATGAACTACTCACGGCGTTCGTGCCGCGGGGCTTCTTTGTCCCCGTCACTCCGGGGACGAGACACGTCACGATCGGCGGGGCCATCGCCGCTGACGTGCACGGCAAGAACCACCACGTAGACGGATCGATCTCGCACCACGTGCGTTCCATGCGGATCGTCACGCCGAGCGGACCGCTCACCGTGTCGCGCGAGAACGATCCCGAGCTGTTCTGGGCGACGGTCGGCGGAATGGGTCTCACCGGCATCATCACCGAAGCAACGATTCAACTGCTCCCTATCGACGATGACCGCATTGTGGTCGACACCGAACGATTCAGCGACCTCGCGGCGGTGATGGATGCAATGAGCTCTCGCGACCACGAGTACCGCTACTCAGTGGCGTGGGTTGACTGCATGGCCAACGGCCGAGCAGTTCTCACTCGTGGACGCCACGCCACGGCGAACGACGTGACCGATCCCCAGTTGCGAGCTCCGCGGCCCGCGCGACTCGTCGTGCCCTTTACTGCACCCAATTTGGCCCTCAACGCGCTCTCGGTGCGTCTGTTCAACGAGGCGGTGTATCGCGTCGCGCCGAAGAAGCGCGACGGTCAGCTACGCCCCTACTGGTCGTACTTCCATCCGCTCGACGCGGTTCGCGAATGGAACCGCATGTACGGGCGGCGAGGTCTCGTCCAGTACCAGTTCGTCGTGCCCGATCGGCGGGCCGACGCGATCGAGCGCGCGATTAGTCGTTTAAGCGACGAGGCCGTGCCCAGTTTTCTCGCAGTGCTCAAGCGGTTCGGGCCGGGCAACGAGTCACCACTCAGCTTTCCCGTCGCGGGCTGGACGTTGGCGCTCGATATGCCGGTGGGTGATGAGCGGCTTCCCGACGTGCTGGATGAACTCGACGAGTTGGTGATCGACGCGGGGGGACGGGTCTATCTCGCCAAAGATGCCCGCCTCGACCGCGAGACGTTCGCCGCCATGTATCCGCGCGCCAGCGCGTTTCAATCCGTCAAAGTTCGCGTCGATCCAAATGGCATTTTGACGTCAGACCTCGCCGAGCGTGTCGGCCTCACCGGGAGATAGATCATGCAGAACGCCTTCGCTCAACCTCAGCGGGTCATCGTGCTCGGTGGTAGTTCGGATATTGCCCGAGCGATCGTGACGAAGTTGGCTGCCGCGCGTGCCCGCACGGTCGTACTCGCGGGACGCAACCGCGATCTGCTCGATGCCGCCGCGGACGAAGCGCGCACGGCGGGTGCGACGAACACGCCGATCGTCGAATTCGACGCCAACAATGTTGCCTCGGCCGGCGAGTCAGTCGCACGCGCCTTTGCCGTGGCTGACGGAGCGGTTGATCTCGTCATCGTGGCCGTGGGTCTGCTCGGCGACCAGCACGCCATGGAAGATGACCCGACGGCCGCGGCGTCAATGGCCGAAGTCAACTTTGCGTGGCCCGTTGCCGCGCTCGCCGAGGTGCGTCGCCGTCTCGTCGCCCAGGGCCACGGTCGCATCCTCGTCATGAGCTCGGTCGCGGCGATTCGCGTCCGGCGCAACTCGTACCTCTACGCCGGGGCCAAGGCCGGACTGGATCGGCTCTGTCTCGGCATGGCCGATTCGCTGATCGGCACCGGCGTAACCCTGCACATTCTGCGCCCGGGATTTGTTCACACCAAAATGACCGCGGGCCACGACGCCCAGCCGTTTGCAGTTGATGCCGATCGCGTAGCGCGCGACGCGATTAATGGCATGACGGCGGGCCGTCGGGTGATTACGACTCCGTCGATCCTCGCGTATCTCTTTGTGGTGCTGAGTCACCTGCCGCCATCGCTGTGGCGAAAGGTCGCCGATCGCTGATTAGCGCAGCGACATCGTGAAGAAGTCGCGATTCCACCACGCCTCGAAGTAGCGCGACGGCGGCCCCACCATTCCCTTCAGCAACGAGGTGCCCATGCCGCCATTAATGGCGTGACCGAGAGCACCGCGGTAGGTCGAGTACTGAACCCAGTCGGTGTTGATGTCAAGTTCCATGGCGCGCACACATCCGGCGGTCTGCAACAGGTGAGCCAGCGTGGCAATGGAGAGCGCCGGACCAGCCGCGTAGACGATCGCGCCGTTCGCGGTGACGCCAACCCCGCTGCGCCACACGAAGGAACCACCACTCAAGGTCTGACCCCACACTGAGTTGTCGTTGTTGTCGAGTCCCTTCACCATCGCTCCGTGATCGACGATGAGGTTGAGGTTCTGGCGAACTGAAGCGACGGACGCGTTCATCTTCACGTCTTGGTTCCACGCACCGACGTTCACGGTGCCGTTCTTGTAGATGACCAACGAGGCCGCGCCGTTTCGCAAGTTGTATGGCGCAATCACGTGGCCGTCTGTGAAGTACCCGCCGTGCGCGTCGTCCATCCGAAATCCCGCGTTAAAGGCAGCCACGAGAGTCTTGGTGTCCTTCCAACGAATGGGCGCCGAGTGGCTGTAGTGGTAGTTGGCGCTTGGGATGTAGCTACCCGAATAGAGCGTCGCGCGCAGCAGCGTGGGATCCATCCACGCCACTCCCGCCACGTAGGACGTGTGCTGTCGGTCGGGTCGAACGAACGCTTCGTAGATCGCCGGAAGGCCTTTTGATGTCAGGCGTCCCGCCGCGTGCCACACCCCTTCGCCGGGTAGCGACGGCCCCGCCGGTGACGTCAGACGGGTGGGCACCGGGAGGTGATCGTGCCCCTTCGTCGACTGGTCAGTGGTGCCACTGCCGAAGGACCCCGACGGCGGACGGCCACCAGTGGCCGGTGGATTAAGTCGGGTTCCTACTTGCTCGACCCAGGCCACGACGGAACCGAGCCCGTGATCGCGACCCCACTCCGCCGCGCGCGCGGACAGCCCGACGCCGTAGGAGGGATCGGTGAGATAGCCAATCAACGAGACACCCATGTAACCGAAGTAGATGACGATCGACAGCGCCGCCGCAATCACAATGCGACGGCGCAGGGGGTGCACGGGCGCGCGCAAACGCCGCGGAGCGCGGGGCGCAATTTCAAGCGCCGACGGTTCAGACATGGCTCTCCAGTCTCGCAGTTGAGTGTGTGAACTTCGTCACGCTCAATAAGTGAGCGATAAGAGTTCGCCGTTCTCAGTCCGCGAGCGCGTCTTCACGTCGTAGTGGCGTGAGCGCCAAGACCAACTGCTTGTCGCCGTGTTCGTCAAAGCGCACGGTCGCGCGCGCTCGCATTGACTCTCCCGATACCGACAGAACCTCGCCGCCGCCGTAGCGATCGTGCACAACGCGGTCACCGGCGACCAGCTCCAACAACTCGGCGCCGGTCGTGCGAGCCGGCGGCGCCTTGCCGGTGCCGAATGCCCGCCCCTCGGTGAACTCGGTACTGCGTCCGACAAATCCGTCGAACTCGTCACGGACTGTCGCGGCGCGCATCGGCGGCGGGCTCGAGAGTTCCTCAAACAGTTCGGTCGGGATCTCCTTTAAGAATCGACTCTCAAAGTTGTCTTGTTGGTGTCCCCATCGCGTGCGCGTCCAGGCGAAGGTCAGCGAGAGGTGGCGCATCGCACGCGTGATTCCCACGTAACAGAGTCGGCGCTCCTCTTCGAGCTCATCGGGATCAGCCAACGCCCGCGAGTGCGGGAAGTTCCCCTCCTCGAGTCCGGTGATGATCACTGCGGGATACTCGAGGCCCTTGGCAACGTGGGTGGTCATGAGTGACACCGCGCCAGCTGACCCGTCAATTTGGTCGGCATCGCTCACGAGCGACATTCGCTCGACGAATTCGAGGATCGTGTCGTACTTGGCAGCCGCGGACGCCAGTTCACCGAGGTTCTCCAGTCGCGACATCGCCTCGTCGCTGCCGTCGGCGTGAAGTTCGTCACCCATACCGGTTTCGCGCACGATCGACTCAATGAGCGCGCCCGGAGGCTGATCGTTGGCCAGGGCCCGCAGCAGCTCGAGCGTCGTGGTGAAGCTCTGGGCACCGCGCAACGCTTTGCCGGTCAGTCCCGCTTCAGATGCGTGCGGAATCGCTTCGGCGAACGACAGTCCATGGCTCGCCGCGTAGGCGCCGAGTTTGCTTTGGGCGACTTCGCCGAGACCACGCTTCGGTTCATTGATCACCCGACGCGCGGACGCCTCATCACGGGGATTGACGATGAGGCGCGCGTACGCCAGCGCGTTCTTCACCTCACGTCGGTCATAGAAGCGCAGTCCGCTGATCACCCGATACGGGATGTTGCTGCGCAGCATCTCTTCCTCTAACACGCGGCTCGCGGCGTTGGTTCGATAAAAGATCGCCATCGAGCTCCACGACAGGTCGAAGTCGTGCCGCAGTCGGCGCAGTTCAGTCGTCACCCAGCGCGCCTCGTCGTACTCGTCGCCCGCGCGGTAGCGGCGGATCTTTCCGCCGCGTTCTCCCGTAGTGAACAGTTTCTTCGGGTGTCGGCTCTCGTTCTTTTCGATGATCGCGTTGGCCGCGTCGAGAATCGTCTGGGTCGAACGGAAATTCTGTTCCAACAGGACCGTCGTCGCGTCGGGGAACCGGTCAGCGAAAAAGAGGATGTTGCGCACGTCGGCCGCTCGGAATCGGTAGATCGACTGGTCCGAGTCGCCGACAACGCAGATGTTGCGGTGCACTTCGGCGAGCATCGTCACGAGCTCGTTCTGCACGCCATTAGTGTCTTGAAACTCGTCAACCAGCACGTGGCGAAATCGGTCGCGGTACTGATCAAGAAGTTCGCGGTCGGTGCGCAACATGGCGACCGCGTTGAGCAGCAGATCGTCGAAGTCCATCGCGTTGCTCTCGCGGAGTCGCTTGGCGTAGATCGAATAGATCTCCGTGATCCGCGCGCGGTGAGGATCAGCCAGGCCGTGCCCTGACGCCCCGTAGCCGCTGGGCGTCAGCATCTCGTTTTTCGCGGCCGAAATCGAGGCGTAGACGCCGCGCGGAGGGAGCCGCTTGGTGTCGTAGTTCAGTTCCTTCATGATGCGCTCGACGAGAGACTCGGCCTCGCCCGCGTCATAGATCGTGAAGCCGCGCTCGTAGCCCACGACCTCGCTGTGAGCGCGCAACATGCGCAGGCAGGCCGAGTGAAAGGTCGCCACCCACATGCGGTCCGCGCTCTCGCCGAGCAGCTCGGCGACGCGGCGGCGCATTTCGTCGGCGGCCCGGTTGGTGAAGGTGATGGCCAGGATCTCCCACGGCCGCGCATCACCGGTCGCCAGTAAGTGCGCAATGCGTCGCGTGAGCACTCGGGTCTTGCCCGAACCCGCCCCAGCGATGATGAGCAGTGGACCGCCGCGGTGCGTGACGGCGGCTCGTTGGGGCTCAGTCAGCCCGTCTAATAGGTGCGACGCGTTGACGCGAGTGCGCACCGGGACCGGCTCAGACCCCCACAGCGCCTCGTCGTCGAAGCCGGAGCGGCTCACTCCCACTCAATGGTGCCGGGCGGTTTGCTCGTCACGTCGAGCACCACCCGGTTGACGCCACTCACCTCGCGAATGAGGCGATTGGCAATCGTTTCGACCACGTCATAGGGCAGTCGCGCCCAGTCCGCGGTCATCGCGTCGTCGCTCGTGACGGCCCGAATGACGATCGGGTACGCGTAGGTGCGACCGTCGCCCATGACACCCACGGTGCGCACGGCCGGCAGCACCGCGAAGCTCTGCCACAGGTCGTGGTACAGCCCCGCCTTTTTGATCTCGTCGACGACGACGTGGTCGGCCTGACGCAAAATCTCGGCCCGTTCGCGGGTGACGTCGCCCACGATGCGCACGGCGAGTCCGGGACCCGGAAACGGCTGGCGCCACACGATTTCCGGTGGCAGTCCCAACTCCTCGCCGACGTGGCGGACCTCATCTTTGAACAGATCACGCAACGGCTCAACGAGGTCGAAGTTCATGTCCTCGGGCAGTCCGCCGACGTTGTGGTGACTCTTGATGTTGGCGGCGTGAGCCGAACCAGACTCAATCACGTCGGGATAGAGCGTCCCTTGGACCAAGAACCGCGGTCCGTGTCCGCCCGCTCCCAACTCGCGCGCGACCGCTTCGAACTCGCGAATGAACAGTTCGCCGATGATGCGACGCTTCTGCTCGGGATCAGTGACACCGGCGAGCGCTTCGAAGAAACGATCCTGGGCCTTCACGTGAATGAGTTCGACACCGAACTGGCGCGTGAACGTCGCTTCGATCTGCTCGCCTTCGTTCATCCGCATGAGACCGGTATCGACGAACACGCAGGTGAGTTGACGTCCAACGGCTTTGGTAACCAGCGCGGCCGCGACCGCGGAGTCGACGCCGCCCGAGAGCGCGCACAGCACTCGCTCGTCGCCCACTTGGGCCCGAATGAGCGCCACCTGCTCTTCGATGATGGAGGTATTGGTCCACGTCGGGGGGATCTCGGCCACGACGTGAAGAAAGGTTCGAAGTAATTCCTGGCCACGGTCGGTGTGAGCGACCTCGGGGTGAAACTGCACGCCGTAGATCGCGCGCGCCGGACACTCCATGACCGCGACTGGTGCCTCCGGCGACGACGCGGTCACGACGAAGCCGTTCGGCGGCGCGGCGATGGCATCACCGTGACTCATCCACACTGTGGAATCGTTCGGCCAACTGTCGAGCAACCGCGACGCCCCGGAGCGGTGTAGCGCCGTGCGTCCGTACTCACCGGTGCCGGTGTTGGCGACATTGCCGCCTAGTTGCAGCGCGATCAGCTGCGCGCCGTAACAGATGCCGAGGATGGGAATGCCGAGGTCGTAGATCGCGGGATCGAGACTCGGCGCGGGTGTCTCGTACACGGACTTCGGTCCGCCCGAGAGAATGAGTGCGGCCGGTGCACGGTCCTTGATCTCCGCAGCCGTGATGCTGGCCGGAACAATTTCGGAGTGAACGTGCGCCTCGCGCACGCGTCGGGCGATGAGCTGGGCGTACTGCGCCCCAAAGTCGACAACGAGGACGGAGCTCAATGCCCCATTCCGACGCCTTGGGAGCGCTGAAGCTGCTTACCTTCGGTCTGCAGCGCCGGCGCCAACATGATCTCGGCCTTCTGGAACTCCTTCAGACTCTCGTAACCGCACGTGGCCATCGAGGTGCGAAGTGCCCCGAAGAGGTTCATCCGCCCGTCGTTCTCATGGGCTGGTCCGAGCAGGATTTCGCGCAGCGAGCCACGTACCGAGGTGCGCACGCGGGCACCGCGCGGCAACGTCGGATGAAAGGTGGCCATGCCCCAGTGAAACCCTCGCGACGGCGCTTCGAACGCCGACGAGAGCGGCGAACCGATCATGACCGCATCAGCCCCGCACGCGAACGCCTTGGCGATGTCGCCACCGCGACTCATTCCGCCGTCGGCAATCACGTGGACGTAGACGCCGGTTTCGTCGAGGTGGCGCATCCGCGCCCCGGCAACGTCGGCGATCGCCGTCGCTTGGGGAACGCCAATACCGAGCACGCCGCGCGTGGTGCATGCATTGCCCGGGCCGACTCCGACGAGCACCCCAACTGCGCCGGTGCGCATGAGGTGCAGCGCCGCTTGATACGAGGAGCAGCCCCCGACGATGGTCGGAATCTCGAACTCACGAATGAACTTCTTGAGGTTGAGCGGCTCGACGGTCTTGCTGACGTGCTCGGCGGACACCACCGTGCCCTGAATAACGAGGATGTCGAGTTCGGCCTCGGCGATGGCCTGAGCCATCCAGTTGGTGCGCTGAGGAGTGACCGACGCCGACGTTGTAATGCCGGCTTCCTTCATCTCCTTGATGCGCTGAGTGACGAGCTCGAGCTTGATGGGCTCGAGGTACATCTGCTGCATGCGGACAGTGGCTTTGTCGTCGTCGAGCTCGCGGATCTCGTCAAACAGCGGCAGTGGGTCGTCGTAACGAGTCCAGAGTCCTTCGAGGTTGAGGACGCCGAGGCCGCCCAACTTGCCAATTTCAATCGCGGTCGCCGGCGACACCACGCCGTCCATCGCGGCCGCGAGTAACGGCAATTCAAACTTGTAGGCGTCGAGCTGCCAAGTGATGTCGACATCCTCGGGATCGCGAGTGCGCCGTGACGGGACAATGGCGATGTCATCGAAGCCATACGCCTGACGCGCTGACTTGTAGATCCCGATTTCGACTTCGGCCACTGTCTTCTCCGCTCTCGCCCCCCGCCGGGGGGCGCCGGCGCAGTGGGCGTTTTGACCAATCTACAGGTCAATGCGACATTCCCGAATCCCGGGTGCCGCCGCCTAGATCAATAGGCGACGGGGACTTGGTGAACAAACTTTGTCGGCGCCGAATCATCGGCCTGACATCATGAGCATGTGGATTCAGCATTGGTATTGCCAGATTTCGATCGATATGTTGCGACAATCGCGCTTGAATCAATCAAGCATTTCGGACCTCAAAAGTTCCGAGAGCTTTTGGATTCAAAATTGACACCGCAAGAGGTTTTGAAAGATCCTTCGCAACTTTCTCTACGTGGCAAGAGAGTCGCCTATTTTCGCGACGAAATTTCGAAACTGACAGCCAAAGGGCTCTCAATCTTTGAAGAGAGGGCTGAGCGCCAACTAATTCGTGCACAAAAGTTCAACGTCAATATCTTGCTTCATGGCGATCACTGCTACCCGCCGAACCTATGGAATTCCAACAATCCCGTACCAATTCTTTATGCAATCGGAGACGTTTCTTTACTCAAGCATCAGAAGGCCGTTGCTTGCGTGGGGTCGAGAACCATTGACGAATGCTTTGGGAGGGTCGCGCGAGACTTCGCTGCGTTTGCAGCATCGACCGGATGGACAGTCACCTCCGGTTTCGCCGTTGGCGCAGACACCATTGCTCATCGAGCCGCCAAGGACGTAGGAGGCGAAACAATTTGTGTCATGCCTTCAGGTCTTGATCGCCCGTTTCCGCCAGAGAATCGCGACTTTTGGAAAGAATTGGTTTCTTATCCAAATGCGGTGTTGGTTAGCGAGTTCTCTCTTGGTACTCCAGCTGGATCCTTGAATTTGCGAAAGCGCAATAAGACCATCGTCGGAATGTCACTCGGAGTTTTTGTTGGCCAGTCATCTGTAACTGGTGGTGCAATGAATGCTTTTCGATTTGCAATGGAACAAAAGAAGTCCGTTGCCACAATCGAGCCCACAAACGAAGATTCCACATCGGGCAACCAACTAATCGTCGCTGAAGGCGGAAGATGCTTTCCCGCGTCAGAGTCGGCTGAGCGAAATTGGCAAGAGTGGCTATCCGAGCTGTCCTATTCGATCTAGACGGAACTGTCTGGGACAGCAGGCCGTTCTTTCGTAGCTTGATTGCATCCAGGAGCCGTATCGCTTTTGATCAAACCGAGCCGATTGCAACTCAGCTACGAAGAGTTGGAATCAACAGCAACAACTTCGACAAAGTGATCGGGAAACTCCTTCCAAACTTAGCTACGTATCCGGGCATTGTTGGATCGCTTGAGGAGCTGCGCAGAAAGTCGATCCACCTAGCGGTTGCGACAAATCTTCCATCTTGGATTGCCACTCCTCTGTCAGAGGCAATGGGATTGGGCCGACATTTTCAATTCATAATTGATTGGACATCGACGAGGCGGCACAAACCAAGACCAGAACCGTTACTCCTTGCGTGCTCGAAACTTCAAATTGACCCGTCTGAGTGTTGGTACGTAGGTGACTCAACAGATGACAGAGATTCTGCGCACTCTGCAGGTATGTCATTTGCGTGGGCGGCCTGGGGCTACGAGTCGACTCGACCTAACAAAGTTGATCGGACGTTGAACTCGGCAGCCGATATTGCTTGCCTCGCAACCTGAATTGCGTTACGAATTTCAATTTGCAGTGAGAACATCCTCAATATCGAAGATTCTTTGAACTCGCTCGAAACTCACCAAGTTCGCCGGCATCCATTATTTCGTAGCGATCTGGAGTTCCAAACTTAACCTTCCGTATGAGCCAAGCAGCAACCGAGCACTTCGCTGGCGCCCCCTTCACGGAGAATCCGAGCACAGGCTCTCATCGTGGATCCAGAAGTCACAATGTCATCGACGAGCAGAACTGATAATCCTTCAACCTCGGACAATTGGGCGCCGGCAAGAAATGACACTGATGCCGCCTCCTGGCGCTGAGACCTAGAGAGTTTCTTCATTTCGACCGGCGAATTGTCATCACGTCTGGCGATGGCACGGAACAAGTGTGGGATCGCAAACGAACGACTCAGACTTTGACAAAGTTCATCAGGAAGGCTGGACATCCGAGAAACAAATCGTGTTGGATCTGCTGGAACTGGCACAACAATTTGCGCTGACTTCAAGATTTCGGATCTTTCAAATACGAACCGAGTCAAATAACCACCAGCGAGTCCAAAAATTGCCGCACGTTCGCCAGCGCCGTCAGGGGGGCTCTTGCTGATTCTTAGATATCTGCTCCAGGGGCCGTTCGAATCTGTGCCGCGGGAGATGTACGCACCTGCCGCACAAACGAGTCGGAGCTCCGGTTGGAGAGATTCAGGGCCAAATCTGACGGCGGGTTCGATCGACGAATTCATCGTTTCCCATTCGCGATCACCCATCCATGGCGTCCGATTTCGAATGAGAGCGATTCGGTTTTGCCGACGCGATGTTGATTGGTACTTGTTCGCAAGGATTGAGAATCGGGAGGCTTCAGCCCAATCATCGAGACTTGCGTAGTAGCGCGATAATCCATCGCAGCAATGCGCAGCGAGGTCCGGTGGAATCAAAGCTGGTTCGATGGTTTCCAGCCATTCCCAGGCTGACGCAAAATCATTCTTTACCAGCAAGCCTTCTGCGCTCTCAATGGCTGCGGCCGCGAGTTGTTCTGATTGCACTCGTCAAATGTTACGCAGCAAGAAAATTGCGCCATTGAGATGTTCGTTGGTTCTTGTGATTGGATTTCTATCCAAGATTCCACTGAGCATCTGATCTTTGAGAACCAGTGCAAATTTCAAGTAATTCGGTTATAACCCGGCCCGTTGCGCCCCAGATGACCTCGCCAGGAACTCGATAGAAGAAAATTGGAAACGTTCCGTCGGCACTCATATTCAGCCTCGGCGTGTCGCGGCGCCAGCGTTGTTCCATGAAGTTCCCGTCCTCAAGCAAGTACGAGAGCGAGACATCAAAGATTCGTTCAACTTCCCGCGGATTGGCTTCCAGCGTCGGACGGCCGTCGAGTATTCCGACAACTGGCTGGATTGCCGAACCCGAGGCGAACGTCACGATCGGACTCAACCACCCCACCACTCGGACGAGTTCGCTTGCGAGACCGATCTCCTCGTGCGCCTCGCGCAGAGCCGTCTCAATCGGGCCTTCTTCCTCGTCGCTGCGACCGCCCGGCAGTGCCACTTCGCCACGATGGTTCTTCAGATCAAAGCTTCGACGAGTGAGAACAATCCGGCTCTCTCCGTCTTCCTCGAACAGCGCAACAAGCACCGCGGATCGCCGCGTAATCGGTGGCGCGTCACCAGTGACTTCCATCAACGCGGCCAACTCGGCCGGTTCGGCTGGTGGCGTCGCCACGTCGTAGTGCCGGCCGGCGTCTCTCAGTTGAGATTCAATTCGATCGAGCGTGATATTGGCCCGCTGGTCCGTCGAAAGTGACGACCACGGCGGTGGAGCACCGGGCGCGCTGAACGCTGGCGTCGGGATCACCTGGGGGTAGTCGTGATCTTCGAACGGCACCGAGCCAACTTACGAGGCAGGCGTAGAAACAACGAAGCCGCCAGTCACACGACTGGCGGCTTCGTTCGACGAATCGTCGGGCTACATCATCCCGCCCATGCCGCCCATTCCACCCATGCCGGCACCCGCGCCAGCGGCGGACTCCTCGGGCTTGTCGGCGACGATGGCTTCAGTCGTCAGCAGGAGGGCCGCGATCGACGCAGCATTCTGCAGTGCCGATCGTGTCACCTTGGCGGGGTCAATCACTCCCGCGGCAACCAAGTCGACGATGTCACCGGTAAGGGCGTTGAGGCCGAAACTGCCCTTAGCGTCGGCAACCTCGCGGACCTTCACCGCGCCTTCGAAGCCCGCGTTGGCCGCGATGTGACGCAGCGGGGCTTCCAGCGAGTTGGCCACAATCTTCGCGCCTGTCGCCTCATCACCTTCAAGGGTGCGCACGAGTTCATCAACCGCACCGCGAGCGCGCACGAGAGCGGTACCGCCACCGGCGACGATCCCTTCCTCAATGGCGGCTCGAGTTGCGCTGAGCGCGTCCTCGATGCGGTGCTTCTTCTCTTTCAGCTCCACTTCAGTGGCTGCGCCGACCTTGACGACGGCAACGCCGCCCGCCAACTTCGCCAAGCGCTCCTGGAGCTTTTCGCGGTCCCAGTCACTGTCGGTGTCGTCGATTTCGCGCTTCAGTTGCGCGACGCGGCCCTTTACGTCCTCTTCGGCACCGGCACCGTCGATGATCGTCGTGGTGTCCTTGGTCACGACGATGCGACGGGCACGACCGAGAAGATCCACCGTGGCGGTCTCGAGCTTAAGGCCGATCTCTTCGGAGATGACCGTGGCGCCCGTGAGAATCGCCATGTCCTGCAACATCGCCTTGCGACGGTCACCAAAGCCCGGCGCCTTCACGGCGACGGAGGTGAACAGTCCACGGATGCGGTTCACGACGAGTGTGGCGAGAGCTTCGCCCTCGACGTCTTCGGCGACGATGAGTAGCGGACGACCAGCTTGCATGACCTTCTCGAGCACCGGCACGAGGTCGTGCACCGAGGAAATCTTCGAGTTGCAGAACAGCACGAAGCTGTCTTCGAGAACGGCTTCTTGACGCTCAGCGTCAGTGACGAAGTACGGGGAGAGGTAGCCCTTGTCGAACTGCATGCCTTCGGTGAACTCGAGCTCGAGTCCAAAGGTGTTGGACTCTTCGACCGTGACGGTGCCGTCTTTGCCAACCTTGTCGATCGCCTCGGCGATGACGTCGCCGACTGAGCTGTCCGCCGCGGAGATCGTGGCGACCTGAGCGATCTGGATCTTGTCGCCGCTCACGGCTTGGCTCTGTTCAGCAATGGACGCGACGGCCGCCTTGACGGCCTTTTCGATTCCGCGCTTCAGTCCCGACGGGTTGGCCCCGGCGGCCACGTTGCGCAGGCCCTCCTTTATGAGGGCTTGAGCCAGCACGGTCGCCGTCGTCGTGCCGTCACCGGCCACATCGTTGGTCTTGGTGGCGACTTCCTTCACCAGCTGGGCGCCCATGTTCTCAAACGGGTCGTCGAGTTCGACCTCCCGCGCGATAGAGACGCCGTCGTTGGTGATGGTCGGAGCGCCGAACTTCTTGCCGATGACCACGTTGCGCCCGCGCGGGCCGATCGTGACCTTGACGGCATCGGCCAGCTTGTCAACGCCAGCCTCGAGGCCGCGACGCGCGTCCTCGTCGAACTTCAACAGTTTGGACATGTCGATTCCTTTTCTCGCCGCAGTGCGGCGTGCGACTACTTGGTGACGGTGGCCAGAACGTCGCGGCTGGAGAGAATGAGCAGCTCCTCGCCATCGACGGTGATCTCAGTGCCGCCGTACTTGGCATAGACGACGGTGTCGCCGACCTTCACGCTGACGGGGATGAGTTCACCAGTGTTCTCGGCACGACGGCCGGGGCCCGCAGCGAGGACTTCGCCCTGCTGGGGCTTCTCCTTCGCGGTATCGGGAATGACCAGGCCCGAGGCGGTGGTCGCCTCGGCGCCGCTCGGGCGAACCACGATGCGGTCTTCCAGCGGGTGCAGTTGCATGTTCTGAGCCTCCTGTGCGCTCTTGGCACTCGAAAGTTGCGTCTGCCAATTTAGCAGACTGACCAAGAGAGTGCCAACGGAGGTTGCGCAGGGATATCGTGAGCCGGTGGCGGCCGGCGCACCTGCGAGGCGCTGATGAGCGAGCTCACCGCCTCACAGCGTCGCGATTTTCGCCTGCTGGCCATCTTTCGGACCTTCAGCCTGTTCGGCGACGAGGTCGCGCTCGTCTCCTTATTCCTGCGTTTCGCGCACCACAACGCGCGCTGGATGATCGCCGCGCTCGGCGTGGCCAACGCGATTGCGCCGATGGCGCTCGCCGCGCACGCGGGAACTTTCGTCGACCGTGTCCATATCAAGCGGTATCTGCCTGGCGTGGTCCTCGCCCAAGGTGTCGTGGCCGTAGCCCTCGGCGTATGGACCAACGCCTGGCTCACCGTCGGGCTCATTGCACTGCTCGGGTGCGGCGTGGCAATCACGCAGCCGGGGTACTCCGTCCTGCTGCCCGAAATCGTTGGTCTCGAGAACGTGCCGCACGCGCAGGGACAGCTCCAGGCGTACCAGGGCGTCGCTGGTATCGCCGGGCCAGTCGTCGGCGGACTCCTCGTGGGTGCCGCCGGACTGCACTGGCCGCTGTACCTCGACGCCATGACGTTCGGAGTCTGCGCTCTCGGCACGCTCTTCATCAGAACATCACGGGCACCCTCGTTAACCAAGCAGCGAGCGCGCAACCGGGGTGAATTGACCGCGGGCATCACACTCGTTGCGAACGATCCCGTCATGCGTCCGGTGATTGCAGAGTGCGTGTTATTCGTACTTTCAATCGGGGCCGTCAATGTGGGCGCGGTCTTCCTCGTGACGAAGACCTTCCACGCGACCTCGACGACTTACGGAATCGTTGAGGGTCTATTTATGATCGGTCAGATTTCGGGCTCGCTGCTCGCCGGACAGATTCCTCCCGACCAGATGCGCCACGTGCGCTCAATCTTCTTTGGTGCCGGGACCATCGGCGCGATGTTTCTCGTCGGCGGACTTATGCCAAACGTGTGGCTCCTCGCACTTTTCATGAGCATTGGCGGCATTGGAAATGGATTCGCCAACGTGAGCGCCAGCACCCTGTTCACATTGCGAGCACCCGAGGCACTGCGTGGTCGGATCTTTGCGGCAGTCGGCGCCGTCTTTGGCGGAGCACAAATCATTGCGATCTCTCTCGGAGGAGTCGAGATCGGCTTCATGTCGCCACGCACGGTGTTCGTTCTTGGCGGTGTGGTCTCGCTCGCGGCGATTGTCCTGCTCGCGCCGGTCGCACTGCGCGCATCGAAGCGCGCTCACGACGCCGCCCTCGTGGTCTAACTCGTGGCTAACCTCCGCCTCAACCCAGAATGTCGAACTCGTTGCCCGCAACGAGGTTCGTCGCTGCGGGGGAGGTCACAGTGCAGCGCACGCGAGTGAGTCGCACACTCTCAGCTCAGTCGGTGAGGTGCCGACTCGCTATCGCGACGGTGGTGAGCGTCATGGGCGCCGCGGTCTTTGTGTCTCCGGCTCACGGCGCTACTCAGGAAGCGGCGATCTCGAGCGCTCGCGCTGCGTCCCTGCCGCAATTGGCCGCGCGACTTTCTCCACACGTCGCCCCGCACGTCACCATTGCTGTCGATAGCTCGTCAGATGGCGTGGACGACTCGACTCAGTGCGCCGTTGGTCACACGGCGGGTACCTGCACGCTGCGAGACGCCGTGGACTTCGTCAATGCCGACCCTTCGCACTTTGACGCCATCGTCGTGCCAAGTGGCCGCCACATTGTTCTCACCCACGGGCCAATAACCGCCAGTGTGTCAACGTCCATCGCCGGAACGGGCGCGCAGGTGGACGGCAATTCATCTCAGATCTTGCTGATTGCGAATAATGCGGATGTCACGATCACCGGACTGACGTTCACCGCGGGAGCGGCACTCACGGGTGGTGCGATCTACTGCGGTGCCGGTGTCTTGCAACTGGTGTCCGTGACCGTCACGCACAATCAAGCCCTTAATGGCGGTGGGCTCGCAACGGCGTCGGGCTGTTCGACCTGGATCATTTCGAGCACCTTCAGTCGAAATCTCGCGACGAATTCAGGAGGTGGCGCGCTGCTCGGTGGCCCGACGGTGATCGTCGGCTCCACCTTCGGTGGTCTCACCGTCGCCGACGGCAACAACAGTCCCAAAGGTGCGGGATTCGCCAACATCGGCGGCACTACCGAGATGGTGAGTTCGTCGGTGAAGCACAACACCACTCCGCTCGTCTTTGGCACGGGCGTCGGGATCTATAACTCCTCGCAACTCGACATCCGCAGTTCGGCCATCTCGTACAACACGTCGGTGCAGGGCGGCAACGGCATTGGCATCAACAACACCGGCCAGCTGTCGGTGTCGAGCACGTTTCTCAACTACAACGCCGCGAGTGGCACCGAAGACTCCTCGGGATCGGGGATCTACAGCCACGGGTCAACCACCACGCTCTCTAAGGTCACCTTCACCGGAGATTCCACGCACCTGTACGGCTTCACCGCCATCGGTGGGGTGCTCTACTCCAATGATCAGGTGTTTCAGTGGGACGGCGGGACGATCAACGGGACCGTCAACGGATCAACCAGCGCCAATGAGTCAATTCGCGGTGGGGTGCTGCGCATTGAGGGTCATCTGGGCGTCGTCGCCAATCTCACGATCAACGGCACCAACAATCAGTCGCTGCCCAACGCCGCGATCATGGGCGGCGTCTTCTACGTGACCTCGTCGGTCCGCATGAGCCACATCAAGGTGAACGCACTGACCAACCACGGCGTGTTCGTCGACGGCGGAGTGGTGTTTACCAATAACACCGCGAGCATCGATGGATTGACCGTGACGAACTCCACCAACCTGGCGTCGACTTTGCTGAATCCGTTCGTCGACGGCGGAGTGATTTACAACCAGGGCAACTGCGTGCTGCGCGGCATTGTCATCACCGGACTCACGAATCGTGCCTACTACGGCGGTCCCCCGTCGGTCACGGCGGTGAGCTCTTCAATCGACGGTGGCGTCATCGACAACTCGGGCACCGTGAGCGCGACGGGACTGTCCGTCACCAAGTCCACCGAGACCGCGAGCGGAGGGCTCGGCTCAATCTTCGGCGGCATCATCGTCAGCGCCGGCACCATGAGCCTCTCTGATAGCCAAGTTCTCTCGACCACGATTACCGGCGATTCAGTGCTGGACGGCGGACTCGTTTCGTCCTCGCAATCGCTCACGCTCAGTGACGTCACCTTCGCCACCAACCAGTTGACACTGATCGGCGGCAGCGGCGCCGGCGTCGTGCACAGCGACGGCGCGTTGATGTTCAACAGCGGAGTTCTTCGCGCATCCAATCTCACCGTGGCCAACAACACGGTGAGCGCCCCGTCCGACGCTTCGTACATCTACGGAATAGACAGCGCTGCTACATCCACTTACGTCAACGCCACTTTGGCCGCGAACACGATGAGCGGACCGAGCGGATCATTGACGTCACTCTTGGTCTCTGAAGACCGCGTCGTCTATCTCTTTGATTCCATCATCGCGGGATCGCCCTCGTGGAAGTCCTGTCACGTCGTTGTCACCGGGGCCATCGTGTCGGGTGGCAACAATTTGGACAACGGGACGTCCTGTCACCTCAGCCGTTTGAGTGACCAGAGTTCGGTGTCGCCGAAGCTGTTGGCCGTCGCGAACAACGGTGGTCCCGTTCGCACCGCCGCGTTCTCCACACCGAAGAGTCCGGCGATTAATCGGGGCAGCAATTTGACGTGTTCGCCGACCGATGCGCGCGGCATTGCGCGTCCCCAAGGATCTACGTGTGACCTCGGGGCGTTTGAGGTCGTCAAACGCCACTGACCGCCCTGGCGCTTCGAATCTGCAGTGCGCTTAAGGGTTGAGCAATCTCTTTGACCAGCCCGAGGTCGACCTCAGAAACTGGACTCGATCGTGCAATCGGTCCGCGCGGTGCTGCCAGAACTCCACAACCACGGGAGTGAGCCAGTACCCACCCCAGTGTTCCGGCCGAGGAACTGGCGTTCCGACGAACTGTTGATCAAGGTCTCGCACCCGCGCTTCGAGTACCCGGCGACTCTCCAGCGGTCGACTCTGCTCGCTGGCCGACGCGCTCAATTGGTGACCTCGTGGTCGCGATCGAAAGTAACTGTCGGAGTCCTCGGCACTCATGGGGACTACGTCACCTTCGAGTCGAACCTGACGACCTTGTGACTCGCGATACCAAAGCAGCGCGGCGCGCGGGTTCTCATTGAGATCATGTCCCTTATGCGAGTCGTAGTTCGTGAACCAGCCAACTCGAGTGGGTTCGATGGCGCGCAGCAGGACCATGCGGACACTTGGGACACCTTCGCGCGAGGCAGTTGCAAGGGCTACCGCGTCGGGATCGCGCACGCCGTCCAGGCCCGCAGTGAACCACCGTTGAAACTCCTCGAGGGGATCAGGTCCAACCGAGTCGAGCGTGAGCGCCGCAACGTCGGTCACGAGACGTCTGCTAACTGCCAGTTGGGATCCGCCGACAGGGACAGATCACTCGGTCCAGACGAGCGAAAGCGGTGAACGCCCGCCGCCCCAATCATCGCGGCGTTGTCGGTGCACATCGCCAGGGACGGCAAGTGGCATTCGAGTCCGAGCTCGCTCGCGAGTTCCTTCAGTCCCGCGCGGAGCCGTGAGTTGGCCGCGACGCCGCCAGCGAGGGCGACGCCGACCACGCGGTGCTCGTTTACCGCCCGGCGCGCTTTGCGAAGGAGTTGCTCGGCGACCGCGCCCTGGAACGCTGCGGCCACGTCGGCGAGCGCGACTTCGGGGTGCTTTTCCACTTGACGGACCACAGCGGTCTTTAAGCCTGAAAAGCTGAGGTCGAGGTCCGGTCCGGTCATCGACACTGGCAACGTCAAGCGGCTCTGGTCACCGTCGCGCGCGAGCTTGTCGATGACCGGTCCACCGGGATAGCCGAGACCAAGCCACCGCGCCACCTTGTCGTACGCCTCGCCGGCGGCGTCGTCAATGGTCTCGCCGAGCACGACGTGCTCACCCGGCGCGCTCTGCAACACCAGCAAGCTGTGACCACCGGACACCAGCACGGTCAACACGGGAAAGGCCATGGTGGGCCGTTCCAGCAGCGGAGCAAAGAGGTGACCCTCGAGGTGATTCACTCCAACCAGCGGTACGTCCCACCCGAGCGCGTACCCCTTGGCGGCTGAGAGTCCCACGAGGAGACTCCCTACAAGTCCGGGTCCGCTCGTCACCGCGATGGCGTCAATCGCGGGGTCGAGCGGATTAAGGCCAGCGTCGCTCAGCGCGCGTTGCACCACGGTGGGCAACGTCACGAGGTGAGCACGTCCTGCGAGTTCGGGCACGACGCCCCCAAAGGCGCGGTGCTGATCGAGCGAACTCTCAACGACCGACGAGTGAACCGCGTAGTGGTCGTCCACGACCGCCGCGGCGGTCTCGTCGCAACTGGTCTCGATGCCGAGCACAGTCGTCACGGGGTCACCTCATCTGACGCGAACTCCGCCCACAACACGAGTGCGTCTTCGCCGATGCGTTGGTAGTAGTTCTTGCGGATCCCCACGGGCGCGAACCCGAAGCGGCGATAGAGCGCTTGGGCTCGGGTGTTGCTCGCAGCGACCTCGAGCGAGGCGCGGGCGATCCTGCGGGCCTTCGCGACGGCCATCACATCCTCCAGCAGTGAGCCCGCCACACCACGACCTTCGTGCCCGGGCGTGGTGCCGAGCGAGTTCACGTGCATCTCGTCGAGAATGAACATGACGCCGAGGTACCCAATGACCGTGCCTGACTCCTCAGCCACGCTGTAGCGGCGAGTTTCGACGTTTTCGAGCTCTTCGAGCATCATCTTGCGGCTCCAGGGTTCAGGAAATTGCGCGTGCTCAATCGCCATCAGCGCCCCGAGGTCACCGCGCGTGGCGAGTCGAATGGTCCACGGATGATCGCTCACGTCGGACGCTGCCGAGTGGTGAAGTTCGCCACGGCGTCGGCGTCACGCAGGTACAGCGCACTCGCGTGATCGGAGAAGGTCCGGTTCGTCGCCAGCTGTATCGCCAACGCAGGGAGCGGCACGACACCATCATGAACTGCCACGTTGGCGACGACCGAAAAGTCTTGGCGGTACCTCGCAGCGCCGTCACCGCTCACTGTCACTGGCTCGCCGCTGGTCGCCCAGATCACGGCCAACTCGCGAGCCGTCGTGACGTGCGGATCGCCGAGTGGCGTGACCTCGTCGTCGAGCATGAATCGTTGCGCAAAGACTTCCCCGCGGCGCGCGTCGATGATCGCGAGGGCGGCGCCGCGAATGCCGTCGTGATGCATGCCGTGCGCCAACAGCTCCACCGACGTCACGGTCGCCACACCTACGCCCCTCGAAGCCGCCAACGCGTTGGCCGTGGCCAGTCCCACGCGCAGTCCGGTGAACAGTCCCGGCCCTCGATCAACAACAACGCCCTCGAGGTCCTTCACAGACGCGCCGAGCTCGTCGAGCGCTTGTTTGATTCCCGGGACCAGCGCTTCAGTGTGACGCCGCTCAGTGTCGAGCACAGCGCTGAAACGTTGTCCGCCCACCTCGAGAGCGATCGCGCACGCGGTCGTCGCAGTTTCAATCGCCAGCAGATTCATGATGCCCACGCTGCGAGGTCCGTATCGCGCCCGTCGGCACTCACGTCTAAACGCCGATCGTCATCGCCAGTCACTGCAAAGCGCACTCGAAGCGCGCCGGTACCTAAGACGGTCTCGGCGATCTCGCCCCACTCCACGAGTACGACGGCGGACTCTTCGACCAGCTCGCCAAGAGAGAGATCCTCGACCTCAGAGAGATTCTCGACGCGATAGACGTCGGCGTGGTGCAGAGTTCGAATCCCGCGCTGGTTGTGACAGGTGTGCTGGCGCACCACAGTGAACGTGGGGCTGGTGACGCGCTCGCTCACCCCGAGCCCGGCGGCGACTCCTTGGGTAAAGGTTGTCTTGCCGGCACCCAAGGGACCTTCAAGTAGCACGATGTCGCCAGGGCGCAACAGGTCGGCGAACGCCGCTCCCGCCGCGTGAGTCTCCGCCGCGGACGAACTGACTCGCTCGACCCTCACGCCGAGTCCGCCAAGAGACCCGCAACGGTTCGCAGGTCCTGGCGCATCATCTCCTCGACGCTACGGCCACCGCGCAGCGCCGCGGCCGGATGAAAGGTGGCGACGACCACGTGTCCGCGAATCGTGACCGGTCGACCCCGGACCTCTGAGATCCCCTTGAGCGTTCCTGTGGCGTACCGGGTGGCGGTGTTGCCCACGGTCAGCACGACGCGAGCGCCCAACATCGCCCACTGCTCATCGAACCAAGGACGACAACTCATCAGTTCGTCGCGCGTTGGTACGCGGTTGGCGGGAGGGCGGCACTTGACCGCGTTGGTGATGTAGCACTCCTCGCGCGAGAGGCCCACCTCCTCTGAAATGAGTCGCAGCAGCAACTTGCCGCTCGCGCCGATGAATGGCGCTCCACCCTCGTCTTCGGAGCGACCCGGCGCTTCACCGATGATCGCGAGACGTGCGTCGTATTTTCCCGAACCGATCACGACGCGCTGGCGGCTCTCAGCTAGCGCGCAGCGGGTGCACCCCGCCGCACGAACTTCGAGGGACTCCACCTAATCGACGACGATGCGGGGCACCCGCGCACCGATGCCGCAGAGGATCTCCCACGTGATCGTGCCGCTCCAACCGGCCCAGGTCTCCGCGGTGATCTCTTCGGGGCCCTGAGTGCCGAGCAGCACCACCTCGTCTCCCGCATTCACGCTGGCGCCGTCGCAGTCGATCACCAACTGATCCATCGTCACGGTTCCGGCGAGGGCGTGACGGCGTCCGTGGATAAGCACTTCTGCTCCCGCTTCAAACAGTCGACGGGGGTACCCGTCGGCGTACCCAAAGGGCACCGTAGCGACGGTGGCGTGCGCCGGCAAGGCTCGGCGCCGACCGTAACTCGGACGCTCCCCGGCGTCGAGCTCGCGTACGGCGGTGACGCGAGCGTGCAGCGACATCGCGGGACGCAGTGTGAGCCCGCGGTCGCTCAGTGCGGCACCCAACGTTGCGTCGGGCAGATGCCCGTACAGCGCGAGTCCCACGCGGGCCATCGTGAGCCGCGACTCGGAGAAGCCGAGTGCCGCGGCCGAGTTCGCCGCATGAATGATCGTGGGAACAACTCCTCGTGAGCGCGCGTGTGCCAGGGACTCTTCGAATCGGGCCAGCTGCACTCGACAAAAGTCGCGGTCCTCGGGCGCACTCGAGTCCGCCGACGCGAAGTGGGTATAGAACCCCTCCACGACGATGTTCGGACAGGGTGCGAGTGCGTCGAGTACCGCGTCCAGACCGTGCGGAGCAACACCCATGCGGTGCATGCCCGTGTCCACCTTCACGTGAACTCGATGCCGACCGCCGAGCACTTCAGCCGCGGCGACCGCAGCGCGGGCTCCCTCGAGTGATCCGATGGTGAGCGTGAGGCGATGTTCGAGCGCGTCGCGCACCGTCTCGGCGGGGGTCTCAGCCAGCAGCAGGATCGGATCAGCAATTCCCGCCTCGCGCAACTCGACGCCCTCGTCGACGATGGCGACACCAAAGCCCGCCAGCTCGCCGTCCGCCAGCGTCGTCGCCGCAATCTTGGCGCCGTGTCCGTAGCCATTGGCTTTCACGACCGCGCAGATGGCACTCGGAGCAATGAGCTGACGCAGTGCGTCGAGGTTGTGGCGCAGCGCGGATCGGCTGATCTCCGCCCACGCCGGACGGCGCACGCCCTCAACCGGCATCGTTGATCTCTCGGAGAACTTCGGAGATGGCGTCGCTCAATTGATGAGCAGTGCCGTACAGAGGCAGACGAGTCCCGGCCACGCCGTGCAGTTGCGCGGCGAGGGCCGCCGCGGCGAGCGGCGCGTGTCCGCGCGCCAACGCGCCGCCGATCATTCCGGCGAGCACGTCACCAGTACCCGCCGTCGCCAGTGCGGGAGTTCCCGCGCGCACCACGCGCACGTCGCCGCTCGGGTCGGCCACGATTGTCGTCGGGCCCTTCAGCAGCACCACGCACCGACTCTCTCGCGCCAACCACCGCGCCGCTTCGAGACGGTCCTCACCCGGCTCATTGCCAACGAGCGCGGTGTACTCGCCGTCGTGCGGCGTAAGGACAATCGGTGAGTCGGGAAACTGTCGGTCCGCGAGCCACTTGACATCAACCGCGTGGAGCCCATCGGCGTCAAGCACCGTTGGAACCCGAGAGCGCTCCACAAGACGTCGCACCTCTTCGCGCACGGCGAGCTCGCGACCGAGTCCAGGTCCGAGCACCATTGCGTGCAACCTCGTCGAGACTGACACCGCGAGATCGCGCAGACCCGCGACAGTGCTTTCGACGCGCACCGCCTCAGAGGGGATGTTGTTCAGTCGGTTGGACTTCAGCCCCGGCACACACACGCGCACCATCGACGCCCCGGTAGAGAGAGCGCCACTGGTGGCGAGTTCGGCGGCGCCCGGCATTGAGGACGATCCGGCCACCACGAGCACGGCGTGGCGCCACTTGTGGTCATCGCGATGCTGGCGAACAAAGTGCGCCAGATCTCGGTCTTGGATTACGCCGCTCAGGGCGCTCTCGACAATGCCGAGTCCGTCGTAGCGAGTCGCCCCGACGAACTCAATCGATGGACCAATGAGGTGCGCGGGCTTCAGTGCCCCGAGGGCCATCGTCACATCGGCCACCATCGGTCGACCGAGCAGAGCCCCTGAGTCGGCGTCGACGCCGGAGGGCAGATCGACGGCCAGCACCTTCGCGCGATCATCCACGTTGGGTGCGAAGTACGGGCGCGAGCAGCCGAGGCCGAACGCCGCGTCGATCACGAGGTCGTAGCCAGACAGGGTCGTCGGCGCGGTCGCTGCGTCAATGACGTTTACGCTCGCACCGCGCACGTGCAGCCATCGTGCTGCCACGCGTCCGTCGGCACCGTTTAATCCCGGGCCAACAACAACCGCGACGTGTCGTCCATACAGCGAGCCGAGCATCTCGCGCGCCGCGGCGCCCACGGCGTACCCGGCGCGCTCGACGAGAGCGTCTTGACCGACGCGCGCGACCGCAGCTTCATCTGCGGCGCGCATCTCGGCGCTCGTGAGAAGCGGAATCACGCCGCGCCCACCACGACCGCACTGGCGGCTCGTTCGGTGTGCGTGAGCGACACGGCGAGCGTCGACAGTCCGCGACGTTCGGCCAGCTGCGCCGCGCGTCCGCTCAATACGAGCGTCGGCTCGCCGCTCGGCAGGCTCACGACTTCCACGTCGTGCAGTGCAGTGGCGCCGAGTCCGACCCCGAGCGCCTTCCACGTGGCTTCCTTCGCGGCAAAGCGCGCAGCCAGTCGCTCCGCTCGTCCGCGGGACTGAGCACGTTCGCGCGACGTGAAAATCCGCTCGGCCAGTCGGGGCCGGCGGGCCAGCGCGCTGGCGAATCGCTCGACATCGACAAAGTCGAGGCCGACGCGCAGCGGAGCGCTCATTCGACAGTGACCGTCTTGGCGAGGTTGCGCGGCCGATCGACGTTGAGGCCGCGGTGACGCGCCAGGTGGTACGCGAGTTGCTGGAGCGCCACGATGTCGACCATTGGTGCGAGCAGCGCCTCGGTGGGCGGCACCGCCAACACGTAGTCCGCCACGGCCGCGACTTCCAGATCGTCATCGGGAGCCACGGCGACCACGGTCGCACCCCGGCTCTTTACCTCGGCGAGGTTGGCCAACAACTTCTCGCGCAGTGCGCCGTCCGTGACGAGGGCGACCACCACCACGCCGGGCTCGATGAGAGCCAATGGGCCGTGTTTCAGCTCGCCCGCCGGATATCCCTCGGCGTGGACGTACGTGATCTCCTTCAACTTGAGCGCGCCCTCAAGCGCCGTCGGGTACCCGACGTGGCGGCCGAGAAAGAAGAAGTCGTGCGTGTCGGCGATCTGCTCCACAACCTTCTTCACGGCGTCATCGCGCGACAGCATCTCGGCGACGGCGGCCGGCACCGTGTGCAGTTGGTCCAAGATCCGCGCCACTTCGGCGGGCTCGAGCGTGCCGCGCAGCTGAGCGAGTCGCAGCGCCAACAGCTCGAGTGCGGCGATCTGGGCGAGCACGGTCTTGGTCGCCACCACGCACACCTCGAGACCCGCGCGGGTATAGAGCACGGCGTCAGCCTCGCGAGCCATGGAGCTATCAACGATGTTCGAAATGGCCACGACCATCGCGCCGCGACGCTTCGCCTCACGCAGCGCGGTGATTGTGTCGATGGTCTCGCCGCTCTGTGAGACCCCGATCACCATGGAGGAGTGATCGACGATCGGGTCGCGGTAACGAAATTCACTCGCAATGTCGACTTCGACCGCCACGCGCGCCCACCGCTCGATGGCGTACTTCGCCACCATTGACGCGTGATAACTCGAGCCGCACGCGACGAGGGTGACCTTGTCCACGCGGCGCAGGTCGTCGTCACTCAGTCGGAGTTCATCAAAGGTGATCTGGCCCGCGGCGTCCACTCGGTCCAGCAGCGTCGCAGCCACGGCGTTCGGCTGCTCGTACATCTCCTTGGTCATGAAGTCGTCGTGCCCCCCCTTTTGGGCGGCCTCGAGATCCCAGTCGACGAACAGTTCAGAGAGCTCCACCGGTGCCCCGGCGAGATCACTCGCGCGAACGCCCGACGGCGTGATGACGCAGACCTGGTCGTCGTCAACGACAAAGAACCGCTCCGCGCGATCGAGGATCGCGGGCACATCCGAGGCCAGATACGTGGCGCCGTGGTTGGTGCCGACAATGAGCGGGGATATCCGCCGAGCGGCCACGATCACGTCAGGTTCACGCGCATCGACGACCGCGACGGCGAACGCGCCGCGCACTTCATTCAGCGTCGCGCGCACGGCTGACTCCAGGTCGTGTCCGGCGTCGCGCAACTCTTCAATGCGGTGCGCCAACACCTCGGTGTCAGTCGCCGACGTAAAGACGTGACCGCGCGCGACGAGCCCCTCGGCGAGCTCGTGGTGGTTCTCGATGATCCCGTTGTGGATCAAGCCCACCAACCCGCTGCAGTCGTAATGGGGGTGGGCATTTCGTTCTCCGGGGGCGCCGTGAGTGGCCCACCGGGTGTGCCCGAGGCCCGAGGTCATGGCCGCTGGCGCGCTCTGACAGAGCGACACCAACGCGTCCACGGATTCAACGCCGGCCGCGGTGCGCGCGCGCCACAGTTCACTGCCTTCATGCAGCACGACGCCCGCGGAGTCATATCCGCGGTACTCGAGACGCTTCAGGCCATCAAGCAGGATGGTTAATG
The DNA here is from genome assembly GCA_964434455.1 of uncultured Ferrimicrobium sp. Taxonomy (GTDB): domain Bacteria; phylum Actinomycetota; class Acidimicrobiia; order Acidimicrobiales; family RAAP-2; genus RAAP-2. The sequence goes on along the minus strand of CAYSVK010000001.1, from coordinate 110,906 downwards.
CATCCGGGGAGCCGACGACACCGATGATGCCGCACATGGCGTCCAGTCTACCGAGGCAGTTTTTTCGTCCTCAGTGTCGAACACCGCTGCGCGTGGCGACGAGATCGATGAATTCGTCAACCAACGTCGCGTCCGAAGACTCGATCATCACGCGCACGACGGGCTCGGTGCCCGACGGTCGCACGAGCAGTCGATAGTCGTCGCGACTGATGCCGTGTCGCTCCGCCAACTCACTGAGCGACGCGTCAACGGCGTCACGTGAGAAGTCGTCGCGAGGGATGTTGATCATTCGTTGCGGCAAACGTCGCCACGCCTCGTCGCACAGTTCGGACAGTCGCCCGCGTCGACGCACGAGGTCGGCGAGCAGCAGTCCGCTCAAGATGCCGTCACCAGTCGGCCACAACGTGCGAAAGACCAGATGCCCGCTCTGCTCGCCGCCGAAGCTCAGCCCGTGTTCGCGCAGCGCGGAGACCACTGCTCGGTCTCCGACGTCGGTCTCAACGACTCGGATCCGCGCGTCGCGCATCGCGCGGTGCAGACCGAGGTTGCTGAGCACGGTGACGACCAGTCCGCCGCCGAGCCGATCGCGCTCTTCTAAGTCGCGGGCAAAGAGCACCATCAAGTCGTCGCCGTCGTGCACGGTGCCATGACTGTCAACTGCAATGAGTCGGTCGCCGTCACCGTCGAGCGCGAGGCCGAGATCGGCGTGACGTTCGCGCACGACCTCAGCGAGGAACTGCGGATGAGTTGAGCCGCACTCGAAGTTGATGTTGGTGCCGTCGGGCGACGCAGCAATCTCTTCCACCTCCGCGCCGAGGGCGCGAAAGACCGACGGAGCGAGGTCGCTCGCCGCGCCGTGAGCGCAGTCGATCACAATGCGCAATCCCGCGAGAGCGTCGGGAGTAAGAACCGCGCCGAGTCGCGAGAGGTACTCCACCGCTCCGGAGTGACTGACCTCAACTTCATCGAAGGGTCCGTCGCGTCCGACGGCGGCGTCAAAGGCCGCCTGCACGCGCGCCTCTTCGTCGACCTCGAGCTTCGCGCCCCCGATGCCGAACACCTTGAGTCCGTTGTCGAGGTAGGGGTTGTGACTCGCCGACACGACGATGCCCACTCCGCCGCGGCGCTCGGCAATCACGGCCACGCCGGGCGTCGTAATCACGCCCAGATTGACCGCGGTGGATCCGCCATCACGCACGCCGGCCATCGCCGCGCGCGCCAAGCGAGAAGAGGACTCTCGGGTGTCCATGCCGAGATACGCCGTAGCCCCCGGAAAACTCGTGGCGACAGCCACCCCGAAGCGGTACGCGACCGACTCGGTGATCTCAACGTCGACTCGGCCCCGGATCCCGTCCGTGCCGAACTGCACGGGCCGACCTAGCGCTTCGAGTACTGCGGCGCCTTGCGCGCCTTTTTCAGGCCGTACTTCTTTGTTTCCTTGGCGCGTGCGTCGCGCGTCAACAGACCGGCCTTCTTGAGCGGACTGCGGAACGTCTCGTCGACCTCGATGAGGCTGCGCGAGATTCCGAGGCGCAGGGCGCCGGCCTGGCCCGCAACTCCGCCGCCCTCAATCGTGGCGTCGATGTCGTAGGTGACCTCGGTGCTCGTAATGCGCAGCGGCTCGGTCACGAGCTGGCGGTGCATGGCCGAAGTGAAGTAGTTGTCAAACGCCCGGCCGTTGATGGTTATCGTGCCGCTGCCGGCACGCAGCCGCACGCGCGCGACCGCTTCCTTGCGCCGTCCGGTGGCCTGGGTCAATGGTGCACTCACGAAACTCCTTATGCGCGGCGGATGGCCGCGGTGTCGTAGGGGGCGGGCTGCTGGGCCGCGTGGGGGTGCTCCGCGCCGGCGTAGACGAAGAGCTTCGAGATCTGCGCGCGGCCGAGTCGGTTGTGCGGAACCATGCCCTTTACCGCACCCTCAACGAGCTGCACGGGGTCGCCGTCGAGCAGCTGCTGCCAACTGGTCGACTTGATGCCGCCCGGGTACCCCGAGTGGCGCCAGCGCTGGTTCTCACCCTTGTTGGCCGTGATGGCGACCTTGGCCGCGTTCACAATGATGACGTAGTCACCCGAGTCGAGGTGCGACGCGAAGGTCGCGCGGTGCTTGCCGCGCAGCAGTGAGGCGGCCACCGTGGCGAGGCGACCGAGCACGAGGCCCTCGGCATCGATCACGTGCCAAGAGCGTGTGATCTCGGAAGCCTTCGGTGAGTAGGTGCGCACAGTGTTCCTTCAGCGAATTCGTCGCGGGTCTCGCGGGCCGAAAGGGCCCGCAGGGGACTCTCTACGATACTGACTTTTCGGGGTTCTGAGCAACTCGGGCCGTGGACTTCATAGAACTATCGGCCGTCAGGGTGACCGAGGTCAAAACGCCCATCTAGGTCCTGCGGAGGCCCAAATGGCGAACTTTAAGGAGTTCGTCTCGCGAGCAAACGGGCAGTCAGTGGTCCTAACTGTCGTCGGGGACGCGACAGAAGCCCTTGGCACTCGCATGTCGTGACGACGGACCTCGGTCGTGGGGACCTCGATCGTTGAGCAGACGTCGGGTTGACCGCAGATGTTCAGTGCGTGGTTCGCGTTAATGGTGACACCACGTCGTCGTGACTAATGAGAGCGCGCTCGCTCGCGCTCAGCAGTCGAGTGCGCTTCGGCGACTCGCAGGCCAACTTCAATTGTGCGTGGTATAGCGTTCCGCGCAATGTGGGTCCGGGGGGTGACCACGGCCGAGCACGCTCGTCGTGCGCGGCCGATAGGTAGGGCTCTGCGCGTCCTCGTCACCGTCACTCTCGTCACGGCATCGGTCTTCATCGCGGGCGCCCTCGGGCTCGGACCAGCCTCCGTTGGGGCAACTGAACTCGGCGCAATTGATCTCCACGACCGCCCCGTGGGTTTTGTGCAGTTGCACGCCGGAGTGGAAGACCCACTCGCCTTCACCGTACGTAGCGCACCGACTGCCAACGAGGCTGCCGTTGACGGACAGTTCGAGTTCGCCGCGACCCTGCCCCGGGGTGTCACTCTCGGTTCCGTTCACGCCTTTGACGGCCGAACCAACAGTCCGCTGCTGTTGCACTGGCACTGTCGAGTTAGCGGCCACGTCGTTCACTGCTCGAGTGAGTTCACGCCATCTCGCTTTGATCCGCGCTGGCGGCCCAGCAATGGCGTCTTTCTCATCGTCATGGTTCACAACACGCTGACGCCGTCAACGACAACGCGCGAGGCCACGTTTCGCACGTCACTGCCGGGCGCCCCCGCGGCGCTCCTTCATCTGCCCCTGTCGGTGATCGCGAACGGCGTCGCCCAGCTCGGTGTGCTCGGCACCGGGGTCCGCCACATCGGTGTCGGGACACGGGCCGTTGCCGAGTTGGCCGTGCGTAACAACGGATCTGAGACCACGGCCGTCAGCGACACAACGCCGCTCGCCACGATCACGAACGTCACGCCGCCCACCGAGACGACCTCGTGGGCGTCAAGTTCACCGCAGTGGCGCTGCACCGGTGCGCCGACGTCATCACCAACCTGTGCGTATGTCGGACCGGCCCTCGCCGCAGGCGCCGTCTCGTCGCCACTCGTTGTGACCTACACCACGAACTCATCGGACGTCGTGCTGCACGAAGCGGCATCGACTCCACTCAGCTGGACCTCGACCATGGCCACGCCGGGACCCTGGGGCCAGTCAGTAGGCGAAAAGTTCACTCAGCAGGTTCAGCTCGAGCGCCATCTTGCAGTGAAGGTCGCGGTCAAGGTCCAACCCGTGGGAACTCAGGCCCTGCCGGTAGGTGGCATATTGACCGTCGGGATCGAAGAGTCCGCGAGTGATGGCGCGCCCGGTGGACTCACCGACCAAGTAATCATTCCCAAGGGCACGTGGATGTCCGGCGTCGACGAGAACGGCTGGTCGTGCCCGGCCGGCGTCGGGACCATCACGTGTACCCACCGAGCCCCCTTGATCGGCACCGCACCGACGTGGTTTGAAGTGACTCTGCACGCCCTCACGGGCATCGCCCCCTCACTGGGCGTGGTCGGCGTGGCCGCGTTCGTCGATCACGGTGCCGGACACGGCGCAAATCTCGCGCTCATTCAGATCGTTCGCCCGGGCTCGACGGGTCTGGCGATCGCCTCGGGGTCCTCGCCCGTTCAACACCGAGTGACGCATGCGGTCACCGGCAACTCAGCGGCCGCGACCCCGTCACCGGCTCCCTCGGTAACCAACGTTCAAGCGAGTCGCGTACCCCGCGCGGTGTTCCCGCACACTCAAGGTCCGGCTCCGCCGTCAACACTGAGCTTCCCCGGAGTGGTGTTCACCAACATCGTGACGACCTGGAACCCGGTGAGCTCGCCACCCGAGTACCAAGGCACGGCGACCGCGACAGTCGACAACATCGACTTCCCGGTGAGCTTCAACTACGTCGACGGTTCGAACTGGGACGCGACATTCTCGAGTGCCTTTAGCGCCGGCGGACTCACGCTGACGCCGTCGGGCAACATCGTCGACACCGCGGGATCGCTCTCGACAACCCTCTCATTTACGGCCTCCGGGTCAGCGGGCGGGATCTCGGCGACAGGAACGGTCGGGTTTTCGATCCAGGTCGGCACAGTCACCGCGAACGGTGACGTTCACGTCGAGATTGACGGGCTGGATTTACCGGTCATCACCGTGCCGTCGATCAGCCAATGGACCTTTACCGCCGACGGGTCGACCACTCTCGCAGGCTTCTCGTTCTCAACCTCCGGCTCATTGACCGTCCCATTCAGCGGTAACGGCTTTGCGAGCACGTTGTCGATCAACGCGGCCGCGACGGCGGACGGGATCACGCTCGCGGGGACCGTCACGTTGACGGCATCCAACACCGGGTTCTCGGTCAACGCGGGCATCACCGCCGTCACTATTGCCGGAGTCAATCTGCCGGTCAGTGCGAGCGCCAGCAACACGGTGTGGACGCTCTCGCTGACGACCTCGACCACTCTCGCGGGCTTCACGGTGGCGGTGGGCGGCTCTCTCAGCATCCCGGACACCGGCAACTCATTCACTTCGTCAGCGACTCTCACTGTCTCTGGATCTGCGGCCGGCGTCTCACTCAGCGGATCGATGAGCATCGGTGCGTCGATGAGCGGCTTTTCTCTCGGCACCCCGAATCTCACCGTGTCCGTCGTCGGACTCACCCTGCCGGTGACCGCTACTCCCGGTAACACCACGTGGACCTTCACGACCTCGGGAACCACCACCTTCGCCGGCTTCACCTTCTCGGCCACTGGATCGCTCACCGTGCCCCTCAGCGGCAACGGGTTTGCGAGCACGTTGTCGATCAACGCGGCCGCCACCGCCGACGGGATCACGCTCGCGGGGACTATCACGCTCACGGCCAGCATCACGGGTTTCTCAGTCTCGGCCGGCATCACCAGCGTGACCCTCACAGGCATCAACCTGCCCGTCTCGGTCAGCGCGACCAACACCAGTTGGACGCTCACGATGACCACCGCGACGACGATGGCCGGCTACAGCGTGAACGTCAGTGGTTCGCTCACGATCCCCGACACCGGCAACGCCTTCTCGTCATCGCTCACGCTTTCGATTTCGGGATCGGTCGACGGCGTTTCGCTCAACGGCACGATCGGTGTGACTGCGTCGAACGCCGGCTTCGCCATCGGCCCGATGTCCCTCACCATCACCGTCGAGGGGTTCGCGCTGCCCGCGACAGTCAGCTTCACTGATGCGTCCAACTGGTCACTCACGCTCAACCCGCAGACCTTCAGCCTCGGCGCGCTGGGCAACCTTCAGGTGTCCGGGACCGTCACGGAGGTGAGCGGGCTCTTTGGGGCCAATTTCACCGTGGCGACGGTGGGGTCTCTGACGATCCCGATTCCGAACGCCGGTAACAGCCCCTTCTCGTCGATCTCACTCAGCGGCGCGGTCACGTTGAGCGCGAGCGGCAACTCGCCTATTTCGATCTCACTCACCGGGATGGCGCTGTCCTTCGGTCCCGTCGTGGTGCCGTTGGTGCGCGGGGCGAGAAGTGCGCACCTCAGCCCGCGGACCAATCAGTTCCCCGTCGCGATCACCTACGCGAGTGCGTCGAACTGGTCGATCTCGGTCGCCAGCAACGCCACCCCCCAACTGGTGAACCTCGGACCGCTCGGCACGGTCGGGGTCTACGGCTGCTTTGGCATCGGACCGGTCTGCGGCTTCGGCGGTAACACCGGGATGGCGATCACCCTCGGAATCAACATCGCAACTCCGCTGAATGTGGGCGGTGCGACGTTGGCGGGCACCCTCACAGGGACCTACAACGACGCGTCGATGAACGGCCTGCAGGTCACCTCGTCTCTGGACCTTGTCTTTTACTCGGGCGTGACTCCGGTCGTGACGATTCCAATCAACTTCAGTTACACCAACGCGACGAACTGGACGCTGAGCGCGAGTGCGGTCGCGCCAGTGGCGATCACGAACCTCGGAGCGACCTCGTCATTCACGGTGTCTGGTTCGGTCTCTGACTCCGCCGGCACGATCACCGGAACGCTGACGCTGGCGACCAACGCCCCGATCACGATTCTGACCGGAGTGACTCTCGCTGGCACACTCAGCTTCACCTACACCAACACCAATGCGGCGACCCTGACGGGAACTTTCACTCTGACGCTGCCGCTGCTGCACGTGCTAACGGTCTCGGTGTCCTACGCCACCGGTCCGAGCGCAACGGCCAGCTGGTCAGCGACCGTGACTGCCGACACCGCCGGCACTCTCCAGATCGGCTCGGTATCTCTCCCGGTGCCCTCGTTTACCGGGACGGTCACTGACACCACCGGCACGATCACCTGGAACGTCTCAGCGACGTTCATCTCGCCCATCTCGTTGGGCGGCGCAGTGACCCTTCAGGGTTCGATCGCCACGCCGCTGCAGTTTGCGGTCGGCAACACCTGCGCTCCCGTCGGCAACGTGGCGCTCTGTACGCCGACCCTCTCCAACCCCGTCTTCCTGTCGTTTTACGGCGTGCTCACGGTCAATCTCGGATTCCTTGGCTCGCCGACGTCCGTTGGTCTCGGGGCGTCCTTCGGGCTCGGCAGCGGCTCCTTCGCGCTGGTGGCGACCCTGCCCAATCTCTCGGTCAGCATCGCGGGCCTGTCGGCCGCGGTGACCTCACCGGTGCTCGAGATGTCCTACAACAACCCGGGCTTCGCGGCTCCGCCGGCCGGGGTCGTAACCCTCGGGCCGGGATCAGCCCAGAGCTCCGGATTCAACTTCCTTGCGACGGGCACCGTGTCCGTCAACATCGGACTTTCGAGCATCTCGGTCCCGCTCGGCATCACGTACTCATCCACCGGCGGCATCGTCATCTACGCCGCCTTTCCGAACTATTCGCCACTCTCGCTCAGCGGACTGTCCCTCGACAGCTTGATCTACACGGCCTCGCAGATCACGGCCGGGCTCAACGGGAGTCAGTTCTCGATACCCGCTCACTCTTTGGTCTTTGGCGGTTCGTACCACTTGCCGAACTGGATCACGACCAAGTTGGCGCTGCCGGCCAACACGCCCATCTTCATTCGAGTCATCTATACCGATCCCAGCAACATTCAAGTTGGAGTGACCGTCGCGAGTCTCTCGCTGCCACTCGGATCGATCGCCGGATACTCCTTCTATCTCGGGCCCTTGACATTGGTCGCGGGACTGCAAAGTGGCACTCCGTTCGTCGGCATCAACGAGACCGGCTGCATGCTCCTGCCGACCGCTCCCAACAACAACGTTTCGCCCAACCTCATCAGCCACACCGGTCCGTGTTCGCAGTCCAACGCGGTGCCGATCGTGGTCTCAGCCAGCTTCAATATCGGCACCGGCAACATCACGTTCTCGATCTCCGCGGGAACGCCGTGCGAACCGCCGTCTAACTGCACGCCGATCTGGAACAACGTATTTGGCGTCAGCGGCCTCAGCATCAACTCGCTGTCGGCTCAAATTGCGGTGAACCTGTACTCGGGAACACCCGCGTTCGGCTTTAGTGCCTCGGGCACGCTGCCGAACTCGCTATTGCAATACATCGGGGTTAACACCAACACCGGTGGTGTGCAGTTCAACATTTCGGTCAACATTTCTCTCACCAATCCGTGCGTGGCGGTGTCGATCGCGCCCGCACCGGTGCAGGGGGGCGGTGGCGGCGGAAATCAGAACAACCTCCGGCACCCCCATACCGGATCGCCGACGATCAGCATCCTCGGCGGCATCATCACGGCCAACCAGGCGTCGTTCGTGGTGGCGCCGACGGGGTGCACCGTCGGACTCACCACCTACGCGCCGGGACTGTCACTGGCCTTCACCGGAACGGTTCTCGGCGTCAGCATCAACGTCATGGCCCAGATCTCGCTGGTGCCGTTCGTGCTGCACGCCAATGTGTCGATTGCGTCGTTTCACGTCGGGGGCTTCACCTTTAACGGGGTGACCCTCACCGTCAACGTCGATATTGCTCATCCCTTACAAACCGGGGTCACCTTCGCTGTCGGGCTCTCGGTCCTCGGCTCCTCGGTGCAGGTCTCCGGCACGATCCTGCTGAGCGGCGTCACGCTGACCGGTACAGGGACCATCGTGCTTGCGGGCTTCACGGCCACGGCCAGCTTGTCGGTGACCGTCACGTTGCAAACCGTGGCCATTCAAGTTTCGGCTGCCATAAATACGTCGTTCTTCCAGGTCAGTTTCAGCTTCGCGCTCGTCAACGGCGTGCTGAATCTCAGCGCCATGGGCACGCTCGATCCCGCGGGGTTCAATCTCGGCACCGTCAACTTCACGCTGGTGATCAACACCAACACCAACTACGAACTCCTCTCGGTGACCGGCACTGTCTCGTTCGCCGGCCTCAGCGGGTCGGTGCAGGCGACCCTCGTGCACACCGGCAACCAGGTCGGTCTCTATCTCGCGGTCTCGCTGTCGATCAACGCGTCGTTTGGTTCGCTGAGCGGCACGCTCGTCATCGGCAACTGCGCCGCCCAAGGGTGCGGAACCATCTACAACTACGTCTACGCCTCCATTAGCGGCAACTTCCACATCAACAACTTCGGCAACGGTTCGGTGTCCGGCAGCATCGCGAGCAACGGCAGCTGGTCTCTCACGATCAACGTCACCGTCTCGGTCAGCGCCTCAGTGGGTGGCAACCACGTCGGGGCGTCGGTCGGCTTCGGGATCACCGCATCGGTGCATCTCGGCAGTGGAGTCGGGAACTGGTCAGTCTCCGCTACCGCCTACGCGTCATTCAGTTGGTACTTCTATGCCGCGTCCGGTGGCGCGACCGTAGGAGTCGGCTTCACGGTCGGGTCCTCGCAGATCTGTGTATCGATCGCCCACGTCGGGAGCCTCTGTGCGAACATCTAGCGCCCTGATTCACGCCGTTCGGTGGATGCGCGCGGGCGTCGTCGCGACCGTGGTGTGTGGCGCGTCGCTTCCGGCGGTGAGTGGAGCGACAACTCCCGGCTCGGTTCCCTACGCGCCAGTGATCATCCCGGTAGGTGCCCCAGGCACCCAACCCGTCGCTGACGCCAGCACGGGATCAGAGCTCTGGGTCCTTAGCTCCAACGGTGATCTCACTGGGCTCAACGCCGTGGACGGATCCCAAAACGCGGCCCTCGACGGAGCGACTCTCGGCCTCAAATCCGCGAATGCCTTCGCGGTGTCGGGCAACAGTCTGTGGGTGGTCGACGGCACCACAAATCGAGTCGTGCACGCGGCGGCCAACAGTGGAGCAGTCCTTTCAGTCACCTCCGGATCAGCGAGCGGACTGAGCGGGCCCGATGCCGTGGCGGTGGGGGCGGGCTCGGTGTGGGTCGCCAACGGCACTGGCAACACGGTGACACGGCTCAACGCCGTTGACGGTTCGGTGACCACGGTGATCGGCAATGGGACGACGACGTTCGCCCATCCATCGGCCATTCTCGTCGCCGGGGGATTCATCTTCGTCGCCAACAAGGGAAGCAACTCCGTCGTGGCGCTCGACGCCGTCACGGGTGCGGTGGTCACGACCTATAGCTCACCGACTCTGCCACTGAGTGCGCCCGGAGCCCTCGCCAGTGACGGCACCAACCTCTGGGTCGTTAACGGTGGCTCCAACTCGGTCACCGAACTCCTTGGGGCCGTCACCGGAAAGTTGACCGGCGTCAAAGTTCTCGGGTCGGGCTTCAACTTGGTCGCGCCGTCGTCGATCACTCCGGCCAATGGCGCGATGTGGATCACGAATCCCACCATCAACACTGTCGTCGGTATCACGACGAAGACCGCCACGCTGCAAACCGTTCTCGGGTCCGGTCCGTACGGCTTCGCCACGCCGACCACGGCCACGGCGGTGGGATCGACGCTATTCGTCGTCGACTCGACGGGAGGTCACCTGAGCTCACTCAACCTCGCGTCCGCGAGTGCGGCGGTCCCCTCCCCACCGCGCAGCGTCGTCATCGTTCCCGCCAACAAGAGCGCCGTCGTCAGTTGGAGCTCACCAGTGAGCAACGGTGGCAGCCTCGTCACCTCCTACACCGTCACCGCCTCGACGAGGCAAACCTGCACGGTGGCGGCCAGTGCCGTAGCGGCGCTCGTGACCTCGTGCGTCTTCCCCTCATTGGCGCTCGGCACCTTGATCACGTTCTCCGTCGTGGCCCACAACGTCGCTGGTGCGTCCACGGCCACCACATCAGCATCCGTGCGTATTGCCGAGCTGCCCGGGGCGCCGGGCCGGCCGATCGCGGTGGCCAAAGGCAGCACCGCCAAGGTCACCTGGGCGGCCGCGAGCACCAACGGGAGCCCCGTGCAGCACTACGTGGTGATCGGATCTGACGGCAGCACGTGCGCGACGAGCGGCGCACTCAGCTGTCTCATTCCAGCCCTGGCTCTCGGAGTGAAGGTGTCCTTCACCGTCACGGCCACTAACGGTGTTGGCACGGGACCAACGTCCGCGCCGTCAGTGCCGATTGTGGTGTTCCGGGCACCGAGCCCGCCGGTCCATCTCCAGGCCGCCACGTCGTCGGGGTCCGTCACGTTGACCTGGCTCGCCAGCGTGAGTAACGGGGGCTCGCCTATCACGAGTTACGTGGCGAAGGTCATCGCCACCGGGTCTACGACGGCGGCGGCAACGTGCACGGTGCTGGTCCCGACGGGTCACAGCGCGAGCGTGACAACCGCCTGCACGTTAGGAAAACTAAAGAACGGCACCGCGTACCGCGCGAGCGTGGTCGCCGTGAGCGCGCACGGCACGAGCCCCGCGGCCACGTTGAAGTCACTCACGCCGTTCGGCGTGCCAGGGGCGCCGACTCACGTGGTCGCAGTGGCGGCCAATGACGTCATCACGGTGACGTGGTCACCGCCGACGTCGACTGGTGGCAGCGCAGTTACGAGCTACGTCGCCTCAAACGGCACCGATCAGTGCACGGCGACTCCGACCGGGGCCGACGGCACAACCTCGAGCGGAGCGCTTCGATGCAATATCCCCCACGTGATGCCCGGATCGCACTTCACGGTGACCGTCGTGGCCATCAATGCGGCGGGAGCTGGACCCTCGGCATCGGTCGCAGGCAGCTTCGCGACGGTTCCCTCAGCGCCGCTGGACGTCACGGCGAGCACGGCCAACGCCGCGACGACAGTGTCGTGGGTGGTACCCACGAACAACGGCGGGACTCCGATCACGGGATATCTCGTCACCGACTACAGAGGACATCAGTGCTCGGTCGGTGCGTTAGTGCGGCACTGCACGTTCACTGGTCTCACCAACGGCCTGTTGTACGACTTCGAAGTAGCGGCGCTCAACGCTCAGGGCCAAGGCGTGACGGTCGACGTCGTCGTGGTGCCATCAGTGGCGCCGTCAGCTCCGATGAACGTCACCGCCGTGGCCGGTGACACCCAAGTCACGGTCAGTTGGGACGCCGAACTGTTCCCAGATAACGGTGGCGCGCCCATCCAGTCGTACGTGGTGAGCACGGTGGGCGACGCCGCCGCCACGTGCACGATGACCGTTATCTACGGTGCGCCCACCCAATGCACCGTTACTGGACTCACCGATGGCGTCACGTATCAGTTCACTGTCGTGGCCATCAACGCCGCGGGAACGTCGCCGCCCTCCGCTGCGACTCCTGGGGTCACGCCGGTCAGGTCCGGACCACCAACGCCGTAAATTTCTGCTGGCCCGCTACCCGGCGTGCGGGTATCCGACGGCCATGAGGCAAAGTCCAGACGCGGGCGCCGGAGCGGGCATGCCGTTGCGAGACGCCGCGGCGAGCCGGACCGAAACCTCATCGGGGGTCATTCGTCGTGTCCCCACGGCGACCAACGTCCCGACAATCGAGCGAACCATCTGGTGGCAGAAGGCGTTGGCACGAACGTCGTAGCGCAGGAACCGCCCACTCGCTCCAAGAAGACCCAAGGGATCGCCCGACTCGGACACCACGGAGATCAAGACGTTGCGACGGATCTCGTCGTCAGTAGTGGTCTCGGGCGCACGTCGACAGAACGAACGAAAGTCGTGCTCGCCGAGCAGAAGCCCGGCTGCGGCATTCATCGCGTCGACGTTCAAGGAGTGTGGAACCACCCACGCCAACGCCGAGACCGAGTTCGGAACGGTCGAGACGCCGTCGACGAGTAGGTATCGATAGTGGCGCCACTGCGCACTAAAGCGAGCGTGAAACTGCGAGTCGACTTCGCTGACGCGCTCCACCACGACTGCCCCGTGAAGCTGCGCATTGAGCGATCGGGTGACTCGGGCTCGATCGTCGTCGCTGTTCAGCGCGTTGCCGTCGTAGTCGAAGTGCACAACCTGTCCGAGTGCGTGCACTCCAGCGTCCGTACGTCCCGCGCCGACGATCAGGGGCCGCTCCATTCGCAATGTGGTCGCCAGCGCATCGCGCAGCAGGCCCACCACCGTCAGTTCGCCGGGTTGTTCGGCGAAGCCGTGAAGTCCCGCGCCGTCATAGGCGAGATCGAGGCGAAAACGCCGCCTCGAAGTGGTCAGCTCAGACGAACTCAATGCGCGCCATCGAGGCGTTGTCGCCCGGGCGCGGTCCCAGCTTCAAGATGCGGGTGTAGCCACCGGGACGATCGAGGTAACGCGGCGCGATCTCGGTGAACAGCTTGTGGGTCATGTCCACGTCGCGAATGAGCGCCACCACGCGGCGCTGGGCCGAAACGGTGTCGTCAGCCGCGCGCTTCGCGGTCGTCACACACTTTTCGACGACCGGACGCAGTGCCTTGGCCTTGGCCTCGGTCGTGACAATCGACTCGGCGGCAATCAGCGACGCGACGAGGTTGCCCATCATCGCCTTCTGGTGCGCCGCGTCGCCGCCGAAGCGACGGCCTCGCTTGGGGGTCGCGCGCATCAGTCGTCGTTGCGCAGCGACAGGCCGCGCTCATCGAGCCGGTCCTTCACGTCGCGCAGCGAGGTCGCCCCGAAGTTGGTGATGGAGGTGAGGTCACGCTCGGTGCAGTTGACGAGCTGGGCCACGGTGTTGATGCCGGCGCGCTTCAGGCAGTTGCGCGAGCGCTCGGTGAGACCGAGCTCCTCGATCCGGATGTCCAGCTCGCTCGCGGCCGCGACAGCGGTGCCGACGTCGCCGAGTTCGAGGGCCGGAGCCTCCTCGTCGAAGCTCGCGATGAGATCGACCAGGTTGCGCAGCGTCTTGCCGGCACTAGCCAGCGCCTCGCGCGGGCTGATCGAACCGTCGGTCTCAATCTCGATGATCAGGCGGTCGAAGTCCTTGGACTGCTCGACGCGCACCGGCTCGATTTCGAAGGTCACGCGGCGCACCGGCGTGAAGATGGCGTCGAGAGGGATGACTCCGATGGTGGAGCCGGCCTTGTTGCCCTCGGCGCCGACGTAGCCCTTGCCGCGCTCAACCGTGAGGTCAAAGGCCAACTGGCTCTTGGCGTTGGTCAGGTACGCGAGGTGCAGCGTCGGATTGAGGATCTCAACATCGGCCGACGTCGAGAGGTCACCGGCGGTGACTGGACCCTCGCCGGTCTTGTCGAGGCGGAGCGTCACGGGCTCGTCGCTCTCGACGGTGAGCAACAGGTCCTTCAGGTTCAAGCAGACGTCCTGGACGTCTTCTTTCACTCCGTCGATGACCCCGAACTCGTGCAGCACGGCGTCGAACTTCACCTTGGTCGCCGCGGCGCCCGGGATGGAGCTGAGCAGCGTGCGACGCAGCGAGTTGCCGATCGTGTGGCCGAAGCCGGGGTCGAGCGGTCCGACGGAAAAGCTCTGACGGTTGCCGTCTTCGTCGCCGATCGCTTCAATAATTGGGCGCTGAATGATGAGCATCACAAACTCCTTGAGATTCGCTCTGGTCGGGGGGTTACTTGGAGTACAGCTCGACGATGAGCTGCTCGTGAATCGATTCGGCGATCTGCTCGCGCTGCGGTACGGCGCGCACGGCGGCACTAAAGCCGCCGTCGGTCGTCTCGAGCCAACCAGGCACGGTGCGGTCCAGCACGTCGAGGTTGCGCTTCACGTTGAAGTTCTCGCGCGTGGCGTTCTTGAGGGTCACGACCTCGCCCGGGCGAACGCGGTAGCTCGGAATAGTGACGCGCTTGCCGTTGATGCTCACGTGTCCGTGGCGCACCAACTGGCGCGCGTGGGCACGGCTTGCGCCCCAGCCCGCGCGGTACGCGACATTGTCGAGGCGCAGCTCTAAGAACTGCAGCAGGTTGGTGCCAGTAATGCCCGGTCGCCGGCTCGCCTCTTCGTAGAGGTTGCGGAACTGGCGCTCGAGGATGCCGTAGATGCGGCGGGCCTTCTGCTTTTCGCGCAACTGGGTCAAGTACTCCGAGCCCTGGCGCTGACGGTCACGACCGTGCATGCCCGGCGGGTACGCGCGGGTCTGGCGGTCCGAGTTGTCCGCCACGGGACACTTGAGACTGAAGCAGCGCTCGCCCTTTAAGTAGAGCTTGGTGCGCTCGCGACGACAGAGACGACAAACGGGTCCGGTGTATCTCGCCACGATTAACCCCGGCGCCGCTTCTTCGGCCGGCACCCGTTGTGCGGGATCGGCGTGACGTCCTTGATGGCGACCACTTCAATGCCGGTCGCGGCGATCGAGCGGATGGCGGTCTCGCGGCCCGAGCCCGGACCACGCACCAGCACGTCGACCTTCTTGATGCCGTGCTCCATGGCGGCGCGGGCGCACTTTTCGGCGGCCAGCTGCGCGGCGTACGGAGTCGACTTGCGCGATCCCTTAAAGCCGACGTTGCCCGAACTGGCCCACGCGAGCACGTTGCCCTCGGGGTCAGTGATCGAGACGATCGTGTTGTTAAAGCTGCTCTTGATGTGCGCGATGCCGAAGGCGACGTTCTTTCGCTCCCGGCGACGGGGCTTGCGCGCGGTCGCGGCGGGCTTGGCCATTACTTCTTCACCTTCTTCTTACCGGCGACAGTGCGCTTCGGTCCCTTGCGTGTGCGCGCGTTGGTGCGGGTGCGCTGACCGCGAACGGGCAGTCCCTTGCGGTGACGGATCCCCTGCAGGCAGTTGATCTCCATCTTGCGCTTGATGTCCTGGGCGACGTCGCGGCGCAGATCGCCCTCGACGGTCAGGTTCTGGTCGATGTAGTTGCGCAGCTTGTTGACGTCAGAGTCGCTTAGGTCGCGCACGCGCGTGGACTCGTCGACGCCGGCGGCGGCGCAGATCTCGGAGGCTTTGGTCGGGCCGATCCCGAAGATGTAGGTAAGCGAAATGACAGTGCGCTTCTCGCGCGGAATGTCAACGCCGGCAATACGGGCCACGTGTACTCCTCCTCAGCCCTGGCGCTGTTTGTGACGGGGGTTCTCGCAGATCACACGGACGTGACCCTCCCGGCGGATGACCTTGCACTTCTCGCACATCGGCTTGACGCTCGCTCGAACCTTCATGACTCTTCTTCTTGGGTGAACCGGATTATTTGTACCGATAGGTGATGCGGCCGCGCTTGATGTCGTACGGCGTGATCTCGACCTGAACCTTGTCGCCCGGCAGAATGCGAATGCGGTGCATGCGCATCTTTCCGCTGGAGTGGGCCAGAACCGTGCTGCCGTTCTCCAACTCGACGCGAAACATCGCGTTCGGCAGGGGTTCGACGACGGTGCCTTCGACCGTGAAGGCGTCCTCTTTCGGCTTTGTCAGGTTCTCTCTCCTTGTAGCACCGCGCCACGCGACGAATCCCGAGGATCCACGCATGGAAGGTCAGGTCGGGCGTGCCCAACAGACCGGCTTAAGAGTCTACAGGAATGACGCCGAATCGCCAAAGGGCGCCTCTTGGACAGTCCCGAACGACCCCGCCGATCCCTCGCTCGCGGCGAGACGAGGTTAGTTTTCGCTCAGTACTGCCCGAGGGGGACCGTGACCGCCACCCAATTTCGCCGTGTTTTAAGGGTTCGTCGAACGGGGGCGGTGACCGGAGTTCTGGTCGTGGCCCTGGCCGCCTCGGCCTCGGGACTCACCTTTACTCCAGTGCTCTCGGCCAAGCCCGCCGACTTTCAGAACTCCCCCACGATCACCAATGTCCGCGCCACAGCCTGCCCGGATGCGACGCACTGCGTGGCGGTGGGCTCGTATCACTCCAACCACAACGTCAGTAAGGCGCTGATTGAAGTGCAGACGCCGAGTGGATTCGTGGCGGTGGCTCCGCCGCTGCCCCCCGGGTTTCTTCCGACCGAGTACTCGTCACTCCAAGCGGTGAGTTGTCCGGCACCCGGCGAGTGCGTGGCCGTGGGCCAGCGCCAGGCGATCTCGTCTAACTCCGCGACTCAAGCGCCGTATCTCGTTGTCGAGCACCTTGGCGCGTGGCACTACGCGGCCACCCCAGTGCCGAGCGACAAGATCGCAACCCCCCTGTACCAATACCTCTCATCGGTGAGCTGCCCGGCCGTCGGCCAGTGCGTCGCGGTCGGCGAGTACCAAGTCGCCTCGGGATCGGACAAGGCGTTAATTGAAATGCAGAACGCGTCGGGTTTTCATCCAGTGACCTCGCCACTGCCCGGTGACGCCTCGACGACTCCCGGCACCTACGGCAACTACTTCATGAGTGTCGACTGCGCCGCCGTCGGACATTGCGCGGCGACCGGCACGTACACCGATCACGGCGGTGCTCAGCGCGTACTGATCAACGTGCTCAGTCCGTCGGGGTGGCGTGCGGTGCACGCACCGGTCGACGCCGATATGAACTTCGCTGGTCAGTTCCAAATCGGTGACGTCGTCAGCTGTCCCGCGGTGGGCGCATGCACCATCGTCGGTGGATTCGGATTCAGCGGCCAGTACATGTACTTCGCGGGCTACCAACAAGGACCGAATGGCTTTACGACGAAGACGTTGCCGATGCCGGCCAACGCAGACCTGGACGCCACTGGTCCGATCATGAAGGGACTCGACTGCACCGCACCTGGGGACTGCGTGGCGGTCGCTTGGTACAAGGACACGACGCCCGTGCGACTCGCCGTGGTTGAAACCGAGGTGCGCGGCACCTGGAGCGCGCAGCAGCTGGCGTGGCCGAGCAACGCCACTCCGTCGCAGTACGACGGAACTCTCACTTCGATCAGCTGTGTCACCTTTGAGATCTGCGCGGCGACTGCGGGTTACCCGACGGGTCCCTACGACCAGAGCGTGATCGCGACCGACATCCAGGGCACGTGGACGACTCACGCGACCACATTTCCAACAGCGCAAGCACCAACCCAGGGCGAGTATCTCGATACGACTGCGTGTGCGCCCAACGGAGCGTGCCTCGTCGGCGGGTACCTCTTGCATGTCGGCGTGGAGTTGCCCGCGCTCGAACGCGTGACACTGCCGACGGCCTGGCACTCGATGGTGCGATCCTTCGCTTTCGGATCCGCCCAGTTGACGACCGCGCTCAAGACCCAGGTGGCCCAGATCGCCCATCACATCGCTGACGGTCACTTGGGCACTGTCTCGGTCGTGGGTTACAGCGACAACCTGCAGGGACCGGGCGCGGCCCAACTCGTCTCTCAGCAACGCGCGACCGCGGTTGCAAATCTGCTGAAGAGCGACCTCACGGCGCTGCACGCGGGGATCGTCACCATCACGGTCAGTTGGCACGGCGCCGGTAACCCCGTGGCGACGAACTCCACCGCGGCGGGCCGGGCGCTCAATCGACGCGTGGAAGTGGCGTTCCACTAGCCAAAGGGACTTCGGACCCTACGGCTCGGGGTCAACGGAGCCCGATTATGGCCGTGATGAATCTCACAACCGGCGGGCTGTTTGAACGAGAAATGTTCGAGCCGGCCCAGTGCCGCGAGCGACTCGCTGCCACTGGTTTTGCGCGACTCGCGATCTCGATTCGCTGTCTGCCGGCGGTGCGACCCGTCGCGATCGCCGTGCGTCGTCACGAGGCACTGATTGCGGCCACCGAGGGCGCGGTTATCGACGCCGCGCGCGATGGCGACGTGCTCGCGGTGCAGATCGACGGAATTGATGAAGACGGTTCGACGTGGTCCGTCCAAGCCACCGGCGCGGCTCGACTCGCACATCTCAACGAGTGTGCGGAAGAACTCGGAGACGACAACGCCGTCGTGCGCCAGGTGAACGGCGGCGCGACCTTGGTGGCCATCCCACTCACGATCCTGCACGGCGAGCGGGTCCGCTGGCAGTTCCCCCGCCACTGATCCCGTGTGGGATTCTGGCGCCGTGTCCTTTCGACGCATCTCTGACCCCGGGCGGTTGCATGCACTGATCGACGCGATGATGCTCATCGAAAGTGAGCTCGACCTCGACGTCTTGTTGCGCTCGATCGTCTCGGCATCCTGCGAGCTGGTCGGCGCACGGTACGGAGCGCTCGGGGTGCTGAGCGCGGACGGCACCGAGCTCACCAACTTCATCACGCACGGGCTCACGCCCGAAGAGGGCCGACGCATTGGCGACATGCCGAAGGGGCACGGGTTGCTCGGCCAGGTGATCATCGACGCGAAGACTCGTCGCAGCGATAACTTGACTCACGATCCTGCAGCGCACGGCTTTCCGCCGAATCATCCAGTGATGACCACCTTTCTTGGCGTGCCGGTCACTCACGGCAACGGCAGGGTGTTCGGCAATCTCTACTTGACCGACAAAACGGGCGGTTCTCCCTTCGACGATGACGACGTGGCCGTCGTCGAATCATTCGGACGGGCGGCGGGCCTCATCGTCGATGAAGCTCGATTGCGCCAGCAGATGCGCCAATTGACGTTGACCGAAGAGCGTGAACGTCTCGCACGCGACCTCCACGACACGGTGATCCAACGACTGTTTGCCGTCGGTCTGTCGCTGAACGGATTGCTCAACACCACGTTGGATCATGTCGCGAAACAGAAAGTCAGCACCGCCATTGACGATCTCGACGCGACGATTCGCGAAATTCGCACCACCATTTTTGAAATCAGTCGAGATCGAGTCGCGACCGGGTCAGGATTTCGCGCGCGCGCCAGCGCCATCGTCGACGAGGTCGCGACGCGGCTCGGCTTGGCAGCGTCCATCGCATTTGATGGCGCCATCGACACGCTGGTTGGTCCGGACTGCGCCGACCAGGCGAGCCGGGCGCTTCGCGAGTTGCTGACCAATGTGGTGCGACACGCGCAAGCGTCCCGCGTCCGAGTTGAGGTTCGCGCGAAGGTCGGTCGGCTCGAACTTGTCGTTGCCGATGACGGACAGGGCTTTGAGTCAAGTGACGGTGCGGGCAAGGGCCTCGACAACGTCGAGGCCCGCGCACGTGATCTCGGCGGCGAGTTCTCGGTGGTCTCTTCGCTCGGCAATGGAACAATCGCGACGTGGACAGCGAGACACCTTGACTGAGCTCATCCGAGTGGCCCTGGTTGACGACCACGAGATCGTGCGACGAGGACTTCGCGAACTTCTGGAATCTGCGGGGGATCTATCAGTCGTCGCTGAATCGTCAGGTTTTGTCGACGCCGATGAGAATCTCGATGTCACCTTGGTTGACATCGTGGTTCTTGACGTCCGGCTCGGGGATGGCAACGGCGTTGATCTCTGTCGACATCTCATTGATCGACGAGCTGATCTGCCGTGCTTGATGCTCACGTCGTTCGCCGATGACGAAGCCCTCGAAGCGGCGCTCCTCGCGGGCGCCAAAGGGTTCGTTCTCAAGAACGTGCGCGGAACCGACCTGATTGATTCGGTTCGTCGCGTGGCGGCCGGAGAATCGTTGATTTCAGAATCGACCTCGGAGCGTGTGCGCGACCGATTGCGACGTCGCGCGCTCGAGGATCGCCGACTTGAGTCGCTCTCGGCCCAGGAACGACGGATTCTCGAACTGCTGAGTGAAGGCCTGACCAACCGAGAAATTGCCGATGAGATGTTCCTCGCCGAAAAGACCGTCAAGAACTACGTCTCAAACTTGCTCGCCAAACTCGGGTTTCAGCGGCGCACTGAGGCGGCACTTTTTGCTCAGAAGCGTGTGGCGCACAATGACAGTGAGCCCACGGGGCCGACCGCGTAAGGGCTACGAGCCAGCGGGTTGGAAGAGTTCGACGAGATTGCCCGACGGGTCGATTGCGAGCACCTGAGAGCCACCGGGTCCTCGAACGACTTCGTTGCGAAATGTCACGCCAGCTTCTGACAGACGAGCGACTTCTGATTCGACGTCGTCGACGATGAGGTGGATTCGATTCCAACCGCCCGGACCGGGCCTCTCACCGTCGCTCATAGCGCGACCCGCTGAACTCATTGGTCCGGACAAGAGCAGACGAAGATTGCCCCGTGAGACATCGGCGAATGCCGGACTCGAGATTCCGACCGTGAATCCGAAGTGTCGTGTGTAGAAGTCGACTGACTTCTCGACATCGTTCACCAGATACCGGACGTTGACAGTCTGACTTTCAGACATGAGTTCTCCTTTCAAGAGGCGCCAGGTGCAGGTCAGTCAGAAGATCAACCACGCGGACGTCGATGTCATCGGCAACTCGACGCAGGATCCGGCGTTGCTCCGCCATTGATCGGCCCGAAAGTGCCGGATCGCTCACGCTCCAATGGATATATCGGGATGAATGTCCGAACGGCGGAACGACTTCACGGGCCCGGTCGCACAACGTGATGACGGAATCAAACGTCTGGTTGACAAACAGTGAAAACGGCTTTGACGTGTGCCGACTGATATCAATGCCGCGCTCGGCGAGGATTTCGACGGCGAGGGGATTGAGTGCTGTTGGCATTGTTCCGGCACTCTTGGCCTTCACGGCGTGACCGGCATGATGCGTCGCAAACGCTTCAGCCATTTGCGAACGAATGCTGTTTCCGGTGCAGACAAAGAGAACCCTGCGGGGCGACGTGACTCGGGATCTCTGACTTATCGCGAGAGTTGAGCCGAGAAGCTGAGGGATCTCTCCGAGTCGCTGAGTGAGCACCTGTCGGTTGAAGTGGAAATAGTGGTCTCGGCCGTCATGGGAACTCTGACTCTTTTCGACGAGCCCCGAGCGAACCAACTTGGCTAGGTGGTAGGACACCAAATTCTGTGGTCGGCCCGTGAATTCGACGATCTCACCGGCTCGCAGATCCGACAACGACAGTCCGTGAAGGATCGACCAACGCAGTGGATCACTAAGGAGCCCCAACAACTCCGGCGGTGTCTGGGTGCGCATCGCCCAACTATATCAATCTAGATTGATATATCGAAATGCCGAATTTTCTCGCTGTTGGGTTTACAACCAACTTCAGGCTCGCGTGAAAACCTCTGGTCCGTCGTCCGTGATCGCAATGGTGTGCTCGAAGTGCGCTGAAAGAGACCCGTCTTCGGTCACGACGCTCCAACCGTCATCCAGCAAAACCGTGCCTTCGCCTCCGAGATTGAGCATCGGCTCGACGGCGAACACCATCCCTTCCTTCAAGGAAGGTCCGGGCGTGCCCGGCCAGTAGTTCGGCACCTGAGGACTCTCATGCATCGCGGTGCCGATGGCGTGTCCGACGTATTCGCGCACGACGCCGAGATGCGCGGCGAGCGCCACCTTTTCGACGGCCCGACCGATTTCGTTGAGTCGATTGCCGATGACCATCTGTTCGATGCCGGCCCACAGCGACCGCTCGGTCTGTTCAAGAAGACGTTTGGCATCAGCACTGATGGTGCCGACGGGCGCCGTGTACGCGGCGTCGCCGTGATACCCCTCGACAATCGCGCCGCAATCGATCGAGATGATGTCGCCCTCTTGCAGGACGTAGTCACCGGGAATCCCGTGCACGATCATGTCGTTCGGCGACGTGCAAATCACCGCGGGAAAGCCGTGATAGTTGAGGAAATTACTGCGCGCGCCGCGTCGCTCAATGACGGCGGCGGCGACATCGTTGAGTTCTCGAGTCGTGATTCCAGGACGAATCGCCGCGCGCGTCGCCTCGTGCATCTCCGCCACGACCTTGCCGGCTTTGCGCATCTTGGCCAGCTCGTCTGCCGAGCGCCTCACGAAACGCCTCGGGCCGTGAGCGCCGCCTCGATCTCTGCGGTCACGAGGTCGACGGCTTGGTCACCGTTGACGGTGACGAGCATCCCGCGATCGCGGTAATAGTCGAGCAATGGTGCGGTGTCGCGCTCGTACGCGGCAAGCCGATGCGAGATGGCGTCGGGCGTGTCGTCCTGGCGTTGGATCACGTCACCGCCGCACTTCTCGCAGGTCCCCGAGATCGCTGCGGGATCGTTCTCGGAGTAGATCGTGCCGCACTCTTGACAGACCCGGCGCGAGCTGAGACGTTGCAGCACGAGATCCGTCGGCACATCGATATTGACTACGAGGGAGATCGACTCGGGCAGCATCAATTTGTCCAGCGCTTCAGCCTGACCGATCGTGCGCGTGCAGCCGTCGAGCAGTGCGCCGAATTTGGCGTCGGGCTCCTCGAGTCGGGCCGCGACGAGCTCCATGATCAAGTCGTCACTCACCAACTCGCCAGCCTCGACGACCGACTTCACTTTGAGTCCGAGTTCGCTGCCCTCGCGCATCGCGGCGCGCAGGATGTCACCGGTCGAGACGTGCGGGATGTGGTGAGCGTCGGCCAATCGAGCGCACTGGGTGCCCTTGCCCGCACCCTGCTTGCCGAGGACCACGAGAATGGTTCGTGGCGCCATATCGCTACTTGAGGAAACCCTCGTAGTTGCGCATCATCAACTGGCTGTCGATCTGCTGCATCGTCTGCAGCGCCACACCAGTGGCGATCAACAGCGTGGTCCCGTAGTACGGGAAAGACTGGATCGACCAGAGCGCCATAAAGATCGCCGGCACGACGGCGACCGAAGCGAGAAAGCTCGCACCCACAGTGGTGATGCGACTCGTCAGTTTGGAGAAGTACCGCTCGGTCGGTTGACCGGGTCGGATGCCCGGAATGAAGCCACCCTGCTTGCGCAGCTGATCGGCCTGCTGGAACGGCTCGAACGCCACTTGCACCCAGAAGAAACAGAAGCCGAAGATGAGCACGAAGTCACTCAGGATGTACAGCGTGCTCGTCGGACTGAGCGAGTGGTTGACGAAATTCTGAAAGCTGGTCCACGGCAGGATGTTGCTCATCAGCAGCGGGATATACAGCAGCGAGCTGGCGAAGATGATTGGGATCACGCCGCTGTGGTTGACCTTAAAGGGGATGTAGGTCGAGTTGCCGCCCATCATGCGGCGCCCAACGATGCGTCGAGCGAAGGTGACCGGAATTCGGCGCTGGCCCTGATCGACGAAGACGATGAGAACAAGCAAGAGCAGTGAGATCACGAGCAGCGTCGTGAAGCGGGTGGCGCCGCCGGACTGCAGTATCAACTGACCGCCGCGGGGCAGTCCGGAGACCACCGAGCTGAAGATCAAGATGCTCATGCCCTGACCAATGCCGCGCTGAGTGACGAGCTCGGCCATCCACATGACGAGCACGGTGCCGGCGGTGAGGATCAACACCATGAAGGCGCCGGTCCAGATCGTGAACCCCTTGATCATGAGGTCGAGGTTGGTTCCGCCGAGGAACGCCGAGTCGTGTCCGTGGAAGGCGTAGATGAGACCGGTCGACTGCAGCAGCGCCAGGCCGATCGTGAGGTACCGCGTCGCCTGGGTCAGCTTCTTTTGACCGATCGCGCCCTGGTCGCGCCACTGGGCCAGCTTGGGCACGACGGTCTGCAGCAACTGCATAACGATGGAGCTCGTGATGTACGGCATGATGCCGAGTCCGAACACCGCAATGCGCGTGAGTGCGCCTCCGCTGAACAGGTTGAGGAAACTGAGCACCCCGCCGGTGTTGGTCTTCTTCTGCAGCAGTTGAATCTGCGTCCAGCTCACGCCCGGGGTGATGAGATTGGCGCCTAACTGGTACAGCGCGACCATCGCGATCGTGAACAGGACCTTGTTGCGCAGGTCCGGGACGCGAAAGATGTTCGCGAGGCGGGCGAACATGAACTACCGGTTCTGGTGCTGGTTGCCCGCAGCCGGGGGCCGCACCGCGAAGGGCAGCGGGACAAAGGTGACCGTGCCGCCGCCGCCCTCGATGGCCGAACGCGCCGTGCCGCTGAACGCGTGCGCGGTGACGTTCACCTTCGTGGACAACGTGCCGCGACCGAGGACCTTCACTAGGTCATTCTTCTTCGCGAGACCGCGCTCGACGAGCAGTTCGATCGTGACGTCGCTCTCGCCCAACGCGGCGATCGCGTCGAGGTTGACCGGCGTGTACTCCACGCGGAACGGGTTGGTAAAGCCGCGCAGTTTGGGGATGCGCGCGAGGATCGGAATCTGGCCACCTTCGAACCCCGCGGGGATCTGACGGCGGGCCTTTTGACCCTTGGTGCCGCGGCCGGCGGTCTTGCCGCCCTTGCCGGCGATGCCGCGTCCGACGATCTTGCGTCGGTGCGTGGAGCCCTTCGGGGGCGTCAGGTCGTGGAGCTTCATGTCAATTCACCTCTTGGACATCAACCAGGTGCGGCACGCGCGCGATCATCCCGCGGATCTCGGGGCGGTCCGGCAGCACGTTGCTCTGCCCGATCTTGCGCAGCCCGAGGGCGCGCAGCGTGCTGCGGTGCTTCGGCTTGGTGCCGATGGCGCTGCGCACTTGAGTGACTTTCAGTTGGCCGTCGGCCATCAGTGAACCTCGGTCTTAAACAGATCACCGGCGCGCTGGCGCTCGCGGTAGGCGCGCAGCGTACCGCTGGGCACCACTTCATCGACCGCCTTGTCGCGCGCCGCGGCAATCGCCTCGGGCGTGCGCAGCATCTTCAGGCCCGCAATGGTGGCGTGCGCCACGTTGATCGCGTTGCCGCTGCCGAGGGACTTCGCGAGAATGTCACGCACCCCGGCCATTTCCAAAATGGCGCGCGCGGCGCCCCCGGCGATGACGCCGGTGCCCGGCGCGGCGGGCTTGAGCAGTACGCGGCCGGCGCCGGCTTCGCCGATCACCGGGTGCACGATCGTGGAGCCAGCGAGCGGCACGTTGAACAGGTTCTTGCGCGCCTCTTCGATGCCCTTTTGCACCGCGAGGCCGGCCTCTTTGGCCTTGCCGTAGCCGAGGCCGACGCGGCCGTTGCCGTCGCCGATCACCATCAGTGCGGTGAAGCTGAAGCGCCGACCACCCTGGACGACCTTCGCGACACGGTTCACCTTGATGGTGCGCTCTTCGAACTGCGTGGACTCAGACATCAGAACTCCAATCCCCCGGCGCGCAAGGCGTCGGCGAAGGCCGCAACGCGGCCGTGGTACGCGAAACCGCCGCGGTCAAAGACGACCACCGTGATTCCTTGATCTTTCGCGCGCTGGGCCAGCGCGGCGCCGACCTTCTGCGCACCGTCGACGTTGCCGCCGGAGAGATCCTTGAACTGCGCCTCGGTCGAGCTGGCCGCGGCCAACGTGCGGCCAGCCGCGTCGTCAATGATCTGGGCACTGATGTGCTTGTGGCTGCGCGAAATCGCGACGCGGGGCCGCTCGGGCGTGCCGGTGAGCTTGCGGCGCACGCGCGCGTGGCGGCGCAGACGCAGCTCTCGAGTAGTGCGGGGCATTACTTCGCCGCCTTTCCGGCCTTGCGCAGGACCTTCTCGCCGAGGTAGCGCACGCCCTTGCCTTTGTAGGGCTCGGGCTTGCGCAGCTTGCGGATGGAGGCGGCGACCTGGCCGACGACCTCCTTGTCGGCGCCCTTCACGATGATGCGCGTCGGGGCCGGGACCTCAAAGGTGATGCCGTCGGGGGCGTCGTAGACGACCGGGTGAGAAAAGCCGAGCGCCAACTCCAGCGAGCTCGCACCCTTGGCCGCGGCGCGGTATCCCACGCCGATGATCTCGAGTTCCTTGCTCCAGCCGTCGGTGACACCGGTCACCATGTTGCTGATCAGCGTGCGGGTCAGACCGTGCAGTGCCCGGTGCTCGCGCTCGTCGCTCGGACGCGTGACGAGGAGGGTGTCTCCCTCGCGCGTGACGGCGATGCCGTTCGGCAGCGCGCGCGACATGGCGCCCTTCGGCCCGCTGACGGTGACGGCCGACGTCGTGACGTCGACGGTCACGCCGGTCGGCACGGCGATCGGGTTGCGACCGATGCGGCTCACAACATCTCCTTTAATGAACTACCAGACATAACAGAGCACTTCTCCGCCCAGCTTGGCCTTGCGCGCTTCGCGGTCGGTCATGAGTCCGCGGCTGGTCGAAACCACCGCCACGCCCACGCCGCCCAGCACCTTCGGCATCTCGGCGGACTTCTTGTAGATACGAAGTCCCGGCTTGCTCACGCGCTTAATGCCCATGATCGAGCGCTGACGGTCGACGGAGTACTTGAGGCGGATCTCGAGCGTCGTGCCCGGGGTGCCGTCCTTTGTACTTACGTCGTAGCCGTCGATGTAGCCCTCGCGCACGAGAATCTGCGCCAGGGACTCCTTCAGTTTGCTGCCGGGCATCGCCACGGTGTCAAACATCGCGGCGTTCGCGTTACGCAACCGCGTGAGCATGTCGGCAATCGGGTCAGTCATCGTCATCGCGGCCCCCTTACCAACTGGCCTTCGTCACGCCCGGCACCTCGCCTGCGTGCACCATGACGCGCAAGCAGATACGACACAGCCCGAACTTGCGGTAGACCGACTTCGGTCGCCCGCAGCGCTGGCAGCGCGTGTAGGCGCGCGTCTTGAACTTCGGCGTCGCCTGCTGCTTGATGCGAAGGGACTTCTTGGCCATTATCGATTCTCCTGTCGGAACGGGAAGCCGAACGCGCGCAGGAACGCATGGCCCTGCTCGTCGTTCGTGGCGGTGGTGACGATCGTGATGTCAAAGCCGCGCGGCGCGTCGATCTTGTCGTACTCAATCTCCGGGAAGATCAACTGGTCGTTGATCCCGAAGGTGTAGTTGCCGCGGCCGTCGAAGCTCTTGGCGCTGAGTCCGCGAAAGTCGCGCACGCGCGGAATCGCGAGACTGATGAGGCGGTCCAAGAACTCCCAAGCGCGATCTCCGCGCAAAGTCACCTTCACGCCGATCGGCACCTCTTCGCGCAGCTTGAAGCTGGCGATCGACTTGCGCGCGCGGGTGACCACCGGCTTTTGACCGGTGATCTGCTCGAGGTCGCGCTGGGCACCCTCTAACAGGCTCGCCTGCTGAGTTGCCTTGCCGACGCCCGAGTTGAGCACGATCTTCACGAGACGCGGGACCTGCATGATGTTCTCGAGCTCGAGCTCGTCCTTTAAGGCCGGACGGATCGAGTCGTCATAGAGCGCCTTGAGGCGCGGCTTAGTTTGAGTTGTCGCGCTCACAGCGCTCCTCCGCACTTGCGACAGACGCGGGACTTCTTGCCCTCGTCGTCGATGTCGTAGCCGGCCTTGGCCGGGCCCTTGTGCGCGTTGCACCACAGGGCCACGTTGCTGGCGTCCAGCGGCATGAACTTGTCGATGATGCCGGCCTGAATCATCTGGCCGGTCTGCTTTTGGTGACGCTTGGCGGTGTTCAGGCTGTCGAGCACCACTTGATTGGTGGCCGGCAGCGCGAACTCCACTTTGGCGCGTTCGCCGCGGAACTTGCCGGCCAGCACGACGACCTCGTCGCCCTTCTTTAACTTCATTAGAGAACCTCCGGCGCCAGCGAAATGATGCGCATGAACTTCTTGTCGCGCAGCTCGCGGCCAACGGGGCCGAAGATGCGCGTGCCGCGCGGCTGGAGCTGGTCATTGATCAGCACCGCGGCGTTGTCGTCGAACTTGATGTAGCTGCCGTCAGGACGGCGCTTCTCTTTGGCCGTGCGCACGACCACGCAACGCACGACGTCGCCCTTCTTCACCGCGGCGCCAGGAATGGCGTCCTTCACGGTCGCAATAAAGACGTCGCCGATCGAGGCGTAGCGGCGACGCGTGCCGCCGAGCACCCGGATGCACAGCACTTCGCGCGCGCCCGAGTTGTCGGCCACGCGCAGGCGCGACTCCTGCTGAATCATCGGGCACGCTCCAACACGTCAGTGAGGCGCCAGCGCTTCAACTTGGAGAGCGGACGGGTCTCTTGCACGCGGACGCGGTCACCGACCTTGGCCTCGTTCTTCTCGTCGTGCGCGTAGAGCTTCTTGGTGCGCTGCACGGTCTTGCCGTAACGCGGGTGCGTCACGCGCTCGACGATCGCCACGACAATCGTCGAGGCCATCTTGTCGCTCACGACCACGCCCTCGCGGACCTTGCGGGGGTTCTCGCGGCTCACGGTCTCGTTCTCGGTCACGTCGCTCATCAGTGGGCTTCCTTCTCGAGGGCTTCGGCGGCCGCGATCTCGCGCTCGCGCAGGAATGTGGAGAGGCGCGCAATGTCGCGCTTGACTTCGCCCATGCGCGCGTAGTTGTCGAGCTGGCCGGTCGCCAGCTGGAAGCGCAGGTTGAATAGCTCGCGACGAGCCTCGGCCAAACGGTCCATCATCTCGGCGTCGCCGAG
Organism: uncultured Ferrimicrobium sp.; assembly: GCA_964434455.1. Classification (GTDB taxonomy): domain Bacteria; phylum Actinomycetota; class Acidimicrobiia; order Acidimicrobiales; family RAAP-2; genus RAAP-2. Next base: position 82,118 of record CAYSVK010000001.1, on the reverse strand, counting down.
GACGCGCAGTTCGTCCACGTGGGACTTGGTCTTAGCCATTAGATCGTCACCTCCGGCGCACCGTGAGTACCGGGGCGCACGATGAACTTGGCTTTGATCGGCAGCTTCTGAATCGCGCGCTCCATGGCGGCGCGCGCCAGGGCCTCGTCCACGCCACCCATCTCGAACAGCACGCGGCCGGGCTTCACGACCGCGACCCAGAACTCCGGGTTGCCCTTGCCGGAACCCATGCGGGTTTCGGCGGGCTTGGTCGTGACCGGCTTGTCCGGGAAGACCGAGATCCAGATCTTGCCGCCGCGCTTGACGTGACGGGTCATCGCAATACGCGCCGCTTCAATCTGGCGCGCAGTGAGCCAGCCGCTCTCGAGCGCCTGGATGCCGAAGTCGCCGAAGTGCAGCTCGGTGCCGCCCTTGGCCATGCCGCCGCGGCGTCCGCGCTGCTGCTTGCGGTGCTTGGTCTTGCGGGGCATCAACATCAGTCAGCGTCCTTTTGGAAGTGCGGCGCGTCAGAGTGGGACTGGCCGGTGCGGCGCTCGACGTCTTCGTCGACGCTCAGGCGCTTTTCGAGGTCCTCGGCCGAGGTGATGATCTGCAACGGGCTCTGGTCGAGCTCGATGTCCTCGGGCACGGCGTCAACGTCGATGACCTCAGTGGCCGCGGTTGCGCGACGGCGTCCGCCACCGGCGCGGATCACACCGCGCGGGGCCATCGGGCTCGAGCCGACCGGCTCGGCGTCACCGGCCGCCATCGCCGCCTCACGACGGATCTTCTCGTCGTTGCTCAACTGGTACGGGAGGATGTCGCCCTTGTAGATCCAGACCTTCACACCGATGCGACCGGTGTTGGTGCGCGCCTCGCGAAATCCGTAGTCAATGTCGGCGCGCAGCGTGTGCAGCGGCACGCGACCTTCGCGGTAGGACTCCTTGCGGCTCATTTCGGCGCCGCCGAGACGGCCCGAGCACTGGACCTTCACGCCGAGCGCGCCGGCCTTTTGCACCGTCTGCATCGCGCGCTTCATCGCGCGGCGGAACGCCACGCGGCGCACCAGCTGGTCACAGATCCCCTGGGCGATGAGTGCCGCGTCGAGTTCGGGCTGCTTGATCTCTTGGATGTTGAGCGAGAACTTGTTCTTCTGGCCGGTGATCTTTTCGAGATCCTTCTTGAGGCGCTCGGCCTCCGCGCCGCGCCGTCCAATGACGATGCCCGGACGTGCGGTGTGGATGTCGACGCGAATGCGGTCGCCGTTGCGCTCGATCTCAATGCGGCTCACCGCCGCGCTCTCGAGTTGGCGCGTCAGGTAGTCGCGGATCTTCCAGTCCTCGATGACGAGGTCCTTGTAGCCGCGCTCCTTGAACCACCGCGACTTCCAGTCAGTGGTGATTCCGAGTCGGAATCCGTAGGGATTGACCTTCTGGCCCATCAGCTCTCGCTCTCCTCGGACGCCGTGGCGTCCTCTGACTCCTCGCCCGCGACCGCATCGGTCACATCGGACGGGATTTCGGTGACCTCATCGGTCACCTCGATGTTCTCGTCAACCAATTCGGTCGACTCGGCCTCGGCGGCCTCGGCCTCGGCGCGCTCCGCAGCGGCGGTCTCGCGCTTGTTGAGACTGGCCTGCTGGTCGGCGCGGCGGCGCGAACTGGCGACACGGCGCTGACGCGACGCGGCAGCGCGCGCGTTGCGTGACGCGCGCACATGCTCGAGACGCTCATCGTCCATGCGCGCCACGATGATCGTGATGTGCGTGGTGCGCTTATTGATCCGTCCGGCGCGTCCGCGCGCACGGGGGCTAAAACGCTTCATCGTCGCGCCCTCGTCGGCGTACGCGGTGGCGACGTAGAGCTCTTCGGCGACGGCGCCGTCGTTCGCGACGGCGTTGGCCACCGCACTCGCGAGCAGCTTGTTGATCACTTCGGCGGCCTCGCGCGTGGTCGCTGAGAGGATCTCGCGCGCCGTCGTCACGTCTTCGCCGCGAATGAGGTTGAGCACCAGTCGGGCCTTGCTGGCCGACATGTGAAAGTGGCGCAGGACCGCCCGGGTCCCCTCGCGCTCGTTGGTCTTCAGCCCGCTCACCGCTTGCCCGCCTTCTCCTGGCCGGCGTGGAACTTGAAGGTCCGCGTCGGGGCGAACTCGCCGAGCTTGTGGCCGACCATTGACTCGCTGATGAACACCGGCACGTGACGGCGTCCGTCGTGGATCGCAATGGTGTGTCCGACCATGTCGGGGATCACGGTGCTGCGACGCGACCAGGTCTTGATGACCTTCTTGTCGCCGGCGGCGTTGAGCGCGTCCACCTTCTTTAAGAGGTGGCCGTCGATGAAGGGGCCCTTCTTCAGGCTGCGTCCCATGGGTTACCTACCTCCGCGACCCGCGGCCGCGACGGCGGCGGATGATCAAATCGTCCGAACTCTTCGGCTTGCGAGTGCGACCCTCCGGCTGACCCCAGGGGCTCACCGGGTGACGTCCACCGGAGGTCTTGCCCTCACCACCACCGAGCGGGTGGTCCACGGGGTTCATGGCCACACCACGGGTCTGCGGGCGCTTGCCCTTCCAGCGGTTGCGACCGGCCTTACCGATCTTGATGAGCTCGTGCTCGGCGTTGCCGACGGTGCCGAGCGTGGCGCGACAGTCAATGGGCACGCGGCGCATTTCGGTCGAGGGCAGACGCAACGTGGCAAAGCCGCCGTCCTTGGCAACGAGCTGCACGCTCATGCCGGCGCTGCGGGCCATCTTGGCGCCGCCGCCCGGGCGCAACTCCACGTTGTGCACCGTGGAGCCGGTCGGGATGAACCGCATCGGCATCGCGTTACCGGTCTTGATGTCGGCCTTCGGGCCGCTCTCGACGATGTCGCCGACCTTCAGACCCTGTGGGGCGAGGATGTAGCGCTTCTCGCCGTCGACGTAGTGCAGCAACGCAATGCGACAGGTGCGGTTCGGGTCGTACTCAATCGTCGCGACCTTGGCCGGAATCGCGTCCTTGTTCCGCTTGAAGTCGATGATCCGGTACTGCTGCTTGTGGCCGCCGCCGCGGTGGCGACTGGTCTTGCGGCCGTAGGAGTTACGACCACCGGTCTTGGACTTCTTTACGAGCAGCGAGCGCTCGGGAGTGGAGGTGGTGAGCTCGGCGAAGTCCGAGACACTCTGGAACCGCCGTCCGGGGCTCGTGGGTTTGCGGGTGCGCAGCGCCATCGTCGTCCTAGCTCTCAAAAAGGTTGATCGAGTCGCCGTCTTTCAGCGTCACGATCGCTCGCTTGGTGTCGGGTCGAAATCCCGTGACCCCGGTGCGCCGGTTGCGCATCGACTTGCCCTTGCGGTTCAACGTGTTGACGTTGGTCACCGTCACGTTGAACGCCTGCTCGACGGCGTTGCGCACGTCGATCTTGGTGGCCGACTTGTCGACGACAAAGACGTAGACGTTCTGGTCCATCAGCGCGTAGGTCTTCTCGCTGACCACCGGTCGGATGAGCACGCTCATGGCCTCACGCACTGGCGGCCTCCTTTTGCGGCAGGGTCGCGTCGGTAAAAAGCACCCAGTCAGCGTCAAGCACGTCGTGCGCGTTGAGCTCGCCGGAGAGCAGAGTGGTGACCCCGGGCAGGTTGCGGAACGAACGAGTGGCGACGGCGTCCTCGGGAGTCACGACGACCAGCACCTTGCCCTCAAGGCCAAGGGTGCCGAGCGCGGTCAGAGCGGTCTTGGTGCTCGGCTCACTCCAGGGGAAGTTGTCGATGAGAGCAATGCGCTCAAGAGCGGCGCGGTCACTAAGCGCTGAGCGCAGAGCAAGCTTCACCATTTTCTTCGGGGTCTTCTGCTCGTACTTGCGGGGCTTCGGGCCGAGCGCAATGCCACCGCCGGGGTAGTGCGGTGCGCGGATGGTGCCCTGGCGCGCGTTGCCGGTGCCCTTCTGGTTAAAGGGCTTGCGACCGCCACCGCTTACTTCGGAGCGGGTCTTGGTCGACTGAGTGCCCGAACGCTTGGCGGCCAACTGCGCGGTGATGACTTGGTGCAACACGGCCATGTTCGGCTCGATGCCGAAGATCTCCGGCTCGAGCGCGACAGTGCCGAGGGTGGCACCGTCGACGTTGCGACGGGTGACGGAACGCTCGCTCGGCGCCGGACGGTCCTTTTTCACCGGACCGCGAAGAGTGGTGGTCTCGCTCATCGCTTACCTCCGGCCTTCATCGGGTTCTTCACCGAACTGCGCAGCACCACGACGCCGCCGCGCGGGCCGGGCACGGCACCCTTGACGAGTACCAAGTGGCGCTCGACGTCAACGGCGATCACTTCGAGGTTGGTGGTCGTGACCTGCGTGCCGCCCATGCGACCGGCCATGCGCTGGCCCTTAAAGACGCGACCGGGGGTGGCGCAGGCGCCGATCGAACCGGGCGCGCGGTGGTGCTTGTGGTTACCGTGCGCGCCGCCTTGGCCCTTGAAGTTGTGGCGCTTCATGCCGCCGGCAAAGCCCTTGCCCTTCGAGACCGCGATCGCGTCGATGCGCTCGCCCTTCTCTAAGACGTCGGCGAGGATCTCTTGACCGACGACGTAGCCGCTCACGTCTTCCACGCGCAGCTCGACCAACTTGCGGCCGGCTTGCACGCCGGCCTTGTCGAAGTGACCCTGCTCGGGCTTGGTGAGGGTGCTGGTGCGCCGGGTGCCCCACGTGATCTGGAGAGCTCCGTAGCCCTCCTTCTCGGGGGTCTTCACCTGGACAATGCGAGCCGGGGCGACCTTGACCACGGTCACGGGGACCGCACGGTTGCGGTCGTCCCAGACCTGGGTCATGCCCACTTTCTCGCCGACGATTGCTCTCGTCGCCATCGCGTGTCCCTCTCTCGATCCTGCGTTGCGGGTTCACCCCGACACACAGACGCCCCGTTCGGGCCAGACCCGAACGGAGCGCTCGACTGGTTCGGCCCGCAGTCCCCCGAAGGGCAAACGAGCACGTCTGTTGCCGGGAGAATTCCCCGGGTGCCCCCAAAAGGGGGCTGTTCACTGTACACCGCCGCGCCCGAAGGCGCAAAGGGGGTCTAGCCCTGGCGGATTTTGATCTCGATGTCCACGCCGGCGGGCAGGTCGAGCCGCTGAAGCGAGTCGACCGTCTTGGGCGTGTGGTCCACGATGTCGAGCAGGCGCTTGTGCACCCGCATCTCAAAGTGCTCGCGCGAGTCCTTGTGCTTGTGCGGACCGCGCACCACCGTGTAGCGGTGCAGCTCAGTCGGCAGCGGCACGGGACCCTGCACGCGGGCGTTGGTCCGCTCGACCGTTTGGACGATCTTCGCGGTGGACTGATCGAGGATCTCGTGGTCGAAGGCCTTCAACCTGATTCGGATCATCTGACGGTTGTCGGCCATGACGACTACTTCAGAACCTTGACGACGCGGCCGGAGCCGACAGTGCGGCCACCCTCGCGAATCGAGAAGGTGAGACCCTCCTCCATCGCGATCGGCTTGCCGAGCGTCACGGTCATTTCGGTGTTGTCGCCGGGCATGACCATCTCGGTGCCCTTCGGCAGTTCAATGGTGCCGGTCACGTCGGTCGTGCGGAAGTAGAACTGCGGCCGATAGTTGGCGAAGAACGGCTTGTGACGGCCACCCTCCTCCTTCGTCAGCACGTAGACCTGCGCCTCGAAGTCAGTGTGCGGGGTGATCGTGCCGGGCTTGCAGAGCACCTGGCCGCGCTCGACCTCTTCCTTCTTCGTGCCGCGCAGCAGCGCGCCGAGGTTGTCGCCCGCGCGACCCTCATCAAGCAGCTTGCGGAACATCTCGATGCCGGTGACGGTGGTCTTCTGCGTCGGACGAAGTCCCACGATTTCGACTTCGTCGCCGACCTTGATGATGCCCTGCTCGACCTTGCCGGTCACCACGGTGCCGCGGCCGGTGATTGACATAACGTCCTCAATGGACATGAGGAACGGCTTGTCGGTCGGGCGCTCGGGCTCGGGGATGTAGCTGTCGACGGCGTCCATGAGCTCGACGACCTTGTCGCCCCACTCCTTGTCGCCTTCGAGGGCCTTCAGCGCACTCACGCGCACAATCGGCGTGTCGTCGCCGGGGAAGTCGTAGCTGGTGAGCAGCTCGCGCACTTCCATCTCGACGAGGTCCAACAGCTCCTCGTCGTCGACCATGTCGGACTTGTTGAGGGCCACGACGATGTAGGGCACGCCCACCTGACGCGCCAGCAGCACGTGCTCGCGGGTCTGGGGCATCGGACCGTCCGTCGCCGAGACCACGAGGATCGCGCCGTCGACCTGGGCGGCACCGGTGATCATGTTCTTCACGTAGTCGGCGTGGCCAGGCATGTCGACGTGCGCGTAGTGGCGCTTGTCGGTCTCGTATTCCACGTGGGCGATCGAGATCGTGATGCCGCGCTGGCGCTCTTCGGGGGCCTTGTCGATCTCGTCGAAGGGCGTGAAAGAGGTGCCGGCGTTGCGCTCGGAGAGGACCTTGGTGATCGCGGCGGTGAGGGTGGTCTTGCCGTGGTCGATGTGGCCCATCGTGCCGATGTTCATGTGCGGCTTGTTGCGCTCGAACTTCTGCTTTGCCATTGTCGGGGAGTAACTTTCTCGTTCGCGACCGGCCTGAGTCAGCCCGGTCTGGTTGATTCGGCCCGCCCCGACACCGGTTTGGACCTGTTGGCGCTGGTTACCCAGCCCCTTACGCGCCGGTCGCCTTGGCCACGATCTCCTTGGAGATGGCCTCGGGCACTTCGGCGTAAGAGTGGAACTGCATTGTGTACGTCGCGCGCCCCTGGGTGCGAGAACGCAGGTCGGTAGCGTAGCCGAACATGTCGGCCAGGGGCACTTGAGCCTTAATTGCTTGGCTGGAACCGCGCTGCTCCATGCCCTCGATGCGACCACGGCGTGAGGAGAGGTCGCCAATGACGTCACCCATGTAGTCCTCGGGGGTAACGACTTCGACGGCCATGATCGGCTCGAGAATCACCGGCTGCGCGGCGCGCGCGGCCTTCTTCACACACAGCGAACCGGCGATTTTGAAGGCCATTTCCGAGCTGTCCACGTCGTGGTAGCTACCGAAAGTGAGCCGGACGCGCACGTCCACGGTCGGGTATCCGGCCAACACACCTGTCGTGAGAGCCTCTTGGATGCCCTGGTTCACCGGCTGGATGTACTCACGTGGGATGACGCCACCGACGATCTCGTCGACGAACTCGTAGCCCCCGCCTGGTCCGGTCGGCTCGAGCGTGATCACGACATGGCCGTACTGGCCCTTACCGCCGGTCTGGCGCACGTAGCGCTCTTCGACCTTTTCGACCTTTTTGCGAATGGTCTCGCGGTAGGCGACCTGGGGCTTACCGACGTTGGCGTCAACGCTGAACTCGCGCAGCATGCGGTCCACCAGCACCTCGAGGTGCAGTTCACCCATTCCGCTGATGACCGTTTGGCCGGTCTCTTCATCGGTGCGAACGCGGAAGGTCGGGTCCTCTTCGCTGAGTGCGTAAAGGGCCTTGCCGAGCTTCTCCTGGTCGGCCTTGGTCTTCGGCTCGACGGCGACGTGGATGACCGGCTCGGGGAAGACGAGGGTCTCGAGCTGAATCGCGTGGTCGGGGTCACAGATCGTGTCACCGGTCGTCACTTGCTTCAGCCCTACCGCAGCCACGATGTCGCCGGTGTAGATCTCGTCGCGGTCCTCGCGGTTGTTCGCGTGCATTTGGAGCAGTCGACCGATGCGCTCCTTGCGACCACCCTTGGTCGTGTTGATGATCGTGTCGCCCTTTTTCAGGGTTCCCGAGTACACGCGCAGGTAGATGAGCTTGCCGACGTAGGGGTCGGTCATGATCTTGAAGGCCAGCGCGCTGAAGGGCTCGTTGTCACTGGGCTTGCGCTCGAGCACGTCCTCTTTACCCGGCTTGTGGCCCTGGGTCGGCGGCAGGTCCACGGGACTCGGCAGGAAGTCGACGACCGCGTCGAGCATTGGCTGAACGCCCTTGTTCTTAAACGCCGAACCGTTGAGTATCGGCACGCAGTGACTCCCGAGCGTCCCGACGCGCAGCGCGGCGCGAATGTCCGCGGCGGTGACCTCTTCTTCGTTGAGCACCTTTTCCATCAGGTGGTCGTCGAAGGTGGTGAGAACGTCAATCAGGCGGGCGTGGTAGTCGTCGGCCTGAGCGCGCAGCGCCGCGGGGATCTCGACGGTCTCGAACTTCTCGCCTTTTTCGTCGTGGTAGATCGTCGCGGTCATCGACGTCAGGTCGATGATCCCCTCGTAGCCGCCCTCGGAACCGATGGGCAGTGAAATGACGGCCGGCACGCAGTCGAGGCGATCCTGAATCATCTCCACGCAGCGAAAGAAGTCCGCGCCGATGCGGTCCATCTTGTTGACGAAGCAGATGCGCGGCACGTGGTACTTGTTGGCTTGGCGCCACACCGTCTCGGTCTGGGGCTCCACACCGGCGACTGCGTCAAAGACCGCGACCGCACCGTCGAGCACGCGCAGGGAGCGCTCGACTTCCACGGTGAAGTCGACGTGGCCCGGGGTGTCGATGATGTTGATCTGGTGGCCGTTCCACTGACAAGTGGTGGCCGCCGAGGTAATGGTGATGCCGCGCTCTTGTTCTTGGACCATCCAGTCCATGGTCGCGGCGCCTTCGTGGACCTCGCCGATCTTGTAGTTCTTGCCGGTGTAGTAGAGGATGCGCTCGGTCGTCGTGGTCTTGCCGGCGTCGATGTGCGCCATGATGCCGATGTTGCGGACTTTTTCGAGCGGAAATTCGCGCGGAGCCATTGGGTTCCTCTACCTCTGGGTTGTACGGGGCGCGACTACCAGCGGTAGTGCGCGAAGGCCTTGTTGGACTCGGCCATCTTCTGCATGTCCTCGCGGCGCTTGACCGCGGCACCGACACCGTTGCTGGCGTCAATGATCTCAGCGGCGAGGCGGTCGGCCATCGTCTTCTCGCGACGGGCCTTGGCGAAATCAGTCAGCCAGCGAATCGCCAGCGTGGTCGCGCGGCGCGGGCGAACTTCCATTGGGACCTGGTAGGTCGTGCCACCGACGCGGCGACTCTTTACTTCGAGCTCCGGGCGCACCTGCTCGAGCGCGCGCTTGAGCGTGGCAACCGGGTCGGCGCTGGTCTTCTTCTCGACCTGCTCGAGTGCGCCGTAGACAATGCCCTCGGCGATCGTGCGCTTGCCGCGCTCGAGCACCTTGTTGATGATTTGAGTAACGAGGACCGACTTGTAGATCGGGTCCGGCGCGAGCTCGCGGCGCGGTGCGGGTCCCTTGCGCGGCATTAGCTCTCCTTCTTCGCGCCGTAACGGCTGCGGGCCTGCTTGCGGTCGCGCACACCAGAGGTGTCGAGCGCGCCGCGAATGATCTTGTAACGAACACCCGGGAGGTCCTTCACACGGCCGCCTCGCACGAGAACGATCGAGTGCTCCTGGAGGTTGTGGCCAACGCCGGGGATGTAGGCCGTGACTTCCACGCCCGAGGTGAGGCGCACGCGGGCCACCTTGCGCAGTGCCGAGTTCGGCTTTTTCGGGGTGACGGTGTGCACGCGCGTGCAGACGCCGCGACGCTGCGGGGCGCCCTTTAGCGCCGGCGTCTTGGTCTTCGACGTCTTAGCCTGCCGGCCCTTGCGGACCAGCTGTGCGATTGTGGGCACGCAAAGCCTCTCTCGGAAAATCTCGGTGTGTCGCGCGCCGGCAGGGCCGGAACACGGACAGACGATTCTAGGGGGAAACGGCCGGACCGGGCAAACGGGTTTGGCCGAGACCGGCGCCGGGCGATCCACTGAGGTCCCTTTGAGACTGATCTCAGCCAGTCCGACGCGCTCTAATCAGCCTCGTGGGCGCCTCAACTCTCGGGAACGTCGCTATTTAGCTCCCACATGTGGCCATCGGGGTCCTTAAAGAACGCCGTGCGGATCCCCCATGGATGATTCTCTGGTTCTCGAAAGAACGAAACTCCCCGCGTCCGCAGTGCGGCGCACGCCTCGTCGACATTGTCAACCATCGCCACGTTGTAGAACCCGGCGCTGGCACCGAAGGCGACGTTCTCGTCACCGAGGAGTGCGCGAGCGCGCCGGGGCGAGATCAAGATCAGTAGGCCCGCGCTCTGCACGCGAAAGACGGCCGCATCCTCGTCGCCTCCCGCTGGCACCATGCCGAGGGACTCGGTGTAAAAACGACACGATCGATCGAGATCACTGGTGATGAGAACAACTGTGCCGGACCATTGCAGCGAGATGTCCACGGCTTTCCTCCCCGATCGAACTGAGCGTGCAACCTAACGCGGGTGCTCGCGGCGCTCTCTGGGCTCACGATCGAGCAGCGGTCTCCGCGCACTCGTGCCACGATGCGTATGTCGCCCGATTGGGGAGTACCTCGATCGTCGTGAATGGGGTGCCGTCCACATCCAGCACGGTGTAGGTGTCGGCCAAGAGTCGCGGGAATACGGCGGCGAAGATCGTTGCACCACCTCGTCCCTCCCTCGGCAACACCCACACGTGCTGACGCGCACTCGGATCTGAGGTCGAATGAATCTCGACTTCGACGCCGTGGTGCGAGCGTGAGGACGCCAAGATCAGAGCTCCGCACTCTTCATCAACGTCCAACACGACTGCTCGACTCGGAATAGACGGTGCCACCGCCTCGCCGTGAGAATGGGTAACCCCGTTCTCATGCGTGTGCGTGGTCATCATCAGAGTCGTTCGTCGTTGCTCGTCAACGCAACGAATCAGCTGGAGCCGAGTGGTTGCGTTGACGGGTTGTTCTTGCCGTCCCACGGATCAGCCAGGTACGGAAAGCTCGATTGGTAGCTGAGGCCAAATGCGCTGAGGCTTGCCACGGTGTGCGGCTCTGAGCTCGTGCCGCCGACGTCATAGAGCGCTCCGGCCGCGGCGTCGGGCGTAAAGCTCGGCACCACGTCGCCCAGCAGCGCGCCGGCAATCGCTTTCAGCTCGATGCTCACCACGTCGTCATAGACGCGACGTCCGTTCGGAAAGCCCGCGTTGTCGCCACCGACGACGCCGAGGATGTTGGCCGACGCGGCGTCGACTGGCGGGATCGCCACGTTGAGACGCAACATGTCGGCTTTCACCGGACCGGTGTAGTTCTGAAAGCCCGCAAAGAGGGGCGGCACGCCGGTGAGCAGCACGGCCTCGAGGTCGGGTCGCTTGTTCGAAGTGTTGGCGTAGTACGCGGCGAGGTTCGGAAACACTCCCGGGTACAACACGTTAAGCAACCCGGCCAACATCGGTCGGTCGTAGTACGGCGTGTAGTCACCGTCCGAGCTCGGCTTCTGGCGGTTCCAGTAGTCCTTTTGGGCCATCGGGATCACGACTTCGTTGATAAGGGGGTTACCAAGTCGCGACACCTGGGTCCACGGGCCGAACTCCTTGGCGTGCCCATCGCGCACTTCAACCTTCTGACGGCTGGCCGACGTCCACACGCCGATCGTCGAATTCGACGCGGTGTAGCTCGACGGCGTGGCGCCGTTCTTCGTCAGCGCGGTGATGGGTACCTGCATCGCAATGCTGTGCACGTTGAGCGACGCCAGCGAGTTAATGCCCGCGACCGCCGAACCGTTGAGCAGGAAGGCGGGGGCGAATGGGCGCAGCTCGCCGAGATCGAAGATCGAGCCGAGGTCGACGTAGAACCCGTCGGCCCGCTGGCCGGCGAAGAAGGTGCTGCTGCCGACCGCGTGGATTGCCTGGGCAGTCAACGCGCTGTAGTTCGGGATCGAGTTCGTGCCGACGTTGCACGGCGGGCACGCCAACGACGAGGCGACCACGTGGGTGCCGGTGCCGTCGATCCGCGTCACTTTGTAGAACTGCTTGCGGTTCCAGGTGGCATCAGAGAGATTGTGGATCTGACCGGTGTTGTACAAGAACGTGTCAAACGGACCGGTGTTGCTGAGCGTGGTGGTGAACTGGAACTGGTACGTGACGTTGGCCACGCCGTCGCCGTCGTTGTCAATGTGGATCTCGTAGAGCACGTCGTCGCCGAACTCAAAAAAGTTCGGTCCGCCGGCGGGCAGCTGCAGCGGCACGTAGTTCGCGATGATCGTGACGGTGTTCGGCTTGTCGGGACTGACGAACGCGTACAGGTCGGCGCTGTCAGCAACGGGATCCTTGGAAATCTCGGGGGCTTCGCGGTGTGAGGACATGGTCGGTGGCCTTCTTTAGGTAGTGGGGTTAGGGGACGGAGAACTGAGGGACGGGATCAGTCGGCGTGACGCAGCAACTGGGTGACCAGTGACTTGTCAGTGCGGATGATCTCCTTGTTGCCGATCATGAAGTGGATCTGGCCGTTCTTTGGATTCGGGATGTACACCACGAAACCCGTGCTCGACGCCTCAATACGACGAGCGGCGTCCTCGCGAGAACCCGACGCACGCTGCGCGAGCTCGCTGTGTGTCGTGGCGGCGTCGGCCGCTTCACCCGGCAGCATTGAGAGGGTGCCAAGCGCCGCGGCACTCGCCCCACTCGTGAGCAGAAAGGTTCGACGGGAGAGTTCGGTCATGCGGTGCTCCTTCAGAGGTGTCGGTCTGTCAGACGCAGGGACACCGCGGACTGGCGCGTCAACGACCACGCCCTCGGTGTTCTGTTCCTCTGACTATTCGGAGCCGCGCCCGCGGCGGATGACGAAAAGTTGGCGGGGCTCCAACTTTCCTCGGCCACGAACCTGTTCGGCCTGATGGCGCCGGATTCGAGTCATCCAAGCAGCGCGGCGGCTACGAATACAGGTGACGTGTTAAGTGACGCTGATACATCCGACGCCGACCTCGTGGTCGAGGTGGCGCGGTCCAACGACGCCGCGCTGAAGGCGATCTATGAACGTCACGGTGCCACGGTCTTCTCTTTGGCGCTGCGCCTGCTGAAGGACCGCAGCGCCGCCGAAGACGTCACTCAAGAGGTCTTCGTGACGTTGTGGCGCTCGCCGTCCAAGTTCGATCCTCAGCGCGGATCACTGCGCTCATATCTCTGCGCCCAAGCGCACAATCGCTCCGTCGACGTCATCCGCGCCGAATCCGCGCGCCGCACCCGCCAGCAGCGCGAAGTGGACTCCGAACTCAGGGGACCTGACGTGAGCGACGTGGTCGCCAACGTCCTGCTCGCCAACCAAGTGCGCACCGTCGTGGAGTCACTGCCACCGAACGAACGCCGCGCCATCGAACTCGCGTACTTCGACGGACTGACCTACGTCGAGGTGGCCAAGTACCTCGAAGAGCCCGAGGGCACAATCAAGAGCCGCATCCGTAGTGGACTTCGAACAATGCACGCCCGTTTGGAGCGGGCCGGACTCGCCAAAGATGGGACGCTGACGTGACACACGACGACATTCAGTCGCTCCTTGGTGCCTACGCCCTCGATGCCGTTGAGGGCGCCGAACGTGACGAGATCGCGGCCCACCTCGAGACGTGCGACGCGTGCCGCGAGGAACTCGCCCAGTTCTACGAAGCGGCCTCGTTAATGGCCCTCGCCGAGAGCGACGCGGCGATCACGCCGCCGCGCGAATCGCTGTGGCACTCAATTGAGCAGTCACTGAGCGCACCCATTGCGTCGTTGGATGCACGACGATCACACCGAGATCGTCGGACCCGGCTCGTGGCTCTGCTCGCCAGCGCGGCCGCGGCGTCACTTCTCGTCGTCGCCATCAGCTCGTTCGTTCAGATCAATCACCTCAATCACCAGTTGGCCGCGTCAACCCAAGCCATCAACAACGCCCGCGTCGAAGGTGAGTTGGCCAACGCCGTACTTGATGGTCAGCATCGGGCGGTGAACTTGAACACCGCTCGCGGATCTCTGATCGCGCTGGCCGTCGTCAGTACTCACGGGCGGTCGTTCTTCGTGAATCACTCCCTGAGAGCCACGAACGACGCACTCACGTATCAGTTGTGGGCTGTCGACGGTGGTCGCGTGGTCTCTCTCGGCGTCCTCGGTTCCAATCCGCACATCGTGGAATTCACCTACAAGTCCTCGATGACCCAAGTGATGGTCAACATCGAACCGCACGGCGGCACGTCGACACCGACCACACCGGTGATCGCCGGAGGCGTCTTCACGTAGTTCTCGCGCCGACTCTTGGTCGTCGGTCTGGCGACACTTCGTTTCTGCCAGCATGATCAGTTATGAACACGAGTCGAGTGGCCCAGCCGAGTGACGTTCAGACGGTGGGCGCAGTGATGGGTCGGGCGTTTCACGATGATCCGGTATGGGCGTTCTTCTGTGATGACGCCGCTCAGCGCGATGAGCAACTGGCGGTGTTCTTCTCGTTTCTCACGCAGTGCGCGGTGGGGCATGGGTGGTGCCACGTCACGCCCGGCTTTGAGTCCACGACTCTGTGGTCGCCGCCGGGAGCTGACATTGTTCCGGACAGTCGCGTCGATGCACTGCTCGCGCTCGTACCGCGAATCGCTCCGGGGCGCGAAGAACTGATCTACGAATTTTTTGGTCGCGTCCAAGAGGTCCATCCGCACGAGCCCCACTGGTACCTATGCGTGTTCGCCACGGATCCTTCGCATCGAGGACAAGGGCACGGTATGGCGATGCTCGAACGAGATCTCGAGATCATCGACGTGACGGGACAGCCTTGCTATCTCGAGAGTTCCAATCCCCGCAACGAGCCGCGTTACCGCTCAGTTGGATTCGAAGTCACCGGTGAGTTCGACGTGTGCACGGGTGGACCGCCAATGACCTTGATGTGGCGACCTGGACGAGGTTCGACCGACTAACGATCTGTCGATTGTGATCGGTCGGAGTTGGTGCGCTCCGACCGATCACATCGATGAATTAAGCGCCGAGAACGTCCTCGGGCCGACCACCCTGCTCCTCGGGCAGTGCCGAGGCGTCGTAGGTGGCGCCAATGTTCTGCAGAGCCGTGAGGTCTTCGGCAAAGGTGTCGCCAGCGATCTCGCCGATCTCCCACGCGAAGTCCGGGTCGACGTCTGGTCCGAGCGACCAGTCCGGCAGCAACTCGGCGTCGGGCATGTCGAGGCGCAGCGCCTGACGGCCGTAGTAGCTGAGTCCCGAACCCGCCGGGATCAACTTGCCGATGATGATGTTTTCCTTCAGACCGACGAGGTTGTCGCGCTTGCCTTCAATGGCGGCCTCAGTCAGCACGCGGGTCGTCTCCTGGAAGGAGGCGGCGCTCAGCCACGAGTCCGTCGCAAGGCTGGCCTTGGTGATGCCCATCAGCTGCGCGCGGCCGTCGGCGGGGTGCTGGCCCTCGGCCTCGAGTCCGTCGTTGGTGTCGTTGAACACCTTCATGTCGACCATCGCGCCCGGCAGCCACTTGGAGTCAAACGGGTCGACGACCTGAACACGTCGGGTCATCTGACGCACGATCAACTCGATGTGCTTGTCGTGAATCGACACACCCTGGTCGCGGTAGACGTTTTGGACTTCCTCGACGAGGTACTGCTGGGTCTCGCGAGTGCCGCGGTACTTCATCATCAACTTCGGATCGAGCGGTCCGTCGTGCAGCGGCAGACCAACTTCGACCTCTTGGCCGTCAGTGACGAGCAGGTGGCGGTTGATCGAGACGATTTCCTCTTGGACCTCGCCCTCATTGCCGACGATCGTGACCTTGCGGCTGCGACCCTCGAGCTCGACGCGCACGGTGCCGGAGTGCTCGGCGACCTTCGCGGCGCCCTTCGGAGTGCGGGCCTCGAACAACTCCACCACGCGCGGCAGACCGTGGGTGATGTCACTCTCGGCCACACCACCGGCGTGGAATGTCCGCATTGTGAGCTGTGTACCGGGCTCACCGATGGACTGAGCGGCAATGACGCCGACCGCCTCACCGAGCTCCACCATCGCGTGCGTCGCGAGGCTCAATCCGTAGCACTGAGCGCAGACGCCCTGGCTGGCGTCGCAGGTGAGCATGGAGCGTACGCGCACCTTGTCGACGTTCGCGTCGTCGCGCAGGCGCTGCACGTCGTCCATGAGCAGCATCGTGCCGGCGGGAATCACTTCGCCACTAGCGAGAGTGACGTCCTCGGCAGTGACGCGACCCCAGAGCTTGGTCTCAAGGTGCGAGCGGTGACCGCGAGTGTCGGGCGCCACGTGCTCGATCCACACGCCGCGGTTGGTACCGCAGTCGTGCTCTTTCACGATGAGTTCCTGAGCGACGTCGACCAGTCGACGGGTCAGATATCCCGAGTCCGCGGTGCGCAGAGCGGTGTCCCCCAAGCCCTTGCGGGTGCCGTGAGTTGAGATGAAGTACTCGAGCACTGACAGGCCCTCGCGGAACGATGACTTGATCGGGCGCGGGATCATCTCACCGCGCGGGTTCGAGACGAGACCCTTCATGGCGGCGATCTGACGGATCTGCTGGCTGTTGCCTCGCGCGCCGGAGTCCACCATCATGCGAATCGGGTTGTCCGCTTGCGCGTTCATGGCACGGTCGCTGGCGTCACCCACTTCCTTGTTGGCGTTGGTCCAGATCTCGATCTCCTGCTGGCGACGCTCGTCGTCAACGATGACGCCACGGCGGTAGTTGGCCTCGACCTTGGCCGCCTGCTCCTCGTACTTATTGAGGATGGCCGCCTTTTCGGGGCTCGTCACGACGTCGTCGATCGCGATCGTGAGACCGCTCTGAGTCGCGAAGCGAAAGCCCAGCGACTTGATGCGGTCAAGCGATCCCGCGACCGCCTGACGGCTAAAGCCGTTGCTGATCTCTTCGACGATCTGACCGATCGGGTGCGCGTTCTTGCCAATGACGGCGTTGATGAACTTGTAGCCAGCGGGCAGTGCCTGATTAAAGAGCACGCGGCCCGGCGTCGTCACGAGGGCGCGGCCGTTCGGGCCAACTTCCACTCCCGCGCCAGCCAGTCGGTCGTCGAGCTCACTGCCCGCGAGCGGGCGGATCTCAATTGGCGTGCGCAGCCCGATGAGCTTCGCCTCAAGAGCGGTCTCCACCTCGTGGACGTGGCGGTACGCCTTTGGCGTCTCCACCTTCTCGTCGGCCGGCAACGTCAAGTAGTACGCACCGAAGACCATGTCCTGGCTCGGCTCGGTGATCGGACGACCAGTGGCCGGCGTAAAGATGTTGTTCGTCGAGAGCATCAACACCCGCGCCTCGGCCTGAGCCTCGGCGCTGAGCGGCACGTGCGCGGCCATCTGGTCACCGTCGAAGTCAGCGTTAAACGCCTTGCAGACGAGCGGGTGAACCTGGATCGCCTTGCCGTCAACCAGCACCGGCTCAAAGGCCTGGATGCCGAGACGGTGCAGCGTCGGGGCGCGGTTAAGCAGCACCGGGTGCTCGCGAATCACGTCTTCGAGCACGTCCCACACGACCGGACGGCGACGCTCGACCATGCGCTTTGCGCTCTTGATGTTCTGAGCTTTCTGCGTCTCAATCAGCCGCTTCATCACGAACGGCTTGAACAGTTCGAGGGCCATCATCTTCGGCAGACCGCACTGGTGCAGCTTCAGCTGCGGACCGACCACGATGACGCTGCGGCCCGAGTAGTCCACGCGCTTACCGAGAAGGTTCTGACGGAACCGGCCCTGCTTACCCTTCAACATGTCACTGAGCGACTTGAGCGGACGTCCGCTCTGGCCCTGCACGGGTCGACCGCGGCGACCGTTGTCGAACAACGCGTCGACGGCCTCTTGCAGCATGCGCTTCTCGTTGTTGACGATGATGTCGGGCGCCTGCAGGTCGAGCAGTCGCTTGAGGCGGTTGTTGCGGTTGATCACGCGGCGGTAGAGGTCGTTGAGGTCACTCGTCGCAAAACGGCCACCGTCAAGCTGCACCATCGGACGAAGGTCCGGCGGAATCACCGGCACGGCCTCGAGGATCATCGCGCGCGGGTCATTCAGCCGTCGACCGTTGTCGTCGCGGCGGTTAAAGCTCTGCACGATGGCGAGGCGCTTTAAGAACTTGGCCTCGCGCTGGGCGGAGAGTTTCTTGCGGCCGTCCTTGGCCTCGATCATCTCGCGCATGACGCGCTCTTCAGTGTCGAGGTCCATGCGGTCGATCAACTTCAAGATCGCCTCGGCACCCATGCCGCCTTCGAAGTACTCGCCGTACTTGAACTCCATCTCGCGATAGAGCGTCTCGTCCTCGATGATCTGGCGGCTGTGCAGACCCTCAAAGGTCGTGAACGCGTTCTTTGCGAGGTCGCGCTCTTCTTCGTAGCGAGCCTTGACGCCGTCGAGCTCCTTTTCGGAGTTGCGCGCGAGCGTGCGCAGTTCGGACTCCTTGGCGCCCTCTTTTTCGAGCGCGGCGACCTTCTCTTCGAGTTCCTTTGCGCGGCGCTCGAGCTCGCGGCCCTCACGCTCAGTGATCTCGATGAGCTCGTCGTTCAGCGCCTGGCGCAGATCGGCCAGATCGGTGTGGCGACGCTCGGCGTCAACGAAGCTGACCATGTTGGCCGCGAAGTAGATGACCTTTTCGAGCATCTTGGCCTTCAACTCCTCTTTGGGCAACGTGCCCATGAGGAGGTAGGCCAGCCAACTGCGCGTGCCGCGCAGATACCAGATGTGCACCACCGGCGCACTCAGCGCAATGTGACCCATGCGGTCGCGACGGACCTTGTCGCTGGTGACTTCAACGCCACAGCGCTCACAGACGATGCCCTTAAAGCGCACGCGCTTGTACTTGCCGCACGCGCACTCCCACGCCTTTTGGGGCCCGAAGATCTTTTCGCAGAACAGTCCGTCCTTTTCGGGACGCAACGTCCGGTAGTTGATCGTCTCGGGCTTCTTTACTTCGCCCGAACTCCAACTGCGGATGTTCTGGGCCGTGGCGAGCCCGATGCGCAGCTCACTGAACTGATTGACGTCTACGGGGCTCACGACAGTCTCCTCTCGGCGGCGCGGCGAGCGTCCTCTTCGTCCGATCCGCGCTCGGGACGAGAGATGTCAATGCCGAGCTCGCGCGTGACGCTGAAGAAGTCCTCATCAGTGTCGGCGAGTTCGACGTGATTACCGGCGGCCGTCATGACCTCGACGTTGAGACAGAGCGACTGCATTTCCTTGATGAGCACCTTGAAGCTCTCGGGAATGCCGGGCTCGGGCAGGTTCATGCCCTTCACGATCGCCTCGTAGGCGCGCTCGCGGCCCTTCATGTCGTCGCTCTTGACGGTGAGCAGTTCCTGCAGCGCGTACGCGGCGCCGTAGGCCTCAAGGGCCCACACTTCCATTTCACCGAACCGCTGACCACCGAACTGCGCCTTGCCGCCGAGCGGCTGCGCGGTGATCATCGAGTACGGACCGGTCGAGCGCGCGTGGATCTTGTCGTCGACCATGTGGGCCAACTTCAAGATGTACGCGTAGCCGACCGAGATCGGGTTGTCGTACTTTTCACCGGTACGGCCGTTGTACAGCGTGAGCTTGCCGTCGTTGGCGTCACCGAGTTGGCGCTTGCCGTGCTCGCTGTCGCGGTTCAGTTGCTTAAAGATCGACTGGATCGTCGGCTTGTCCTTGGCGTCGCTGGCCTCGTCCCAGTGCGCGCCATCGAAGGCGGGCGTCGAAACGTATATCGCCGGCTCGGTGCGCGGACGGGTCTTGCGGTACGGCGGGTTCGGCCCGTACTGGTCGTCGTGACCAGAGGTGCCCGCGACCTCGTTGACCTCGGTGCCAGCCCAGCCCCATCGCGCGGCGTAGCCGAGGTGTGACTCCAGTACCTGGCCGACGTTCATACGGCTCGGCACACCGAGCGGGCTGAGAATGATGTCCACGGCCGTGCCGTCGCTCATAAACGGCATGTCCTCTTCGGGGAGGATCTTGGAGATCACGCCCTTGTTGCCGTGACGTCCCGCGAGCTTGTCGCCCTCCGAGATCTTGCGCTTCTGAGCGACGTAGACCTTCACCAGCTCGTTCACGCCGGGCTGCATTTCGTGGTCCTCGTCGCGGCGGTACACCTTGACGTCGATGACCTTGCCGCTCTCACCGTGGGGGACCTTGAGTGAGGTGTCGCGCACTTCGCGCGCCTTCTCACCGAAGATCGCGCGCAGCAGTCGCTCTTCGGGGCTCTGCTCGGTCTCGCCCTTCGGCGTGACCTTGCCGACGAGGATGTCGCCGGGGCCAACTTCGGCACCAATGCGCACAATGCCGCGGTCGTCGAGGTCCGCGAGGATGTCGTCGGGCAGGTTCGGGATGTCGCGGGTGATCTCTTCGGGGCCGAGCTTGGTGTCGCGCGCGTCGATCTCGTACTCCTTCACGTGGATGGAGGTGAGCACGTCGTCGCGCACCAAGCGCTCGTTGAGGATGATGGCGTCCTCGTAGTTGTAGCCCTCCCACGGCATGTACGCCACGAGAAGGTTCTTGCCGAGCGCCAACTCGCCCTTGCAGGTCGAGGTCCCGTCAGCCAGCAGGTCACCGGCGGTGACGGTCTCGCCACCGACCACCAACGGCTTCTGGTTGATCGAGGTGTCCTGGTTGGAACGACGGAACTTGTTGAGGTTGTAACGCTTCTTGCCCAGCTTCTTGCCGTAGCGGTCGGTGACGTCGGCCTCGTAGTCCACGATGATGCGGTCGCCACTGACTTCAACGACGGTGCCGGGGCCTTCGGCCACCAACACGTCACCAGAGTCAATCGCCGCGCGGCTCTCAAGTCCGGTGCCGACGAACGGCGCCTCGGGCATGATCAGCGGCACGGCCTGCTTTTGCATGTTCGCACCCATGAGGGCGCGCTGGGCGTCGTCGTGCTCCACGAACGGAATGAGTGAAGTGGCGACCGAGATGATCTGTTTGGTCGACACGTCCATCAACTCGACTTCCTTCGCCGGAACGAAGTCGATCTCGCTGGTGGTGGACCCAGAACGGTTCGACGCGCCAACGCGCAGACCGGTGCCCGTCGGGCCACGACGCACGAGGACGCGGTCGGCCTTAATGGTGCCGTCGGTCTCGAGTTCAGTGCTGGCCTGGGCGATGACGAACTGCTCTTCTTCGTCGGCCGTGTAGTACACGATTTCGGTCGTGACCTTGCCGTCGCGCACGACGCGGTACGGCGTCTCAATGAAGCCGTACTCGTTGATGCGCGCGTAGCTCGCGAGGTACCCAATGAGTCCGACGTTCGGACCTTCGGGGGTCTCAATCGGGCACATGCGTCCGTAGTGACTCGAGTGCACGTCACGCACTTCGAGACCAGCACGCTCACGGCTCAGACCACCCGGACCAAGAGCGCTCAAACGACGCTTGTGCGTCAGGCCCGAGAGCGGGTTGTTCTGGTCCATGAACTGGCTCAACTGGCTGGTGGCGAAGAACTCCTTGATCGCTGACATCACCGGACGGATGTTGATCAGCGTCTGGGGCGCAATCGCCTCGACGTCCTGAGTGTTCATGCGCTCACGCACCACGCGCTCCATGCGGCTAAGGCCAGTGCGCAGGGCGTTCTGGATCAGTTCGCCCACGCTGCGGATGCGGCGGTTGGCGAAGTGGTCCTGGTCGTCGATGTGGTAGCTGGTCTCCTTGGCAGTGCGGTCGCGCGCCAGGTTCAACAAATAGGTCGCCGTCGCGAGGACCTCGGCCTTGCTGAGAACGTGCAGCTCGGGGTTCGGACCTTCGAGCACATCACCGAAGATCTCGCGGTTCTTTTCAACCTCGGTGCCGAGCTTGCGGTCGAGCTTGTAGCGCCCAACGCGACTGAGGTCATAGCGCTTCTCGCTGAAGAACGCACCCTCGAAGTACTGACGCGCGGCGTCGACAGTTTGAACTTCACCTGGACGTGCGCGGCGGTAGATCTCGAGCCACGCGGTCTCTTGGCTGGCGCGACTGAAGTTCTCCGGGGTGTCCTCGAAGCTCTGCTTGACCATGTGCTGGCCGATTTCGCGCAGCGCCTTCTTCCAGTCGTCGTGGTACTGGTCCTCGAGGAAGTCGAAGTGCTCCACGAAGCGCTCAAAGAACGCCTCGTCCATTTTCGGGTCCAGGGCCCGCAGCAACGTGAACAGCGAAATGCGACGCTTGCGCGCAATGCGCGCACCAGCGGTCGCGGCCTTGTTCTTCTTCTCTTCGAGGTCGACCTGCAGCCACTCACCGCGGCTCGGGTGGATGGTGCCTTCAAAGGCGACCTTCTCGTCCTTGCCCGGCTGGAAGATGACACCGGGGCTGCGCACGAGCTGGCTAACCACGACACGCTCGGTGCCGTTGATGATGAAGGTGCCCTGCTCGGTCATGATCGGGAAGTCGCCCATGAACACGGTCTGTTCTTTGATCTCACCGGTGTTCGAGTTAAGAAAGCGGGCGCGCACGAAGATCGGCGCTGAGTACGTCGTCGCACGCTGGCGGCACTCTTCGACCGTGAACTTCGGCGGACTCTTTAAGTCGCTGTCGTCGGGATCGAACTCGAGCTCGAGCAGCAAATTGCCCGAGAAGTCGGTAATGGGGCTGATCGCCGCGAAGGCGTCGCGCAGCCCCTCGCGCAGGAACCAGTCGAAACTGTCGCGCTGAATCTCGAGGAGGTTGGGCAGGGCGTGCGCCTCTGACAACGAGGAGAAGCTGAAGCGCTCGGGGCTAATGGACCGTGACGTCAACGGTCATACCTCCAGATGAGTGGGAACAGCAGGTGAGAGTGACCGGCTCAATCGGTCCTCATTCGTCACCGGACATGACGAAGTAGGGGTGAAAGACACGGTCTTGCGACTCTAGTGGTTTGTTCCAGGAACGCGCAACTAGCGCTCACCGTGCCCGGTGAGCGCTCGACGCGGAGCGTCTGGGCCAAACCCTAGGTCCCTCCAGTGCCAAGGTCAAGGACACTCGAGGACGGTCCGGCGACCCTGAAGGGGCCGCCGGACCGCTCGACTACTTCAGTTCGACGGTGGCGCCAGCGCCCTCGAGCGCCGCCTTGGCCTTCTCAGCGTCAGCCTTGGAGACCTTCTCGAGTACGGGCTTCGGGGCACCCTCGACCAGGTCCTTGGCCTCCTTGAGGCCCAGGTTGGTCAGCGCACGCACCTCTTTGATGACCTGAATCTTCTTGTCACCGGCACTCGCGAGGATGACGTCGAAGTCCGACTTCTCTTCCTCAGCCGAGTCGGCCGCCGCTGCGCCGCCGCCGGCGGCCGGAGCCGCCGCGACTGCGACCGGGGCCGCTGCCGTTACGCCGAACTTGTCCTCGAAGCTCTTGAGCAACTCGCTCAGCTCGATGACCGACAGCTCAGCGATGCCGTCGAGGATCTGGTCCTTGGTCAGGGTTCCTGCCATGGTTTTCCTTTCTTGTTGCGATCAGTGCCGGGGCCGCTACTCGGCGTCCGGCTCGGTGGTCCCGCCCGTTTCGGGGGCGGGTGACTCATCGACTGGGGCGTCCTCGCTCGTCACCTCGTCGGTGATCTCCGCGGGAGCGTCGTCTTCAGCGACCACGGGGGCGTCATCGACAGCGGCTGGCGCAGAAACGGGTGCTCCGCCACGCTGATCGATGAGCGCGGACAGTCCGTACGCGAAGTTCTGAGGCACGGCCTTGAGCAGTCCCGCCATTTGGCGCAGCGGCGCGGCAATCAATCCGGCGATCTGACTGAGCAGCACGTCGCGACTCGGCAGGTCGGCCAAAGCGGTGAGATCTTTGGCCGACAGACTGCGTCCGTCGAGCACGCCACCTTTCAAGATCAGCGCGGGTGCACCTTTCGCGAAGTCGCGCAGAATCTTGGCAGCTGCCGAAATGTCGCCCTTCACCCACGCGATGGCGGTCGGGCCGACGAGGTGCTCGCTCAACGCTTCGCTCGTGGTGCCCGCGACGGCGCGGCGCACGAGGGTGTTCTTGAGAACTTTGTAGTCGACACCGGCTGCGCGAAGTTCGCGGCGCAAGGTGGAAATCTCAGCCACGGTCAGTCCGCGGTACTCGGTCACAACGGCGCTGGAGCTGTTCTTGAGCTGCTTTTTGACGTCGTCGATGACGGCGACTTTGTCGGTGTTGATCTTGCTCACACTGCTCCCTCGCCGGATGCCGCCCGGAACGGGCCGAAGACATCACGAGCGGGCACGCCTGACGGCGACTCGTTCAACCTCGTCAGGCGGACCCGGGGATCCCTTTGGTGAGCGAACTCACACCGGATGTCTTCGGCTTGGTACTGCTGAGTTACTGCAACGACAGGGTGAGAACTCTAGTGGCCCGCCCGGTCGCTCTCCAAATCAGCGTCGATTACGGATGAAAGACCGCATCAAGCGAGGTGACCGCGTCTAACGATCCCTTCGACTGGAAGATGTTGTTGTCTGGATCGGCAATGAGGTACGCCTGCACCTGGGCCAACGTGGCCGGTATGGACGCGAAGTTCTGAGATTGATTAAGGATGGTGAACGTCGCTCCCGGCGCCACGGTCCAGGTTTCGGTGTCCAACAGAGGTAGGTACTGGCGGTCGTCAGGACCCCCACAGTGCAGATCAACCGGGTGGACCGAGATCGTCGCGCCGCCCGAGGTGCTCGGAGTGATGCTCAGGAGCTGAACGTACGTATTGGACTGATCGCGCGCGCAGCCGGTGAGCTGCACCGTGCTGGTCGTCGCTGGCGTGGCGGCCTTGGTCGTGTGCAAGAAGTACCCGGCCACTCCTCCCCCGACGAGGAGCACTAACGCGCCGAGCCACTTGGCGACAGCGGACATGGGCGCCGACGGCGTCGTCGGAATGTCAGACGGGCTCACTAAATCTCCTCAAGGCTCGTGATGCTCGAACCCTACGCACACGGGCGTCGAGCGACGAGGATGAAACGGCCCGCCTAGGCGGTCTGGAGTTCCTTCACTTCACGCGCCCGCAGCGGATCGATCTTGATCCCCGGGCCCATTGTCGACGAGATCGTGACGCTCATGAGGTAGCGGCCCTTGGAACTGGCCGGCTTCACGCGGAACAGTTCATCGACCACGGCGTGGATGTTCGCCACCAAATTTTCCTCAGTGAACGACGCCTTGCCGACGCGCAGATGGATGTTGCCCACCTTGTCGTTGCGGTATTCGACGCGACCGCCCTTGAACTCGCCGACCGCCTTGGCGACATCGGGAGTCACGGTGCCGGTGCGCGGATTCGGCATCAGACCACGCGGACCAAGGAAGCGACCGAGTCCACCGACCTGGCCCATCATGTCGGGTGTCGCGATCGCGATGTCAAAGTCGAGGAACCCGCCGGAAATCTTGGCGACCAGGTCCTCGGCACCGACAATGTCGGCGCCGGCGTCGCGCGCGGCTTGCGCCGCTTCGCCCTGAGCGAACACCGCAACACGGTTGGTCTTGCCCGTGCCGGCAGGCAGGCTGAGCGTGCCACGAACAATCTGGTCGGCCTTGCGCGGGTCGACGCCGAGTCGGCACGCGATCTCGATCGTCTCATCGAACTTCGCGGTCGCGAGGGCCTTCACTTTGGTGACGGCCTCTTCGACACTGAGGAGTTCTTCGCGGTCAATCTGGCTGAACGCGCTGTTGTACTTCTTGCCGTGCTTCATTGCTGCTCCTAGCCCGCGACCGTGATGCCCATCGACCGCGCGGTGCCGGCGACCTGGCGCTTGGCCATGTCGACGTCGTCGGTGTTCAGGTCCTTCAGTTTCTGCTTGGCGATCTCTTCGACCTGCTCGTCGGTGATCGAACCCACCGCGGTACGGCCGGCAGTCGGCGCACCCTTGTCGAGTCCCGCGGCCTGGCGCAGCAGCACCGGGGTCGGCGGGGTCTTCAGCACAAAGGTGAAGCTGCGGTCCTCGTAGATCGAGATCTCGACGGGGATGACCGTGCCGCGCTGGGCCTCGGTCGCCGCGTTGTACTGCTTGCAGAACTCCATGGTCTGAATGCCGTGCGGTCCGAGCGCGGTGCCGACCGGCGGCGCGGGGGTTGCGCCGCCCGCTTCGAGCTGGATCTTGACGACTGCGGTGATCTTCTTGGCCATCGTTCCTCCTAGAGCTTCGTGACCTGAGTGAAGTCGAGCTCGACCGGGGTCTCGCGTCCGAAGATGTCAACCAACACCTTCACCTTCATCTGGTCTTCGTTGATTTCGGCCACGTGGCCGGAGAACGTCGCGAACGGGCCGGTCTTGATCTGCACCGTGTCGTTGATTTCGAACTCGTGGCTCGGCATGCGGCGCTTGGTGACCTGGGGCTGTTCGACGCCTTCAATCACCGGACGGATGATGTTGTCAACCTCGCGGCGGGTGAGCGGCGTCGGCTTGGTCTTTTCGGGACCGACGAAGCCGGTCACGCCGGGCGTGGACGCAATCACGTGAAAGAGATCAGGGTCGGGCTCACAGCGCACCAGCACGTAGCTCGGGAACATGCGCTTGGAGACCGTGACCTTGCGGCCGCTTTTGAACTCGGTGACGTCCTCTTCGGGCACGAAGATCTCGTGCACACGGTCGGTTAGGTCCCGACTCTTGATGATGTTGTTGAGACTGGAGAGCACCTTGGCTTCGTGACCGGCGAAGGTGTGCACGACGTACCAGCGGCCGGGCCGGTCAAAGGCGCTCTCGATCTCGGGCTCAACTTCGAGGAACTCCTCGTCCTCGATGATGGTCACGTCGAGGATCTCGTCCTCGGTGGACTCGGGGGCGTCGCTCATCGCGGTGTCGATCTCACTCATGGCAGCTCACTTCGCGAACAGGAAATTGATGAATTTGGAAAAGCCGTAACTCAAGCCGTAAATCATGGAGGTCATAAAGACGAGGACGAACAGCACAATCGTCGTGTAGTTGACGAGCTCGGGTCGACTGGGCCAGGCAACCTGGCGCATCTCGTCGCGCACTTCGGTGGCGAACTGGCGCGGGCCGACGCGCTCGCGCTTGCGGCGCTGGACGTCTTCGACCGTCGGGGCGCGACGGGCCGCGGGGGTGCCGTCGGCTTGGGTCTGGCCCTGTCGCGCCATCGCGCGCTTGGTCTCGCGATTCATTCCTTGCTTCTTCTCTCAGCCGCTTCCACCGTGCGTTGCAGGGCAGGAGGGACTTGAACCCCCAACCGCCGGTTTTGGAGACCGGTGCTCTACCAATTGAGCTACTGCCCTTGGAGAACCGGACGCCACTGCCGTTCGGTCGTCAGGGCTGACGAGCCTACCAGAGGCCCGCTGACGCTCTCTTAGCGGGTCTCCTTGTGCACCGTGTGACGACGCTCGAACCGGCAGTACTTGCGCATCTCGATGCGCTCGCGGTCGTTGAGCTTGTTCTTCATGGTGATGTAGTTGCGCCGCTTGCAGTCCTCGCAGGCGAGGGTCACCTGCACGCGCTTTTCGTTCTTAGCCATCTCACTCCTTCAGCTGCACTGCACTTCTGCCCCAATGGGCGCCTGGTAGCGGCGGCGGGAGTCGAACCCGCGACACCACGATTATGAGCCGTGTGCTCTAACCACCTGAGCTACGCCGCCAGGGGAGCCCTCTGTCGGGATTGAACCGACGACCCCTTCCTTACCATGGAAGTGCTCTACCACTGAGCTAAGAGGGCGCAACATCGCGACGCGATGCAGCGGGGGATCCTACCAGTCACTTTCCAGTGCTCCAAGGGGTCACAACTACAGTTCCGCCGGTGCATACGCGGCTCGTCGAGCTCGACGACGCCCCCGCGCTGATGGCGATCTACAACCCCGAAGTGCTCGAGGGCTCGGTCACCTTTGACCTCGTCCAGCGCTCCTACGACGACCAGATCGAATGGATCAAGGCGCACCAGACAACTCATCCCTGCCTCGTCGCGGTGAACGACGAAGACGACGCTGGCGAGCCCGGAGCGCGCGGTGAGCGAATCTTGGGCTTTGCCTCGGTGAGTCCGTTTCGCGAGCGCGCGGCCTACGCGACCACTGTCGAGAACTCGGTGTACGTCGCGCGCCAGGCGCGGGGTCGCGGCGCCGGCGAAATCTTGCTGCGCCGACTCATCACCGTCGCTGGGGAGTCAGGTTTTCACTCGCTCATTGCGCGCATCGTCGGAGAGAACCGCACGTCAATTTCTCTACACGAACGGTGCGGGTTCACTCTCGTGGGCACCGAAATCGAAGTCGGCCGCAAGCACGGGCTCTGGCTCGACGTTGTGGAGTACCAGTACGTCTTCAGCGATAGACGCCGCTAAAGCACCGTCTCCAGTTCTCGGTGACTCTCAGTCTGCGGCCAAGACCACTGCGTCCAGCGACCCATTGGCACCAACAACATCGCGGCGAGTATTCCGAGAAAGCCGGCCATGGCCAACGGGTTGGCGTGCACTAAACCGGCGAGCAGCTGGCGACCGCCCGGCAGTCCGAGAAACGGTGCCGTGATGGAGAGCAGCAGAACCCAGAAGTGTTCGCGTCCGACGTAGCTCGCACCCAAGACCGCCAGTCCCCACACCAAGTACCACGGCTGCACGACTGGTCCAAGCACGACGAAGAGCAAGAGCGATAGTCCTAGTGAACGGACCCAGCCACGTCGGTCGGCGTTGAGCAGCAGCCATAACGACACGAGCAATGCCGTCACGAGACCGATCGCCCGAGTCACCGAGATGAGCCCGGACGTGGACGCGTTGACGCCGATCGCGTGCAGCAGACGCGAGATCGCGAGCCCAATGCCGGTGGCCGGCGCGGCCCAACTGCGCACGGTGCCGGGCGTGGCCAGATTGCGGACCCACCCGAAACCGAAACCGGCGATCCACGTGAAGATGCCGAGCACGATCACTGTCTCCACTGTCGCGATCGCGAACGGTTTGAACTTCTTCTTCCACGACACGTGTGGTCCACGCCACGTCCACGCCACGTAGAGAATTCCGAGCGCCGCGGGCGCTTTGATCGCGGCCGCCGCGGCGCAGAAGATCACCGCGATGAATGGTCGCCGTTCCGCCGCGTACGCGATGCCCGCGACCAAGAGCGCCACCATCAAGGCGTCGTTGTGCGCACCACCAATCAGCGTAAGCAGCACCAACGGATTGAGCGCGCCGATCACCAACGTCTCTCCGGGATCGCGCCCGGTTGCACGAGCCAACTTGGGCAACGCCCACGCGAGTAGCGCAACGGCGACCAACTCCAAGATGCGTAGTCCCACCACCGTCGCCAGTTGGTGGTGGCCGGTTAGTCGCGCCATCGCGCCATCGAGAGCGAGAAAGGCAGGACCGTACGGCGCGGGAGTGTGACCCCACAAACTGTCGACCGGCGTGACGTACGGACCCGAGCCCATGTCGAATGGACCCAAGTAATACGGGTTCACGTGGTGACTCGTCATCTCGCCCTGGGCCGCGTAACTAAAGACGTCGCGAGAGAACAACGGCGGGGCTACGAGCATGGGAATGCTCCACAGCGCGAGCATCCAGTAGAAGCTCTTGACCGGTGAGCCCGCGTGAATCTTCAACATCTCGACCAGGCGCAACCAGACCCGCATCAATAAGACGAGCCCGCCGAACACCAACACGATCGAGAAGAGCAGCGTCGTCTCATTCGTCGGACCCGCCGGAGGACACCCCTGAGACGGGGTGCCGAAGAACCACGTGTGCGCGCAGTTGAGTTTGAACGGCGTGTCAGTAAATGACGACCCGGCGAGGATCGCTCCAAGCGCCAGAAAACCCAATACGGCAGGTCGCCAGAGAAATCCCCATCCCTGAAACGGGCCGGGGCTGAATCGGCCGAGCGGCGTGTAGCGGCGCTCGAGCAACTTGATGCCGGACTCCATACCAGCAGCCGTGTGCTCGTAACCGTGGCGAACTCGTGTCCCGAGCGACGAGAACCGTCGGCTCAGGCGGACCCCACCCATGGCGCAGCATCGTAATGACGAGGCTGATTGCGCGTCGATGTCGTTGTCGACTTGGTGGATGCCCTCACGACATCGTGAGGTCTGAAGAATGGCTCAACCTTTGGAGTCAAGGCCACGTGGTGGGCCGGGAGGGATTCGAACCCCCGTAGGCAAAGCCGTCTGGTTTACAGCCAGATCCCATTGGCCACTCGGGCACCGACCCGGAGCGAGCCTACCGAACTGATCTCAACTCCAACAATTCGTGCTGACCTACGCTCAAACGATGCCGTCGTTTGACATCGTTTCGGAGATTGACGTCCAAGAGGTTCGCAATGCGGTGGACCAGGCCAATCGCGAGGCGACCACCCGCTTTGACTTCAAGGGGACCGACTCCAACGTTGAATTCACTGAAAAAGAGTTGACGCTCAGCTCATCAACTGAGGACCGACTCCGCGCGCTCTACCAAGTTCTCGAGGAAAAGTTAGTGAAGCGCCAGGTGTCGCTGAAGACGTTGGACCCGGGCAAGATCGAAGAGGGTTCTCGCGGTTCGGCGCGTCAAAAGGTCGCGTTGCGCGCGGGAATTAACCAAGAGACCGGCAAGGCAATCAACAAGCTGGTGAAGGACCTTGGACTGAAGAACATCCAGTCATCAATCCAAGGTGACCAGGTCCGCGTCACGGGCAAGAACCGCGACGACCTTCAGCGAGTGATGGCGGCGTGTCGCGAGGCTGATCTTGCGGTCCCCTTGCAGTTCACGAACTTTCGCGACTGACTCTTACCCCTGGGGAGTTGAACTCTCCTCGGCGCTCAAATGTTCGTCAATCTCGACGAGCTCGTTGATCTTGAAGATCCGGTTGAACACCCACAGCTTCAGCAGCCAGAAGATGCCGAAACTCGCGATGTTGGCGCCCACAACGAGTCCGGTCGCAAAGAAGTGGTGCGTCACTCGCCAGTTGTGCTCGGCAATGAAGCGCTTGACGAGCCATGCACCGAGTATTGAAAAGGAGATGCCGAGGCACGACATGCTCCAAAAGGGCACGATCTCTTGGCGAATGTGACTGCGGCCGCGCTTACCCCAGGTCCACGTTCGATTCAGCCAGTACGACGGGAACGTGGCGACAACATTGCCGAAGACGGTGGCCCAGATTTCGCTGTGAATGAGCCGTGCGCCGTAGACGATGATGAGCACCAGATTGGAGACGCCCGTTGAGATCACCGACACTGACGTAAAACGGATGATCTTGCGACCCTGATGGGTGTGAGCCCATGCCCACAACTGCTGAATGCGGGCTCTCACCGCGGTCACCTTAGTTTGCGGGTCGCTTAGAAATGAATGGGTAACGCGCCGCTCTTGGCGACGTTGCCAAACCACCACGCCGACTGTTTCGGTGCCCGCGTGAAGTTCTTGAGATCCACCGACACAATGCCGAATCGTTGCGAGTATCCGAGCACCCACTCGAAATTGTCGAGCAAGCTCCACTGGCAGTACCCGCGCACGTCAATTCCGTCGGCGATCGTGCGGTGTAGTCCCTGCAGGGCCTCGTCGATGTAACGGATTCGGCGTTCGTCGTCGGCAGTCGCGATGCCGTTCTCGGTAACAAAAATGGGGACTCGAGCGAGCTCGGCGGCGCGCCGAACTGTCGCCTCGACGCACTGTGGCCAGTAGAGGTACCCCATATCCGTGACGTCGGAACCCGGTGGTGGCGGAATCTGTCCATCCGGGCCAAACACTGTTGTCGAGTAGCACTGCACCCCGATGAAGTCGTCGTCGCGCACCGCCTCGAGGTATTTGTCCTCCATTTCGGCCCGCCAACTCGCGAGACGCGCCTCACCGCCAGGTTCGGCGCGGTAGTCACTCATCGACAACGTGAGCCCGATCGGAAAGTTGCCCGGGCCAACTTTCAGTGCCTGGCGCATTGTGGCGTGACACGCGCGCATCGCGTCGTTGACGGCGCAAAACCGTGCCCACCCGCGTTGTTGCGGCGGAAAGATCGCAAATAGATACCCCATCAGCGCGACAATGTTCGGCTCGTTGATGGTGCATGCGATCCCGATGCCGTCACCGAGACTCTTGGCCACGATTGACGCGTAGTTACTCATGAGTGACGCGATCTCGGGTGACTCAAAGCCGCCGAGATCGGCCACCCACTGCGGGAGCGTGAAGTGGTGCAACGTGACGATGGGAACGATCCCGCGCGCGTGGCAACCGGCAATTACCGCTTTGTAGTGATCGAGGGCGGCGTTGGAGATCTCGCCACGGGCCGGCTCGATACGCGCCCACTCCACCGAGAAACGAAAACTGTTGAGACCGAAGGACGCCACGAGGTCGAGGTCCTGCTCCCACCGGTTCCAGGAGTCACACGCGTCGCCCGAGGAGTCCTGGCACCCCGATCCCGCGGTGTGCTCAAAGCGCCACCAGTCCGAGTTCGTATTCATGCCTTCAATCTGATGAGCGGCGGTTGCGGTTCCCCAGAGGAATCCGCGTGGGAACTGCAACTGGGAGTCGGCCATCGCCAGACAGTACGCGAGACATTTGCTGACGCGGAGTTACGAACTGACAGAGAACCAATGTCGCATCTGCATCGCCGCTGATTGAAAGCGACAACAATGTTCCCGTGTCAGATGCACTCGACTTCCTTGTCCACCTCCTCGATCTCGAAACGATCGAGGAGAACCTCTTTCGGGGGACTCAGCCAAACGAGGAGCGGCAGCGGGTTTTCGGCGGACAAGTCGCCGCCCAAGCACTGATGGCGGCGGGGCGCACCGTCGAGCGGGGAAATGTCCACTCCCTGCACTCGTACTTCTTGCGACCCGGGGACCCGAAGATTCCGATCTTGTACGAAGTAGACCGGATTCGCGACGGCAAGAGCTTCACCACCCGGCGCGTCGTCGCGGTTCAGCACGGCCGAGCGATCTACAACATGGAAGCCAGTTTCCATGTGGCTGAAGACAGCTTCGATCATCAGTTCGACATGCCGAACGTGCCAGATCCCGAAACTCTGCCCACGCTGCGCGAGCTCGTCCTTGAGTCCAACGGCGACGTCGATGAGTGGTTCAAGCGACCGCACCCGATCGATCAGCGATTCTTTGGTCCTCGTCCGTGGGGTCCGTCACCTTCCACCGAGCCATATCAGCGCGTGTGGATTCGCGCGGACGGTGAACTGGCCGACGGACAACTTCTTCACTCGTGCATCGCGACGTACGCCAGTGACATGAGTCTGTTTGACGCAATCCTCGCTCCACACCGCGTGAATTGGGAAGACGGTCACTTCATGGGCGCGAGCCTTGATCACTGCATGTGGTTTCACCGAGAGTTCCGTGCCGACGGATGGCTGCTGTACGACATGGACAGCCCGATCGCTCACGGCGCTCGTGGTTTAGCTCGGGGATTTCTCTTCGACCGTTCGGGACGACTTTGTGTGTCGCTCGTCCAAGAAGGACTCGTCCGCACGATTTGACGCCGACAAGCAACTCTCGTCAGCGTTTCACTCCAGTTCCGAAAAGGAAATAGGTCGGCGTCACTGAGGCTACGAGCGAGAGGCCGGCAGACGAGGTGGGCACGAATAGTTCGTCTGGTTCGAAGAAGTTCTTGACGATTCGATACTCGCGCCCGTCATTCAGTCTCCGCGTCATTACTTCATCGTCGTCGCCGGGCAGCACGTGATCAGCAGCAGTTGAGGTGTGCTCTCGACGTGAATCAATAAAGCCGAAGGGAGCGTTCGATGACAAGGCGCTCGCTACGGTCGAAAAGAACTCGCCAAGGCGGTGGCGAGGTACGTGACTCAGGAAGAATCCAAAGAACACGCCGTCGTACTCGCGAGTGGGGCGCCACTCAAAGAGATCCGCGTGCTGAAACTCGACATCTCGCGTTCGATTGCCGAGTTTCGCTTTCAACATTTGGAGCATCGCTGATGATCCATCGACGACCGACAGCTTCGCACCCTGATCTAGCAGCCACTCCGACCACACTCCCGTGCCGGGCGCGAGCTCCAAGACATGTCGTCCCGCCCAGTTGACTGCTGCAAGCGCCGCTCGAACGTCCTCTACCTCTGCGAACCACCGGTTGGTTTCCTCGACGCCGCGGTCATAGCGGCCACGGCGATAGAACCACTCGTCGTACTCGGGTGCGCGCGCCTCGTAGTAGTCGCGCTGCTCAGAAATAATGGTGTCGTCGACCGGTCCGTGGTCGGCGGAGCTCACTTAGCCGCGCATCCCAATCGACACGTAGTCACGCTGCTCCGAGCCGATGTACAGCTGACGGGGCCGGGCGATCTTCATGTTCTGGTTGAGCAACTCTTTGTAGTGAGCGAGCCACCCCGCCGTGCGCGGAATCGCGAACAGCACCGTGAACATTTCCATCGGGAAACCCATGGCCTGGTAGATGAGCCCGGAGTAAAAGTCGACGTTCGGGTACAGCCGGCGCGACTTGAAGTAGTCGTCGTTGAGCGCGACCTCTTCGAGCTTGAGCGCGACGTCGAGCAGTGGGCTCTTGCCGGTCACTTCGAACACGTCGTACGCCGTGCGCTTGATGATCGTGGCGCGCGGGTCGAAGTTCTTGTACACGCGGTGACCGAATCCTTCGATCTTGCCGTGACCCTCGCGCACCGACTTCACAAACGCCGGCACGTTGTCCATCGAACCGATCTCAGTCAGCATCTTGATAACCGCTTCGTTGGCTCCACCGTGGCGCGGAC
The DNA here is from genome assembly GCA_964434455.1 of uncultured Ferrimicrobium sp. Taxonomy (GTDB): domain Bacteria; phylum Actinomycetota; class Acidimicrobiia; order Acidimicrobiales; family RAAP-2; genus RAAP-2. Next base: position 47,899 of record CAYSVK010000001.1, on the reverse strand, counting down.
CATAGAGCGCGGCGGTGGCTGCGGCGGTCGCCGAGTACGGGTCCGCGTGAGCGGATGCCACCGTGCGCATGGCGGTCGTGCCGCAGTTCTGTTCGTGCTCGGCGTGCAGGATGAATAAGACGTCGAGCGCCTTGGCCAACACCTTGTTGGCCTGGTAGCGCGGCTCGGCGACCTTCCACATCATCGAGAGGAAGTTCTCGGTGTAGTTGAGCGCGTTGTCGGGGTAGACGAAGGGCATTCCCACGCTGAAGCGGTGTGCGGCGGCCGCCAATGTCGGCATCTTCGCGATCAGGCGCACGATCTGCTTGTTGAGCGTGTCGTCGTCGAAGATGTCCTTCGCGTCCTTGTAGTACGTCGAGAGCGCGGCGACGGCCGAGACGAGCATGCCCATCGGGTGCGCGTCGTAGTTAAAGCCCTCGAGGAACCGCTTGCGGACGTTCTCATGAATGAACGTGTGGTACGTGACCTCGCGCTCCCAGGCGATCATCTCTTCGGGCGTCGGCAACTCGCCGTGAATCAACAAGAAGGCGACCTCCAAGTAATTGGAGTGCTCGGCCAACTGCTCGATCGGATAGCCGCGGTAATGCAACACCCCGGCTTCACCGTCGAGATAGGTGACGGCGCTCTCGCACGCCGCCGTGGCCATGAAGGCCGGATCGTAGAACCAGACGCCGGGAACGGCCTTGGTGAACTCGTCGGCGGCGACCCCGCCGTTTTGGATCGGAATCTCTACGCTCCGGCCCGTTCGGTTATCGGTAACCGTGATGGACTCGGACACAGCATCCTCGCTCTAGAAATTTGGCTCGCGGCCATCGTACGCGACCGCTGAGCCAATTCGACCCTCTCAACTGGTCGGCGACGGAGCCACAATCAGTCGGTAGTGCTTGGTGCCGACACCGCCCGCGGCGATCGGTGCACCGCTTAACAGGACGTTCACTGTGGCGTGCTCGCTCGCCACAATCGGCACCGCCGCAAACGTAAACGCGCGGGCGTTGAGTGGTCCGATGACGCCGGAGAGTGACTGCACCGAGGTCGAGGCGCCGGCGGTCGGGTTTAACACCGAGAGATGGACGGTTACTCGTTGGTTGATGTAGCCCTCGTTGCGCACGACGACGGCAAATCCCAACGGAGAGCCGGGTAGCTCCACCAGCTGGCCGGACGCGGCGGGCAGAGTCGTCGGAGTGACCTCGATCGTGGCGATGGTGACCGCCCGCTCCGCTCGCAGCGCGGGCGCCGACAGAATCGCTGCGAGGTCGCTCGACAGCGGCGCGGCGGCGAGGGCGAACTCGCTGCGGGGCAGTCGAACTCGGCCGGGCTCGCCAATGAGACTGCGGCGCGCGTGCGCCCACACCAGATCTGCGTGGCGCAACTGACGGCCGGCCATATTGGCCCCGACGACCGGACGCGCGAAGCCGGGCAGCGCCAGCAGTTGGCCGACGTGGTTGAGGAAGGCGACCGTGGTCGAGACCCGCTGTTCAGTGACATCGATCAACTGTTCTTGGACGTGGTGGGCGAGGTCCGGGGTCGCCAGGATCTCCGCGCGCTGGCGCAGTTCGCGTCCCGCGGAGCGCTCGAGTTGCAGATCGGTCGCGAAAGCTGGACGCGTCGATTGGGGCGCATTCGCCAACGTGGCGGCGACCTCAGTCCCCCAATGGTTCTCGTCGGAAATGAGGCTGGTCGCCAGGGCGGCGAAATCTCGGTTCAACGCCGTGCGATTGGCCACGGACTTAGACGCCATGCGATTGACGTCGTGCACCAAGACCACCGCAGTCGCGGACAGCAGGATCGCTAGAGCGATCAGTTGTCCTTGGCGGCGACGCCTGGAGCGCGTCCTCGCCACGGCGCGTGAACTTACTCAACGACGATGTGTCGTTCGCCGTTCACTCGTCGTCACTGTCGGGTTCGATGATCTCCGCGTCCAGCACGGGAGGGCCGAGTTGAGCCACGCCCCATCGCTCGGAGTTCGGAGGCGACAGCGAGAGATCGAGCTCTTCGGGCTCCTCGAGTGACTTTTGGGCGCGAATGCCCTTTTCTTGCAGCCGCCGTGCGGTGGAGATGAAGTTTCGCTCCATCGAACCGATCATGGCGTTGTAGGACTTCGCGGACTTCTCGAGGTGGCCGCCCAGCTTCTGCACGTGCTCGTAGACCGTCGCAGTGCGATCGATCAATTTGCTCGCGAGTTCGGTGATCTCGGCCATGGAGTTCGCCGCCTCAAAGTGGCTCCAGCCGAGCGCGACTGCGAGCAGCAGCCCAAGCAGCGACGTCGGCCCGGCAATGAGCACCCGACTGCCGAGCGCGTCATCGAGCAACGCGGGGTCGGCGCTGAACGCGGCACTGAGTAAGTAGTCACTCGGCACAAAGCAGACGGTCATCTCCGGGGTGACCGCGACGGATTTGGTGTAGTCGCGGCGCTTTAACTCATTGACGTGGCTTCGCATTGAGGCGGCGAACTCCTTCATGGCCAGTTCACGATCGGTGTCGTTGGTTGCCTCCATCGCCCGATCGAACGCGTCGTAGGGAGTCTTCGCGTCAATCACGATGACCGCGCCCTTCGGCAGCTTCACAATCACGTCGGGTCGAGAGCGCGAGTCGCCATCGCTCACCGTTGACTGTGTGGTGAAGTCGATGTGTGCCTGCATCTGGGCCTGCTCGAGAATGCGTTCGAGTTGGATTTCACCCCAGCGACCCCGCGTGCTCGCGCGACCGAGAATGGTGTTCAACTTGCGCGTCTCTTCGAGCGAGAGAGCCTGGGCGTCGGCGAGTTTGCGCGCGGCCTCTTCCACGTCGGTGAATCCCTTGGCCCGCTCGGCCTCGAGCTTCTCCACGCGCGCCTGGTAGGCGCCGAGCAGTTCGCGCAACGGCTCGAGGCGCTCGTTCAGTTGGCGTTCGCGCAGCTCGAAGAACTCGGACTGATTCTTGCCGAACTGGTCGGCCACGCCGCCGAGGGCGTCACCGGCGAGAACTTTGAATCGCTCGCCGAGTTGCTCGATCGCCACCGAGTGGTCCTGACGCTCGCGAGCAATGGTCGCAGTGAGATCGGCTATTCGCGCATCAGCGGACGCTGCGCGTTCGCGGGCCGTCGCCAACTCACTGCCGTCGCTACGTCGAGCTCGCATCAGCAACGTCGCGAAGGCACCGCCCAGGACGGCGCCAATCGCCACACCGACGATCAATTGCGCCATGGATCCCCCTTCACCAACGTCACGGTACGAAGAACATAGAGAGCCGATGTCACCGTCGACTCCAGATCATCATCCCCACGCCGTTACTCTGCGGCGATGGCGCGACGACTGTTTCGGGCACGCGACGGCTCGAGTCCGCTCACCGAGCGCGAGCCTGCTGTCTCTGAGTCCGATCGCGCGCAGGTGGTTCGGCTGTTCGCACTGGTCGGCGAGGCGATCGCCGAAGCGACGCACGCCCTGCTGAGCGGGGATCGAGAACTGGCCAAGCACGTCGTCCAACAAGACGCTGAAATCGACTCGATCGCGACGTCGCTCATCTCGACCGTCGAAGAGGCTCTCTTGCGAGCGGACGCACCAGAGCCCTCGGAGCGCGAGGAGTTGATCACGCTATTGCGCGTTCTGCCCGAAATTGAGCGCAACGGAGATCTGGCAGAGCACGTCGCACGGCGCGCGGCGCGCGGACTGGGCGCCGAGATGTCGCCGCGCAGCCGGGGACTCGTGGAACGCATGGGCGAAGTCGCCGCGACCATCTGGCGCGAAGCGACCGACGCAATCATCGACGGCAACGAGACAGCGGTGCACTCCATCGAGGAGATCGACGACGAGCTCGACGATCTGCACGTCTCTCTCACCGCGGAACTGGTCTCGGGATCGATGGCGTTGCCCGTCGCCGTCGAAGTCGCGATGATCGCGCGCTTTTACGAGCGCTTTGGAGATCACTGCGTGAATCTGGCGCGCCGACAAGTCGGCGGAGTTCGCTAAGCGCGCGCCAGCAGTTCGGCGATCTGCACCGCGTTGAGCGCGGCGCCCTTTCGCAAGTTGTCGCCCACGACAAAGAGTGACAGTCCGTTTTCTACGGTGTCAGCGCGCCGAATCCGTCCCACGAAACTCGGATCACGTCCCGTAGCGAGCAGCGGTGTCGGTAGGTCCACCACCTCAACGCCGGGAGCACTCTGCAAAATCTCTGTCGCTCGCTGTGGCGAGAGCGGAGTGTCAAAGCTCGCGGTGATCGAGAGCGAATGCCCCGTAAACACGGGCACGCGCACGCAGGTGATGGCGACGACGAGATCGGGGATCGAGAGGATCTTGCGGCTCTCGGAGCGGAACTTCTGCTCCTCGTTGGTTTCCTCGCGGTCGTCATCAACCATCGTTCCCGCCAGTGGGATCACGTTGTGCGCGAGCGCCGCGGGAAACGACTTGTGCGGTTGCGCGAGGGCGCTGGAACCATCGAGCGCCAGGGCTCGCAGATCGCCGCGCGCCGTCGCTTCGAACTGCTCGGCCAACTCCTCCACCCCGTCGCGGCCCGCCCCGCCCGCCGCCTGATATGTCGAGACCGTGAGCGAGCGAAGACCAGCGTCGCGGTGAAGCGGCATCAGCGCCGGCATCGCGGCCATGGTCGTGCAGTTGGGATTCGCGACAATCCCCTTCTTGATCTGGCTGAGCGCGTCGGGATTGACATCGCTGACCACGAGCGGCACGTCGGGGTCCGCGCGCCAGGCTGAGGAGTTGTCCACCACGATCGCGCCCGCAGCGGCGATCATCGGCGAGTTCGCTCGCGACGAGGTGGCGCCGGCCGACATGAGCACGATGTCCAGTCCGCTGTAGTCCGCACGCGCCGCGTCCTCCACGACGATGTCGTGACCGTCCCAGGGAAGCGTTGACCCCGCCGAGCGCTCCGAGGCAAAGAAGCGAATGAGTTCCACCGGAAAGTGGCGCTGAGCGAGCACCTGGCGCATCACGGTGCCGACTTGGCCGGTCGCGCCAACGACGCCGACTCTCATGAAGAAAGTCTAGGAGCCGGTCGCGTCCAATCCGAAGGCGGTGTGCAGCGCAATGACCGCCTCTTCCACCAGTTCCGCACGCACCACGCAGCTAATGCGAATGGAACTCGTCGAGATCATCTCAATGTTGATGCCGTGACTTGAGAGCGTTTCGAACATCAGTGCCGTCACGCCTGGGTGCGATTTCATTCCCGCCCCCACCAACGTCACTCGCCCAATGCCAGCGTCCGCCGTCACCGACTTCGCGCCGAGTTCGTCCTTCACCGAATCACACGCAGTGCGCGCGACCTCCATGTCGGTCTTGGCCACGGTGAAGCTGATGTCGGTCAGTCCGTTTTCGGCGGTGTTTTGCACGATCATGTCGACGTTGATTGATCGATTCGACAGTTCACGGAACAGCCGTGCCGCCACTCCGGGGTGGTCGGGCACGGCGCCGACGGTGATCTTCGCCTCGCTCGTGTCATCGGTGACCGCTGAGACCATGGCCTCTTCCATCGTTGAATCCTCCTCGACGATCCACGTTCCGGGTTCCCAGGTGAAACTCGATCGCACGTGCAGCGGCACTTTGTGGCGCCGCGCGAACTCGACACTGCGCAACATCAACACGCGACCACCGGTGGCGGAGATCTCCATCATCTCGTCGAAGGTCACCTTGGACAGCCGGCGAGCCTTGTGCACTACCCGCGGATCAGCCGAAAACACTCCGGTGACGTCGGTGTAGATCTCGCAGAGATCGGCCTTGAGGGTCGCAGCGAGCGCGACGGCGGTGAGATCACTCGCGCCGCGCCCGAAGGTCGTGATCTCGCGGTCAGTGGAAACCCCCTGAAATCCGGCGATCACCGGCGTTCGGCCCTCGGCCAGGCACTCGATGATGCGGGTGGGACGGATCTCGAGGATCTTGGCTCGCGTGTGGTCCGAGTCAGTGATGATGCCGGCCTGACTGCCCGTGAAGCTGGCGGCCTCAATGCCGCGATCAGCGAGCGCCATGCACACGAGCGCCATGGAGATCCGTTCCCCTGTCGTGAGCAGCATGTCGAGTTCACGCGGCGGAGCCGAGTCGGTCACTTGACTCGCGAGACGCATCAGTTCGTCGGTGGATTTGCCCATCGCGGACACCACCACCACCACGTCATCACCCGCGCGCTTGGTGCGCGCGACGTGATCGGCCACCGCGCGGATTCGATCGGCGTCGCCCACCGACGTGCCACCGAACTTCTGCACGACGAGGCCCATATCTATCGTCAACGCTACTGGTGAGCCTTTAGTTCGTTAGGAGCTGACAACTAGAGTCGTCCGAGTGCCTACCGACAAAAGAGCTCGTCAAAAGGCGGCTCGACGCGAGAAAGTTGAGGCGCAACGTCGCCTCGCCAAGCGCAAAAAGCTCATCAATCGTGCAGTAATCGTGGTGGTGATCGCCGTCATCATCGTCACGTCAGTGGCGCTGTTGTCAGGCGGCGGCAAGAAGAGAGCGATCAGTGCGCACGTGCGCGCGCAAAATGCGCTGAACGCCACCGCGGTTCAGCACGGGTGCAAGAAGAGTCCCACGGCGACCGCCAACACCTTGACGTGGTCCAAGGCACCTGCGATGTCCATCAACACGCACACGACGTACTACGCGCACGTCCTCAGCGACGTTGGCCCATTCGTGATTGCGCTCGACCCCAAGCGCGCGCCGATCGCCGTGAACAGTTTCGTCTTCCTCGCGCGACACAACTTCTATAACTGCGTGTCGTTTCACCGCGTGATCAGTTCCTTCGTTATTCAAGGTGGCGATCCCACCGGCACTGGTACTGGCGGTCCGGGCTACAAATTCAAGGATGAACTTCCCAAGGCCGGACATCCGACGTATCCGCTGTACTCCGTGGCCATGGCCAATTCGGGAGCCAACACCAATGGCAGTCAGTTCTTCATCATTACGGGTACCGACGGTGAGGGCCTGCCTGCGAACTACAGCCTCTTCGGTCAAGTGGTCAGCGGGATCTCGGTCGTTCGACAGATCGCCGATGACGGCAAGCGCGGACCACTGAGCTCGAATTCCGGAGTTCCGCCGTACCTCATTCACCGCATGATGAGTGTCACCATCTCAACCACGAAATAGGACCAAACGTGAACGATCTCATTCCTAACGTCGACGGCAGTTCCGAACAGCGTCAAACGTTTCCTGGCGTTCCGCCGATGGTGATCGACCCCACCAAGAGCTACACCGCCACCATGGTGACGACCAAGGGGACGATGGAGATCCTGTTGGACGCCGCGAGTGCACCTAAGACGGTGAACAACTTCGTCTACCTGTCACGGTTCCACTACTACGACGGCATCTTCTTTCACCGCGTGATCCCGAACTTCGTGCTGCAGGGCGGCGACCCGACGGGCACGGGCACCGGTGGGCCGGGGTACCGCTTCGAAGACGAGCTGCCCAAGCCCGGTCGATACGAAGTGGGTTCGCTCGCCATGGCGAACGCCGGTCCGAACACCAACGGCAGCCAATTCTTCGTGATCACCGGTAGCGACGGATGCGCATTGCCTCCGAACTATGCGCTCTTCGGCAAGGTTGTGAAGGGGCTTGACGTTGTTGCGGCCATTGACAAAGTCGGATCGCGCAGTGGTGCGCCCTCCGAGCGCGTCACGATCGAATCGGTCACGATCACCGAGGCGTAGCAAAGGATTCGCAACGTCACTCAGACTCTTGACGAGGTGACCTCGCGATTTAGAAGTTGAATTGATGTTGGACGACTTGCAGTGAGAGCAAGGTGAACGCTTCAAGGAAGCCACTTACCGCTGAGTAATCTTCTCGCCATGTCAATTTCGAACGTGGGCATTGTCGGCTCCGGAATCATGGGCAGCGGGATCGCCGAAGTCGCCGCCGCGGCTGGCGCCACGGTCGTGGTGCGCTCACGTGCTCGCGCGAGTGCTGACGGGATGATCGTCGGACTCGAGAAGTCCCTCGCCAAGCAAGTCGAGCGCGAAAAGCGCACGCAGTCCGAAGCTGATGCCATTCGCTCCCGCGTCTCGGCGACGACCTCACTCGAGGACCTGGGCGACAGCGACCTCATCATTGAATCCGTCGTCGAAGACATTGACGTCAAGAAGGAACTGTTTTTTGAGCTTGACCGTGTCGCCAAGGAATCGGCGATCTTGGCGACCAACACCTCGACGCTGCCCGTGGTCGAGATGGCCGTTCACACCACTCGACCAGAACAGGTGTGCGGTGTGCACTTCTTTAATCCCGCCACGGCCATGGCGCTCGTGGAAATCGTGCGGCCCATCACCGCAAGCAACTCCACGATCGAGACGGTCACTGAGTTCGCCAGAGCGTGCGGCAAGGACCCAGTCGAGGTGAAGGACCAAGCGGGATTCGTTGTCAATGCACTGCTCTTTCCGTACTTGAACAACGCAATCCGCCTTCTCGATCAAGGTGTCGCGACGATGGAGGGAATCGACGCCGCCATGAAGGGTGGCTGCGGTTTCCCGATGGGTCCGTTCGCCCTGCTCGACCTCGTCGGCCTAGACACGACGCTCGCCATCCTTGACGCGCTCTACGCCGAGTTTGCCGATGCGCACATGGCGCCCGTACCGCGTTTGAAGCGGATGGTCGCCGCCGGGCAACTCGGACGTAAATCGGGTTCGGGCTTCTACGACTACCGTCGATAAGGCAGGCGTCGGCCCGCTGAGGAGCACCATGGGCGAGAAGTCGAAACCGTGGGTGATGCGCACCTACTCGGGCCATTCGACGGCCCGTGCGAGCAACGAGCTCTACCGCACCAATCTCGCGAAGGGTCAAACCGGACTCTCGATCGCCTTTGACCTGCCCACGCAGACGGGCTACGACCCCGACTCAATCGAGGCGGCCGGCGAAGTCGGCAAGGTCGGCGTGCCGATTGCACACCTCGGCCACATGCGCGAGCTGTTCGACCAAATCCCTCTCGGCGACATGAACACGTCGATGACGATCAATGCCACCGCCGCTTGGCTGTGGGGTCTCTACCTCGCCTTGGCCGACGAGCAGGGCGCGGACATCGCGCAACTGCAAGGCACGACGCAGAACGACATCGTGAAGGAGTACCTCTCGCGCGGCACCTACATCTTCGCGCCCGAGCCCAGCCGTCGGTTGATTGTCGACATGATCGCGTACGGGATCGCCAACGTCCCCAAGTGGAACCCGATCAACGTCTGCAGCTACCACCTCCAAGAAGCCGGCGCGACACCCGTGCAAGAGATCGCGTACGCGCTGGCGACGGCCATTGACGTGCTCGATGCCGTTCGCGATTCCGGCAAGGTCAGCGACGAGCAACTCGACTCAGTGGTGGGCCGGATCAGCTTCTTCGTCAACGCCGGTATCCGATTCGTCGAAGAGGTCGCGAAGCTTCGAGCTTTCACCGCGCTGTGGGACGAGATCTGTCGGACCCGCTACGGCGTCGAGGATCCGTCGCTTCGTCGTTTTCGTTACGGCGTTCAGGTCAACTCGCTCGGGTTGACCGAACAGCAGCCCGAGAACAACGTGCAGCGAATTGTGCTCGAAATGCTCGGCGTGACCCTCTCGGCCGATGCGCGAGCGCGGGCTGTTCAGTTGCCGGCGTGGAACGAGGCGCTCGGCCTTCCGCGTCCGTGGGATCAACAGTGGAGTTTGCGGCTGCAGCAGGTCCTCGCCTTTGAAACCGACCTGCTTGAGTACCCCGATCTCTTCGCCGGCAGCCACGTCATGGAAGCGAAGACGCACGAGCTGATCGAAGCGGCGCGCACCGAACTCGATGATGTGTTGCAGCTCGGTGGCGCGTTCGCGGCGATTGAAGAACTGAAGGGTCGCCTCGTGGCCAGCCAGGCCGAGCGGGTCGCGCGAATCGAAGCGGGTGATCAGATCGTCGTCGGTGTCAACCGCTTCACCGAGACCGCGGCCTCACCGCTCACTGAGGGCGCGAACTTCGAATCAATCCTGACTGTCGATCCCGCACTCGAAGGTCAGTTGGCGACCGACATCGTCGAGTGGCGATCGAAGCGTGATGATGCCGCAGTCCAGGCCGCGCTGGGGGAACTCGAGCGCGTGGCCCGAAGTGCCAGCACGAGCGACAACATCATGGTGCCGACGATCGCGCTCGCTCGAGCCGGCGGCACCACGGGCGAATGGGCGTCCACGCTCCGTCGAGTCTTTGGCGAATACCGAGCGCCGACCGGTGTGCGCGCTGCGCTCGGTCGTCGAGGCGTCAGCTTTGCGCCGTACGTCGAACGTTCGAAGTCGCTCACCGCAAAAAGAGGCGCACCTCCAAAGCTCCTCGTCGCCAAACCGGGCCTCGACGGTCACTCCAACGGTGCTGAACAGATCGCCGTCGCTGCGCGCGACGCAGGTTTCGAAGTGATCTACCAGGGAATCCGTCTCACTCCGGAAGAGATTGTCGCCGCCGCACGAGACGAAGACGTTGACTTAATCGGCATCTCGATTTTGTCGGGCTCGCACCTCTCATTGGTGCCGAGAGTCCTCGAGGGCTTGCGAGCCGCCGGCGTTGATGCTCCGGTAATTGTCGGTGGGATCATCCCAGACGAGGACGCCGCGCAACTTCGCGCTGACGGTGTCGCCGCGGTCTACACGCCTAAGGATTTCGCGATCGGACGCATTGTGGGCGAGATGCTCGATCTCGTGGAGCGTCGAGTCCCGCTAACTGTGGGGGCGACGTAGCGAGGAGTACGGTCCCGCGGCGAACCAACGGCCGCTGAAGCGCCACGTTGGCGCACCGTCACTCACAGATTCCGCGCGACGCTCCGCAATGAACTCTTCAGCGATGGCCACAATTGCCGCAACCTCTGCCTCGCTCGGCGCCGGCCGTGGTCGCAGCCCGCGGCTCACAGTGGAACGTTGCCGTGCTTGCGCTTCGGAAGCTCTTCGCGCTTACTGCGCAACAAATCGAGAGCACGCACGAGCACGCGGCGTGTTTCGGCCGGATCGATGACGTCGTCCACGATGCCGCGCTCCGCCGCCAAATACGGATTCGCGTACCGCTCCTGATAGTCCTCAACGAGTTCGGCCTTGCGTGCGATCGGATCCTTGGACTCAAGCAGATCGCGCCGATAGACAATCTCCACCGCGCCGGCCGAACCCATCACCGCCAACTCGGCAGTCGGCCACGCATAGGCGAGATCGGCACCAATCGACTTCGAGTTCATGACGACGTACGCCCCGCCGTACGCCTTGCGCGTGATGATCTGCACACGCGGCACAGTCGCTTCGCAGAATGCGTAGAGCAACTTGGCCCCGTGGCGGATAATCCCGTTGTACTCCTGGTCGGTGCCGGGCATGAATCCCGGCACGTCAACAAAGCTCACGAGCGGCACATTGAAGGCGTCGCACGTGCGAACGAACCGCGCCGCCTTCTCGGACGACTCGATGTCGAGAACTCCAGCGAGCACCATGGGCTGATTGCCGACGATGCCGATGGGGTGCCCGTCAATGCGCGCGAACCCACAGGTGATCTGCTTGGCGTAGTTGGCCGACACCTCGAAGTAGTCCCCGTCATCGACGACGGCGGAAATCACCTTCTTCATGTCGTAGGGCTGATTCGACGACACCGGCAAGACGTCACGCAACTCCGCGCACAGCCGATCCGGTTCGTCACTCGTCGCAACTCGCGGGACGAGCTCCATGTTGTTGGAAGGCAGAAAGCTGATCAGGTAGCGCACATCGTCCAGGCAGCTGCGCTCGTCAGCGGAGACGAAGTTCGCGACTCCGGACTTTGACGCGTGGGTCATCGCTCCGCCGAGCTGCTCGAGCGTCACTTCCTCGCCCGTCACGGTCTTAACGACATCGGGACCGGTGATGAACATGTGGCTGGTGTCGCGCACCATGAAGATGAAGTCAGTCATGGCCGGGCTGTAGACCGCGCCGCCTGCACAGGGACCGAGAATCACCGAAATCTGTGGGATCACCCCTGAGCTTTGAACGTTGCGGTGAAAGATTCCGCCGTAACTGTCGAGCGAGACGACGCCTTCTTGGATGCGCGCCCCGGCCCCGTCATTGAGCCCGATCATCGGAACTCCAATAGAGAGGGCCAGATCCATGATCTTGTGGATCTTTTCGGCGAACACTTCTCCTAAGGCGCCGCCGAAGACGGTGAAGTCCTGCGAGAACACGCAGACCTTCCGTCCATCGATCGTGCCGAAGCCCGTGATGACGCCATCGGTGTAGGGGCGGTTCTCTTCGAGTCCCATTCCGTGCGCCCGGTGCCGCGCCAGCATGTCGAGCTCGCTGAAACTTCCCTCGTCGAGCAAGTACTCGATGCGCTCGCGAGCCGTCATCTTTCCTTTGGCGTGGTGACGTTCAATCGATCGTTCACCGCCCGCGAAACGGGCAGCCTCCCGACGCGCTTCGAGGTCTTTTAGACGCTCGCTCATGGGGTGTTCCATACGCGCAGGCTAGTCAGCACATGCCGAATTCACTGGTGAGGAGATGCCGAAATCGAACTGCGTCTGCCGGATGATGCTGCACCCATCGAGGGCGCGCACAAGCCCAAGGGTGCTCAGTGTCGTGAAAGTACGCTGCGCTCATGTTCGCTCTCTACGCCGTTCTCATCGTGGCGGCGCTGTACCTGTTCGCGTCGATCCGCATCGTCAATCAGTGGGAGCAGATCGTCGTCTTGACCTTCGGGAAGTTCACAGCCAAGCGTGATCCCGGCTTTCGCTTTGTCTGGTTCCTGGTCCAGCGCGGCATCACCATCGACAAGCGCGTGCGCACGACGCAGTTCCAGACTTCGGGCACCTTGTCAAAGGACAACGTGCCGGTCTCACTGCTCGCTGTTCTCTTCTGGCAGGTCGTCGATGTCGAAAAGACTGCGCTCGCCGTCGCCGAGTACATGTCGGCGATCAACATGGCCGCGCAGGCCACCTTGCGCACCGTCGTGAGCCAGACCGAATTAAAGACTCTGCTCGCGGACTCGACGGCAGTCGACGAACTCATCGCGGAGAAGATCCGCGAACAGGCCTCCGGCTGGGGAATCCAAGTGGGCACGGTCGAGATTCGAGATCTGACCATCCCCGCGTCGCTGCAGGACTTGCTCAGCCGAGAGGCTCAGGCTCGAGCCGAAAAGGAAGCTCGTCGCATCGACGGCGAAGCCGAAGTCATTGCCGCCGAACAGTTCGTCGAGGCCGCGCGCCTCTACGACCGGCCCGATCTGGCCTTCAATCTGCGGGCCCTCAACATCATGATTGAGGCCGTTAAGTCCGACTCCAACACGATGATGTTCTTTCCCACCGAGTTGATGAACGCGCTCACGTCATTCCGTTCGGCCGCTCAGAGCCCGCCGGGGAACTAAATACGAATTCGCTCGCCGCCTTCGGCGAACGCAGCGTTACTCCTGCACGAGTTCGATGAGCGTGCCGAAGCTGGTCTTCGGGTGAACGAACGCGACGGTTGTTCCGCGTGATCCCGGACGTGGGACCTCATCGATCACTCGCCCGCCGGACGCCTTCACGGCTTCTAGGGCGCTGGCACAGTCACTCACGCGGTACCCGATGTGGTGCAGACCTTCGCCCCGGTTGGCCAAGTACTTCGCCACCGGACTGTCCTCGCGCGTCGGAGTAAGCAGTTGCACGTAACTGTCGGCCACCTTGATGAGAGCCTCTTCGACTCCGTCGCTCTCGACCACTTCGCGGTGCACCACGGCCGCGTCAAAGACCTCGAGGTACCACGCAATGGCGGCCTCGAGGTCCTTCACCGCGATGGCCACGTGATCAATTTCGTCGAGCATCTCGCTCCTCAGTCGTAACGGCGAAAGATGGTGAGGCGGTCTTCGCCCACTCGCTCGCGCATCGCCGTGTCAGTAATTCCGAGACCTTCGCGCTCCGCCAGACAGAGCACGCCGATCTTTCCCTCGTGCTGGTTGTGGTGCACCGAATACGCCGCGTCGCCGGTCTGCTCGAGCGGAAAGACCGCCGAGAGCGGCGGAACAACCTTGCCGTCGATGATCTGCTGATTCGCGTCCCACGCCTCTCGGTAGTTAGAGAAGTGGCTGCCCTTAATCGTCTTGAGCTTCATCCAGAGGTGACGGTTGTCGTACTCGATCATGTAGCCGCTGGTTGCCGCGCACGTCACGATCGTGCCGGCGCGCTTGGCCACAAAGACGCTCGCGCCCATGGTCGAGCGTCCCGGGTGTTCAAACACAATGTCGGGGTCATCGCCGACGAGTGCGCGGATGTCCTTGCCCAGTCGGCGCCACTCACTCTCGTCTTGAGTGTGCTCGTCCTTCCAGAACTTGTATCCGGCTTCGGCGCGATCGATCACGTGCTCGCAGCCGAGTTCGCGCAGCATCGCGGCCTTCTTCGCGCTCGAAACCACGCCAATCGGCGTGCCGCCGGCGTTCAGCACGTACTGCACCGCGAAGCTGCCGATGCCGCCGCTGGCTCCCCAGATCAGGACCTTGTCGCCCTGAGTGACGGGTTTGCCGTTGCGTGAGACCAACATCCGGTACGAGGTGGAGTTGCACAGGGCGTTGACTGCGGCCTCTTCCCAGCTGAGATGCGCCGCCTTCGGCATCAACTGGTTGGCCTTCACGACGCAGAGATCGGCGAGGCCGCCGAAGTTGGTTTCAAAACCCCAGATCCGCTGGTTGTTGGCCAGCATCGAGTCGTCGTGGCTGCTCGGATCCTGGTCGTCCACGTGATTGCAGTGCACCGTGACGACGTCGCCAACTTTCCAGTTGCGCACGAGTGACCCGGTGCGAACAACCACTCCGGCGGCATCGGATCCAACCACGTGGTGCTCAAGGGCGTGGCGTTTGCCCCACACTGATTCACGAGCGAGCCGATCGAGGAACCCGAACGTCGGCAGGGGCTCAAAGATGCTGGTCCACACCGTGTTGAAGTTGATCGAACTGGCCATCACCGCGACGTAACACTCATCGGGAGCGAGTTCGGGCACCGGGACTTCGCCGACGTGCAGGCTTTTACGCGGGTCCTTGTCTCGACTGGCCATGCCGTCAAACATCGTCTGGTCGCTGCGGCTCACGTACACCGCGCGCGTCGTCGCCGGAATCGGCAACGCGGCCATCTCATCTCCGGTGGCGCCCGCGCGCACCGCGTCAAGGAGCTCAGACATGGGCGCGAGGCTACCCCCGAGTAAGACCGCGTGGACCAAACGTCTAACGTGACGCGGGGCTGTTAACAGCTACGACATCAAGGAGTCACCGTGGGCAAAAGTGTGATTGTCGCGGGGGCGCGAACACCGATCGGCAAGCTCGCCGGAGCGTTCGCGACAATGAGTGCGCAGGATCTCGGCGGGGTCGCCATCAAGGCTGCCCTCGAGCGCGCTGGCGTGTCGCCGGACGACGTCGACATCGTCCTCATGGGTCAAGTCATCGGCGCCGGTCAGGGCCAGATCACCGCTCGTCAAGCGGCGGTGAAAGCCGGCATCCCGATGACGGTGAACGCCACCACGATCAACAAGGTGTGCCTGTCGGGTCTTCAGACCATTTATTTGGCCGATCTCATGATCAAGGCCGGTGAAGCCGAGATCGTCGTGGCCGGTGGCATGGAATCAATGACCAACGCTCCGTACCTGCTGCCGAATGCGCGCGCGGGATTCCGACTCGGCGATCAGACCGTCGTGGACTCAATGATGTTCGACGGTCTCACCTGCGCGTTCGATCACTGCGCGATGGGTCTCGGCACCGAGCGGTACAACAACGGTCAGATCAGCCGAGCGCGCCAGGACGAGTTCGCGGCACGCAGTCACGAACTCGCCGCGGCCGCAATTAAGGATGGCAAGTTCGACGAGGAGATCGTCCACGTGGCGGTCCCCCAGCGACGTGGGGATCCGTTCATGGTCACCACCGACGAAGGAGTTCGGGCAGACACGACCTTTGACTCGCTCTCGGGGCTCAGGCCCGCCTTTGACAAAGACGGCACGATCACGGCCGGCAACGCCTCACAGATCTCTGACGGCGCCGCGGCGGTGATCGTGATGTCGGCCGAGCGAGCCGCGAAACTCGGACTCACCCCGATCGGTGAACTCGTGAGTTACGGCCAGGTCGCGGGTCCGGACGCTTCGTTGCTGCACCAGCCGTCGCGCGCCATCAAGTTGGCGTCACAGAAGGCCGGCATCGATGTCAGTGCCCTCGACCTCATTGAGATCAACGAGGCGTTCGCCGCCGTCGGCTTGGCCTCGACCGACGAGTTGGGTGTTGACCCCAACAAAGTCAATGTGAACGGTGGCGCGATTGCTCTCGGACACCCGGTGGGCATGTCGGGCACGCGGGTGGCGCTCACCGCGCTGACTGAACTGCGCCGTCGCGGTGGCGGCACGGCGGCCGTCGCTCTGTGCGGCGGTGGCGGTCAAGGCGACGCGGCGGTTCTGCGCACTCTTTAATCGACGTCGGGCGTGAACGACTCGACGAATTCGTAGTCGCGCAGACCGACGGGTCGGTCATCGTCAATGCGAAAGACGACGGCCGATGACACCGGGAAGTTGCCCTTCTTCAGCATCGGGATTGGTTCACGGGCCAGTCGCAACGCCAACTCGAGCACGGTCGGGTTGTGACCAACCACCAGTAGTGAGTCCGTGACTGGGTCGATTTCGGCCAACACCGCGAGCAAGTCCTCATCGCTGACGTTGCGGCGTCCGTTGTAAATCAGTTCGCTCGTCTCAAGTGCGTGCACGAAGGTCGTGCCAGCGAAGGCGACGGCGTAGGTCTCGCGGGTGCGCAGTGAACTGCTGACGAGCGCCGTTGTCGGTCCGTAGCGACCGAGCTTGTGGTGATCATTCGCCCAGAGTCGCAGTTGCTCACACTGCGCACGGCCCTTGGCCGTGAGGGGTCGATCAAAGTCGTTGGCGTACTCGCCGTGAGGAGCGGCCTTCGCGTGTCGCACAATCGTGAGGAATCGCACGCGGGAAGTCTGTCGCAGATCGCGACCATGCCGAAAGGGACCTCGTGCACTCGTTTAGCGTTCCTGCGTGCACTCGACCCTGTCGTTCTTTCAGGCGATCGTCATGGGTGTCCTCCAGGGCGTGACGGAGCTGTTCCCGGTCTCGAGCCTCGGCCACGGAGTGATCTTTCCGGCGCTGTTCGGCTGGCACGATCTCGCCCACGCGCAGTCGCAGTCCGACAGCTTCTTTCTGGCATTCCTCGTCGGACTGCATGTCGGCACCGCCGTCGGACTCATCGTCTTTTACCGTCACCGCTGGTGGACCATGGCCCGCGGTGTGGGCACCCAGCTGCGCTCTGTGCCGACGCGCGGGGTCTCATCGCTCTGGCAGCTTGACCGCGAAGGAATTGACGCGAACTACCGGCTGTTCGTCCTCCTCGTGATCGGCACAATCCCCGTCGGAGTGATCGGGCTCATCTTTGAGCACCGCTTGCGGGTGGTCTTTACGAAGCCGCTGTGGGCCGCCGGGTTCTTGACCGTGAACGGCGTCATCCTGCTCGTCGGTGAGCGAATCCGGCGTCGCCAATCGCGCCACGTTCATCGCGTCTCGGTTGCCACTCTCACGCCACTGCGCGCAATGGGCATTGGCGCAACTCAGATCCTCGCGCTGTTTGCCGGAATCTCTCGCTCGGGAACGACGATGGTCGCCGGGTTGCTCAACGGACTCGACCACGAAGAGTCCGCAGACTTCACCTTCTTGCTCGCCACCCCGGTGATCCTGCTGGCGGGACTGCTGAAAGTTCCCGACCTCGTCGGTCATCTCGGCGATGGCATTCGCACTCAGGCGTTTGTCGGCGCACTCTTCGCGGGAGTGGCGGCGTACTTCTCGGTGCGATTCCTCACCAAGTGGTTCACGACGCGCACTTTGTGGCCTTTCGGCATCTACTGCGTACTCGCGGGCGTCGGCGCGCTGATCTACTTCGCCTAACTCACTGGGCGAGTTGTCGTCGCCCGTCGATCGCGCGTCCGAGAGTCACGTCATCGGCGAACTCGAGATCACCACCGACCGGGAGGCCACTCGCCGGTTGGCTAAAGACAATTCCCGGCACCTGCAGCAGCTTCGTTAGGTAGAGGATCGTCGCGTCGCTCTCCACAGTGGGGTTGAGACAGAGGATGACCTCTTTCACTTCGCCGTGCAGGCGCACGACCAGTTCTCGAATTCTTAAGCGCTCGGGTGTCACACCTTCGAGCGGATTGAGCACGCCGTGCAGCACGTGATACGTGCCGTGAAAAGCGCCGGAGCGTTCGACCGCCGCCACGTCGCGGGGATCCTCGACGACGCAGATGATCGTTTGATCGCGCCGCGCGTCCGCGCAGATCGGGCACAGTCCGCCGATCTCAGAGATGTTGCAGCACTGTTCGCAGAACGACAGATTCGTCTTCATGCTGCGCAGGGCGTCGGCTAGTCGTTCGACATCCTCAGTGGGTTGACGCATCAGCCAGAACGCGATGCGCTGTGCGGACTTCGGCCCGACGCCCGGGAATCGGCCCAACTCATCAACCGCGCTCTGCAGCGACGGAGGAAAACTCACCGAATCTCCTCGGCTCCGGGGAACGCTTCAGTAATAAGCATCGCTGCGACCGAGTCGACATCGACGCGCTCGGACGCGGCGATCTCCACGTCATCGAGAGAGTCGTCCTCGAACGACTCTGGTTCGGTGATGGTCGCAACGACGTCAGAGTTGTCGATCGACGCATCGATCTTCCAGATCAACTGAATCGGCGCCTTGAACTCCTGCTCGAGCGCCGCGCGCAATCCGGCGCCGATCTTTTCCGATGACGCCTTAAGTCCCGCGCTCGGCACGGCGATCGTCAACGCGTTGCCGTGCAACGAACGAAGTCGGGCGTTGTGCAGCAGCATCTGGGCGGATTTGAGCAGTCGCGGCACGACGTTGGAGTTGTACCGGGCCACGAAGTCGGAAAACTCAATGTCGAGTACCGCCGCGTTCGAATAGTCAGTGGTCGCGGGCGCGGGCTCGGTCTTAGGAGTTGGAGACTTCTTAACCGAGGACTTCACCTCCGTCGGGGCCGAACTTTCGGCGACGGGACGTGGCGTCGAGGACGCGACCGACCCTTGGCCGATGGGCCGTGCCGGAGCGGGCGGTGGTGCCGGGGCGGGCGCGCTCGGAGTGCGCTCGAGTCGACTGACGCGTTCTTCGAGCGCTGCGACGGTGTCGTCGAGTTCGGGTCGAGTCACGCGCACCAACGCGACCTCCAGCAGGATCGCGGGCACCGGGGAACTCTTCATCTCACGCAACGTTCGCCCAACGGTCTCGAGCGCACGCACCGTGCGCGGCAAACCAATCTGGCGGCCCCACTCGATCAATCGTCCGCGCTCCACGTCGAGTGCCTCAGCGACATCTGGTGCGACAAGCAGAAGGAAGATCTGGCGCAGCTCACCCGCGAAGGCGACCGCGAGTTGCTCGGGATCCCACCCGGCGCGCGCGAGTGACGAGAGCGCCGACATCGTGGCGACGGCGTCACTCGTGGCGAGCGCGCCGAGCAGTTCGTCAAACGGCGGCACGGTGTCGCCGAGGGATCCGGTCGCCAGAACTTGATCGAGTGCGCTGAGCGCGTCGCGCGCCGACCCTTTGCCCATGCGCACGGCCGCAGCGAGGGTCTCCTCATCAAAACTGAGCCCCGCCGCGTCACGAACCTCGTGCAGCAGCCCGCTCAGCGTCGTTGAATCGAACAAGCGGAACTCGAGATGCTGTGTGCGGGACCGGATTGTCGCCACCACCTTGTGGGGATCGGTCGTCGCGAGCACAAACACGACGTGGGCGGGCGGCTCCTCGAGGGTCTTTAAGAACGCGGCCTCGGCGCCCGCCGAGAGCATGTGGACCTCGTCGATGATGTACACCTTCCAGCGGCCCGGCGTGCCGTGCCAGGCGCCCGCGACGATCTCGCGGATATCGGCCACGCCGTTGTTGCTCGCAGCGTCGAGCTCGATGACATCGAGACTCGAGCCCTTGGTGATCGCGACGCAACTGGCGCACTCGTTGCAGGCGTCGCCATGGTCCGGACGTTCGCAGTTGAGCGCCTTGGCCAAGATGCGGGCAGTCGTCGTCTTGCCCGTTCCGCGCGGTCCGGAAAACAGATACGCGTGCACCACGCGCTGGTGCTCAACCGCGCCGCGCAAGGCACGGATGACGTGTTCTTGTCCGCGCATTTCGGCGAAACGACCGGGGCGAAACCTTCGATAGAGCGCCGCGGAGCCCTCGAGGTTTGAGGGGAGGTCACTCACGGCGCGATGCTACCGATCACCTGTTGTTCACCGAATCTCAAAGCGATGGCCAGGCGATCCGCGGCACCCGACCAGACCCGCTGAGAGCTGCTGGCTTCCACCCCTGACTCGGTTCACGAGCGGCCGTCGCGCGGGACCCGACCATCGCTTTCAGATTCGGTGCGTTCAGGCTACCAATCGAGATGAATGAGGTACTCCGGTAACCTCGCGCGCTGCACTTCATTGCAAGTGCGCACTCGGAGGAGTGCGAGAGCGGCCGAATCGGCACGATTGGAAATCGTGTGTGGGGCAACCCACCGTGGGTTCAAATCCCACCTCCTCCGCCAACTCGCACCTCGCGCAGATCTTCAGCGCTCGGCGAGGCGAGCATCAATTTGGGCTCTCACCTATTCTCGAGAAAGTTCAAGGGAGCACGATGAAGAAAGCCCTACTTCCGGTCGCCATTTCCGCCGCCGTCCTGATCTCAAGTATCGGACTGTCAGCGTGCGGAAGCTCAAAGAAGAGGAGCGCGCACAAAACGACCAAGGCGAGTCAGTTGAATTCGCTACGCCAGAGCGCCAAGTCCGCCAAGAACGCCACGTTCCAAGCGACGTGGACTTCGACGACCAATGGCACCACGACCACTTTGACGTTGGGCCAAGAGCCGCCGAAGAGCTTCTTCAAGGTGGGCGCGGGCACGATTATCGATGACGGAACTCACACCTATTACTGCGCCAACAAGTTGATCTGCCTCAAAGAGTCTGGCGCGAACCCGCTCAGCACCCTGTTCGACCTGTACAACGGCACGACGTTTATTAACGAAGTGCAAGCGTGGAGCAGTCAAGGCGCCCTGTCCGCCGCAGGAGTGTCGCTCAGCTTCTCGAACGCCACGTACGCCGGTGTGGCCTCGCGGTGCGTGACGATCACCCACAACGCGACTTCAGAAGTGTGGTGCGTCGCCAAGAACTCGGGACTCCTCACGTACTGGTACGCCGCGAATACCTACTTCACACTGACCGCGTACTCAAGTACGCCGCCCGCTGCGGAGTTCTCGTTGCCCAAGGGGGCGACCGTCACGTCGCTGTAGTGACTGACTCTGATCACGTCGCGTATTTGCGCAAAGAACTAGCGAGATCGACTCGTCCATGATCAACGACGTCGACGCCATGGGTCTGGCACTCGAACAGGCCACGCTGGCAAGTTCGCACGATGACGTTCCAGTGGGCTGCGTCATCGTTGCAGCCGGCGAGGTCATCGCCGTCGGAGAGAATCGGCGTGAGATTGACCGCGACCCGAGTGCGCACGCCGAGATCGTCGCCCTGCGACGCGCCAGTGAACGACTCGGCCGCTGGTACCTCGATGACTGCGACGTGATCGTGACGTTGGAGCCCTGCGTGATGTGCGCGGGCGCTCTCCTCAACGCTCGAGTCAACCGACTAGTCATTGGCGCGCTCGACGAGAAGGCGGGAGCCGTCGGCTCTCGCTATCACGTACTCGCGGATCCGCGTCTGCCGCACCAAGTCGAGGTGGTCTATGACGTGCTCGCCGAAGAGTCCGCCACGCAACTTCGCGAGTTCTTCCAAGCGCAACGAGATCCCGCGGCGCCGAGGTAACTCGAGGTCGTTGTCCGTCGTCGAATCAACGGTGTCTGGCAGTCGTACGCTCTTTCACGGACCATGAACTTCGCTCGATCCATCCGTCTGGCGGGACTTGCTGCCCTCGTCGTGGCCCTGGGCCTCGCTGCGGGCGGCCCGACGGCCCTATCGTCGGCCGCCGACACGACGATGTACTACGTATCACTGGGCGACTCGTACGCCCAAGGCTTCCAACCGGGCACCGTCGGCAACTCCGAGACGCTCAACGGGTTCTCAGACAAATTGAGCCAGCTACTGAGCAGTGACGGGCACGCGATGACCCTCGAGAACTTCGGCTGCGGCCGAGTGAATTCAACGACGATTCTCACCAAGCTCGGATGTCGGTTTCCCGCTGAAGACGGGGTACGTCATCCAACAACGTCGCAGGCAGTGGCCGCGACGAACTTCATCACAGCGCATCCCGGTCAGATTGGACTTATCACAATTGCAATCGGTATCAACGACTTCGATCGCTGCCACGACTTCGAGCGCACGTGCATTCGGCGCACACTGCGCGACACCCACCTCAGTTCGAATCTCACCAAGTTGTCGATGGCCCTACGCAACGCAGCCGGCACTCAGGTTCCCATCCTCGCCATTACGTACCCGGACCCATTTCTCGGACGATGGCTACACCCGGGGCACCAACGACACATTGCCAACCGTTCGGTTCAGATGTACCGCTCGATCATCAATCCACGCATCGCGGCGGGGCTGGCCAGCGCCAACGTCACGGTCGTTGACATCACCGCGGCGTCGAGCGCCTACGTGGCGCAGTCCAACACACAAACGCTCGCGCCGTACGGAGTAATTCCCACCAGCGTGGCTCGCGTCTGTCAACTGACGTGGTTCTGCTCTCGCGGTGATATCCACGCAACCGATGCCGGCTACGCGCTCATCGCCTCGACGCTCGAGCAGCAGTATCTGGCATTAGTTACTCCGCCCGCGTAACGCCGAACCGCCCACGTCATTTCCTGCGAAATAGGGGCCAGAACTACACTCGTTGACGGAGGAGTGCGAGAGCGGCCGAATCGGACGGTCTCGAAAACCGTTGTGTCGCAAGGCACCGTGGGTTCAAATCCCACCTCCTCCGCCACGGCGGAACGGGCGGTACTCCCGCTCGTTCCGCCGGATCTCACCTCGTCGCGCCCGCCGGTCGTGATGTACGATTTATGTAGTCGAGTGCAAGAAATTGCAACCGAATGACATTCAATTCAAGGAGTCGCCCGTGACCACCTCGGTGTCATCGTCCGTCGGATCGTCACGTCGTCTCGTGACCGAAATTCCCGGTCCGAAGTCTCGGGCTTTGCACGAGCGGCGCCGTCAAGTTGTCTCGGCGGGCCTCACTAACGGCTTTCCCGTCTACATCGACCGCGCGGAGGGAGCGATTCTCGTCGACGTTGACGGTAATCACCTGCTCGATCTCGGTTCAGGTATCGCTGTCACCTCCATCGGTCACGCCGTTCCCGCTCTCATCGATGCAGTGAGCGAGCAGGTCGCCGCATTCACGCACACCTGTTTCATGGTGACGCCGTACGAGAAGTACGTCGAAGTGTGCGAACAGCTGGCCCAGCTCACCCCGGGAGATTTTGCAAAGACGTCGGCGCTGTTTAATTCCGGTGCTGAAGCGATCGAGAACGCGGTGAAGATCGCGCGGTTGGCGACGGGCAAGCCGGCCATCGTCGTGGTCGATCACGCCTACCACGGGCGCACCAATCTGACTCTCGCGCTGACCGCGAAGAACATGCCCTACAAGGATCGGATGGGTCCCTACGCCCCCGAGGTGTACCGGGTGCCGACGAGCTACCCGTTCCGCGACGGACTGTCAGGACCCGAGGCCGCCGCGCGCGCCATCAATCAGATTGAGTCCAGCGTCGGCGTGCACAACATCGCGGCGATCGTGATTGAGCCCATCCAGGGTGAGGGTGGATTCATCGTGCCGGCGCCGGGATTCTTAAAGGCCCTCGCCGATTGGGCCACCGCCAACAACGTGCTGTTCATCGCGGATGAAATTCAGACCGGGTTCTGTCGAACCGGTAAGTGGTTCGCGGTGGAGCACGAAGGTGTGGTGCCCGACATGGTGGCCACG
This sequence comes from uncultured Ferrimicrobium sp., assembly GCA_964434455.1. Classification (GTDB taxonomy): domain Bacteria; phylum Actinomycetota; class Acidimicrobiia; order Acidimicrobiales; family RAAP-2; genus RAAP-2. The sequence goes on along the minus strand of CAYSVK010000001.1, from coordinate 24,089 downwards.
GCGAAGGGACTCGCGGGCGGTATGCCGCTCGCTGCAGTGACCGGTCGCGCCGAAATCATGAACGCGGTGCATGAAGGCGGTCTCGGCGGCACCTACGGCGGCAACCCCGTCGCCGCGGCCGCGGCGCTCGCCACGATCGCGACACTTCGTGAACTGAATCTCGCCGCGCGCGCCGAGAGCATCGGCGCCACCATGATGAGCGCCTTGCGTGATCTGCAGCGCGACACCGTCATCATCGGCGATGTGCGCGGACGCGGCGCCATGGTCGCGATCGAACTGATTGAGCCCGGCACAACGACACCGAACGCGGCGGCGGCCAAGGCGATCGTCGCGTACTGCAACTCTCAAGGTGTGGTCGCCATCAGCTGTGGGACCTATGGCAACGTTGTGCGCTTGCTGCCGCCGCTTGTGATCACCGACGAGCAACTCGCCGACGGCCTGGCAGTCCTCTCGGCGGCGGTGCGCTCCGTCAGCTGATCACTCGCTCGGGCACGCCCCGGTCGAAATCGCCTCGTGGCTCGCGCCACGCGCTACCGCCGCACGCAGTTCAGCCAGCGGCACGGCATACGCCGTGGCGCTGTCGGTCGTCGAACGAGAAAAGACCATCGCGACGACTCGACCGTGCACGATCACCGGTGCGCCGGAGTGGCCCGGTTGCACGTCGGCCGCGAGAACCTCGATCGTGCGCGTAATTAACGCCTGGTCGTAAATGTCGCGTCCCTGGGCGTCAATCGGTCCGAGAACTGCCGCCGAGATCACGCTCTCTGAGCCGTTCAGCGGATAGCCCGGGATAGCGGCGTCGGTGTGGGTGGGTTCGCTCGCGGCGAATGACAGGGACGGACCCAACACCGCCGGCACGCGCAGCAGCGCGATGTCATTACGCGCGTCGAGGTACACCAACTGCACAGTGTGGGTGCCAATCGAGATCTGACCTGCGCCGGCCACCACGTGCGCTGCGGTCATGACCAAATGTGGTGCGACGATGAACCCGGTGCCTTCGCGGTCCGCGTCGCAGCGAAAGACCGCGCCAATCTTCACGACACTGCGATCGGCGTGTTGCAACGTCGCAAGAGCCTCCGCGGAGGGGGGAACGATTCCACTCGGCACGTGCGGCGCGACCACCTGGGCAAAGACGCTTGGAAAATCGGCTTCACGAAAGAGCGCCTGCATCTTCGCCTCGACCGACGGCACCGGGGGCATTACGTCGTCCATCACCGTCAAAATTCGCGAGTGCGCGATCGCGCTCGACAGTGAGATGACCGAGACGTTCACCAGCATCCCGGCGACCAGCCAGCAGACCAGGAGTGACCCCACGAGCGCGAACGCCGCCCCTGCCGCCCGATCAAGCTTGCCGAGCTTGGAACGGCGCATTGCTAGGTTCGCGGCACTGCCCAGTCGACGGCCAATGAACGCCCCGAGCAGCCCGAGCACGACAACGCAAGTGATTGCGATTGAGGGACGTGCGACACCGACCGAGACGCGTGAGGCTACGAACGGCGCCAGCAGCGTGCCGATGACGAAACCGGTGAGCAGTCCGACGATCGCACCGAGTTGACGAAGAAAGCCGAGTGCGAAGCCACGCTCGGTTGCGATGAGCACGACGACGGCGATCACGATGTCGACCCAACTCATGAGAGGTGAGGGTAACGCTGGAACAAACGCCTCTCGGTACCATGAGCGCGATGCGCTCCCTACGTCACTCGACTTTCGGAGTGCTGATTAGCGGACTGCTGCTCGCCGCGTGCGGCAGTACGACTACTCCCCTCGCGCTCGTCGGACGTCCGACTCTAAATATCTCGGTGCCGCTGTCACTTTCAGCTTGTGACGCCATCCGTCACTGTTACAGCGTCGGCACTACTGGGCTCGATGCCTCACCGAGTTCGGCGGGCCAGGTGGCGACAGCCGGGCACGGTTGGCGGACAGTCGCTGTCCCGAGCGCGCCGTCCACCGAAATGGCGGCCGCCAGCTGCTGGAACAACGGCTGCCTCTTTGGCGGCGCTGACAGCGCCGGCGATGTGATCTGGCACACAAGCTCTCCGCGCTCCATCACGGTAAGCGGTGAGCCCACTGGTGGTCGTGGAGTATCCACGATCTCCTGTTTTATTCCCCATGGCTGTGCCGTGGTGGACACGGACCCCTCGGGTTTCTCACGGCTCATCTTTACGAGTGACGGAGGTGCAACGTGGACGACGCCACTTCGTCTGCCGTGGTCGCAAAACGCCTCCGCGCTCTCCATGCACTGCGACAACACCTTGGACTGTCTGATTGTTGGCACGTTGCGTGGAACGTCGTCGAGCACCGCGGTCACGCTGCAAACCCGCGACGGTGGGCGTACCTTTGCCAGTGACTCGTTCGCTCACTGGGCGCAACTGTCCAACCTCTCCTGTTTCAACACGAACTGTGTCGCCCTCGGATCTCTCTCTGACGGTACGGGACAGATCGTGGTGAGCACGACTCGCGGGGTCACGTGGAGTGCGGCCCGGCTCGGACCATCGCGCTCCATTGGAGCTGTGTCGTGTCAGTCCGCGAGCCGCTGCGTGGCCGTGGGTGCGGGCTCCGCACGGTTGTGGGTTTCTAAGGGTTCGACTTGGAACGTGCGAGCGCTTCGCTACGTACCTGACGCGTTCACGTCGGTCAGTTGCTCAACGCGCGACTGCGTGGCAATCAGCTCGCAGACCGTGGTCGCAATCTCTCGCTAGTTCAGCCTCGTAGTGCGCCGAGCATCAAGCGCGCGAGGTTGCGAAGACTGGGTGCGGCGGTGAACCTGATGACTCCGCGCGACACCTTCATGGATGACGATGTCGCGAACCACGCCGGCTTCGGCTTAGAGACGAACGGGCCGCGCACCACGGACTTCTGCGGATTGCCGAAGAGAAAGGCGTTGCCCACGAACCCGGTTCCGCTCTGAATGTCAGTGATCGGGTGACCGGGATACGCACCCCAAACCGTCACGCTGAACGCGAAGCTCATCGCGTGCCAGATGTTGACGCCGATGGAGCCGTACCGCAGATCCGCTACGGCGCGCTCAATGGCCGGACCGATCACTGGATCGCTGAGCGACGTTGGATGAGCAATCAGCGTCATCGACAACGTGCCCCACACCGTCTCGTTGCAGAACGTCACGGCGTCTTTCACGTAGGTCGCGACGTCCGGTGAGTCGAGAGCGGTCTCACTCGTGAGCGCGCAGAACGCCTCGACGTTGAGACAGATGCCGTTCGCGTCCTTTGGGTCGACGTTGCGCACGACCGTCCAGGGCAACTTGTCGCCGGAACCCTCGCCAATCTGATGCGCATCGGGGTGCGCACTCATGAAACTTTGATGGCGGTCGTGGGCTCCCGGGTAGTACGCGCGCCGAGTCGGCAACTCCGCCAGGACCGCCTCGAGGGCGTCAAGGAACTGAGTGCGCTGGGCCCACGCCGCGTGCGTGACGATCACGCGCGGAGTGAGGCAGTTAAATCCCGCATTGTTGGTCAGCATCGTGGCGACGTGTTCGGCCTGGTAGCGGATCTCAGAATCACTCCACTGGCCCGGAACGATCACGACCGGCGAAACGTTGCCGAGCTCGCAACTGACTGGCTTCGTCACGACGGGATCATTGGCGGCCTTGCGTCGCGCACCCTCCTCGCCGACACCAAAGACGATCGCGTCGTGAGTCTTGTCGGATCCAGTGACGTGGATATCAGTCACCAGCGAGTGTTGAGTGAGGTACGCGCCAACGGCGGCGCCGCCGGTGACGATGCGCAGATACCCCGCCTCGATGAGCGACTTCATGGCGCGCTGCCAGTGCGGCACGAGGTAGTCGTTCACCGGATTGGCCTTCAGCAGCACGACCTTGTTCTCGTCGAACATCTTCGTCAGCACGTCTCGAGGTCCGAGCGAGGCGACGTTGCCCGCGCCGAGCACGAGCGAGATGCCCGCGTGCGTCATGGGCGAGCGGTACGCCGCGGCTTGTTGGGCCTGCACGTCAGATTCGGTGACGCCGGAGGGAAACCAGACCTCCGCGGCGGTTCCCGAGAACAGGAGCTTGTCGAATCCTGAGCCCGGCAGGACCTGGATCGAGATGCGGTCATCGGGACGCGCGGTCACCGGACCGGGGTATTGGGGTCGGCCCTTTTCGGAAATGTCGATCATCGAACGTCGAAACGCTTGGGCCATGGAGAGAAAGGTGCCGATGCCGCCGGTCATCTCTTCGGCGGCTTCTTTCGAGTTGGGTGCGAATCCCTTGGCGCGACACGCCGCGGCGTTCCACTCCTCCGCGGCCGCGAAAGTGTCAGCGACGATCTTCTCTAAGAGATCGGCGCGCTCGCGTGGCGAGAGCATCGCGAAGTCGTCGCGGTGTTCGCTCAGATCGCTCAGCGCCGTGTCGAGTGATGCAGTGTCAAGCGCGACGTGATCTTGTGTTCCCGATGTGGGCGCCGCCGCGCCGCGTGTGGCAACTGCCATGCGCACCCCCGCTGTTGTGCTGTTTGTGGCCTATGAAAGGCTAACCCTGTGCTTGTGGATCCAGTAAGTGCGCCGCCGTCGGGGTGGTACCCCGATCCTGGTGGTGCATCACACTGGCGAATCTGGAACGGCCGCGAGTGGACCGATCACACTCGTCCCTACGGCGAACCCGCCGCCGAACTCGCGACGCGCCTCGATGTGGTGCGCGCCCATGACGCACTCGTGCGCTACGGAATTGCCTGCTACTTCGGCGGGTACGGACTCGTGGCCGACGCCTTTTCGCACCGACCGCTCGTTGATACCAAGCTGACCACGCACGTCTACGGAATAGTGATGGCGATCGGGCTCACGGTATTCCTGCTCGGGCACCTCGCAATGAGTCGGGCGTACGTGACATTTCGCACGCGACAACTCCTGACCCCGCATATCCCGATTCTCAACGTGTGGCAGTGGGCCTGGCTGAGCCAAGCCGTCCTGAGTTACCCCCCGTCGTGGCTCCCGGGATCGCGCCGCGACGCCGCCCGCGCTCGGCAGTCCGCCTCGGTCGTGGCTCTCATCACCATGGTGGTGGCCTTCGCGCTACCGCTCGAGTTCGCCACCACCAACTCGGCCCCGACTGCGCTCACGTGGGTGGCAGTTCACGTGCCGCTGGCCGTCGGTGCGTTCGGGGCGTGGTGGTGGGCGCGCGCCGTGCGCGACGACCTCGTCGCATAGAGCAGTCCGTAAACGCTCGTAGGCTTCGCGGGCCCGTCGGGCACGCAAGGAGCGCGATGTCGTTCGAAGAGTGGGGTCCGCTGGCTGATCTGGTCGGCGCGTGGGAGGGCGACGCCGGCGTCGACGTGTCGTTTCACAACGTCGACGGCAAGATGGTTGAAACGCCGTTTCGCGAGCGCACCAGCTTCATCCCTTACGGACCCATCGTCTCAGGAGCCCAACGTCTGTACGCCGTGGACTACCGCATGGCCGCGTGGCGCGGCGACGAGCAGAACCCGTTTCACACCGAAGTCGGCATCTGGGCGTGGGACGGCGAGCGCAATGTGATGTTCAAGAGCTTTTCGACCTCGCGCGGCTCAACGTTGGTCGCCGGCGCGGTCGTTGATCCCGAAGCCAGCACGTTCGAGCTCACCGCGACGCTCGGTTCGAACACTTTCGGCATTCTCTCGACGCCGTACCTCGATGAAGTCGCGCGCCCGACTCGCTACGACGTGACCGTGACGATCGGTGACGGCGAGTTCAGCTACGACGAGACCACTGTCGTCGAGCACCAACGCAGCCAAGGAGTGGTGCTGCACACTGACCGCAACACGCTGATTCGAGTCATGGAGGTTTAGTCGTGTACGAGTGGAGTGAAGAGCACCAGGCGATTGCAGAGTTCGTCCGCAAGTTCGTCGACCAGGAGATCCGGCCGCTGATCGACGTTCTCGAGTTCGGCGACCTGCCGCCCTACGGGATCATCCGCAAGATGTACGAGACCTTCGGTATGCGCGCGATGGCGCTTGAAGGATTCGAGCGTGCGCTCGAGCGAAAGCGCAGCGGGAACGACTCGCCGCGCGAGCGACGCGGCGACGGCGGAGCGGGCACCACGCTCATTCCCATCATCGAGCTCTCCAAGGTCTCACTCGGACTCGTGACCTCCATGGGCGTATCCACTGGCCTCGCCGGCGGCACGATCATGAAACTCGGCACGCCCGAGCAGATGGAGCGGTGGGGTAAAGACCTCATGAGCTTCGACAAGGTAGGGGCGTGGGCGCTGACTGAACCGGACTCGGGTAGTGACGCTCTCGGCGGAATGCGCACGAGTGCGGTGCGCGACGGCGACGAATACGTCATCAACGGCAACAAGACCTGGATCACGAACGGTCCCTACGCCGACACCATCGTGTTGTACACGAAGCTCGATGACGGCTCGGGCGAAGAGATCCGTAACCGACCCGTTCTCACCTTCATTCTCGATAAGGGGATGCCGGGTCTCACGCAGTCCAAGCCGATGCGCAAGATGGGTCAACACGGCTCACCGACGGGCGAGGTGTTCCTAAGCGACGTGCGAGTCGGGTCCGACCGACTACTTGGCGGCACCGAGAAGCCAAAGGGTGGCGGACGCGAAAGCGCCAAGGACAACTTCGTGACCGAACGCGCCGGCGTTGCCGCGATGTCCCTCGGCGTCATTGAGGAGTGTTTGCGACTCTCCGTCGACTACGCGAAGAATCGCAAACTGTGGGGCCAGGCGATCTCGGATTACCAACTCATCCAGTTGAAGTTGGCCAACATGGAAGTCGCGCGCGTCAACGTGCAGAACCTGGTGTTCCGCCATCTTGAGCGCAGCGCCGCGGGATCGACTCCCACTCTCGCGGAAGCTTCCGCGATGAAGCTCTACTCCGCACAGGCCGCCTGCCAGGTGGCTGACGAGGCCATTCAGCTCTTCGGCGGCAACGGCTACGTCAGCGAGTTCCGCGTTGAGCAACTGCTGCGAGACGCGCGGGTCCTGCGGATATACGCGGGCACCGATGAGATGCAGGTGGTGGCGATCGCGAAGGACCTCATCCGACGTTAGGGCCATTTGCAGGGCTACACGGAATTTCCGAGCACGTCCTAGTCAGCTTTCGTTCCTAATTTCAAGCAACGAAAGTCACCTCCGTTTTGCAGCTCTTTTCGCGGCCTTCTTGGCCGGAGCCTTCTTCGCGGCCTTCTTGGCCGGAGCCTTCTTCGCGGCCTTCTTGGCCGGAGCCTTTTTCTTTGCGGCCTTCTTCGCCGGAGCTTTCCTCTTTGCGGCCCTCTTGGCTAGAGCCTTTTTCTTTGCGGCCTTCTTCGCCGGAGCTTTCCTCTTCGCGTGCAGCCCGTTAACCATTTTGTTACTCCATTCTCTTTTTGAGATCTGTCCTATTTCGTTTCAAAACTTGCTCGCAGGAATTCAAGGAATTTCAGAAAGTGCATTAAGTCGTTTGCGGTACACCTTTAAGAGCTGCCAACTGTTGAATGACAGCAGTGCAACAAGAGCCAGTAGGACCAGCGATGTCATCAACCAACCGATGGCACCCATTCCCGGACGGAATGATCGGATGAAACCAACGACGACTGGTGCTAGTACCAAAGCCATTGCCCCGCAGAACTGGCTGTAGCGATACTGCTCGACAACCGCGAACCTGTAACTATCGATCCACTTACTGGATTCCTTCTTGAACAGATCATCGTCAAATTCTTGAAGCTTCTTTCGAAATACCCATTCAAAAAGAAACCATCGAACTACTGCAACGATTACGCCTACACCGAGGGATGCAGTACCGATCATTAGGACGGCAATCGACGTATTTGTCGATCCATTGAAATATGTCAGAAAATTTTTCCCGGGATGCGAAAAAAAGAAGCCAGCGAGCATGGTCGTGCCGCCTGGAATCACGAAAGCGACCACGTATCCAAATGCTGCAGAAAGTGATGACGCTAAGTCAGACATCTCCGAATAATTTTGCCATCAATCCAATCGCCACATGCGGATGACCTGTCGACATCTCTTTCGAAGTCGTTCCGGTTTTGCTTCGGCGATTCAAAGATCTATCGGCAATGCAAAGCAGCGATCGTCGATTTGGCCCATTGCAAATGCTCCGTATCTGCCATCAAACATTTTTCTAGTCTTTTCTGCCCACGCAATTGCGTCCGCAGCACTCGCTCTGTGGACGATTTGCAAAATGGCATTGTCACCAATCACGTATTCGGCCCAAGCACCAGGAAAGTCTTTAACGCAAGCAACCTGCACGATCTCGACTCCCCGAAGGGTGTCGCGTCGACAGCGGTGCGTGTGCCCGGCGGTGTACGCGAGAACGTTGCCCGCGTTAGCGAGATCATTTGCCAGCGCCGCGCTCTGTGACCACTCGATGCCATCAAAGCGGTCTGGTCGATCTCGATCGGGAACGTAGATCGGATGATGCCCCATCACGATCACTGCGGTGGTGCTCGACGCGCACGCCTCACGAACCGCCGCGCGCTGTTCGTCATCGACAAAGCCCCCGGTCTGATGCGCCCGGGAGGTGTCCAGCAGCACGATGCGAACTCCCGGAAGGTCGACGATTTGAATAGGCCAATCCGCAAAGGTCAGACCGGGGTACGAGTCGTGGTTGCCTCGCACGTAGGTCAATCGGTCGCCAAACGCGGGCTCGTAAAACCGACGGAACGTGTCGTACTCCTCCAAGGTGCCCTCGCTGGTGAGATCCCCTTTCACAATCACCGCGTCCGGATTGATCGCGAGAGCGTCAGCAATCACTGAACGATTCATGATTTCGGGGTAGGGATCTTCGCCGGGGCCGACGACGAACGCCGCCTCGGTGACGCCGTCGATCTTTCCGCACTCGGTTTCGCCGAAGTGCACGTCGTTCATCGTGACGACGCGCGCCAGAATTTCACCCGGATCGGGCAGCGTCGTAAACGACACGCCGTCAATCTCGTAGTTCGTCGCGGGCGACAGATTCGCGTGAGCGACGACGTGGTGACCGTCGAAGAACTCGGCGACGTTGGCGCCAATGGCGACCAATTCGGCCACGATTATCATCCTACGGATTCGCCGCGACCGGTCCCCTGGCCTCCGTCGCGCAGCATGACTGTCGAGGAGGACGGGTGAGCCGAACGCTGAACCGCGTCGTGCTCTCGGCCACCGTCGGTGCCGTCGCGCTGATGATCCCGATCGCCACCGCGTCGAGCGCGCCGACGAACTACGTGACATCACCTACCGCGTGCCCGCTCACTGCATTGCCCCACGACCCCGCGACCGCACCGTGGCTCAGTGCGACGTACCGTGCGCACTTCAGCGCGTCACAGCTCGCCCGCCAGGTTCTCAACTGCGAATTCAAGTTTCACTCAGCGTCCGACGCGTTTTACGCCGAGGTGGGACTCATCGGACTGAACAAGACGAGCAACCTCGTGTACCAGAACGAGAACATGTGGCTCGCGAGCAACACCGGTGTCCTTACGCCGCAAGACGACTTCATGAACCTTGGCGTTCCACCGCTCACACTTGAAGACGGACCCGACGGCGTCTACTACCACCCGCCGTCCACGCAGTACCAACCGACGATCTACCCGAACGAAATGGCCGTCGGCGCGTCGATGAGCCCCGCGCTGGCGGAGCAGTTCGGCTGGCAACTTGGCCAAGAGATCGCGACGTACCACTACATGGGTGTGCAGGCACCCGACCTCAATCTCTCGCGCATTCCCAACTGGGGTCGAGCGCCCGAGACCTTCGGTGAGGACCCAGTTCTCGCGGGTGAGCTCGGTGCGCAAGAGACCATCGGTCTGCTCCAGTACTCGCACATTGCGGTGCTGAAGCACTTCGGTCTCTACGGCCAAGAGACCAACCGCAAGTCCGTGCTCACGACGCTCACTGGCAATCCGCTCTTTAACACCTATTTCCGGCCGTTCGCCATCGCTACCAACGAAGTGGCCAACTCGTCGCTCGTCGCCAAGGACCGCCAAATCGCTCTCATGTGCAGTTACGGCAACGTACTGCTGCAGGGCAGCACGCCCGTGAAGAGTTGCACGAGTTCGCTCATGACTTCGGCGGTCGCGACCTTGCCGACCTCGGGTCTCATGCGTAGCGACCTCGATACCGGCACACCCGCCTACGCGCTGTTGCACGCAGGAGTGTCACTCATCAAGCCGCTCAGCGTCTCGGCGTTCCAGCCGTACAGCTACGTCACGGCGTCGCTGCGCTCTGCGGTACAAGCGGCCGCCACCAAGGTGCTCCAAGTCATGTTCTCGGGCAACCTCGTCACAACCAGCACCTACGCCGCGTCCAAAACGATCGGGTACATGACGGCGAAGATTCACAACAACGGCCTCACCGTCGCGAACCTCATTGAGGCCCGTGGCGCCGTGTTGCTAAAGAATGCGAACTTCAAGGCGCCCGGATCGCTTCCGATCACGTCCGCCGAGCACAACGTCGTCGTGGTCGCGCCGCTCGACCTGGGCCAGACTTGCCTCGCCGTCGCGCGCAACCTCGCGGCCGCCACGCATCAACACGTCACCTGCGCCACGTGGAATGGCTCACCGAACACCGCAAAGGTTGTCATTGGCGGGCTCAAGCGTTCGACCAACGGAGCAACGCACTTCGCCACCGGCACCTTCACCGCACCCGCCGCCGGTCCCTACGTGATCAACACCCTCAGTTTCGGCAACTCGTCGCTGAGCATCAACGGTGTGAATGCGCAGAACCAACCGGGCATCACCGAATTTTTCAGCGGTCACTACACGACCATGCAGTTGGCCAAGGGCCAGACGATCAATCTCAAGGTGTTCTGGAGCTGGACTGCGCCCGAAGTCACGGTCGCGCCGCTCGACCTCAGTGGCGTGCTCGCCGCCAAGGGCGCCTCGGCAGCGATCGTGCTCGCGCACGACTGGGCCGACGAAGGCATGGACCGCGATTCGCTCTCCTTACCATTCGGACAAGACACCGTGATCTCAAAGATCGCCGCCGAGGGCGTGCCGACATCGGTGGCCCTGGTGACGTCGGGACCAGTCACGATGCCGTGGCTGAGTCAAGTCGGCAGCGTGATCGAGTTCTGGAACCCCGGGACGAATCCGCCGCTAGACACCGTCACGGTTGGTTACGCGGCGACGTACGCAAAGCTGCTCGACGGCCAGTTGAGTCCGTCGGGTCACTTGCCGATCACATTCCCGGCCAACGAGAACGCGTCGCCGATGAGCATCGGCACTGGCAATCTCCGTTACGCGTTCTGGCCCGGACTGCTGAATCGCGCGGACCTTTTTGTCACCACCAACGGCGGTACCGACATTGGGTATCAGTGGTACCAAGCCACCGGATGGCCGGTGCTCTTTCCCTTCGGATTCGGCCTCACGTATTCGACGATGTCATCGAGCATTGCGACCAATGGATCGTGCACGACCAACAGCGCGACCTCGATCTGTATCCCCGTCTCAGTCTCACTCGTGACCGACTCCGGTCAGCCCGCGCGCACGGCGATTCAGGTGTACGTGTCGCCGCCGGATCCGGTCGGTAACTCACTGCCAACGCTGTCACTCGGAGGCGTTGGATTTGTCACGTGTCGCAACAGCACGGTACTCACCGGACAGTGCGCCAGTGGCGTCACCACCCCGATCACTATTTCGAACTTCGACTCGGGTGCGTGGAACCCGTCCAGTAGTCAGTACGAATTTCTCAGCGGCTGTTACACCTTCATCGCCGCCAACAACTCCGCCGACGCCGCCAGTGCACTCGCCAACCCGTCGAGTTTCCCCGGCCACGTCGTGCACGCGACGGCGCCATTTAGCGCCGCGACCACGCTCTCTCCCGGGGGATGTCCTTAATCCAAGTCTGCGGCGAACCAGCGCCGCCAGCGTTCCGCCAGACCGACCCATCCCTTGTAGTGAATCGAGTCGTCAGGTGCCGTTTCCAACACGTGCAGAACATCGCGCGCGAAGTTCGAATGGCGCTGCACCAACTCGCTCGCTGGAGTGACGTAGGTGCGAATGGTAAAGACGATGGCTCCGGTCGTCGCGAGTCGCCGCAAGGTTTGGCGTTCCACGCGGAACATCCAGTTCTCGGGTGCGTCAAGCAGCGGTGAGCGCGTCGGCGCCGGCTGAAACAGTTCCGCGTCATCGAGCAATGTCCAGTTCAGGCGCCAGAACGAACGATCGGGCGTCAAACGATCAAAGAACGACCTCGTCGGCGACGCCAACGTGTCGTCATATCCCGCCACCGGCCCATGGATCTCATCGAGCGATCGAAGGAACTTCTCATGCAGCGGCCACCGCGAGGGAAAGCAGACGCTCGCGGCCGTCAATACCCACTGTCCGTTGAGCTGTTGGAGCACGCAGAGGTCTTCGCTGATCTGACGTGACGCCGCAACTAGGGGGTGTTCGCCATCACGGCGAGACAACTCGAGATGGTGCACTCGGGCCAAATTGAGGCGTAACTCCTCGAAGAGTTCCTCGCACGCATCGTTGGCCCGCTCATCAATGACGAGCACATCGGCGAGATTGGTCGCAAGGATCTCGGCTTTGCGCGCGAGTTGGTGGGCAGTGTCGGCGCCAATTTCAATCCACTGATCGAGATCTAGCGGTCGAAGTCCCATCGCCAAACGAAACCCTTTGGCGTCGAGTGGAACGTAGCGAGGGGAGTCCGCCGGTGCGGTCGTCCCCGACACGGCGGCGAAGTGTAGTGAGCGGCCAAATTTTAAGAAGGCGCTGAGTACCATTCGACGGGGAGAACGCTCGTTTATGGCCCAACAACTCACTGTCGCGCAGAGGTTCATCGCGAAGCTGCGCGCCGTCGCGAAACTCTGCGTCGTCACGATGCGATTCATCGTGCACCCGATCGACTTTCTTCGCCTGTATCACCGCGAAGCCGAAGTCGCGAATTCGGTGCTCGACGTCGCGCTCGTCACGATTGAGCAGGAGTTCACCGAGCGGATCGCGGCGCTCGAAGCCCGCGTCACGGAGCTCGAAGACGAGCGGGGTGCGGGCCGGGGTCAATGAGCCCCGAGCGGCGCCGCATTAATCACTGGAGTCCGTGGGGCGCTGATCCGAGCGGGATCACCAACTACACGAGCCACCTGGTGCCGGCGCTCAATCAGTTCGTGGACGTGACGGTGGTGCACCCCCACGAAGTCGACCCGGTGTTGCGCACCCGCACGCCGAGCGACGTGGCCGAGCCGACGCTCGATGACGCTCAGGTCAATCTCTTTCACGTCGGTAACCACCTCAGCTTTCACCACTGGATGGTCGCGCCCATCGTGCGCCACGGCGGCATCGTCGTGCTGCACGACTGGTCCGTGTTTGACATCTTTCGCCCGATGTTTTATCGATCGTGGCACCTATGGGAACGCGAGCTGATCTACAACGGCGAGACCGACCGCGATCTCGCCAAGCGCCGCGGCGATCCGGGCTTTCTCATGGCGCACCCGATGAATCGACGGATCATCGACGGCGCAGACGTGATCATCGTGCACACCGAATGGGTGCGTCGCCTCGCCACTCAGAGATTCCCCAACGCGGACATCCGCTACATCCCCCACGGCGGACACGTCTGGCCGTCTCAACCGATCACCAGCACGTCGCCCATCACCGTGCTCGGCGGCGTTGGCAAACACAAGAAGGTCTCCACGGTCATCGAGGCGTTCTCGGCGATCTCGAGTGCGCACTCAAGCGCTCGGTTGCGCATTGTTGGACGCGGCGAAGACCGCCACGAGATCCAGCATCTGCGCGATCTCATCATGGAGCTCGGGCTCACTGAGCGCGTCGAATGGCACCTCGACGTCAGTCGCGAGGAGTACTTGCGGCTGTTGGGAGAGTCACTGCTTATCGTCACGCTGCGCGGTGACACGGCGGGGGAGATGAGCGGCGTCTTGGTTGAAGCGTGGGGTGCCGGGCGCGTCGCCATCACGAGCGATCAACCTCAGTTCGCCGACTTTGATCCGACATACTGCCGTCGAGTGTCGACGGGCGACTCCGGCGCGAGTGAACTGGCTGAGGCCATGGACCACGCCCTCAGCGACCCCGAGCAGTGCGCACGGGACGGACAGGCGGCATTGGAGTTAATCCGCGGCGAGTACTCGTTTGACTCCGTCGCGCGCAGCTACGCCGACGTAATCGAAGAGATCGCCAGCCGCGCCGAGCGCGACGCCACGCGTGGCGTCAATCTCTACGGCTCGTGGGGCACACCCACCGGTCTCACCGAAGCGGCCCGACGACAGGCGTGCGCGCTGATTGAAGGATCGGTTCCGATCTCACTGCCGTACGGACTGCGTCTCGAACCGTTCGACTCCGCGCTGGTGCCGCGTCAGTTCGCCCGCACGCCGCGCCGAGCGCGGTACGCCATCAATCTGCTGACCGCCAATATCAATGAGTTCCACGAAGTCCCCGCGTCGGTCCTCGGAGGTTCGAGCGCGCGTCGATGGAACATCGCCGAGTGGATCTATGAGTTCTCCGACGTGCCGGCAATCTTCATGCCGCGGTTCTCATTGGTCGATGAGATCTGGGCGCCGACGCAGTTTGCGGCGGACACTTTCCGGCGTTACTTCGACGGTCCGGTGACCACGATCCCCTACGTGGTGGAGCCGCGTCGCCAAACAGTGTCTCGAGAGCTCACGCGCGAGAGGTACGGCATTCGACCCGACGCCCTCGCGGTGATGTTCAGTTTCGACTACCGCAGCGGCTGGGCGCGCAAGAACCCGTTGGCCGTTATCGCCGCGTGTCGCGACGCGCTGTCTGCCGAGAATACGCAGTTGGTGATGAAGGTGAGTCGCGTCACGGCGCACTATCGACGTGAGCTCGAGCGCGCCATGGCGGGAGTGGACGGAGTGATCATCGATGATCACTTGAGCGACCCCGACCTGAGCAATCTCTTTCACGCCATCGACGTGTACTGCTCGCTGCATCGAGCCGAGGGCTTCGGACTGGGCATGGCGGAAGCCATGGCCATCGGTAAGACCGTGGTCGCAACCAATTACTCGGGCAACCTCGACTTCACCACTCCCACCACGTCGCTGTTGGTGGAGGTTCGGCTGCGGGCCATGAACGAGGCCGATGTGGAGTCCAACGAGGGACTCCGCTCCATCGCGCCGCTTGGATCGCTGTGGGCCGAACCAGACCACGACTCGGCCGTGACAGCACTTCGACGCTGCCTGGACTCAGAGCTTCGTCAACGCCTCGGCGTCGCCGGGCGAGAGATCATCGCGGCGCAGTACTCCACCGAGGCGGTCGTGCGACAGACTCGCGGCCGACTCGACGCGTTGCACCACGAACTCGGTGCGTTTCGCAGCGAGTGGCCGCGAGTGCCGGTCGCGAGTTAGCCCTCGACCTCGTCTTCGGCGAGGATCTTGTAGATCGATCGCCGCGACTCCTTGATGAGATCCACCGTTTGGCGGACCTGATCGTCGTTGCCGGCTTCCATCACCTGGCGGATCGCCGCGGCTACGGAACGAAGTGACCGGATGAGTTCCACCCGAGGCTCGCTCACGCCCGCCGCAGCATCGTCCCACGGACAGCCGAACGCTTCGCGACGCTCGGCGAGAATCTCTCGACCTTGATCGGTCAACTGATAGGTGCGACCGCTTTCAGCGCCGACGAGGACGACGAGCCCTTCATCTTCGAGCTGGCTCAGCACCGGATAGACCGAGCCGGGGCTCGGACGCCAAGTGCCGTTCGAGCGCTGCTCGAGTTCTTGGATCAGTTGATAGCCGTTGCGCGGCTGCTCGTCGAGAAGAAGTAGTACCGCGGCGCGAACATCGCCCCGCTTAGAGCGTCGCCCCCGACCTCGGCTGAAACGCGCGAACGCCTCGGGCGGACCCATCGGGTGCGGGCCGTGGCGCAAGAACGCGACATGCGGCGGCGTGGTGTGCGCGTGGTGACCGTGAGGGTGGCGGAAGTTGTTGTCATTCATTTCGACCTTTCAAATACTAAAGCGTCCTATAACGATATATCGGAATCTAACGTTTGTCAAGCAGTTCGTGACCACCGGGATTTCAAGGATTCGTGGCCGAAAGTTCCCTAGAAATCGGCAGTTGTACTCTCGGGACCTAGCCATGAAGGTGTCAACCGCCCTCCCCCTTCGGGCGCGCTTCCGCGCGCTCGGGACGCTGGCGGTGCTCGTCGTCTCCTTCGGAGTCCTCGTGCCGAGCGTCGGCGCGTCCCCCAGCCTCACTGCGCATACTTCGCCGCTGCCGGCCAACTCGGCGACGGTCCCCCAAGCGATCCTCAACGCCATCAACTGTCCGAGCAATTCGCCCGTTATCTGTTACGCGGTCGGGCGATACCAGAGCGCCGGCGGCGGCCGAGCGCTCCTCGTTGCCTACAACGGCAATTGGGGTAGCCCTCAGACCGTCACGTCACCGCCGGGCGCAACCAACCCTCCATTCAGCGTGCTCAACGGCATCGACTGCACGAGCCATGACGAGTGTGTCGCCGTCGGTCAGTACGCCACACCGGGCGGATATCAGGCGATGATCGTTTCAATGCACCACGGCGTGTGGGGCAACGCGTTTCGCTCACCGCTACCTGGCGGCGCGGTGCCCGCCACGATCACGACGCTGAATGCGATCAGCTGCACCTCGCTCGGCAACTGCGTGGCCGTCGGTCAGTTCAAGAATCATGTCGGCGACCAAGGTCTCATTGTGCGCGAGCGGTTCGGCACGTGGGGCAATCCACTCGTCGCGCCGCTGCCGGTGCGCAACAAGCCCAACTTCATTACGCAGCTCGACGGCGTCAGCTGCACCTCGCTCGGCAACTGCGTGGCAGTCGGCCAGTACGTCAACACCTCGCCGAGCCGACAGGCGATGATCCTGACCGAAACCGCCGGTACGTGGGTCTCGTCAAAGCGCGCGTTACTACCGCTTGACGCGCACCGAGATCCCTGGGCCGGACTGCTCGGCGTCACGTGTGTCTCGCGCGGCTACTGCGTCGCCGTCGGCATTTATCAGGGTGCGCATGGGGGACAAGGGTTGATTTCGGTTGAGGCCGGAGGCAACTGGCGCCGCGGCATCATCGCGCCGCTACCACTTCATCAGTTACCGGGCGTGCGGTCCAACCAGTTGCTCGGTGTCACCTGCACGACCTTCGGCAACTGCCACGTCGTCGGTCAGTACACCTTCGGCGTACTTGACTACGGGACGTTCACGACCGAAACCCACGGTCACTGGGGCAACGCAGTGCTCGTGCCTCGCCCCGCTGACGGAATCTCCCCGGTCTACGCGGGACTCAATGGCGTGCAGTGCCTCACCACAACGCGCTGTTACATGGTTGGCCAGTATCAGGCGACTCTCGGCGAGCCGGCGTTCATCGTCAGCCAGTAACGCGCGCCGGTCGGCCCGGTACGCACTGATTCACCAGCTCGCCAATTCCCTCGGCCACCGAACGAACCACGTCGCCGTTGCGCAGAAACCTCCCTCGCGAGGCACCGACACCCGACGGAGTTCCGGTGAAGATGAGATCACCGGGAAACAGCTCGCATATCGAACTCAGATACGAGACCAGTTCAGCGACCGGGAAGATCAACTGACTGGTCCGTGATCGCTGCATCTCTTCGTCGTTGACGAAGCAGGCGATCTCCACGTCGTTGCGGTCACTTAGCGCGTCGGGCGACACAATCGCGGGTCCGATGGGACCAAACCCCGCGAAGCTCTTGCCGAGTGAGAACTGTGGAGGGCTCCCCGTCATCTGCACGACGCGGTCCGAAATGTCTTGGCCAACAGTCAAACCCGCCACTACGTCCCAGGCGTCATCGATCTCGACGTAACGCACTCGCGCCCCGATCACGACCACCAACTCGACTTCCCAGTCGACGGTGTCCGAGGAGAGCGGGATCGTCGAACGAGGTCCGGCGATCGACGAGGGGAACTTGGTGAAGGTCAACGGGGCCGGTGGCGGCGCCAGTCCGCTCTCGGTGGCGTGATCGGAATAGTTAAGTCCGATCGCAAACACTTGGCGCGGGTGAGCCACCGGTGCACCGAGGGTGACATCACTCAACTGACCGTCGCCGCGACGGTGGCTCAACGTGTCGGTGAGTTCGTGCAGACGTGAGCTGTGCGCGAGGGCCACGAGGGGATCAGCGAACTGTTGGTCGTCCACGAGAGCCGCGAGATCGAACCACGCACCGTCGTGTTCGAGCGCCGCGCGGCCGTCAACGCTTACTAGTCGGTACACAGTGATTCCTTCAGAGATGAACGAGGTGTCAAGAAATGATTCTTATCTCGCTCTCACACTTCGCTCTTGTGGTTCTCACCACCCAGTCCTACGGTGCAACTGTCGCACTGAAGCGCCGCCGACACAGCGGAACTCGACAGAGACACAGGGGTCGGACCACCGACAGTTGGGTCTCGGCGAGGGAGGGTCACTAACTCACCCGAGCCGACCAACACCGATCCCGCCTCAGTGACGTCGCCGTCAGGCTGCATCCTCCCCTGCACCCAGACGGCGACGTTGCTGAGCGCGGTTACGGACGAGTCGCGAACGCCTCTACGCCGTAGTACGTCGGCACGAGGACCAGTCCGTCTCCGACGGTCACGGTGGCGAAGTGGTTGAGCGGTTGCGTGGATCTCGTAAAGACCACCGCCCCAGTTCGCGGTGCCATCGCCACCAGTTGGTGGTTGTTCCAGTCGAGCGCCCACACCAGTCCGCCGGCGACGACGGGCGAGCCGCCCGGCGAGGCCGTGGTGGGTCCCCACACTCGCGTGAAGCTGGGCGTCAGTCCAGTCGTCACTGACAGCGCGACCGTGCCGCTGCGACACGCGGCGAAGACGAACGGCGTCGGCACGGAGTTCACCGTCACCATGGCGGTGGCGTCTGCTCCGAAGACACCTTCAGAGGGATCGGTGCAGACGTCACCGGTGTAGAGCGAAGGACCAGGACCACTGCCGAGCGCGTTGGCGTCCACGAGGTAACCGTGACTTCCAGAATCCGGCTTGCCCGCGACGAAGAGCAGTGACGTGCCGGGCACGTAGACGACGCCGGCCGAACCGAGATCCCAGTCCTGCGCGCTAAGAGTGGCCCAGTTGGGCGGCGCCCACTCGCTCACGACGTGCAAGATCGGTGACAGTCGGATGATCGCATTGGCTCCATCAAACGTCGTCGTTGACGATCCGTTGCCGGTGGTTACGAGCAAGTCGCCGTTCGGCGCGAGCACCGCGCCACCGGTCGCCCAGATCGCTCCTTCGGTTTGAGTCGGCACCTTGTAGGAGAGAAACCCCGTGCCGGCGGTGGTGACCGAGACGACGTAGCCGTGATAGGTCCCGCAGTCGCCGGCGAGTCCCCCAAAGCTCACGTAGACCCGTCCGTTAGCAAGAGTCAGCGCGGGACGCTGTTGAAGCGCCGGGATCGTGTAGGTCGACGTGTTGCCGCCGGGTGGATCAATCACCTTGTGCCACACCACGTGATGCGTCGTCAGTGAGATGGCCACCAGATTGTGACGGATGTTGCGCCAGTTGGTCGCACCAATCATCGTCTCTTCGGCGATGAAGATCTCCTTCAGCGACGGCGAAATAACTGGTGTGCCCGTGATGCCGAGCGGATTGATGTTCCCGCAGCCGCCACCCAGTCCGGTGGCCTGATCGATAACCGAGACGTGGACCGCGGTGCCGAGGTGGTAGCTCCAGCGCACGTGGCCGGTCGTCGGACTGAGCGCATACAACGTGTCGTTCTCGGTGGCGATGTAAATCGATCCGCCGTAGAGCAGTGGTTGCCCATAGACCTGACCATCGAGGTGCGTCATCCACGTCGCAGAGTTCGAGAGACCGGTAATGCGCGCCATGGCGGGCGCGTCCTGCGTGCGTTGATTCGAGTAGCCGTACGTGAGCAGTGACCCGTTGGAGTTGATCGTGGGCGCCGCCACCGCGCTCAAGGCGAGAGACGTGAACACTGCAACCGCCGATACGGCGACCACCGCGCGTCGCGACACCTTCATTTACCCTCCCCCGGTTCAGTCCAATTTAGGTTTCGGCCCTCTTGTGCAATCAGGCAGCGTGACCCGTACTGTGTCACGGACCTCTGGAGGGTGAAATGGCAGTGACGAAATCGGCAACGACCGTGTGGACCGGAACATTGATCGAGGGCAGTGGCGAGACCACGTTGAACTCCTCAGGTGCTGCGACCTTCCCCGTCACGTGGGCCTCGCGCTCGGGCGACTCAAATGGCGTGACCAGTCCTGAAGAGCTGCTGGCCGCCGCCCACGCCTCCTGCTTCTCAATGGCACTCTCCAGCGCCCTCGCGAAAGCGGGCACACCGGCGACAACGCTGACCACGACGGCTGAGTTCGACTTCACACCGGGAACTGGAATAACCGAAATTCGACTCACGGTGCACGGAGACGTTCCAGGGCTCGATGCTGATGGATTTCTCACCGCCGCGACGGGTGCCAAGGAGAACTGTCCCGTGTCAAAGGCGCTGGCGGCAGTACCAATCTCGCTGACGATCAACTAGTCGCGTTCGCGCCGTTCGCTCCCGCTGCAGAACGCGCTCGTACGGCGAGATACGCCACCGCGCACACAATCAAACCGGTCCACAGCGCAATGACGGGGCCAAAGCCCCATCCGAGTCCGCCGTTCAGCTTGCCGAACGCCATGTAGTCGGCTCCCGATGCGCCGAGCGGCCGAGTGATGACGTACGCGATCCAGAAATAGAGAATCGGGTGCGCGCGATTCGCAAAGAAGACCAGTGCGGGAATTGCAATCGCTCCCGCAAAGAGAAACGTCGAACCGAGATATCCCAGGTGCAGCGTTCGCGACGTCAGATCACCCGCGGCCGTACCGAGCGCAAACGTGGTCGACACCGTCGCCCAATAAAACAGCTCGCGTCGTCTCGTGATGATTGAGTGGATCGACAAGGTGTGCTCAATCCGGCGCCACCACCAAAAGACCACCGCGAGCACGATCGCGAAAAATGGCGTCGACTCGGCGTAGGGCACGTGAAGCCCGATGTGCAGCGTGTCCGCGGCCATGGTGCCAAACACACTCACCATCACCACGGTGAGCCAGTACACCCGGGTGGAAAAACGGCGGAGGTTCAGCTGCCACAACAAAATGAGAGCGAATCCAAGCGCACCCACGGGCACGACTGACGGCCCGCCAAATCGGCGAACCAGATAATCACTGGTCGCCTCGCCCATACCGGTGGAGAGGACCTTGATCACCCAAAAGGCAGCCGTGACCTGCGGCACCTTGCTCAGGGCAAAGTCGAAGGTGATCCAGCGCGCAATGGTCGACGACTCGGTACTGGGAGCCGACGTCACATGATGAAGTCTCTTAGGTTGGGCGACGCTCTCGCGCGGCCCAACCTAAGAGTTCAATAGGAATGATCCTTAGTGCTTGGCGGGCTCGAGCAAGCCGATTGCGGCACCCTGAGGGTCAATGAAGTTGACGAAGGTGCCCGGGTCGATCGTCATCGGTCCGTTCACGATCGTGGCTCCGTTGTTCTTCAGGTAGTCGATCGCCTTGTCCATGGAGTCCACGCAGTAGTACAGACCCCAGTAGTTCGGGACTTCGGCGGGGATCTCATCCATGCGCGCCATGATGCCGGCCACCGACTGGTCGCCCACCTTCATCTCGCGGTACTGCGGCGAGCCCTTAGAGGCATCAGCGACCGTCCAGCCGAGCAGCTTCGAATAGAACTCCTCGGACTTGTCGATGTCGCTCGTCATCAACTCGGTCCATGCCCAAGCCCCGTGTTCGTCGATGACGTCGGAGCCCTTCATGTCGTAGGGCTGCCACAGACCGAATGCGGCGCCGACGGTGTCGATCAGGATCGCCATCCGCCCGAAGGTCATGACGTCCATGCCCGGCATCATCGTCGTGGCGCCGAGAGACTCCGCCAACTTCACGGAGTCATCGACATTGTCAGTCTTGAAGTACGCAGTCCATGCCGTCGGCTGTTCGGGCTGCTGCAGCGGCATCGCCCCGCCGACCACATTCCCGTTGGTCGAGAACTGACGGTAAAAGCCGGTCTCTGGATTGCCTTCAGCGAAGGTCCACCCGAGCAGTCCGCCGTAGAACTTCATCGTTCCATCGATGTCGGGGGTGCCTAAATCCATCCAACACGTCGCGCCGTTGCGGTGCGTGTCTACTTTCATGATTCCTCCATAGTTGTGGTGGCCGCGAACGGCCGAATGCGCCGAATCGGAGCGTAGTGAGGGGCACTGTCACTCGCAAGGGGCGGACCTCGCCCCGACCCCTCAGATCAGGGAAGACAGACCGCCGTCGACCGCAATCACTTGCCCGGTGACGTAGCTGGCCGCATCGCTCAGAAGGAACGTCACGACCGCGGCGACCTCTTCAGCAGTGCCTTGACGTCCGAGCGGCACTCGAGTCGTGGCCCGACTCGGTCGGCCCGCCGTAGCCAATCGTCCCAGCGGTGTGTCAATGAGACCTGGGGCCACCACGTTGACACGACCTCCGCGCTCAGCGGCCTCGCGAGCAGCGTGACGCATAAGACCGATTTGCGCGGCCTTGGAAGAGTCGTAACTCGGAATGGAACTTCCGGGTTTGAGTGCGGCGACCGATGAAATCAGAATCGACGAGGAGTTGTCAGACAACAGGGGCAAGGCGAACTTCAACGTCAAGAAATGTGATCGGACGTTGACGGCAAACACGTGATCCCACTCGCTCGCGCTGGTCTCACTTAATCCTCGCCCGGCACCGACGCCGACATTGCAAACAACTCCATCGAGTCCGCCCAGGAGGCGCACTGATTCGGTGACTACGCGTTCGCAGTCGACCGGGTCAGCCGCATCCGCTCCAATTGCATAACCGCGGCCACCGGCGCTCTCAACTAGCTCGACCGTCTTACGAGCTGATGATTCTCGAACATCGCTGACTGCAACCGAGCCGCCCGCGTGAGCAATCGCGAAAGCGATAGCCCGGCCATTGCCGAGGGGCGCATCTCCCACGGTTTCTCGCGTGCCGCCTCCCACTACGAGGAACCGCCGGCCGCTCAGATCAGTACTCACGAGTCATCCCTAGGAGCACTCCGAGAAGTTAAAGCGCCATCGGGCCACGCGGCAGCGCCGGGCTCCAGAGCAACCTGCGCCCCGTTGAGCAATCCCGACACCAATCGGTAGTAACCGACCAGAACCAACAACTCAAGCATCTGAGCATCATCAAATCGTGTTCGCAAGGAGTCCCATGTCGATTGCGAGACAGTCGTAGCCGCACAGAGCTCGTCGGCGAAAGCAATGAGCGCTAAATCGTTGGAGGACCATTGCGTGGTGCCCGCCTCACAGAGCGCATTGATCTCGGCTGTCGTCACTCCTGCCGGATGGCCAATGGTCATGTGCTGGACGAACTCATACTCCGATTGACAGCGATATCCAACGCGCAGAATCACAATCTCGCGCTCTCGTTCGGGAATTCGACCGCCTTGGAGAAGAGTGGATCCAAGTGCCAAGAACCCTTTCAACAGTTCGGGATTGTGCCGAAGCGTGGCGAAGATGTTGAGTGTTGGACGCCCTTCGCGGTGCAGTGGCTCGATTCGAGGCGAGCGATGTTCAGAGTCCAACGGTGTTGTCCTCTCGAATTTGCATCGGCGCACCGTGATCGACGCGACATTTGTCTGTCTCGCTGAGCACGCATGCGTGGTCTGACGCCGAGCGCCTCGACACCGAATTCAAACCAATAATTCCAACGACTCCGGCCATGTCATGCCACCGTAGATCGACTCGATCTCGGTGTAATGCACCATCACACGAGGTCGGGTGATGTCTCCATGCCCTTGCGCCACACCGAGCGGGCGATGATCTTCGACACATCGGCGCGCTCCGCGTACTTCAGCGCAATGTCGCGACTCTCTTCAAGCAATCCTTCGCTCAAGAGAGTGGGGTTGAGGCCCAGTGACAGGAATCGGTTATTCGAAACCACGAGGTCGTTCTCGGCCGCCTCGCGACGCGGGTTCGGCAAGTTCGCGATCTTGACGTCGGTCAACTTGCTAATGAGCTCGGCAAGGTCGCGAACGCGGTAGGTCTCCGCCACCTGGTTGAACACCGACGGCTTGTCGCCGCGGTCCGGCGGGTTATTCAACGCAATCTCAATGCAGCGCACCGTGTCGCGAATGTGGATGAACGCGCGCGTCTGGCCACCGGTGCCGTGCACGGTGAGCGGGTGGCCGATGGCCGCCTGCATCAGGAACCGGTTGAGCACCGTGCCGTAGTCGCCGTCGTAGTCGAA